>PAZH01000015.1 GCA_002716125.1 Rhodospirillaceae bacterium
CCGGCTCGTCCTTCAACCGTCGCAGGGCAAAACAGATCAATGACAATCACCGCCTCAGAGATTCGGGACGCCGCAGAGACTTTAGACGGTCAAGTCGTGCGAACCCCTATCGTGCGGTCGGGCGGCCTATCCGATGCACTCGCCGCTGACATTTTCTTAAAGCTCGAAACGCTACAACGGACAGGGTCCTTTAAAGACCGAGGCGCGTTCGTGAAATTGAAGCAGGTCGCGCAAGAAAAGAATAACGGGATCATTGCCATTTCGGCGGGGAATCACGCGCAAGGCGTCGCCTACCACGCGCAACGCTTGGGAATCGCAGCGACCATCGTTATGCCGAAAGGCACGCCCTTTACGAAGATCGTCCGAACCCAAGGTTTCGGTGCACGCGTCGTTCTCGAAGGCGATTCCGTCAGCGATGCCAAACCCTATGCTGACGAAATCGCGGACAAAGAAGGACTCGTTTTCGTGCACCCATACGACGATCCGCACATCATCGCCGGACAAGGAACCATCGCACTGGAAATGCTGGCCGATGTTCCAGAACTCGATGCGATCGTCGTACCCATCGGCGGCGGCGGCGTCATTGGCGGCATCGCCGTCGCGGCAAAGGACATCAATCCGCGCATCGAAATCATTGGGGTGGAGGCGGAACTCTACCCGTCCATGTATCAAGCGGTCCACGGCCTGGCGCCGACCTCGGGCGGCGAGACCATCGCCGAAGGCATCGCCGTGAAGGCACCTGGTCAATTGACCCAAGAGATCATTGAACGCCTGGTTGACGACATCATTCTCGTCGACGAGCTCGCGCTTGAATCAGCCGTCCAAACGATGGCGGAGACCGGCAAAGTCATCGTCGAAGGATCGGGCGCAGCCCCCCTTGCGGCGATCACCCAACAGCAAGAGCGCTTTGCTGGCAAACGAATCGGTTTGGTCGCTTGCGGCGCCAATATCGATTCGCGGTTGCTCTCTTCGATTCTCCTGCGCGGCATGATCCGCCTTGGCAAAATGGCTCGGCTGCGAGTCGAAATCTCAGACCAACCCGGAGTCCTCGCCCAAGTGGCCCAGCATATCGGCGCCACGGGCGGTAATATCGTCGAGATCTATCACCAGCGTATGTTTTACGACGTGCCCGTGAAACGAGCGGAAGCGGATATCGTCGTTGAATCAAGGGATTCCGCGCATGTTGAAGAAATCATCAACCGTTTAACGGCCGCCGGTTTCCGAACCCGGCGGCTTGACGATACGACAAGCGAAACAGACTAGCGAAATCGCGCGAATTCAGTATCATTCCGACAGCTCGCGGAAAGCTTCTATCTCTAAGGTCGCGGAAAAACGCAATTATTTGACCGCATGGTTTGGACTTTAGAGGAAAGAATGCCTACTCTGCGGCGGGTTTGAGTTGGGATTAGTTAATGCTCGTAATCATTGGCACTTTGGTCGTTATCGGCAGCATCATTGGTGGTTTTCTTATGGTCGGTGGGCACCTTGCGATTTTGTTCCAGCCAGCGGAAATCGTTATTATCGGGGGTTCGGGTATCGGTGCATTTATCACCGCCAACCGGAAGGAAGTTATTACGGCTGCCATCTCGGGCATACTTGGCCTCGTAAAGGGCCCCAAATACGGGCCGGAAGATTATCTGGAGCTGCTGACCCTACAGTACCAGGTATTTCGGATGGCGAAGTCCAAGGGCATGCTGTCACTCGAATCGCACATTGAAAATCCAGAAGCGAGCGCGCTTTTCAATCAATTCCCAAACTTCGCCAGCGATCACCACGCCGTTGAGTTCTTTTGCGATTACTTGCGACTGATGACACTCGGCACAGATAATCCGCTGGAAGTCGAATCGCTCATTGACCAGGAACTTGACGTCCATCACGAACATCTACACGAAGTCGCGCACGCGGTGAATACTATGGCGGAAGGTTTTCCTGGCCTCGGGATAGTCGCCGCGGTACTCGGTGTTATCCACACCATGGGCTCCATCAACGAGCCGCCTGAGGTGCTCGGCCATTTGATCGGCGCCGCGTTGGTCGGAACCTTCCTCGGAATTTTGCTTTGTTACGGGTTCGTCGGCCCGATGGCGACAGCCCTGAAAGGCATCTACGATACCGACCATAACTATTACATCTGCTTGAAGACGGGTATCATCGCGCATCTGCAAGGATACGCGCCGGCTGTTTCGGTCGAGTTTGCGGGCAAAACGCTCGGCGATCACGTCAAGCCAAGTTTTGCAGAACTCGAGGAAGCGACCGCCGCGCTCAGTCGTGTTTAGTCCGGGTTGATTAAGACGGAGTCGGAAAATCCGCCATGTCCGATGACTTAGTTGGCGAACTAAAACCATTAGTCATCAAAAAGAGGATAAAGGCCAACCATGCGCCGCACGGTGGGGCGTGGAAAGTTGCGTATGCCGACTTCGTGACAGCTATGATGGCGTTCTTCCTCTTGCTATGGCTGCTCAACGTCACGACAGAATCGAACAAACAAGGTATCTCGAACTACTTCGAACCCGACACGTCCGAAGAAGAAAAATTGGTCGGTTCTGGGCAAACCCTCGCCGGTCTTGCTGAAGTCGCGGAAGGCGCTTTGAAATCGGCTGGCTCACCGCCAAGCGTTACCGTTGCGTTAGCGACCGCCGGCAGCAAAACCGGCGGCGATGAAGGCAAGGAAAATGTCGAGGATGCCGCCGCCTTGGCAGAAGCCGAAGCAAAGCGAGTCCAAACCGAGCTCGAAAGTTTCGCCAAGGTGGAAGCAGAAATTCGTCAGGCACTCCAGGAAATTCCCGAACTGAACGATATGCAAGACAGTCTGATGATCGACTATTCACCGGACGGTCTGCGCATTCAGATCCTCGATGGAGAAGACATCCCAATGTTCGCAGCAGGCCGTGCGGTCTTGAACGATCACGGCCGGAAAATGTTGGCAATCATCGCGAACGTTATCACCAAGATGCCAAATCTCGTCGTCGTGACGGGACACACCGACAGCTCGGGTGGCGGTCGGCCGACCTACGGTAATTGGGAACTTTCGGGCGATCGGGCAAATACCGCACGCCGGGTCATGGTTGAATTCGGCCTTGGTGCCGAGAAAATCGCCAAGGTCTCCGGCAAAGCGGACCGTGAACATCTCTTTCCCGATAAACCGAATTCGGTTCTCAATCGTCGAATCAGTATTATTTTGCAGAAACAAAAACCGCTGACCGAAATGCCTGACAATGACCAACAGGCTTCGACAGAGGCAAAGGATTCGTAGTCCTAGTCATGTCTCTCGAAGAAGAAAAACGCCCGTTATTTATCAAAAAAATTCCGCCGCCACCTCCACCGGCGCACGGCGGCGCCTGGAAAGTCGCTTATGCGGATTTCGTGACGGCGATGATGGCCTTCTTCCTACTGCTTTGGCTGCTGAATGCGACAACCGCTGATCAAAAGCAGGGAATTTCGAAATATTTCGAGCCGGCGGGAGCGATCAAGGGGTCCAGCGGCAGCGGCGGCGTTTTCGGCGGTATTTCGATGACAGAAGAAGGCATCGAAAAACGGCCGGGACAAACCGAAGAAAAAACGGTTGGCTCCGATTCCCAAGTCGAGAACGAATTAGAGAAACAAACCCGGCAGGTCGATGCGCATGACAAAGCGAAAAGCGCGACCCCGGCGGAAATTCAAAGAGAACAAAAAGAATTCGAACAAGCAGAAGACTCTATCAAGCAAGTTTTGTTCGATCTGCCACAACTCTCCGTATTAAGAGACTCGATCAAGGTTGAGATCACCGACCAAGGGCTGCAAATCCAACTGCTCGACCAAAAAGGAACCTCCTTGTTCCAACCCGGCAGCGCCCGATTGACGGGACAAGCTAAGAAATTGATTCAGTTGGTGGCAACGATCGCGCAAAGTCTGCCGAACGAAATGACGATCTCGGGACATACCGATTCTGAATCCTTCTCAGGTTCGAACGGCCGAACGAACTGGGAGCTTTCATTGGAGCGGGCGAATTCTGCGCGAAGGGAATTGCAAACCCATAGAATTCCGAACAATCGGATCGAATCCGTTGTTGGCCTTGCGGACAAATTACCGCTTTTGGCGGATGACCCGACGAATCCACAGAATCGACGTATCTCCATCGTTTTGCTGCGCGAGAAACGTGAAGTTAAGGAAGAGAAACCGCCGAAGCCGCCGCGTGTCCTCTAGGACTGCTGGCAAGAATTACTTGCAGCTCGCGTAGGACAGCCCCATCTACAATAAGTCTGCTATCAGCGCGAGGAGGGCGCCGACGTGCAAGAAAGACTCCCCGACCGGTCTGCACCGACCCTGAATTGGAATCGGCTATCGTCGCAAGCGGCACCTGCGGCCAGCTACGACGGCGTTGCTTGGCGTCGAACGGCAGCTTTCCTAATCGATATGGTCATCCTCTTCGCAATCGTTGCAGCGCTCTGGCTGCTGAATATTTTGACGCTTTTTGTCTTCAGCGCGGTGCTCGGTCTCCTCGGACCTGTGATCATTTTCCTCGCCTACGATACCGTCTTGATTGGCGGCAGCGGTTCCGCCACCGTCGGAATGCGTCTGATGGGGTTAAAGATGGTCAATGCCCAAGGCGGCAAGGTCGAATACCTTCAAGCCTTCATTGTGACGGCGCTGTTCTATATCACCGCGTCTTTCACGATGGGATTGGTTTTGCTCGTCGCACTCTTCAGTGAACGTGGCCGTTGCCTGCACGATATGATGACCGGCGTATTTGTCGTAAATGTGAACGAAAACGAAGCCCACAAGTAATGCGCGAACGCCTGAGACGTGCTATCCCTTAACCTATGACAACGCAACGCCTGCCGCATCAAGTCCTCACCTTCTTTCGCTCGGGACCGATGCCCTGCCCATATCTTTCGGGGCGGGTTGAACAACAATTGTTTACGGAACTCTCGGGCGCGCAGGCTCTCGATACGTTCGACGTTCTCAGTCAGGGCGGGTTCCGCCGCAGCCACCACATCATCTACAAGCCGGCCTGTACCGGATGCACCGCCTGTGTCCCTGTCCGAATTCCGGTCGCGCGTTTCAAATCGAGCCGCGCCTGGCGCAAGATCAACAACCGAAATGCCGATCTCACGATCGTCGATGTTGGCACGCGCATTACCGAGGAACAGTACGAGCTGTTTCAAAGTTATACCAATCGCCGCCACGGCGACGGCGAGATGGCGAAAATGAGCCGGCGCGACTATGCGGCGATGGTCCTTAGCAGTCCTGTCGATACCGTCCTCGTCGAATTCCGGAACGGCAACGGAAAATTGATTGCGGTCTGTCTCATGGATCGTCTCGCCGGCGGCCTGTCCGCGGTATATAGCTTTTTCGATCCCGACGAGGATCGCCGCAGTCTCGGAAGCTATGTCATCCTATGGATGATCGAAGAGGCGAAGCGTCAGGATCTCGACCACGTCTATCTTGGGTATTGGGTCGCAGGGAGTCCAAAGATGGATTACAAGATCCGCTTCCGCCCCATAGAAAGTTTCGGCCCCAACGGATGGTCGGAAATCGAAGGGCCCTATTCGACCGAAACTTCGCGCGAACGTATCGCGCCCTAGCGCCTGCCCGCGCCCCTCCGTCCCGCCCTGTCGAATCCCCTGTCTTCGGGATATTCTAGGCCACCGTTGAGATGTTTTCATGCAGAGCCGAGCCATGACCTTGTCGCTGACCGAATCCCAAGTCGCCGAACTCCTCGAATGGGACGCGTTGATCGAAGAAATGGAGAAAGCAATGATCGCGTTCTCGGCGGGCGAAGTGACGCAGCCGGCGCGTGTGCTGCACGAGGTGAAACCCCATGGCGGGTACTTCGGTCCCATGCCGGCTGTCTCGAAGGACGCAATGGGAATCAAGTTGGTCAATTTCTATCCGGGCAACGCGGGAACCGGGATACCGACGCATCTGGCACTCATCGTCCTTTGCAAACCGGAGACGGGAGAGCCAATGGCGATCATCGAGGGCGAGTTGATCACCGAGATGCGCACGGCTGCGGTCTCTGCCGTGGCGACACGCCCCCTCGCCGGTCCCGACGCTAAGGTGCTCGCCATTCTCGGCACCGGAACGCAGGCGGGCTCGCATGTCCAAGCGCTCCGACATGTCCGCGACTTCACGGAAGTCCGTGTCTGGGGCCGCACGCCCGACAAGGCAAAAACCTTCGCCAAAGAACACGGCTGTAATGCGATGGACGCTGAAGACGCCGTCCGCGGCGCCGATGTCGTGGTTACGGCCACCAGCTCACAAACCCCCGTCCTGCAGGGTGCGTGATTGAAGGAGGGTGCACACGTCAATGCCGTCGGTGCGCCCATTGCCACCTGGCGCGAGCTCGACGACGATGTCATGTCGCGCTGTACCGTCATTGCGGATTCCCGGGAAGCTTGCCTGAAAGAGTCGGGCGATGTGATCCTGTCGGGCGCTGAAATTCACGCAGAGATCGGCGAAGTCCTTGCCGGAAAGGCGAGCGTCGACCCCGGCACCACAACGCTTTTCAAGAGTGTCGGCATCGCCACGGAAGATATCTTCGCGGCACGCTTGGTTTATGAGAAGGCGGTAGAGTGAGGTTTTAACGCCCCGCTACCCCCCGAACTTGTTATCCCGCGGGAAACCTCTTGGTGCCATAAGACCGGCACCAGCGCGTTTGCCGATGTAACGGAGGACTTCCGTCTCTGTCCGCGTGCGGTCGCCGAGCTTCCAGGTAAGGCCGTCCTCCAGCTTGAAGGTCTTGGCATCCTCGAGGCCACCATCCTTGTAGCGTTGCAGGATATTGCCGCGGCCGCGCGACATCTCCGGTAACTCCGCTAGCGGGAACAGCAGTAGTTTCCTGTTCTGGCCGACCACGGCGACATGGTCGTGGCCCTCCAAGATCGGATAGCTGGACTGACCTTCCGTATCGCCTGAGACGTTCAGCACCTGCTTGCCGTTGCGCGTCTGCGCGATCAGGTCGTCTTCGTTCACGACGAAACCGCGACCGTCCGACGCCGCCACAAGTATTTTCTGCTTCGGGCGATAGATCGAAAGCCCGGCGATGTCATGCTCCTGCGGTAGATCGAACATCAGGCGGAGCGGTTCGCCATGCCCGCGACCCCCTGGTAGTTTGTCGACGCCCAGGGTGTAGAACCGCCCGTTTGTCGCAAAGACGAGGAGCTTATCCGTGGTCTGCGCATGCAATGCGAAGCGGTGCCGGTCGCCTTCCTTGAATTTGAGATCGTTCTCGTTCTCGATATGGCCTTTGATGGCGCGAACCCAGCCTTTCATCGAGCAAACGACGGTGACCGGCTCGCGCTCCACCATTGCTTCGAGCGGGATGACGACGGCAGAGGGCGCATCGGCAATCTCCGTGCGTCGTCGGCCAAGCTCGGTGTCGGGCGCAAAAGTCTTACGGAGTCCCTTTATCTCGTCCTCGATCGCCTGCCAGCGCGCGCTTGCATTCTTGAGGAGCGCTTTGATCTCCTTGCGCTCTTCTGTCAACGCGGCGTGTTCGTCGCGGATTTCCATCTCCTCGAGCTTCCGCAAATGGCGCAGCCGCATATTGAGAATTGCGTCGGCTTGTACATCGCTCAGCTTGAACGCTTTGATCAACGCGGCTTTGGCGTCGTCTTCCTCTCGGATAATGCGGATCACTTCATCGATATTGAGATACGCGACGAGATAACCGTCGAGTATCTCAAGCCGATGCTCGATCTTGCCGAGGCGGAAATTCTTGCGGCGAACCAAGACGTCATGACGATGATCGAGATAAGCCTGCAAAACCTCGCGCAGATTCATCACCCGCGGCACGCGGCCTTGGTCGAGCACATTCATATTGAATGAGAACCGCGTCTCGAGATCGGTCTGCCGGAACAACGATTCCATCAAGACCGCGGGATCGACATTTCGCGTTTTCGGCTCCAGCACAAGCCGGACCTGATCCGTCGATTCATCGCGTATATCGTCGAGCATTGTGAGTTTGCGGTTATAGAGCAACTCCGCGATCTTCTCGACCAGCTTCGACTTCTGCACCTGATACGGCATTTCCGTAATAATGATGCGGAAGGCACCGCCCTTGAGGTGCTCGGTCTCCCATTTCGCGCGGATGCGGAATCCGCCGCGTCCTGTCCGGTAAGCCGCGATCACATCGGCTCGATTCTCGCAAAGAACGCCACCGGTCGGGAAATCCGGCCCGGGGATGAACTCGGCAAGCTTCTCGAAGGTCGGTTGCGGACGATTGCCCTTCTTTAGAGGCTTCGTCATGTGGAGCAGCGCATCACAGATTTCGGCTACATTGTGGGGCGGGATACTGGTCGCCATGCCGACCGCGATGCCGGCCGCGCCGTTGCCAAGCAAATTTGGAAAGTTCGCCGGCAGGACGACAGGCTCAGAGCCTTCCCCGTCATAGGTGTCGCGGAAGTCGACGGCGTCTTCGTCAATGCCTTCCAACAAACGGCGCGCGACCTCCGTCATCCGCGCCTCGGTGTAGCGCATGGCCGCCGCATTGTCGCCGTCGATATTGCCGAAATTACCCTGCCCGTCGACCAAGGGATAACGGACCGCGAAGTCCTGCGCTAAGCGGACCATCGCGTCATAGATGGCGGCGTCGCCGTGCGGGTGATATTTACCCATCACATCACCAACAATACGCGCGCACTTCTTGAAACCGCTGTCGGGATTGAGTCTTAGCTCTCGCATGGCGTGCAAGAGGCGCCGGTGCACCGGCTTCAGCCCATCGCGCACGTCCGGCAAGGAACGCGACGTGATGGTCGACATAGCGTAAGACATGTAACGCTCCGCGAGCGCTTCGGCGAGCGGAACGGGGCGGATTTCTCCGCTGATTTGTGGGTCTGACATGACGATATCTCCTGCGAGATATAGTACTTAGGCCGTCTTCACACGCAACACCTAGATGCTATACGGCACCGTTTATCTGGTTTTGCCGACCTGATTTTACCCGAATGGAGTGAATCTGGCATTTGGCGGGACGCCGTGACGGGCTCGCCTTATTCGCCTGCACTTTCTCGGCAGTCGCGGCAACGGCCCTCAATCTCGATGAGCGAACTCACCGCATCGAAGCCCGCTCGCTTGGCGCCCGTGGAAAGAGCCTTCGAGATGGCCTTTTCCATAATCTCTTCAACGCAACCGCAATGACGACAGATCAAGAATTGCCCTTCGTGGCTCGCACCGGGATGACTGCAGCCGACATAGGCGTTGCGGCTGGCAATCCGATGAACGAGGCCGTTTTCCATAAGAAATTCTATAGCGCGGTACACTGTCATCGGCGCGACGCGGCTATCGGCAGTATCGTTCATCATTTCCAGAATGTCGTATGCGCCGACCGGCTCATGACTAGTCCAAATGAGCTCTAAGACCTGACGGCGCAACGAGGTAAAGCGCGCGCTCCTCTCCCGGCATACTTCCGTCGCCGCGGCGAGCGCTTCGGCGATGCACTTCGAATGGTCATGACTTCGTTTTGGAGCTGCGGAACCCATCTCGCACCATAAAGGTGGCGGCTGATACTATTGCCCAATCATATAGGGCCTTCGTTGGCGAGGCTATGGAATAACTCGAATGAAGTTGCCGGGACTATAGGTGCGCACATACAGATTGCCCGTAATCTATGAAGAACGCGCAATACGCGACCGCGCGTCGGGCAGCAGCTTATCCTGCGGCGTCAACACATGACGCTCCAAAAAATAGGCGGTCAGACGCAAGCCCTCAGAGACCGCGTCTCCGACAGCATCTCCTCGGCCGATCAAGAACTGCGGCAGCGGGAGAAGTTTTTCGCGGTAGGCGGCACCCGCATCTCGAGATACCGCGCGGCCGCTCTTGGGCGATACATAGATTAAATCGTCGACAACACCCGTCGCCGCACAGGCGCTTAGATCGAGGCCGAATCCGAGTTCCGCCAAGAGCGACAATTCCCAGGCGACATAGGCCGCCGCCCACTCCGCCTCCGGCAGTATGGAAAACATGGCTTGCAACGACGCGAATAAATCCGGATGCGGTTCACGTTCGGGCAAACAAATATCCACCAGCGAACAAGCGGAAGACATTGCCGCCAGCCGACCGGGGTCTGTGAGAACGCGCGCTGCATGCCCGTCGAGCAATTCGACCGTGAATGTCCCGAGATGTTCTTCGAGGCGGGCCCGCCAACTCGCGTGGACTTCATTCCCCGGCTGTAGGATACCGCGTTGTTTCTTGGAATTGCCGCCACGGACGAGGCCTGCGTGCCGCCCGTGTTCGCGGGTCAACAAATGAACTACCGCAGCGGATTCCCCATGTCGGTGGAGGCTCAGGACGATCCCGTCATCGGCCCAGTCCATCGTCAGCGCCCGTAACCGTTCCTAAGCATTGAAGTTCAAACCCCAAGCGCTGTAACGCGAGCGGTCGTCGATCCATTTATCGCGCACTTTCACATGTATGAAGAGATGGACCTTGCGCCCGAACATATCCGTTAGATCTTGGCGCGCAGCGGCACCGATCTCGCGGACACGCGCGCCTTTCTTGCCGAGAATGATCGCTTTTTGCGAATCGCGTTGCACGTAGATCGTCTGCTCGATTTTAACACTGCCGTCTTTGAATTCTTCCCACGACTCCGTTTCGACGGTTGTCGAATATGGAACTTCCTGATGCGTCTGCAGGAACAAGTATTCGCGCGTGACCTCCGCCGCCATCAGACGCTGCGGCAGGTCCGATAACTGGTCTTCGGGAAACATCCAGGGCCCCTCCGGCAGGAGCCCGGCCAGCCGGCTCAATATATCCGCGACACCGTCCCCCTTTAGCGCTGAAATCATAAAGGTTTCATCGAAGATCTCCGCGGCGTTGAACTCAGCCGCGAGGGCCAAAAGGTCTTCGCGTTTCACGAGATCGATCTTGTTCAAGACCAGAGCCGCCGTGCGTTTGGACTCTTTTAAGCCTTCGACGATACGCGCCGTATCCCTGTCCATCCCACGTTTCGCATCGACAACCAGCATAATACGATCAGCATCGCTGGCCCCCCGCCAAGCCGCGTCGACCATCGCCCGGTCCAAACGACGCCGCGGTTCGAAAATTCCGGGTGTGTCGATGAATACGATCTGGCTTTCGTCTTTTGTCGCGATCCCCATGATGCGAATACGGGTCGTCTGCACCTTGTGCGTCACGATGCTGACCTTGGCACCGACCAGCTCGTTGATCAGTGTCGACTTACCGCCATTGGGCGCGCCAAGCACAGCAACAAAGCCGCATCGCATTTGGGAGGCATCATTCATTGGCTGCCATCCGTTCCAAAAGCGTCCCCGCCGCCGCGCGTTCCGCAGCGCGTTTCGAGGCACCGACGCCATCGACGGTCTCTTCCCCTTCAACGGAAACCCGAACCGTAAAGACCGGCGCATGGTCCGGACCTTCACGTCCGACAACTTTATAGTCCGGCAACGGCAACCCCCGGCCCTGTGCCCATTCCTGCAATTTCGTTTTGGCATCCTCGGGCGGCGCACTCGGCGCACGGACCCGCTGGTCCCAGTAACGTTCGATAAAACGCCGTGCCGGCTGGATTCCGCCATCCCGATAAATCGCCGCAATCAGCGCTTCGCAAACGTCCGACAATATCGCTTGGTTCTCGCGACCGCCCGCGTCCACTTCACCCCGGCTCATGATGATATGCCCACCAAGGCCTGCCTCTTGGGCAACTTCGGCCAAGGTTTCACGGCGGACCAGGTCGGCGTGCCGCTTCGCCAATGCGCCTTCCTGCTCGTTGGGAAAGGCGTCGAGCAACAAGTCGGCAATCACATATCCAAGGATTCGGTCGCCCAAGAATTCCAATCGCTCATAGCTCGCTTGCGGCGTCTTCGCCAAACTACGATGCGTCAACGCTTGTTCGAGCACGACGCTCGACGTGAATTCGTAGCCAAGTGCGTTCTTGAGCGATTTGTTCATACAGCGATTTATAACGTGCCGCCCGAATTCGCGCGACTGTGGATTACAAAGGCCTGTTTACTCGATGCCATCGAATATGCGCGAAAAGCGCCAATTCCAAAGCTCGAAGAACCACGCCTCTGCCGGCTTCGAGAAGAATAAGAACTCCGCACGACCGACCAGATTTTCCGCCGGCACCGTCCAGCCAGCGCGGCTATCGGACGAGTTGTCACGATTATCGCCCATCGCGAAATAATGGTTGGCCGGTACAATCCACTCCCGCGTGTTGTCGTAGTTCGTCCGATCGCCGTCAATATCCCGTCGATCGCCCAGCATTTCGATCAACCGGTGGCGGGAGCCGCCCGGCAGCGTTTCGATATATTGCGCAACACGATCGCCGGCATGCAGCCCATCGGAAAACTCAAACTCTTCGATCTTCAGCCGCCGCACCGGCTCGCCGTTGATATGCAATACGCCGACGAGAACTTGGACGCGGTCGCCCGGCAGACCGACAATTCTCTTGATATAGTCCTTGCCGTAGTTGCTGTCGCTCGGATCGGGAAACTTAAACACCGCGACGTCGCCGCGCTTCGGCGGGCTGTCGAAGACCCGGCCTTCAAATAACGGCAGACTGAAGGGCAGAGAATGTCGGCTGTATCCGTATGAGAACTTCGACACGAACAAATAATCGCCGACCAACAGTGTCGGAATCATCGATCCCGACGGAATGCTGAACGGCTCATAAGCAAATGTCCGAATGCCGACCGCGATTATGACGGCGTAAACAACGGTGCGAATAAGCTCGACCGCGCCCGCGACTTTAGCGCGGAAGCCTTCCGGCTCCGCCCCTTTAGGGTTATCGGTATTGTCAGAATCCATGCGTGGTCGTCCGCCGGCTACGGGGTCATCTCAAAGGACGCGCCAATGTGGTCGTCGGGGACTCTTTAGTCAAGCGCACGAGCTAATGCGCCACCGCTACGGCGATCTTGGCCGCGTTTAAGTCTCGACGCGGCACTGCGAATGAATAGAGTCCTGAGATGTAAGGATAACGGCCAACAAAGAGGCCAAAACGCATGACGGATCGAATCGCCTGCATAGGCGAATGCATGTTGGAATTGAGCGGCGCAGCGCACGACCGGATGACGCTTTCCTATGGCGGCGACACGCTGAACACGGCGGTCTATCTCGCACGGCTCGGTCGGTCGGTCGACTATCTCACCGCGCTTGGAGACGACCCGTACAGCGACTGGATGATCGACGAATGGCAAGCCGAAGGTATCGGCACGAATTCGGTCTTGCGCGTGCCCACTCGATTACCGGGATTCTACGCTATTCGGACCGATGCACGCGGCGAACGGCAATTCCACTACTGGCGCGATCAAGCACCGGCCCGCGACCTTTTCAACTTGCCGGATGTCACCCGAATTCTAGAGAGCCTGCCGCAATACAAGCTTATCTATCTGAGCGGTATCTCACTGTCGCTCTATGATGCAGCCGGACGCGAGAAATTGCACACCGCCCTCACAAGCGCGAAGGCCGATGGAACCAAAATTGCCTTCGACAGCAACTATCGGCCTCGGGGATGGCCGGATTCGGCAATGGCGCGAACGGTCATGGAGGTCTTTCTCCGCCTCACGGATATCGCGTTGCCGACGCTGGAAGACGACATGCAGATCTTCGGTGTCGAAGATGCCGCCGCCTGCGCGGAATACCACCATCGCCTCGGCGTTGGCGAGGTCGTCGTAAAGATGGGGGAACACGGCTGTCTGCTCTCTTTGCCGAACCAAGTCGACACTATCGAGACCGCGGTGCAAGCCAACCCGGTCGACACAACGGGCGCCGGCGATTCCTTCAACGCCGCCTATTTGGCCGGACGTGCGAACGACCAATCGCCCGCGCGTGCGGTAGAAGCGGCGCATCGATTGGCCGGGACCGTCATCATGCATAGAGGTGCCGTCATCCCACGAACTGCGATGCCGGAAGGAGGCAGCCGATGAAAACGCTGTTTGCGAAAGCCAAAGTCATACCGGTTTTGGTGTTTTCCGACGCCGCCACCGCGGTTCCGACAGGTACGGCCCTCGTCGCCGGCGGTCTTCCCGTACTAGAGATTACGCTTCGAACCGACGCCGCCTGGGACGCTCTTTCGGCCTTGGTCAGGGCTTTGCCGGACGCCACGATCGGTGTCGGAACGGTGCTGGAGGCAAACCAAATACAGCGTGCCGCCGATCTCGGCGCCAAGTTTGCCGTCAGTCCCGGCTTCGATCCCGCACTCACGGAGGCGGCCGCCAAAGCCGGCCTGTTCTACCTGCCGGGCGTGGCGACCGCGACGGAAGTTATGGCCGCGCGTCGAGCGGGCCTTCATTTCTTGAAATTCTTTCCGGCCGAACAGGCGGGCGGTGTCGCATTGCTCAAAAGTTTCGCCTCACCCTTCGGCGATGTCGCATTCTGCCCGACTGGTGGTATCGGTCCCGGAAATCTTGCGGACTATCTCGCGCAACCAAATGTCGTCTGCGTGGGGGGCAGCTGGGTCGCCGGCGCGAAAGACATGGCCAATCAAGATTGGAAGGGCATTGAGCAGAAGGCTGAGCAAGCCTGCGCGGCCATAAAGTCGAGCTAGCGGTTTATTCTGCCGCCGCTGCAAATTCGACAGGTACCGCCGAGATAATGACCACGGCCTGCGCGAGCGGAAAATCATCTGTGATCGTGAGATCGATTTGCGGCGCCATCCCTTCGGGAATAAGCGATTCCAATCGCTCCTTCGCACCGCCGGTCAGCGCCATTGTCGGCTTGCCCGATTTAAGGTTCACCACGCCGAGATCGCGCCAAAAAACACCGCGCCGGAAGCCCGTCCCCAATGCCTTCGAACAGGCCTCCTTCGCCGCGAAGCGTTTGGCGTAGCTGGCCGCCCGATTGGCACGCCGGTCGGATTTCGCTCGTTCAATCTCGGTGAATATCCGATTCTCAAACCGCTCCGGAAATCGCTCAAGCGTCTTCTCGATCCGCCGGATATCGATCAAATCGCTTCCGATACCAATGATCATTCGCCCAGCCGCTCCCTATTCCTCGGCCCGCGCGCGATCCATCAAATCGCGCATTTGCTTTATCGCGCCCTCAAGGCCGCCGAAAATCGCTTCACCGATCAGAAAATGCCCGATATTCAGCTCGACTATCGCCGGGATGGCCGCGATCGGCGCCACGGTATCGAACGCCAAACCATGACCGGCATGGCATTCGAGGCCAACGGCCGCCGCATGTGCCGCGGCTTCTTGAATACGATGCAATTCGGCTTCGCGTGCGGCCCCTTCCTCGACTTCGCAATAGGTACCCGTATGAAGTTCAACGACGGGCGCGCCCAAGGAAACGGCCGCGTCTAGCTGATCTTTCTCCGGATCTATGAAGAGAGACACACGAATGCCCGCATCGACGAGTTCGCGGACGTAAGGCACGAGATAATTGTGTCCTTTCACCGCATCCAAACCGCCTTCCGTAGTCAATTCTTCCCGTTTCTCCGGCACGATACAGGCCGCATGCGGTTTGTGGCGCAGGGCGATGTCTCGCATTTCGTCGGTTGCCGCCATTTCGAAATTCAGCGGTAGTTCAAGCTCGTTCATCAAACGCTCGATATCGTCGTCGACGATATGACGGCGGTCTTCGCGAAGATGCGCGGTAATGCCGTCCGCCCCTGCCTCCGCCGCCAGCAATGCCGCGCGGACTGGATCTGGATGCGCGATACCGCGCGCGTTCCGAACCGTCGCAACATGATCTACGTTGACGCCCAATCTAATATAACGTTTCTCGTCCATCGATATTCCTTGGAACTACGTCTAGCCGCGCTGACGTTCGACCGCATGAATGACCGAACTCGCACGCAAGGCGGCGATAATATCGGTCAATTGTTTTACGTCCATAACTTCGATATCGACCAATAATTCAAAAAAATCGACGGAACGATTGGTCACCTTCAGGTTGGAGATATTGCCGCCGTCCCGTCCGATGACGGTAGACAACGTGCCAAGGCTGCCCGGCGTGTTGGATAAAATCGTGTGTATCCGTGCGGTGTGCTGGAATTCATCCGACGACTCCCGCTCCCAAGCGACGTCGATCCAGCGTTCCGGTGCTTCCTGGAAAGCTTCCAGCGTCTCGCAATCGATCGTATGGATGGTGACGCCCTTCCCAGTCGTCACGATACCGACGATGCGGTCGCCCGGCAGCGGATGACAACACCCCGCGAAATGCACCGCCATGCCGGGGATCAAACCCTTGATCGGAATGGCGTGAGATTTCTTCTTTTGTTTCGGTCGGGCCTCTTCGAGCGAGACGATGTTCTTTTGGTTGTCACGCCGCTTGGCACCCGGATAAACGGCCTCCAACACATCACGCCCAGTGATCTGCCCTTCACCGACGGCGGCATAAAGCTCCACTTCGTTTTCGGCGTCGAGTTTCTTCAAGACGCCCTTGATCGCCTTGCGGGTCAATTCGTAGCCGTCCCGGCTGAACGCTTTCTCGACGATCTCGCGACCGAGACTTTCATACTGTTCAAGCCGTTGACTGCGGATGAACCGGCGGATACACGCACGCGCCTTACCGGTCGCGACAAACGCCTCCCATGCCGGCGACGGCGTCTGCGCCTTCGAGGTCGTAATCTCCACCTGATCGCCGTTCTTCAAGCGGGTGCGCAGCGGCATGATCCGCCCGTTTATCTTTGCCGCAACACATGTATTTCCGACATCCGTGTGCACCGCATAGGCAAAATCCACGGGCGTCGCGCCGAACGGCATCGCAAACAGGTCGCCTTTTGGCGTGAAGCAAAACACTTGATCGGCAAACATCTCGAGCTTGGTATGCTCGAGGAACTCTTCCGGCTCCGCTGCATGCTCGAGAATTTCCAGGAGTTCCCGCAGCCAGCGATATTGAGTGCCTTCCTTTACCGGGTCCGAATCCCCTTGCTTGTACTGCCAGTGCGCCGCCACACCGAGCTCGGCAATCTCATGCATGGATTGTGTGCGGATCTGGACCTCGACCCGTTGCATCTGCGGCCCCATAACGCCTGTATGAATTGAGCTATAGCCGTTGGGTTTCGGGATCGATATGTAGTCCTTGAAACGGCCCGGTACGACTTGATAGCGATTGTGAATAATGCCGAGCGTTCGATAACAATCCTCGATATTGTCGACAATGATCCGGAACGCGACGATATCCGAGAGCTGGCCGAACTCGACGTCGCGGCGCTGCATCTTGCGCCAGATCGAATAGGCCTTCTTCTCGCGCCCTAAGACCCGCGCTTTGACGCCTTCCGCCGCCAAGGTCTGTTCCAGCTCATTGACGACTTGGCCGACAAGGTCTTCGCCTTGCTCGCGTAAAAAACCGAGGCGGTTTAATATCGAAGCCCGGGCGTCCGCGTTCAGTTCGGTAAACGCCAAATCTTCTAACTCGTCTTTCCAATCGCGAATACCGATCCGCTCCGCGAGCGGCGCGTAGATGTCCATGGTCTCGCGCGCAATCCGGGCCCGCTTTTCTGGCTTCGGAATGTAGGAAAGTGTCCGCATTTTTTGCAGCCGGTCCGCCAATTTTACCAGCAGCACTCGGATATCTTCCGACATGGCCAAGAGCAACTTGCGGAAATTCTCGGCCTGTTTCGTCTGGTCCGATTGCAACTCCAGCTGGCCGAGCTTCGTTACGCCATCAACAAGACGGCTGATCTCATCTCCAAAGAGACGCTCGATATCGTCCAACGTCGCGACGGTATCCTCGACCGTATCGTGCAACAGGCCGGTGACGATCGATGCCGTGTCGAGTTTCTTTTCCGAGAGAATCCCGGCGACTTCCACCGGATGCGAAAAATATGGGTCGCCCGAGGCCCGCTGCTGCGTGCCGTGCGCCTTCATGGAGAACACGTAAGCGCGGTTGAGAGCTTCCTCATCCGCGCTCGGGTCGTAACTCCGAACCTTCTCCACAAGTTGAAATTGACGCATCATGCCGCCGGTCTCCTTCGGCATGATGCCGTGGCGTCTCTAGAGGTTAACCCTAAGACCGCCACGCGGACAACTTAATCCTCGGTGACGTCATCCGTACCGTAATCGGGCGCACTCTTGTCCGACGTATCGGAACCGACACCGGCGGCGGCTGCTTCCATGCCGACTTCATTTGCCAGAGACGCAGCCGTCATCATTTCGATTTCATCGTCCTCTTCCGGCTCATCGACTTCGATGTGCTTTTGAAGCCCCCGGACGAGCTCTTCACGCAGATCGTCCAGCGGAACGGTTTCGTCCGCGATCTCACGCAGAGCGACGACAGGATTCTTATCGTTGTCGCGTTCGACGGTCAGCGACGAACCGGAAGAGATTTCGCGGCTGCGCTTGGCGGCCAACATGACAAGTTCGAAGCGATTGGGAATACGCTCGACACAATCCTCGACGGTTACACGGGCCATGAGTGCTCGCTCACATGTAATTTGAGATTAACAAGGCCGATAATATAGAGTTCGCGGCCGCGGTTACAAGCGAAATTTCCAAGATAACGCTGAGAATACAGCCGTTTAGTCGATTCAGCCCGAACGGTACGAAATATTCAGGGGCAACCCTTGCAGGCCGAACACCCGCTAACTAAGTAATGNACAANANGATAGAAATCGACGTCTAATGTCCGGAACTAGTCATTGGCGNGNTAGAAATACTTNANAATTATGACGGATAGTCATCGATGNCTCTAAANATTAAAGAAGACGAGANGATTGCGCTTTTTATTGACGGAGCGAATTTTTACGCTGCCGCGCGCGCGCTCGGATTCGACATTGATTACAAGCGATTGCTTGAACTTTTCCGCGAAAGAGGCCGTTTGGTCCGCGCGCTCTATTACACGGCGCTTGTCGAAGACCAGGAATATTCGCCGATCCGGCCATTGGTCGATTGGCTCGACTACAACGGCTTTACAATGGTCACGAAGCCGACCAAGGAATTCACCGATTCACTTGGGCGCCGCAAGATCAAAGGCGATATGGATATCGAGTTAGCGATCGATATGCTCGAGATGGCGCCACATCTGGATCACGTCATTCTTTTCTCGGGCGACGGCGATTTCCGCCGCCTCGTCGAAGTGGTCCAGCGCAAAGGCGTGCGCGTCAGTGTTGTCAGCACAGTTAAATCCAATCCCCCGATGGTTGCGGATGAGTTACGTCGGCAAGCAGATGATTTCATCGAACTGCAGGACCTCGCGAAAGAAATCAGCCGCGCCCATCAACCGCGCCCTGAAGGCGACGAAGACGACGGCCTCGACGACGATTATTACGAGGAATACGACGACGACCCAATCGTCGAAACCGTGTAGCGGCGGGTAGCGTGACTTTTTCTCCGCCGGGCCGCGAATGCGATCTCTGTCCGCGCCTCGTTGAATTTCGCCACAAGAACCGGGAAAAGTTCCCGGACTTTCACAATGCGCCGGTCGACAGTTTTGGCTCGATCGATGCGGCCCTTCTGATCGTCGGTCTTGCACCTGGCCTGAAAGGGGCAAATCGCACCGCGCGCCCTTTTACCGGCGACTATGCGGGCGATCTCCTGTATCCGACAATCTCGGAATTCGGGTTCGCGAGCGGAACCTACGGCGCCACACCGGATGACGGCCTGGAACTGCGAAACTGCCGGATCACCAACGCGGTTCGTTGCGTACCGCCGGAAAACAAGCCGGTCGGCGCCGAGATGAATGCCTGCCGTCCCTTTCTGGTTGACGAGATCGTCGCCATGAAAAAACTACAGGTGATCCTGGCGCTCGGCTCCATTGCCCACAACACGGTACTGCGAACGCTTGGACACAAGCAAAGTGCCTACAAGTTCGGTCACGCGGCCGAGCACGTACTGCCCGAAGGCCCGTTATTGATCGATAGCTATCACTGTTCCCGCTACAACACGAACACGGGGAGGCTGACGACGGAGATGTTCCACGCCGTCTTTACGGCGATCCGGGACCGCATCGACTAATCAGAATTTTTGGCCGATCACCTTACGCTGCGAATTGATCCGGCGCAGGTCTTCGATGCCTTCCATCACCGCGGCGGCACCGGGCACCTCGTGGCTCTCGCTCTCCAATTCCTTCATGTTCACCCATTCGGCATAAACATGTGCGGTACGGTCCGTAATGATGCCGGCTGAAATCAACGTCTTCGCCAGAACACGGAAAACGTTGTTGCCGTCCTTCAACTCGTTGCGGCGCTCGTCGTCGTTATAGGTTTCGCGAACCGCGTCGCGCACCCATTCCCAATCGAGCCCGAACTGCTCGTAGACCATCCGCTTTTGGCGAATATTCACGAGATTAAAGAGCAACGATTCGAAGCATTCCGCTGCCCAATCTTCGACCCGGTCACGCTCGGCGGGCGACAGGTTGGCGATTGTCTTGTCGGCCCAAATCTTACCGAACTTGTGATGGAACGCCTCGTCCGTCATCACCAGTTGTACCAAGCGGCAGAGGACCGGATCCCGGCTATGTTTGTGCAAATTGGCGAACGCCCCCATCGCCAGCCCTTCGAGCAGCATCTGCATGCCGACAAGCTTCTTATAGACAACAGGGGTTTTGATCAGATCCTCGAGCAGATCGCCGAGGACTTCGCCGACGGGATAGGCTGTGCCCCAACGTGACTTCATATAATAGGAAAAACCGGTTACGTGGCGGGCTTCCTCACGTGCCTGGTTGGTCGCATATTCCTGCGCACCGGCATCCAGCAGAATATCCGCCAAACCGGTCGAAAGGTTCAAGGCGCCCTGCTCACCGTGAATAATGTTGGAAATCTGCCAGCGCATAATCTCGTTGCCGAGCTTGATCTGCTGCCCTTCGTCGAGCCGGTCGAGCACCGCACCGCGCAATTCTTGAATGCGCTCCGGCGGCATCAGGTATTCCTTGTCCATATCAAAGGGCTGATCGAAATCGACGTACGTCTTGTCGTTCGGATCCCAGAAATGATCATGGGTCGCCGAGATGATCTCATCGAAATCGTGTGAACGGCGGTCGTAGCGGTCGACGTCGACCATCGCTTTGAAATCGTCGCGCTCGACTGTTTCGTAAGCAGGGTCGCGGATCAAATGATCTTCGGCGTTTCCGGAACCGGTGCGAACTTCATCAGGCATGGCAAATACTCCCCTGGCGCAATAATACGCCGATTTCCAGTGGAAGCGAGACCGAAATAAACCCTACACACGATGGCATTTCGCCTCAAATAGCTATGCAATGAGATAAAATGGAGAACGGCGATGAATAGGTTGGATGGCAAAGTGGCGTTGGTCACCGGCGGCGGCGGCGGAATCGGACGTGCGACGGCGACGCGATATGTTGAAGAAGGCGCCAAAGTCATCGTCTCCGATATCGACGAGGCGGCGGGCAACACCACGGCCGATGTCGCCAATAACGCCGCCGGGAACAGCGGTGGTGAGGCAATTTTCGTTCGCACCGATGTGACCGAAAACGATAGTGTCGCCGCGGCGGTCGCTGCCGCGACGGAGAAGTTCGGGAAGCTCGATATCCTGCACAACAACGCCGGCGGTTCCACCAATGACGACGGCCCGATCGCCGATGTGCCGGACGAAGAATTCTGGCGCGCTATCACGCTCGATCTCTACGGCACATTCCTCGGCTGTCGCCATGCCATTCCTGCGATGCAAGCGAACGGCGGCGGCTCAATCATCAACATGTCGTCGGTCGTCGCTTTAATGGCCTTTCCAGGACGCGATGCCTATACGGCGGCCAAAGGCGGGATCGCAGCCATCACCCGTTCGACCGCCGTCGAATACGGCAAGGACAACATCCGCGTGAACGCCATCGCGCCGACGGTCATCCTCACCGAGCGCGTCAAGAAGCTGTTCGAGGATTCGAACGTCCGCGCCAAGCTCGAATCCATGCATGTGCTCGGCTTTGGCGAAGCCATCGACATCGCGCAAATGGCGGTCTACCTCGCCTCCGACGAATCCCGCCTGGTGACGGGCCAAGTCTTTCCGGTGGATTCCGGCCTGACCGTGAAATAACGGCGCGGCTCATCCTTCGAGACACCCGCTTTGCGGGCTCCTCAGGATGAGGGTCTATAAAACCTCATCCTGAGCCTGTCGAAGGATGAGCCTGTCGAAGGATGAGCTTGTCGGCGAAAAATCTTCAGCCCACTTTAACCGCATCCTGAGGAGGCGCGTGAGCGCCGTCTCGAAGGATGTGCTAACGCGCTTCGTTGGTCTCGATCAGGCCGCTGACGCCCGCGCGTTCGGTGCCGCTCAAATAGATTTGGCCTTGGATGTCGGCGATGCGTTGATGTTCCGCCACGGCATCGGGATGCATGGTCGCTTCGGGTGCGGCTTCCGGCTGGAAATGACCGTAACGGTCCTCGCCTCTCAACAGGGTCGCGAAATCCGTGTCGACCCGTTCCTGACGCGCCGCGGGCGTTATGTAACGTAGGGCGACACCGACACGCCGCTTGTCCGTCTCGTTCGGTTTAGAGGCATGCCACATGTCGACATGATGCAGCGAGGCTTCGCCCGGCTGCAAAGTCGTCCAGACGGCGCGGGTCTCGTCGATTTCGGCGTCGATGGTCTGGCCCCGGGTCAGGATATTGTTCGGATCCCATGTATCGCGGTGGGGTGCGACCCCGCCAGTGTGACTGCCCGGCAGCATGCGCATACAGCCATTCTCTTCAGATGCCGCCGTCAGCGCCACCCACACGGTGACGATTTGGTTGCTGTCGAGTCCCCAATGCGCGGAGTCTTGATGCCAGGAGATGAACCGGCCATCGCCGGGCTCCTTTGGATAGAGATGGCTCGACCAAACCATCACATCCGGGCCGAGCAAATCTTCCACAGCGTCCAGAATTTGCGGCAAACGCATCATCTCGTTGATCCATGGGAAGACGAGATGCGATTTATAGCGCCATTTTCCGTTGACCGGGCCGCCGGTCGCCGTTTCGTAGGACTCGAGCGCCGCCAGATAACGGGCGGCCTCGTCCGCGCTCATCAGACGTTTCGGGCAAATAAGGCCGTCGCTCTTGTAGCGCGCGATTTCGTCAGCCGTTAAAATCTTGCCCATTGCCTTATCCCTAGAGATCGCTGCTCCGCATCAACCGTGACTTTTGGCGCTGCCAGTCGCGGTCGCGCTGAGTCTGACGCTTGTCGTGCTGCTTCTTACCTTTGGCCAAGCCCAATTCGCATTTGGCGATGCCGCGCTTGTTGAAGTAGAGCCGCATCGGCACCAATGTGTAGCCGCCCCGGCGGACCTGGCCCATGAGGCGTTCCTGCTCACGCTTGTGAAGCAGGAGCTTTCGCGGCCGCTTCGGGTCGTGGTTCATTTTCACCCCGGCCTGTTGATATTCCGGGATATTCGCGTTGATCAGATAGATCGCGCCTTCTTTCGGACCTGCATAAGATTCGCCGATGCTGGCGCTATTCTCGCGCAGGGACTTAACCTCGGTGCCCGTTAAGACGATGCCCGCTTCCACCGTGTCTTCAATGAAATAGTCGAAGCGGGCGCGCCGGTTTTGCGCAACCGTCGCGCCGGCCCCATATTTGGCAGCCATCGTCTTCGCTCCGAACGTAACCTCGAGCCAGGTCGTCTTAAAACCCGCGCTCTTAGTTGATCAAGCCCACTTTCACCATGGCCTTGCGAACTGTCTCTTGCCCTTGCTCCGACAACGGTGCGATCGGCAAGCGGCATTTGGGGTCCGATTTTCCCAGCAAATGCGCCGCGTACTTCACCGGTGCCGGGCTGGTCTCGCAGAACAACGCGTCGTGCAGCGGTGCCAAACGGTCCCGGCGCTCCGCGAAACCGTCCAGATCGCGGGCCTGCCAAGCTTCATGCATTTCCGAGCAAAGCTTCGGTGCCACATTCGATGTCACCGAGATGCAGCCATCACCGCCTTGCCCGAGGAATGCGCCGATCGTGGCGTCCTCTCCGGACAGTTGAACGAACCCTTCCTCGCATTCGAGACGGCTGTTCAATGGGCGCGCCAAGTCGCAGGTCGCGTCTTTGACGCCCGCAATGTTCGGCAATTTCGAAAGCTTCGCCATCGTCTCGTTCGACATGTCGACCACGGACCGGCCCGGTATGTTGTAGATGATCACCGGAATATCCGCGCACTCGGCGATTTCCTTGAAATGCAGGTAAAGACCTTCTTGCGTCGGCTTGTTGTAATACGGGCAGACATGCAAGACGCCGTCGGCTCCCGCTGCTTTCGCGTGCTTCGTGAAATCGACGGCTTCCTCGGTCGAATTCGAACCCGCACCGGCAATAACCGGAACGCGGCCCTTCGCCACATCGATGCACAACTCGACGACACGTTTGTGCTCGTCGTGATTCAGCGTCGGCGATTCGCCAGTCGTGCCAACCGGCACAACGCCGTGCGAACCCTCATTAATTTGCCAATCGACGAAGGATTGGAATCCTTCTTCGTCGACTTCGCCATTCTTGAACGGCGTAATCAGCGCCGTAATCGAGCCCTTAAACATGGCCTCACTCCCTGTGCGGCTTTTTGGTTTTCAGCGCGCACAATAACCCCATGTCGGGGCGCACGCCAAGCGCATAGACTCGCACACACCCCCTTGTTGCGCGAGTCTAAGTCAAGTAACCTCTATCGCGAACGGCCAGAGGTATGGACTAACACCTTGTCCCTAAAGGTAATACTGCGACTCCTGTGCTGCTTCGTACCGCTCTTTTTGATCGCGGTACCGGCTTCGGCGGAAAAACTCTCGCCGGCCGATAAGGCCGCATATAAACGCGCATTCAAGCACGCCGATAAGGGAAACTGGAAAGCCGCCGCACGGGCTGCCGCCAAAGCGAAACATCCATTGCCCGCCAAAGCGCTCCAATGGATGCGGATCGGCGACAACCGGACCACACTCGAGTTCCGCGAAATCGTCGCCTTTATCGACGCCAACCCTCATTGGCCGCATCAATTGAAGATGCAACGGCGGGCCGAAGCGGAGATGAACGAAAAGACGCCGTCGGAAGACATCTATGGATGGTTCCGAACGCGAAAGCCGTTGACCGGCGTCGGCGCTTTTCATCTAACGCGCGCCCTCTTGTCGGACCGACGCGTCGCGGAAGCCGAAGCCGTGGCCCGCCGCGCCTGGGTCGAACTCAATATGAACCGCCGTCTCGAGACGCAATTCCGAAAACGCTACCGGAAACTATTGCGTCCGGAAGATCACATCGCCCGTCTCGACCGCTTGTTATGGGACCGAAGGGCCACGAGCGCACGTCGCCAACTGCGGCGCATGTCGCATGATTACCAATGGCTCGGTCTCGCAAGGATTGCTTTGATGCGGCGTGAACCGGGCGTCGACCATGCCGTCTCGAAAGTGCCGAAGAGACTGATCGGCGACCCTGGACTTGTCTACGAGCGCATTCGCTGGCGTCGCAAGAACCGGCTTTACGATACGGCCATCGAACTCATGCAACAGGCGGGCGAGCCGCGCCGGGCCGCCCGGAAGTGGTGGACCGAAAGGCGGATATTGACGCGTTGGCTGTTGCGCAAAGACCGGGTTCAGGAAGCCTACGAACTGGTCCGGGGGCATGGGCAAAGCGACGGTCTGCCGATGGCCGAGAGGGAATGGCTCGCCGGCTGGATCGCCTTGCGCGGCCTGCATCGTTATGTCGATTCATTCGAGCATTTCAAGCGGATGTTCGAGAATGTGTCGTATCCCGTAAGCAAGGCAAGAGCCGCCTATTGGGCCGCTCGCGCGGCGGAAGCCAGCGGGGAAATCCCGATTTCTCAACAATGGTATGCCGTGGCGGCGCGTCACGTAACCTCTTTCTACGGCCAACTCGCGGCCGCCAAATTGCCCGAAACCGAGCGACCGAGCTTCCCACCGGAGCCGAAGACCAGCGCAAACGACCGGACGGCATTCGCCAACCTGGAACTGGTTCGCCTCGTCCGGATGCTCGGTCAGATGAACTTAAAGGGCGAAGTCGATCCCTTCGTACGCCAGTTGGCCCGCAAGGCAGCGACCCCAAAAGAACATGCTCTGATCGCGGATTTGGCCGCAGATCTACAACGCCAGGACCTCGCGATCCATGTCGCGAAACGCGCATTGCGCGAAGGCGTGGTTTTGAGCCGATTGGGATATCCGGAACTTGGCTTGCCGTTAAAGAAAGTACCGGACCCCGCATTCGTTCAAGCCTTGGTTCGCCAGGAAAGCGCCTTCGATCCTAAGGCGATCAGCCGCGCGGGGGCCCGCGGCCTTATGCAATTGATGCCGGGCACCGCCCTCCGCGTCGCGCGGAAGCTCAATATCCCCTATTCCCGCGCACGTCTGACACGCGACCCGAAGTATAACGTTCGGATCGGGCGGGCGTATCTTCTCCAGATGTTGGAGGAATACAATGGATCGCCAATCCTGGCGCTTGCGGCCTATAACGCTGGGCCCGCGCGCGTGAACCGTTGGTTAAAGACTCTCGGCAACCCGAACCGTTCGGTCGAGCATGCGGTTGACTGGATCGAATCCATTCCGTTTTACGAGACGCGGAATTACGTGCAGCGGGTCCTGGAAAACTTCACCGTCTATCGCGGCCGCGATATTGCGCTCTCTCCGTCCGCTACGATCGACCAAGAGCCGAGCGCCATCGTACCCTGACGACAAACTCCAAACGCTCGAAAGTAAGAAGAAATGGCAGAAACCAAAATCTCCGGGATCGTCGCTTGCGTGTTCGACGCATACGGGACCCTCTTCGATGTTCATTCCGCCGCGGAGAAATGCCGTGGCGATCTCGGCGATAAAGCGGACCAAATTTCGAACACCTGGCGGACGAAGCAGCTCCAATACAGCTGGTTGCGCAGCCTCATGCGCGAGTATGTGCCGTTCTGGCAGGTCACAGGCGAAGCACTCGATTTCGCATTGGCGGAAGCTGATATGGAGAACGCCGCCCTTCGCGAGAAACTGATGAACCTGTATCTACAACTCAGCTGTTATCCGGAAGTACCGGAGGTGCTCAAGACACTGAAGGATAACGGACTGCAGACGGGCATCCTGTCCAACGGCTCCCGCGAAATGCTGGATTCCGCCGTTGAAAACTCGGCACTCGACAGTGTGTTGGATGCCTCACTCTCCGTCGACGACGTTGGCGTCTTTAAGGTTGACCCCCGGGTCTACGAAATGGCGACGGCCCGTTTTTCGTGCGCGCCCTCCGAGATCTGCTTCATGTCATCGAATGCCTGGGACGCATGGGCGGCATCGCATTTCGGCTTCCAAGTTGCGTGGGTAAACCGTTTCGGCCAGCCTCGCGAGCACATGCCAGGCGGCCCCAGTGCCGAAATTAAAACGCTGACGGAACTGCCACCGCTCCTCGGAATATAACGAAGTGAAGGCTTATCTCGAACGGCGATACGCCGCCGGTGACGGGAAATCACTCTATTACCGCGATTACGGCGACCCGCTTGCGCAGACAATTCCGATGCTTTGCCTCCCGGGCCTTAGTCGCAATAGCCGAGACTTTCAAGAACTCGCCATGCGGCATGCACCGGAACGCCGGGTCATCTGCCCGGACTATCGCGGACGTGGGCGCTCGGACTACGATCAGGATCCGAAAAACTATCATCCAAAAAAACTTCTCGACGACATTCGCCATCTGTTGGTTGCCGCCAACCTCCATCATTTCGTCGTCATCGGTACCTCGATGGGCGGCATCCTCGCGATCGCCTTGAGTGCGCTGATACCCAGCGCGGTGCGGGGCGTCGTCTTGAACGATATCGGTCCGGATATCGGCGGCGCGGGCTTGGGGCGGATTCTGCAGTATCTCGGCAAAGACAATCCGCAATCGGATTGGGAGACAGCAACCGCCGCTCTCAAGGAAATGCTACCGGGCCTCTCGTTCCGAACTGCCGAAGAGTGGCGAGCCGTGACAGAAGGTACGTTTCGCGAGGGAGAGGACGGCGTCCTGCATATCGATTGGGATCCGCTTATCGTCGAGCCAATGAGAACACGCGCCGACAGCGCCGAATTATGGACTTTGTTTCAGGCGATCCGCGCGAAACCGGCCCTCGCCTTTCGCGGAGAGAACTCGGATATTCTATCCGAGGCGACGGTGTCAAAAATGACGGCACGGCATACGCGCCTTACCGCTGTCACAGTCGCCGGTGCGGGGCACACGCCGTCGCTTCTGGAAGACGAGGCGACTTCCGCAATCGACACTTTCTTGAAAGAAATTTAACTAACCGGCAGCCGTCTTAGCCTTGTCGCTCTTATTGTCCGACTTGGCGTTCTCGTCCCTCTTGCCGTCTGTATCGGCGACGACGAGGTTCGGTTTCGGCCCCTCCAGGACAGGACGGGCATCGATTTGCTTGGGATCAATCCGGCGACACAAGCCTTGGACAAATGCTCCCGCTTCGATCGCCAGACTATGATGATTGATATCGCCGGTAATACGAGCGCTTTTGGTCAATTCAACGATACGGCCCGTAATCTCGCCGTTTACCGTCCCGGCCACGCGGATAATCTCACCCTCGACACACCCATTCACCGTTGCGGAGTCGCCGATCGTCAAAAGATTGCTTTCGACATCCCCATCGACGATGCCATCAATTTGAATATCGCCGTCCGTCTTCAAATTGCCGGAAATATGAAGATACGCGCTGATAATCGACGGGACCTTAGGCTTAGCCGGCGCTTTTTCCGCGCTTTGCCTTGGGTTTGTCTCCGGCTTTCGGCTCTTTGAAAACATGCCTGCCTGCCTTGATGAATTTGAATGGGTCGATTTGTTTTCCGTTGAACAGAATTTCGTAGTGCACGTGCGGCCCGGTGCTTCGCCCCGTACTGCCAAGAAGGCCGATCTTATGCCGATGCCCTATTTTTTGGCCTTTCTTAACCGTCGCCCTGAAAAGGTGTGCGTACCGCGTTCTCAAGCCATTGCCGTGATCGACCTCCACCATGCGGCCGTAACGGCCTTTTCGGCCGGAATATACGACGACGCCTTCGGCGGTCGCGAATACAGGTGCCCGTTTCCAGCCGGCGAGATCGAGCCCGTAGTGCATCGCGCGGCGCTTGGTAAACGGATCGCGCCGCATGCCGAAACGACTCGCCAAATGGTAATGGTCCACAGGCGAAATCAACGGCAAAGATTTCAGGACCGACTTTAAGGCTTCCCATCGCGCAATGTGGCCTTCCACATCGTTCAACGTCGAAACGAGCGCGGAATTGGGCTCCCCGGCACCGTTTTCCGGTCCGCCCGTAACGGGACCACCCTTCCCAACCGGTGCCACACCAGCAATATCGAGAACTTTTGTTATGTCGAGGCCCGTCATCTCAATAATGCGTTCGGCGTCTTTAACGTTCCCGCTGGTCCGTTCTCTCAGTTGCTCGAGAACGACCTCCTGAGAGCTTTGCAGGCCTGCCAAACGGTCGAGCAAAATATCCGCACGCTCACGGAACGGCATCTCTGGGAGGACCGGTGAACCTTCGCCGTTCGGACGCCCGCCCGTACTTTGCTCAAGGCCCGCAATCACTCCATTGAAGTCTTTCTCCAACCCGCTAATGCGCCCTTCCGCCGTCTGCAACTGCGTTTCCAACCGGGAGACCAGCGCTTGAAGCGCACTGCGATGTCCCACAACGGTTGTCACCTTCTCTTGAGCGCTTTCAAGCTCTTGGCCCAACTTAGCAACTTCTGCCTGGAGGCTATCCCCCCGAGCGCGCGACGCACCAAGGTCGTTTTCCAGCTCCCGTTTCCGGCGTTGCAGAATGCTACGCTCCTGAACGATCTGCGCATGGCTCTCCCGCGCGCTTTGAAGGTTGTCGTCCAAATCGTTCTTCATGCGATCGAGGCGTGCGGCTCGGGCCCGCGCTTTGACCAATTGGTCTTGGAGATCGCGGATATGATCCTGCATGGAATCGCCGCGTCGCGCGAAACTGTCGCGTTCGAACTCCGCACGCGCCAACCGGGCCTTTACTTTCGAAAGCGAATTTTCCAGCAGATTGGTCGTCTCCGTCATCTGCTCCAATTCGATATCGACCTGCGCTAGATGAATGCGTAGCGATTGCCGAGATTCATTGCCTTCATCGAATGGACTGGTCTGCAACTCCGTTTTGTCACTCTCCAAAGGTTGGAGCGCCAAACGCGCGGCACCGCTGTCGCCGAGTTCCTTGAGGAGATAAGCATGCTTTTGCTGCAGCTTGGTCGTGACGTCCGCGACCTTCTCCTGATAAGTCAAAATTTCATCTAAAAGATCGCCGTAAGCGACCTCGGAATCTTTCAGCTGTCCGATCTTTTCATCGATAACGTCGCGCTGAACTTCCCACAAAGCGGTCATCCCGAACGCCCAGCCGAAGATTGCAACGACAACAACCGAAGCTGTTACTTGAATGGGGCGCGTGAGTTGAAGGTACCGGACCTGGCCATCCGCGCGCAGAATGAGTTCCCGTTCGCGGTATACAACAGCGAAAAACCGGCGGATTGCCGCGAACGTATTCTGCAGTATTACCTTGGCCTGCCAATTTGGCCGCCAATTCAGCCCCAACTTCATTCGGTATCTCTATTGACTAACGGCATAATTCCCAAGAGATCGTCCATTGCTGCCGGACATGCCTCCCGAGCCACCCCCCAGAAGCTGCCCACGAGGCGAAAGGTAAAGACTGCACATATGCTGCACAACACAAATGTGTGAAGGCACGGCGATATTGGCCGGAAAGATCAAAATTTTCGCTGATTAGGCCGTAATTACTGCAAAAAATGACTCTATAATCGCCTCGAACCGCCCGATTGGTACGGAATCAGCGCCCTATTCTAGGACCACGATTTTTCCGATTCGCCATACCGCCGAACCCGCTTCAAAGCGCTTTAAAGAGCCTGCTTAAAAACAGCTAGCTAATAATAAGCTTGCTCAGTAATATCCGGCCCATGAACGACCATGGAATGTTCGACGAAAATCTGGACCGCAGCCTTGGTTTCCTGCTGAACGATGTCTCTCGGCAATTGCGCAACCGGTTCGACCGGCAAGCGCGGGCGCTTGGCCTGACGCGTGCGCAATGGCGCGTGATGATGTTTCTGCGCCGCCACGAAGGCGCACGACAAAGCGAACTGGCGGCATTGTTGGAAGTCGAGAACGTCACGCTGGGCCGGCATATCGACCGACTGGAGGAAAGCGGTTGGGTCGAACGGCGCAGTGATCCCTCGGATCGTCGTGCCTGGCTGCTGTACCTCGCGGACAAGTCGATGCCGATCTTGGACAAACTCGCGGTCGTTCTCATTGAAACCCGGGAGACCGCATTGACGGGCTTCTCTACGCAAGAGCGCGACGATCTGATCGAAACGCTCCTGCGCATCAAAGTGAATTTAGCCGACGCGGACGAAGCAGATACGATTGCGGCCGAACAACCGCAAGCCGCGATAGGAGCAGCGGACTAACATGAGCGAAGATACCGAAAAGCCGGAAGGCGAAACCGCCGAAGAAGAATCGGCGGACAAACCTCAGTATTCGAAAGCCCAACCGGGTGCGCGACGGCGCATGCGGAACTTTATTCGTCTCGGGCTGATGATTCTGGGCCCACTCGCCGTCGTTATCGCCGGCGGGTATTACTATGTCATCGGCGGCCGGTTCGTTTCGACCGAGAACGCCTATGTGAAGGCGGACAAGATCGCGATCAGCACAAACGTGCCCGGCCGCGTTATCGAGGTCCTTATTTCCGAGAATGACAATGTCGAAGGCGGCCAACTGTTGTTCCGCCTGAATCCGGAACCGTTTCAAATTGCGCTCAATCAAGCGACCGCGAAGCTCGACAGTATTAAGGCCGAGATTCACGAACTGCAGGCCATCTATCGTCAAAAAGTGGCTGAGCTTAAGGTCCAGCAGAGCGATCTCTCGTATTTCCAGACCGAGTTCGACCGTCAGGTCAAACTCAAGAAACGCGGCGTCGTCTCACAAGCCCGTCTCGATGAAGCGCGCCGGAACGTCAACAGCACCAAGCAACGGATCCTCGCGATCCGGCAAGAAATATCCCGTGCGCTGGCGCGACTGGGCGGCGATCTGAGCCAGCAAGTGGATCAACATCCGCTGGTGCAGGAAGCCTTTGCCGAGCGCGAACGCGCCGCACTCCGGCTCAGCTGGACGGAAATCCGCGCCCCCGACACCGGGATCGTCACCAATATTTCGCTGGAACCGGGCGAGTTCGTAAAAGAAGGGACACCGATTTTCTCCGTCGTCGCCACGGACGATATTTGGGTCGAGGCGAACCTAAAGGAGACAGACCTGACACATGTCGAAGTCGGTCAGGACACAAAGATCAGCG
>PAZH01000016.1 GCA_002716125.1 Rhodospirillaceae bacterium
CCGATGACCATCATGACTTCCGCATCTTCGCAGGCCGTAAAAGGTGCTGTTACGGCACCGGACCCGATACACTCCATCAATGCGGCAACGGAAGACGCATGGCAGAGCCTTGTGCAGTGATCGACATTGTTCGTCCCGAATCCGGTGCGCACCAATTTCTGCACCAGATAGGCTTCTTCGTTCGAACCTTTGGCGGAGCCGAAACCGGCGAGGCCTTTCGGGCCATGTTCCTCGCGAATGCGTCGAATGCCATCCGCTGCTCGGTCGAGGGCTTCCTCCCATGTCGCTTCGCGGAAATGGGTAAAGGGGTTCGCCGGATCGACATCCTCGTGTGCATCCTTCGGCACACCCTCTTTCCGGATCAGTGGGATCGTCAGGCGATGCTCATGATGCACGTAATCGAAACCAAAGCGCCCTTTGACGCAGAGACGGTTTCGGTTCGCCGGGCCTTCCTTGCCGTCGACGAACAGCAGTTTCCCATCCTTCAGATTGTAGGTGATCTGACAACCGACACCGCAATACGGGCAAACGCTCTCAACCTGTTCGTCCGGATAATTCACTCGGCTCTGGTTCTCGTCGAGGAGCGAGGATTCCATCAACGCGCCGGTCGGGCAGGCTTGTACGCATTCGCCGCACGCAACACAGGTACTCTCTCCCATCGGATCGTCGAAGTCGAAGACGATCTTGGCACCGTGACCGCGATAGGCCATACCGATCACATCGTTCACCTGCACCTCACGGCAGGCACGCACGCAAAGATTACAGTGGATGCAGGCATCGAGATTGACCCGCATCGCGGTGTGGCTTTGATCGACCTCCGGGTACGAACGTTGCGGCAGCCGGCTCCCTTCAACACCGATATCCGATGCCCAGTTCCAGAACTTGGACTCGGGGTCGTGCGAGGTCTCGCGTTCGGGTTGATCCGCCGTCAGCATTTCGAAGACCATCTTGCGAGCTGTCCGCGCACGGTCAGAGGCGGAGTTCACCACCATCCCGTCGCTCGGCATGCGAATACATGACGCAGCGAGCACACGTTCGCCTTCGATTTCGACCATGCAGGCGCGGCAATTACCGTCCGCCCGATAGTCCGCTTCCGGCGAATAGCAAAGATGCGGAATCTCCACACCAAGCCGCGTTGCAACCTGCCAGATGGTTTCGCCCGCTTGGGCCTCGACCGTCTGGCCGTTCAAGGAAAAGCTAATCGTATCGCTCATGTCACGTCCTCTCGGAAGTGCTTGAGTACAGAAAATAAGGGGTTTGCCGCCGCTTGACCAAGACCGCAGATCGATGCGTCCCCCATGCAGGCACCAAGCTCCGTCAGCAAACCCTCATCCCACTTGTCGGCTTCCATCAGTTTAACGGACTTCTCCGTACCGACCCGGCACGGCGTACATTGCCCGCAACTTTCATCCTCGAAGAAACGCATGAGGTTGCGGGCGACACCTCCCATGTGATCTTGATCGGAAAGAATGACCACCGCGTGGGAGCCGACGAAGCAACCGTGTTCTTCCAACTTGCCGAAATCGAGCGGCAAGTCGCCCATACTTGCCGGCAAAATCCCGCCGGACGCCCCGCCGGGAAGATAGCCTTTGAAGGTGTGGCCCTCGGCCATGCCACCGCAATGTTCTTCGATCAGTTCACGAACCGTCACGCCGGCGGGGACGAGTTTCACGCCCGGCTCTTTCACCCGACCGGATACGGAGTAGCTTCGTAGCCCTTTCGAGTCACCCTTGCCTTGGCTGGCAAACCAGTCGGCGCCCTTTTCAACAATGTCGCGGACCCAGAACAAAGTCTCCACATTATTGACCAAGGTCGGACGGTCGAAGATGCCGACTTGCGCCACATAAGGTGGCCGGTGGCGCGGCAATCCGCGCTTGCCCTCGATACTTTCGATCATCGCGGATTCTTCACCGCAAATGTATGCGCCGGCGCCGCGGCGGAGTTCGATCTTCGTGACACGATCGAGACCGGCGGCCTCGACCTTCGCGATCTCTTTCAGCAGGACCTCGCGGATACCCGGGTACTCGTCCCGCAGATAGACGTAAACGGTCTCGGCCTCGACAACCCAGGCAGCGATCAGCATGCCTTCAAGCATCCGATGGGGATCGCTTTCGAGATAAAGCTTATCTTTGAAAGTACCGGGCTCGCCTTCATCCGCGTTGACGGCCATGAGGCGCGGTTTGGCTTCCCCGCGAACGATGTTCCATTTGGTCCCCGTCGGAAATCCCGCGCCGCCAAGACCACGCAGCCCCGAACCGCTCATGATCTCGATCAGCTCTTCGGGCGTCCGCTCGCCGGCCAAGCAAGCATCGAGCAAAGCATAGCCGCCTTCGGCCCGATACGCGTCATAGTCCTTGTAGGCCGGAATATCCGGATGGACATGACCGCTATCCGCTGCCGCTTTGATCGAATCCGTCGTCGCGGTCGTGACATGGTGATGGCCGACTTCGGCCACCGGCGCTACGTCGCACCGCCCCATGCAAGGGGCTCGGACGACCCGAACCTTCTCGCCGTATTGATCCGACAACTCGGCCAGCAGTGTCTCCGCGCCCATCATTTCGCAAGTCAGGCTGTCGCATACCCGGATGGTCAGTTCAGGAAGCGGCGCATCGCCTTCTTTCAAAACGTCGAAATGCGCATAAAACGTCGCGACCTCATAAGCCTCCGACATCGGGATGCGCATCTCTTCCGCCAAGGCGGCCAGATGGGCTGCCGAAATTTGATTGTACTTATCCTGGACCAAATGCAGGTATTCGATCAGCAAGTCGCGTTGTCGCGGCCGATCGCCAAGCAGTTCCGCGATCTCCTCAACCGCCGCCGGGACAAGCTGACGTCCCTTCGTATGCGCCCGGCCGCGGCGCTTCTTTCGCCCCGGATGTGCGTGCCGGCGAAGCGTCAATTCTTCCGTCGCCATATCTCTCCCGTCCCCTTGGTGCCGCCGCTTAGACGGCGCCGTTATTCTTCGCCGCCGCGATCTCGTCCGCGCCGTATCCCAATTCAGACATGATTTCATCGGTGTGCTCGCCGAGCAAGGGCGAGCGCACTACGTCGACCGGCGAGTCCGATAGCTTGATCGGGTTTCCGACGGTTAGATACTTACCGCGCTCCGGATGATCGACTTCGACAACCGTGCCGGTTTCCCGCAAGGACTCTTCTTCAGCCAACTCCTTCATGCTGAGGATCGGACCACACGGCACATTCAGCGGATTGAGGATGTCCATGGCTTCGAACTTGGTTTTGGTCATGGTCCATTTTTCGATTTCCGAAAACATATGATCGAGTTTAGGTAAACGTGCCTTCGGCGTATTCCACTCCGGGTCCTCGAGCCAATCTTCGTGTCCGATGACCTTAGCCAGTCCTTCGAAAGCGGCGGCCTGTGCGATCACGTAGATATACGCATCGGGGTCTGTCTCCCATCCCTTGCACTTTACAATCCAGCCCGGTTGGCCGCCGCCGGACGCATTCCCCGCGCGGGGTGCCGCTTCGCCAAATTCACCATTTGGATATTGCGGATATTCGGTCAGCGGGCCATGGGTCAGGCGCTGCTGGTCGCGCAATTTCACCCGGCAAAGGTTCAGAACCCCGTCCTGCATCGCGCACGTCACTCGTTGGCCCCGACCGCTTTGATTGCGTTGGTAGAGCGCTGTCACAATGCCCAATGCCAGGTGCAATCCCGTGCCGGAATCGCCGATCTGAGCGCCGGTCACAAGCGGCATCCCATCAAGCTCCCCGGTCGTCGACGCCGCACCGCCAGTACACTGAGCCACGTTCTCGTAGACCTTGCAGTCTTCGTATGGCCCGGGCCCGAATCCTTTCACCGACGCATATATCATGCGTGGGTTGATCTCCTGGATACGTTCCCACGAGAAACCCATCCGATCGAGTGCGCCCGGTGCGAAATTCTCGACCATCACGTCGCAATGCTCGATCAGCTTGGTGAAGATCGCCTTGCCTTCATCCGACTTCGTATTGAGGGTGATGCTGCGTTTGTTGCCGTTCAGCATCGTGAAATAGAGACTGTCGACATCCGGTATGTCCTGCAGCTGTCCCCGCGTCGCGTCGCCGACGCCGGGGCGTTCGACTTTCAACACATCTGCGCCGAACCAAGCGAGGAGCTGGGTGCAGGTCGGGCCCGATTGGACATGCGTCATGTCCAAGATTTTTACGCCTTCCAATGCTTTTGACATCGTTCTGTTCTTCCTTGGCTTTTCGCGTTTCGGCGAATTTCTATTTCTTCTTCTGCAACACGCTCTGCGGATTGAGGTTGCCGATCCGGCCGCTTTCGCTGCCGGCGGCGGGATCGATCTCCGCATTGATAAGCGTCGGCTTGCCGGAATCCATTGCATCGTTAACGGCCTGCTTCAGCTCATCCGGATTGGTGACATTTATGCCAACGCCGCCGAAAGCCGACATCATTTGGTCGTAGCGCGAGTTCGGCACGAAGACCGTCGTCGCCGGATCGCCGCTCTCGGCATCCTCTTCGGTGCCGCGATAGATACCGCCGTTGTTGAAGATTACGATACAGACCGGCAGTTTGTAGCGGCAGATCGTTTCGACCTCCATGCCCGAGAAACCGAAGGCGCTGTCGCCTTCGATCGCCAACACCTGGTTGCCGGTCTCGACCGTCGCGGCGATGGCTTGGCCCATACCGATGCCCATCACGCCCCAGGTTCCCACATCAAGACGCTTGCGCGGTTTGTGGATGTCGATGACGCCGCGCGTGAAGTCCAGCGCATTGGCCCCTTCGTTGACGAGGATGGTATCCGGCCGTTCCGCGATGATCGTCCTCAGGACACCCAGCGCGCCGTGATAATCCATCGGCACGTTATTGTTGACGAGCCGGGGCGCCATCTTCGCGATATTGTCTTCGCGTTTCTTGACGACAGCGCCGACCCACGCTTCCGGCGGTGCCTTCCAATCCGAGCCCATCCCATCAAGGAGGGCGAACACGCAGGAGCCGATATCGCCGACGACAGGTGCAGCGATCTCGACATTGCTGTCCATTTCTTTCGGTTCGATATCAATTTGGACAAACTTCTTCGGCGCGTCACCCCATGTCCGGCCCTTGCCGTGCGACAACAACCAGTTCAGACGCGCACCGATCATCATGACGACATCGGATTCGCGCAGCACGGTTGAGCGTGCGGCGCCCGCACATTGGGGATGCGTATCCGGTAAGAGACCTTTCGCCATGCTCATCGGCAGGAAGGGAATACCGCTCTTTTCGACCAGCGCCTTAATCGCGTCATCGGCCTGCGCATAGGCCGCGCCCTTGCCGAGGATGATCAAGGGACGCTCCGCGCCTTTCAAAACATCGAGCGCCCGCTCGACCGCCGAGGGGGCCGGCAATTGGGCCGGTGCCGGATCGATGACTTGGACCAGTGAGTTCCGGCCCGCTTCCGCTTCCATGACTTGGCCAAACAGTTTCGCCGGCAGATCGAGATAGACACCGCCGGGGCGGCCGGAGACGGCGGCGCGATAGGCGCGTGCCAGACCGATGCCGATATCTTCGGCATGGAGGATACGGTACGCCGCCTTGCAGAGCGGTTTCGCAATCGCTAACTGATCCATTTCCTCATAGTCGCCTTGCTGAAGATCGACAATCTCGCGCTCGGACGACCCTGAGATCAGGATCATTGGGAAGCAGTTTGTTGTCGCATGCGCCAGCGCTGTCAGACCGTTTAAGAAACCGGGCGCCGACACCGTGAGGCAGATTCCCGGCTTTTTCGTAAGGTACCCGGCGATTGCTGCGGCGTAGCCTGCATTCTGTTCGTGCCGGAAAGACAAGACCCGAATACCGGATGCTTGCGCCATACGGCCGAAGTCGGTGATCGGAATACCGGGGACACCATAAATCGTCTCAAACCCATTGAGCTTCAATGCGTCGATTAAAAGATGAAATCCGTCCGTCAGATTCTGTGTTTCATCCGGATTGGTGGCGCCTTCAGCCATTGATTCTACTCCCCGTTCTTAATCCGTTTCTCGAACGATCAATCCAGATCGTCGACATGTTTGCGTATATGTTCGGCCAGACGCATCGAATGCTCGCGCACCAAGGTCTCCGCAAGACCCGGATCGCGACGCTCCAATGCTTCAATAATATTCATGTGGTCGATGACGGAGCGGACTGCCCGGTCGCCGTCTCCGATCGTTCGACTGCGAATCGAACGCATGTGAATGAAAAGGTTGTCCGCCATCTGTTCGATCAAATCGCATTTGCCGAGCGCCAGTATCGCTTGATGAAAAGCGATATTCTTATCTGAGTATTCATCCAAATGCGCGCGCACGGAATCGCCGTCTTCCTCGGCGAACATCGTCCGGAGATTGGCGATCTCCTCATCGGTGGCGTTGGCCGTGGCGAGACGCGCGGCCATGCTTTCCAACGCCGCCCATGCCGTGACGATCTCGATGATTTCCGCTTTTGTTTTGCGCACGACAAAGACGCCGCGCCGCGGGATGGTCTGCACGAGGCCTTCTTGCTCCAATCGCGCGAGCGCTTCGCGAACCGGCGTCCGGCTAACACCGAGGCTCTCCGCTAAATAGCGTTCGTCCAACTTCGGCGCCTCGGCCTGCTCGTAAATGTTCATCGAGGTAATGGCCTGCCTCAATGCCTCGTAAGTTTGCTCCTTCAAACTCGAGGAAATTACGATCGGCGCGACAATGGGTCTTGCGACATCCATAATTCCGAAATTTCTCCCGTGCAGATCACTGGCTTACGCGTAGAAGCCGTACCAACTTTCGTGGTATACAATATACTAAATTTTAGCGCCGCAAATTTGTCAACGCTACAATTCACGAATTCAACCAAGATGCGAGCTATACCTGGGAGCGGGCGGCTATTTTTCGCCAGCGCTCATTTTATTGATTTGTGCCTGCAAAGCGTCGAGTTGCTGCTGCAATGTCTGAACCGCCGCACCCTCTTCGTCAGAAGACGCCGATGCGGGCTTGGTCGGATGCGCGTCGCCACGCCCGTCGAACGGCGTAAACATCCGCATGGCTTGCTCGAACATGGCGACGTTTTGCTTGCCCATTTGCTCTAACTGGCCGAACGGAAACATATTGCCGAACGTGTCCTGCATATAGTTCTGGATTTCCTCCTGGTTCTTCGCGAAAGCGTCGATGGAGTATTCCAAATAATGCGGTAACAACATGCGCTGTACGTTATCGCCGTAAAACCCGATCAACTGGCGCAGGAAACTCAGCGGCAGCAGGTTCTCGCCCTTAGCTTCCTCCTCGACGATGATTTGCGTGAGAACGGAACGCGTGATGTCGTTATCCTTCGCGTCGATCACAACAAAGTCGATGTCGTCCTTCACCATTTGGCACAAATAGTCGAGGGTCACATAAGAGCTGGTCGATGTGTTGTAGAGCCGCCGGTTCGCGTATTTTTTGATCACCACCAGCTGATCTGAGTCGGAAGTTTTATCCGCCATAGCGGGTTTCCAATCTTTCGGTTCAGACGTCTTCTGCGTTGCAGTATCGCGAAACCTATTGGAACACAACGAAAAATGCCAGACCATTCCGTAAAGCAGCAACGCTAGCCCGCGTTCTTAGGCGTCGATATAATTCAAGGCATGACGGAACCGCCGGAAATCGAAGAACTTGCAAAGCGCTATTTGGACCTCTGGCAGGACCACGTCTCGGGGTTATCGAACGATCCGGAATGGATGGCTGCGATGACGCGTCTGTTCTCAACCTACTCTACAATGCAAACGGCGGACGCGGCGGCGAAACCGGATTTCGACGCATTCAATGCTTGGCTTGGAGGCACACTTGGAAACAGCCAATCGGAAGCCGCCGCGAGCGGGCCCGCGGCCTCTACCGACCCACCTGCTGACGGCGGCCATGACATACACGAGCTCGAACGCCGCGTTGCCGCTCTTGAGAAACGGCTCGCTGAGCTCGAGCCTGACGACGGATCGGATTGAGTCATTTAACAATGCGGCCAACCGCGTTGATGCAACGGCCTTAGCCCGTGCGGTCGAACGTGAAGGTCGCGCTCGCGTCGACAATTTTCTCTGCGGGGTGAGCGCTTATCGCGCACATTCTTATCGTCGTGATGTCGAAGATCCCGCGGCCGTGTGGTCCGAAGGATCCACACGGCTTCTGAAGTATGCCGCGGAAAACGTTACGGCCAAGGCGGATCTACTGGTTGTTCCTTCCCTCATCAATCGGTCTTACGTTCTCGATTTATCGTCTCGAAGCAGCTTTATGCGTTGGTTGGCCGGGCGGGGATTTAACGGCTACCTCGTCGATTGGGGCAGACCTAGCGACACGGAGCAATCGTTCGATCTCACAGACTATATCGCCGGCCGCCTCGGGAGTGCTTTTCACGCAATCGACAACCGAACAGAACGGCCGACGATAATGATCGGGTATTGTATGGGCGGAGATTTGGCCTTGGCGCACGCGTTGCGCCATCAGAGCGACCTATCCGGTCTTGCGCTATTGGCCACGCCTTGGGATTTCCACGCCGCCGACGCCGTTGGCGCACGGGCCATTTCCGCGATGGCAGACGCTTTCGAGCCGCGGCTATCGCTGCTCGGCGAGTTGCCTACGGATTTCCTACAACTTCTGTTTTGTACACTCGATCCGTTGCTGGGCTTTCGCAAGTTTCAAACCTTCGCGAAGATGGATCAAACATCCGATCGTGCACTCGACTTCGTGGCGCTTGAAGATTGGTTGAACGACGGTGTGCCGCTGACAGCCCAAGTCGCGCGGGAATGTCTCGGCGACTGGTACGGCAAAAACACGCCGGCGCGCGGCGGCTGGAAGATCGAAGGGCAGACCGTCATGCCCGATGACTTGTCGATACCGTCGCTCGCCGTCATTCCCGCGCATGACCGCATCGTGCCGCCGGAATCGGCTATGTCGCTCGCCAACGCCTTGCCCAATTGCCAAACGATATCGCCACAGGCCGGCCATATCGGCATGATGACAGGACGAAACGCAGAGGCGGCAGTGTGGCGCCCACTTGAGGCGTGGCTCACCACGCAGTGTTCACATCAATAGATGACAACTTAATTGTCATTATGACAGTAATATTAACGTAATGACAATATAATTGATATATTGCCAATATTACTGTCATAATAGCGTTATGTCCGAAATCCGTCTCCAAGATCCAACGCCGGAAGGCGAAGCGCTATACGAGCTGATGATGCAGCTACCCCGTTTAAATGCGGCAATCCGATCAACGCCCTTCCTATCGGAGCAAGACACGAAGTTATCCGGCGGTATTTGGACATTGCTCCGGAGCTTGAAGCTCGACGGCCCGCGGACCGTACCGCAGATCGCCCGCTCGCGCGGGTTGGCCCGGCAGCGAATTCAGGTCCTCGTCGATGAAGCGATTGAGCGCGGCTTCGTGCGGCTACGCGTAAACCCGGAACACAGAAGATCTCGGATTGTCGCCCTTACGAGAGACGGAGCCGCGGCGTTCGAACAGCATGACGCCGCGGCACGCCGTTTGGCCGAAGAGCTCTCCAGCAATATGGACGTTCGCGACCTCGATGCCGCTCTTCGCGTTCTTTTCGATCTGTCGGAAAACCTGCGCGCGATGACATCTTAGCCATGCACAACGCGGGCATTTCACCGCTTGTGAATCATTTCATGAAGACTTATGCTGCACCGCAGCAATTTAACGCCGCCTCGCTGTGAGACAGGCGCGCTGGCGGCCATCAACTCTGTCACAGGGGAATTCAAATGCGGGAAGTTGTTATCGCGAGTGCGGCACGCACACCGGTCGGTGCCTTCAACGGCGGCCTTTCGAGCGTTCCGGCATCCTATCTTGGAACAGTCGCTATCAAAGAGGCACTGAAACGGGCGAAAACCGATGCCGCCGATGTCGACGAAGTCTTACTTGGACAAATCCTAACCGCCGGTACCGGCCAGAATCCGGCGCGACAAGCGGCCGTAGACGCCGGCATTCCAGTCGAAGCGACCGCCGTTCAAGTGAACCAGCTTTGCGGTTCGGGCCTCCGCACGGTTGCCATGGGTATGCAGTCGATCAAGCTCGGTGATACGGACGTCATCGTCGCCGGTGGACAAGAAAGCATGAGTCAGGCCCCGCATTGCGCACATCTCCGCAACGGTCAAAAAATGGGTGACCTGAGTTTCATCGACACGATGATCAAAGATGGCCTTTGGGATGCCTTTAACGGTTATCACATGGGCAATACGGCTGAGAACGTCGCTGAAAAATATCAGATCACACGCGAAGAGCAGGACAACTTCGCCGTCGCCTCACAGCAAAAAGCCGGTGCCGCGATGGATTCCGGCGCGTTCGCCGATGAAATCGTCCCAGTGACGATCAAGACGCGGAAGGGCGAGATCGTTGTCGATACCGACGAGCACCCAAAACCCGATACGTCACTGGATACGCTCTCTGGACTACGTCCGGCGTTCCAGAAAGACGGCACGGTCACAGCAGGCAATGCTTCAGGGATCAACGACGGCGCGGCAGCTATCGTCTTGATGTCGTCGGAAGGCGCGGAGCAAAGAGGCGTCGAGCCGCTGGCGCGCATTGTCTCCTGGGCGACGACGGGCGTCGACCCGGCAATCATGGGCACAGGTCCGATCCCGGCTTCGCAGAAGGCGCTGGAACTCGCCGGCTGGAGCACGGACGATCTGGATTTGATTGAAGCGAATGAAGCCTTCGCCGCGCAGGCGTGTGCGGTCAACAAAGGGCTCGGCTGGGATACGTCGAAAGTAAACGTGCATGGCGGCGCGATTGCGCTCGGTCATCCGATCGGTGCCTCAGGCGCCCGGGTCCTCACCACTCTGCTCTATGCTATGCAAAAGCGCGACGTCCAAAAGGGTTTGGCGACGCTCTGCATCGGCGGCGGTATGGGGATCGCCATGTGTGTCGAGCGAATCTAGCCGACACCGCATAACGCATTCGGGCGGCATCACCTTAAAAGGCGGATGTCGCCCTTTTCTTTGGCGAGACGCCTGCTAGGACGATTGGTGGGCGAATTCCCAATAGAGTTCACGCGCCAGAGTGCCGATCGGGCCCGGCTGCAGGTCGCGGTCTTCATACCGGACAACCGGCAGCACTTTCGCATGGTTTCCGGTACTAAATAGTTCGTCCGCTTCGAGCAGTTCGCCCGGCGTAACGGTCCGTTCGACCACATCGACATTCTTATCGCGCAACAGCTGGATCACGCGTTGACGGGTTATACCATTGAGAAACGTTCCGTTCGGGATCGGCGTATGCGCCACCCCGTCCTTCACCATGAAGAGGTTCGAGGTCGCAAACTCCGCGACATTCCCGTTGGGCTCGAGAATGACGGCGTTGTCATAGCCACGGGCCGCCGCCTCTTTTAACGCGCGCCCGGCATTCGGATACAGGCATGACGCCTTCGCGTCCGTCATCGCTTGATCGGGAGCCGGCCGCCGTCGCGTTGAGAGACACGCGCCGAAGCCGGTCGGCGCCGGCATCGGGGAATCGTACACGAGCATCGCGAATTGCGTCGAGTCGGGGTCTGGGGCGATCCACCCTTCTTGCCCCCAAAATGTCGGACGGATGTAAAGTTCCGCTCCGCTTTCGAACTTCCCGACGCCTTCCGTCGCGAGTTCGATCATTTCTTCCTTCGTCACCGTCGGCGTCATACCAAACGCATGGCAGGAATTTATCGTCCGCGCACAATGAAGATCGAGATCAGGCGTCACGCCTTCGAAGGCCCGCGCCCCATCAAAAACAACAGAGGACAACCAAACCGCATGGCTCATCGCTGTAAATAGCGGCGGGTCGCCTTCCGTCCATTTTCCATCGTGGTATACGAAACTTGTCATCTTGAGCTCTCCTGATAGCGGCTCTTCGGGAGCCGATTTTTCGAGAGCATAGCCCGGCCTCAAGACGCCGTCGAGGCGCTCGACGCCGGGCCGTCATCAGACCCGTGGATTATTGGCTAACCCAAACGATTCGCGAGATCCAGACAACATCACTTGCAGGCAGGCAGATGTCCTCATGGCTCCTATTCACGGATGCCAAGCGGACCTGGCGTGTCGTCGCTTTCGCCAATTGTTTTGCCAAGACCTCTCCGCCGCGGGTCTTGGCCACCACGCGATCGCCCGGACGAACCGCCGCGTTCGGCGCGACCACAATGATGTCGCCCTTACGATAGACCGGCAACATACTGTCTCCGCTAATCGCCAACGCGTAGGCATTGGCGTCACCAAGATTGGGAAAATCGAGCGTCTCCCAGCCCGATGCGACGGGATAACCGGAGTCATCGAAAAACCCGGCGCGTCCCGCTTGCGCAAAACCGATCACCGGAATCTTGAGCGAAACCGGCTGCCCATTGCACGATTTGAGCAGAGCAGTGAACTGGGACATGTTCGAATTCGTCGCATTCAAAACACGCGACAAGCTTTCCGTCGATGGCCAACGCGGACGCCCATCCTGCCGGCGTTTGCTTTTCGCAAAGGTTGATCGATCCAATCCGGCCACGCGCGCCAACTCCGATACGCTCAATCCATTGTTCTCCGCGAGCAAATCGATTGCCCGCCAGACGTCACCATGTGTCATCATCATTTTTCTCCGTCTCCTTGGCAGCCGCCGAACGATGCGGCGGTTCGTTTTCATTATTATGTTCTTGTTTTGTTCTTTACACTTTAATACAACCGCTCCGGTTGTAAAGAACTAAATTCTTAGCTGTATTTTGGATTTCCGAACGCCGCTTGCAGCCTGTGAATTGGTTCTATAGCGTCGCCTTATGTCAGCGATATTTCACATGGCACGCGCAGCCGAATGGCGGGATGCGGAAGCCCGCGGGCGCTATCCGGGTTCTGCCGAGGACAAGGTGGATGGCTTCATTCATTTCTCGACAGCCGAACAGGTCCGCGAAAGCGCAGCGAAGCACCGTACGGGCGAGGCCGGATTAATTTTGGTCGCCTGCGATCCCGAGCTGCTTGGCGAGCTGCTGAAGTGGGAAGAGGCCCGGGGCGGTCAATCGTTTCCCCATCTCTATGGCGACATCCCGATGAAGGCCGTGTTATGGACGGCGCCCTTGCCGCTCGACGCCGACGGTGTGCATATCTTCCCCGAATTGTCCTAGGCCGGACCTCCTTGTGCCCACACGCGCTGCCGCGTAACCTTGCGCCGAATTTCAGTCAGATCGGAGCGCCGCGCGCCTGATGTCACGCACCGCGCATATCTTCCTCTTCATCGGCTACGTTATCGTCGCTGCGATTGTCGGCCTGACATTTCCGGGCGGCGTGCTGAATGTTGAGGACAACGGTGCTTGGCTGCTTGCCGGTATGGTTTTCCTGGTCGGATTGCTGCTGCACGAGATGATCGCCCGGCGACAGAACGAGATGACGGCGTTGCGCCGGTTGTTGGTTCTACGGCGTGCCTATGACGGTGCGCATGAGGAGCTGGAGCGGACCCGCGATGAAGTACGGCGGGTCTACGAAGCAATGGAGAGCGTTGGTCAGGATGCGGCGGAAGGCGGTCGTGAGCTCCAAGAAGTCGCGTCGGAAGTCAAAGTTCTCCACGACTTGGTCGAAGAGCTGTATTCAACCGGTAGCGGCAAGCCGGACCACGCGCTGCCGCCGTTACCGAAGGAAGTCGAGATCGAAGACGCCCTCGATGATACGGCGGTCTTTGGCAGCCCGACGACCATGGCGCCGGTCAAGCTCAGCGAGACCGATATGCTCGACATCATGCGGGATGCTCTTCGGCAGAACCGGGTCGATCTTTACCTGCAACCGATCGTCAGCCTGCCCCAACGCAAGCATCGTTACTTTGAGTGTTTCAGCGCGGTCCGCAACGCTCAAGGAGCGGTTATCACACCGGACCGTTACATCGAGATCGCCAAGAAATCGGGCCTCATCAAAGCGATCGACAACATGCTTCTGTTCCGCTGTATCCAGCTGGTGAAGAAGATTCAGAAACACGATTACACGACGAGCTTCTTCTGCAATGTCTCACCGACGACCCGGGCCGACCGCGAATTCTTTCAGGAGTTCAGAGAATTCCTCGAGCGCAATGAAGACTTGGCGCCCAGCATCGTATTCGAGTTCAGCCAGGCGGACATCGCGGCGCACCCGGAGGAAGTCATCGAAGATGTCGAGCGGTTGAATAAGATGGGATACCGGTTCTGCATGGATCAAATTGTCGATCTTGATTTCGATGCCGAAGCCTTGGCGGAACTTGGGTTCCATTTCGTGAAGGTCGAGGCGGGAACGCTCTTGCCGACGGAAGGGCGCGATGACGACGAAGCCGCGGATCGTATAAAGGGATTGAAGCGGCGGTTGGACAGCGCCGGCGTCGATTTGATCGTTGAGAAGATCGAAACCGAGCAGATGCTCGTAGAACTTCTCGATTACAATATCGACTTTGGGCAGGGTTATCTGTTCGGCGAGCCGCGTCTGAGCCAAGACCCACCCTCGACACCGCTCACCGCAGGGGAGCGCCCGTGACCACGCCGGTCCTGCAAGGTATGCACGCCGTCGCCGAACGCTATGACGGGTTTGTCCTCGACCTTTGGGGTGTGGTGCACGACGGTGTCACGGTCTTTCCGGGCGTTATTGAGGCACTCGAGCGACTGCGCGACGCCTCCAAGAAATTGGTCTTCCTCTCGAATGCCCCGCGACGCGCCGAAATTGTTGCGGCACAGCTCGATGGCTTCGGGATTACCGCGGCGCTACACCACGGCGTTATGTCTTCCGGCGAAGCGACCTGGCGGCACCTGCACGACCGGCCTGACGAATGGTACCAAGGCCTGGGGCGACACTGCTTGCGTATCGGGCCGGCTCGGGACAACCAAGCTTTGGCGGGTCTTGAGTACGTCGAAGCCGAGAATGTCGAAACAGCCGATTTCATTCTGGTTACCGGGCCACGGGATTTAATGAGCTCCGCTGAACCCTACGACGATATCCTCGCCGTTGCGCGCGAAAGAGGTCTACCGATGGTTTGCGCCAATCCGGACCTGGAAGTCATCCGCGGCGGCGTGCGCCAAATCTGCGCCGGCGCAATTGCGGCGCGTTATGAAGCCCAGGGTGGCGACGTTCGCTGGCACGGCAAGCCCGATGCATCGGTTTACGAACCGTGCTTCGAGATGCTCGGAATCGACGATAAGCGGCGCATACTCGGTATTGGCGATTCCTTTGCCACGGATATCAAGGGCGCCAACGCCGCCGGGCTCGACGCTCTCTTGGTCGCCCGCGGCATTCACGGCGACGATCTGATCGGCACCGACGGCAAACTCGATGGCGCGCGGATCGCAGAGCGCGCAGCCGCCGCGGAGGTTACCGTCATCGGCGCCATGAGCGAATTCGTCTGGTGAGCCTCGGCCGAGAAATTGCGGGCCTCGCCGAAGTTGCCGACGCCTATGACACCTACCTGGTCGACCAATGGGGCGTGTTGCATGACGGACACACCGCGCATACACCAGCCGTCGACGTCATGCATCGGCTGAAAGAGGCGGGAAAATCGTTGATCATTCTCTCCAACTCGTCGCGCCGCGCTGCGACGACCCGGCAAAACATGGGACGGATGGAAATCGACCATACGCTTTTCGATCTGATCGCAACATCGGGCGAGGAAGTCTGGCAAGCGATCCAGAAACGGGAAGACGATTTCTATCGAGACTTAGGCCGTCGTTGCGTCGTTTTTCAATGGGGCAAAGACAATTCCTTTTTCGAGGCATTGGATTTGGAGCCGGTCGACGACATCGAAGCGGCGGAGTTCATTCTGCTCAACGGGACCGAGAAAGATAAATTCCCATCCTACGAACCGATCTTGCGGCGGGCCGTCGAGCGCGGACTGCCGATGGTCTGCTCAAACGGCGATTTCGTCAGCATCACACCCGAAGGCGAACTCGTACAATGCCCGGGGGTCCTCGCACGGCGGTACGAAGCGCTTGGCGGATTTGTCCGATGGCACGGCAAGCCAACGGCCGGCACCTATGATATCGCGCTCCGCGCCGACCAAGACCGCGCGCGAGTCCTGGCGATCGGCGATTCGCTGCACCACGACATCGGCGGCGCCGCATCGAGTGGCGTCGATTCGTTGTTTATCACCAGTGGGATCCATCGGCCCGAATTGGCCGAATCCGGCAATCTAGCCGCCCTCTACNAACAATATGGCGCGACGCCGACATACGTTTCCGCTGAGCTCCGCTGGTAACTGAATCCTCGCGCGAAATTGATCCGCNCCGCTCTTCCCATGACGCCTTGGAACAGCGCCTAATACTCCCGATTCTTNCAGCTCGGAAGTAGAACTAATGCGTCATTCCAGTTTGTTTCTCGGTCTCGTTTTCGGCCTCCTGGTCGGCCTTACCAGCACCGACAGAATTGCATACGCCAAGAGCGAGCGGCCCTATCCGGGCACACACGTCACAGCCACCCCGTTCAGCTTTAGCGAACTCCGCGGCCGGCTCGAAGCCGCCATTCAGGCCAACGGCATGTTCATCGTCACTCCGGCCAGCGCCAGCGCCGGTGCAAAACGACGCGGTATTACCATTCCGGGCAACCTCGTGCTCGGCGTCTATCGGAACGATTTCGCCGTCCGCATGCTGAAAGCAAGTGTCGCTTCCGGCATTGAGGCCCCTTTGCGGTTCTACGTGACCGAGAACGCCGACGGAACGGCCACGCTTACGTATCGGAAGCCGAGCGCTGTCTTTGGTGTATACGGCAGCGCGGACCTTGACCGGATGGCCGCGGAACTCGATGCGATTTGGGCAAAGATCGTCACGCAAACCGTGACGAAGTAACGGCCATGACCGCGGCGCCCTCAACGGCACGACCTGTCCAGCCGTCGGTCGTCATCGTGGGCGCCGGTACCTTATGCGTCCTCGCATTCCTGTGCCTCGAATACGGGTGGCGAATGCCGACCTTGCTCGGTCTCGGCGCCCTACTCGGCCTTGTTCTCTATCATGCTGCGTTCGGATTCACCGCCGCCTACCGACGCCTGATCGTCGACCGCGATCCAACCGCTGTCCGCGCGCAGGTCGTTATGCTCGGTGTGGCCACATTGCTGTTTGCACCGACGCTCGCCGGGGGCCAGGGCATCGGAATAGAAGTCTCCGGCGCCAAAGCGCCGCTGGGCATCCAAGTTGCTGTCGGTGCCTTCCTGTTTGGGCTCGGCATGCAACTCGGCAATGGATGCGGATCCGGCACGCTTTTTACACTCGGCGGCGGCAGCACGCGAATGATAATCACGCTTATCTTTTTCTGTGTCGGATCGTTTTGGGGCAGCCTCGATATGCTGTGGTGGAACAATACGCCGCGCCTCGATGCAATTGTCCTCGGCGAACAACTCGGATGGGGATACGGTGCCGGATTGCAGCTAATTCTCCTGGCGGGTGCCTGGTGGATCTTGGGCCGCTCTCACACGCCCGACACCCCCTCCAGGCCGTTCCGCCTCACGGTGCTGCTGAAAGGGAACTGGCCATTTCTTTGGGGCGCCGTTGCGTTGGCAGTGCTCAGCTGGACCAGTCTGCTGATCGCCGGACATACCTGGAGTATCACCTGGGCATTCAGCCTATGGGGCGCGAAGGCGGCCCAATTTTTCGGTTGGAGCGCCGACGGCATTTGGTTTTGGACCGGCGGCTATCAGGCGCACGCGCTCAAGCATAGCATTCTGGAAGATACGGTCTCTGTGATGGACCTCGGTATCGTTTTCGGCGCTTTGATCGCATCCGGGTTGGCGGGCCGTTTTGCGCCGACAACCCGACTGCCGTGGCGCACGCTCGCCGCCGCCGTCATCGGCGGTCTCCTGATGGGGTACGGCGCCCGCATCGCCTTCGGCTGCAATATCGGGGCTTTCTTCTCGGGCGTCGCCTCAACCAGTCTGCACGGTTGGCTGTGGATCGCGACGGCGCTGGCCGGCACATGGATCGGCATTCACCTGCGGCCCTGGTTCGGATTGCCGAAATCCTAAATTCACTGGCATGCCCAGCCCGAAGCCTCATATCATTATCGCAGAGCCTGTGTTTCGATAGAGGACGTAATGCAAGCAACGAAGCACGACATTTTTGCGGACCGACGAGAGGCCGCCACACCCGGCAAGCCGATCGTAGATCCGGCTGATTGGACCGCAAAGGAGATGGCGGCATCAGACGATTGGTGTTACGAGCTCACCGCTCGGGACATCGACGAGCTTCGCGCCGCTGTCGCGCCGTACGACCAAGCAAACATCGATGTCATGCCGCTGACGCAGGCGGACTTCCCCTTACCGACGCTTGGCGCGAAATTGAACGAGATACGAGCGGAATTGCTCTACGGGCGCGGCTTCGGCTTAATTCGCGGACTCCCAGTCGACGAATTTGGGAAACGAGGTGCGGCCATCGCCTTCTGGGCGGTCGGCCAATATCTCGGTGACGATGTCCTATCGCAAAACAAGCACGGACATGTGCTCGGACATGTCACGGATATCGGTGAATCGCGCAACAACCCCTCGCAACGGGGACCGTACTCGCGCGAGGAAATTCCCTTTCACGTCGATTGCAGCGATATTGTTGGCCTGCTCTGCATGGAGGTGTCGAGGACTGGCGGCGAAAGCAGTCTCGTCAGCTCCGTCGCCGTCTACAACGAAATGTTGGCGCGCCGGCCGGATCTTGTGGAAGTTCTCTCGCAGCCATTGTATCGCGACCGCCGGGACGAAGTGCCCGCCGGTATGGCGCCTTGGTATCGCTTAGCTGTCTTTCACTGCTATCAGGGGTATTTCAGCGCATCGATCGAACCGACCTATATCGGCAGCGCGCATCGATTTGACGACGTGCCGGAAATGACGCCCGAACAGAAAGAAGCCATGGCGTTTTCACAGGCGCTTTCGGAGGAACTTCGTTTCGATACGGGTTTCGACCGGGGCGACATGCAGTTTTGCAACAACCATGTGATTTTTCATACGCGCCGGGCATTCGAAGACTTCGACGATCCGGACAAGAAACGTCATCTCCTTCGACTTTGGCTAAAAGCGCATGACGGCCGGCCGCTGCCGCCGGCGTTCTTCGAGCGTCACGGGACCGTTCAATCGGTTGACCGGCCGGGCGGAATTGTCGGGGAAGACACGGTTTTGAACGCGCCGCTGGAACGGACCTAAAGCGGCACCACGAGCAAGATATCGACACGGTGGGATTCGAGGACCACACGACGGTCTTGGAATAAAGGCTTTCCGTTCTCGAACACGATTGCGTCGAGGAACTTGCCGACAGCGTAAATTTCCATCCCGCCGTCCTGCATCGTGCGGACCACATTGAAATTCGTGCGTACCTTATAACCTTCGCCCGTTTCCTTGATGCTGGGCTGGCTCAACAAATGGCAGTGCGTATGCGGTTCGAAGATATTCGCCGTCCGCAACGCTTCGATGCGGTCGATCATCATGCCCTTGCCTTCGCAATAGAGAACCCCGAGCGGCAAATCCTGGTCGAAACTCCGGCGCGGGATGATTTGATAGACGGCATCTTCCGCAAAATAGTCGGGCCAGGCCTCAAGGTTGTCGTCGTCGATATCGTGTGCGCAATCGACAATCAAATTCTCGATCGCGCTGATCGGATCGTTCGCAGTCATTCCCTTAATCGAACCCCATACAGCGCCGATAGCCCGTCCAGAATCCACGGATCGCAACTTCGGTCGCCCGCGACGTCTTCGAGGGCTCCACATCGCGCCCGCCCATCTCCAGAAACGCGTTTACGTCACCGCTGCCTTTGGTTCCGCGTTGCACGAATTCATTGATACAACCGTCTTCAAGTGACACCAGGCCGGCGGCGCCCGTTAGGTTGCTTTGGCGCAACCGGCGTTGAGTCATTTCCTCGTCGTCATCCTCGTAGCCAAGGTAAATCCAAAAGAGTTCTGTCTCTTCCGGCCCGCGCGGCTGAAAGAAGCGTACGGCCAACGAATTCAGCGTGAACTGAATACACAGACTCGGAAAGATCGCTTGGATCATATGGGTGATCCCGTCATCGCCTTCGTCAACGGGATCTAGCAGATACGGCCCTTTGAGCTTCGAGTTGTACTGCGCGGAATGAACGTCTTTATATTCCGCCGCATTCCGGACGGTCGCGCGTTTGGCGTAGCTGCAATGATGCCACTTATCTTCCGCCAGCATAATGCCCCCGTCCATGTCGAGACGGTTCACGTTAAAGGTCGTGTAAAACGTATGCAGAATCGTCGCGTGGTAGGAATCGCGCAGGTTCTCCGCATAGAGTTTCCAGTTATTGTGGATGATCTGACTGTGCATCCCGAGATGCTTCAAGCGCCGGCCCTCGAAATTTCGCCGAACCAACTGCGTCATTTCATCACCGAGATAGCTTTCGACGGAATCGATCTCCCAATCGAACGTGCCGAAGATCAGCCCGTGGAAATTCTCGAGGCGCACTGGCTGCAACCGATGCTTCGACGTGTCGAAATCCTCGGGCATGCCACCGCTACCGTTGAGGCCTTTGCGGAACGCAATCGAGTGTAATTGTCCCGACATATCGTAAGACCAGGAGTGATAAGCGCAGGTCAAATCCTTTGCATTACCTTGCTCCTTCAGACAGACCAGCGCGCCCTTATGCGCACAGCGATTCACCATGGCGTGTAAATCGCCCGCATGGTCGCGTGTGACAACGACCGGTACTTCGCCGATCGACGTTGTCTTGAAGTCGCCCGGGTTCGGCAGATCGATCTCAAGGCATAAGTAGTGCCAAACCGGGCCTTTAAAGACGCGTTCCTGTTCCAATTCGTAAATTTCCGGATCGGAAAACAGCCTGAACGGGACCCGTGTTACGCCTTCTTCGGGCCAGACTAAAGGTACGCTTAAGTCGTTCGGCATCGGACGCTCCTTAATAAGACTTCCCACAAGTCCAGGAAAATTGCGGTCTAAATGCAAGCGTGAAATCGCACTTCATTGCGAATCTCAATTATGGCGTTAATTGGCTAAATGTACCGCTATTTGAGATTAACCAAGTTTTAATAATCGAAATCTAAACTTCTGGAAACTGGTGATGCGGGGGGCCTGAGCCATGACAGATGATCCGAAGACACAAAAAACAAGCGCCGGCTTTATGCGGAATCGAAAGGTCCGCGCGAAGGTATTTATGGGATTTGGCGCTGTCCTCGTCGTTATGCTCTTGGTTTCCGGCTTCGGTCAGTATGGCTTTTATACCGTCTCACTGGATATGGACGAATATTCGGAGCGATCACAAGAAGCGTCCTTAATCGCGTTTATCGAAGCGAACTTCCTCCGACTCAGCAACGCCGCGAGTAAATTCCAAAATAGCGGTGGCGAAGCAGAAGCGACGGCCGTTCGCGAAATGACCGACATCCTCGGGCCGATGCTTGCGGAAGCGACCAAACATCAAACCCGCGAAGAACATAAGGAAGTCCTGCAAGAGATGTTCGACGGCGTGAGTTCCTACAAAGAGGAATTCGAGAGCGCGAATATGCTCCTGCAAGAAATCCGGTCGCTGCGCGAAGGCGAACTCGGATCAAGCGGTGATAATCTTGTCGCGTCCATAAACGAGCTGATCGAACTCACATCGACCCGGCGCAGCCGCCAAGCCCTTCTCATTGCCGTCGCGGCGCGCAAACAAGCTATGCTGTCGCGAATTCACGTGAACAAGCTGTTTGCAACGGGCGAAGAAAGCGCTGCGGAACTTGCGGATGATACGCTAGGCGCGCTTTCAGAGCGTTTGAGCGCCCTCGAAGGATTGATCTTCAAATCATCGGAGCAAGACGCTTTGGCCGCGGCGCACAGTAGTTTTGAGAATTTCGAAGCGGCCTATCGAACGATCGCAGAGAAAGACACCGCGCTGCGCGAGCTTTTCGACGAGACGATGGGCGAAGCGACTTCGGACCTGACGGACAGTGCACAAGATCTGCAATCCGACATCTCCGACATTGTGGACGATATTCGGGAATTGACCTTGGATGAGATCAAGAACGCGCAAATCAACGTCGCGACGGCATCGATTGTCGGCTTGATCGGCGGACTGTTGATCGCATTGCTGCTCAGCATCGCAATCTCGAAACCGATCGTCCGCATGACAAACGAAATGCGGCAACTCGCCGACGGAGACCGGACCGCCGAGATACATGGCGTCGCGCGGGGTGACGAGATCGGCGATATGGCCAAAGCCGTCCTCGTCTTTAAAGAGAATATGATTAAGAACGACGAGATGCAGGCCGAACAGGAGCGCGCCCAGCGATCGCGTATTGAGCGCGCGAAGAAGATCGAGGCGATCTTGCGGGACTTCGAAGGCCAAGCCGCTTCGATGATCGATGTCGTCTCCCATGCCGCAAAGGATATTCGAGCGGCCTCTCTCCAAGGGACGGAGGCGCAGAGTGATACGGGCCAAAAATCCTTCGACGTCGCTTTGGCCTCCGAACGGACGAACGACAACATCAACGACGCCGCCGCCGCGGCCGATCAACTCGCCGGTTCGATCCGCGAGATTGCCGGCCAAGTGACCGAGTCTACCTCCATGGCGTCGAGCGCCGTCGAAGAGACGCGGGAAGCCAATCAGAAGATTCATGGGCTCGCTGATGCGAGTCAAAAAATCGGCGAAATCGTCGGGTTGATCAGTGAGATCGCCGCGCAGACAAACTTGTTGGCACTTAACGCGACCATTGAAGCCGCCCGGGCCGACGACGCCGGTAAGGGTTTCGCCGTCGTCGCAACCGAAGTGAAGAGCCTCGCGAGCCAAACCGCAGGGGCCACGGAAGAAATATCTTCCCAAGTCTCGACGATTCGAAATGCGGTCGACGGTGCCGTCGGCTCGGTCGACCGAGTCACTCAAACGATCGATCGTATCAATGAGATTTCGACGATGATCGCAGCTGCCGTCGAACAACAAAGCGCCGCCACAAGCGAGATCGCCCGAACGACGTCAACCGTCAGCGGTGACGCCAAACAAGTTCTGATGGCTATCGCCGAAATGACCCAATCGTCCGCGCATTCGAGTGGGAAATCGATCGGTATCCTTTGGTCCGCCGAGGACTTGGAGGCCGCCGTGGGTGAGTTCAGTGGCGGCCTCAAGGATTTCCTCGAATCCGCCCGGACGGTCTAACGCGAAAGAACAACGTCCCTTCGGTTATCGGGTCCCGTCTGGCACCTAGATATTGCCGAATCTCCGCCGTTTTTGGCTTTACCGCTCCCCCGTGTTAGGGTCCCGGTCCATCGTACAATTGGTCGGTTTGGAGGTTCATCTCGTTATGAATAATGGTTTGGCGGAGACTGCGGAGGAAGTTTCCCGCATCGCGTTTGGATTTATGGCATCGAAGGCACTGTTTGCCGGTTTACACATTGACATATTCACACTCCTCGCGGACGGGCCGAAGAAGTCCGCAGAGATCGCTAAATTGGCGGAAGTCCCGATGAATCGGGTCACCACTTTGATGACGGCACTCACCAGCATCGGCTTGGTCGACCGCGATGACGAAGGGGAAATTTACTCGAATTCACCGGGTGCGGAAGCGTTTCTCGCAAAAGGTGCCAAGTACGAATTCGGCGACTATCTCCGCTATCAAATCGACAAGCAGATGTATCCGTTTCTCGGACAACTGAACGAAGTGCTGGACGGCTCGCTCGACCCGGAAGCGGTCGATTCCTATCAACACTGGATGTCCGATCCGGACCAGGCCTCCGTCTACAGCGAAGCGCAGCACGCGGGTTCCCTCGGACCTGGCCGTACACTGGCGCGGCTGGTCGATTTGTCCACGGCGAAGACTTTGCTCGATGTCGGTGGCGGCACCGGTGCGATGAGTATACGTCTCCTCGAAGCCTATCCGGAAATGATCGCCACCATCATCGATTTCCCGAACGTGGCCGAGATCGGCTGGCAGTTTATCAGCGATGCCGGCATGGTCGATCGCATCCGCTATATCCCGTCGAACGCCTTGGTCGCGGAATGGCCGAAAGAACAAGACGCCATCCTCATGTCCTATCTTTTCAGCGGAATCCCCGGCAGCGAAGTGCCGCGTCTCGTGGAGTATGCGTTCGACTGCATGGCACCCGGCGGCCACTACATGATCCACGATTTCATGGTCGAAGACGACCGGACAGGCCCGCCCATGGCAGCACTTTGGCAGCTACAACATATGGCCTTTACGCCGGACGCCAGAAGCGTCACGCCCGGCTGGCTGCGCAGCCGGCTCAGCGAGGTCGGCTTTGTCGACATCGAAGAGGACGAAATGGTGCCCGGTCTGACACGTTTGATACACGCGAAGAAGCCGGGCTGAACCATGGCGAAATCGGATTTTAAATTCGCGTGGCCGTTCCGCGTGCGCTACTCGGAGGTCGACGGTCAGATGATCGTCTTCAACGCCCACTACCTCACGTATTACGACACCGCCATTACGGAATATTTCCGAGCCCTGCCCTACGACTACATGGGACAGGTGGAACGTACCGGCGAGGATTATCACACCGTCCGTACGCTGGTCGAATACCAACAGCCGATCTCATTTGACGAGGATATCGAAGTACATGTCCGCACGTCGCGCCTCGGCCGGTCGTCAATGACCTTCCTCTTGGAAATTCATCCGAAAGGCCAAGACGATCTGCGTGCAACCGGCGAAGTCGTTTGGGTAAACACCGATCAGGCGACCCACAAATCGGCCGCCGTTCCGCAAGAACTGGTCGAAAAAATCGTCGCACTCGAAGGCGATACCCTCGAGCGATAATCTTAGATACCGTCGATCCGATAGGCTCGGGCAGCGGCACCGGCGAAGAGATCGCGTTTTTCGGAATCCGTCGCATCGGTCGTAATACGTTTGAATGCATTCCAGCACACTTGGAAACTGCACCAACGCTTCTGCACCGGAAAATTCGATTCGAACATGGCACGGGCCGGCCCAAACGCCTCAATGCAGGTCTCGATCCACGGCCGCCATGCCGCCGCGACTTCTTCCGAGCCCGGTGGTCGGCTCCGGTCCCCCTCAAAATCCGGCATGCGGATCGGCAGAGCGCCGAGCTTCACGTAGACGTTCTCGCGCGCGCCCACACGACGTATCCGTTCGCGCCAATCTGCAAAGACTTCGTCTTTCCGTCCGCGGTATGGGCCGCCAAGGATCGGACTGCCGACATGATTGAGAACGATCGTCAGGTCCGGTATTGCGTCCGCTAGCGCCGCGACTTCGTCCAATTGCGGATGGTAGAGCCAACTGTCGAGCGACAGACCGCGCCGCGCTAAAACGCCAGCCGCGTCCTTCACCGACTCGCTCACCAACATGCCCGCGTCCGTGGCGACATTCCGGATGCGCTCGTCCGCGTCCCATCCTGTCGAATAGCGTAATCCGCGGAACCGGCCGCCGGACCGCTCCATGTGTCGATCCAACAATGGCTCGATCTTATCGCCCATCGTCATATCGACATTACCGAACATGACGGTGCACACCCGCGTGCTGCCGAACGACCCGCTGTCGCTCATCGCCGCCTGCCCGGCCACAAACTCAGTCTCGCCAAGCGAACGTTCCGCTTCCGGGCCGTCTTGGCGATACATCGAATGGCATTCGGCAAAAACGGTGGCCACGACATTGTGCCCGCTATCGAGGTCGGCGGCTAATTCGGGCATGAGATAAGTATATCTACTGCGCAGCCAAAGATGATGATGCGGATCGACGATCGGAATATCCGGCTCCAATACCTCTTCGATCGTTTTCCCGAGCCAGTTGTCGTCAGGGCCGGTTTGCCCGGTATTCGCTGCCATGTCGCCCTCCCTCAAGCGTTCTCAGATACAGGTAGAGCGTCTTTGCCGACCGAAAACATTATCGACCGCATGGTCGACGGTCGGATCCGCATGCTAAATTCGCCGGATGTCCAAAGTAGCCATCATAACAGGCGCCGGCCGCGGTATCGGCGCCGAGACCGCGCGGCTGGCTGCCGCGGCGGGATACGACGTCTGTATAAGCTATGTGTCGGATAGCGAAAGCGCCGCTCACGTCGTCCGCGATTGCGAAGCAGCCGGCCGTAAGGCGATCGCGGTTAAAGGCGACGTCGCAAACGTGGCCGACGTCTCGAACCTGTTTGCGCAATGCGATCAACATCTTGGTCCTATCACGCTGCTGGTAAACAACGCCGGCATCGTCGGAGAAGCCACGACCGTGCGCGATTTGAAGGACGATATTCTGGCAAGAACATTCGAGGTCAATGTCTACGGCACGGTCTATTGTGCGCGGGAGGCGATTTCCCGGATGGCCACATCGAACGGCGGAACGGGCGGGGTGATCATCAACGTCTCTTCCGTCGCTGCGCGCCTTGGCAGTCCGGGCGAATACGTGCACTACGCGGCAAGCAAAGCCGCTGTCGAGACGTTCACGATCGGCTTGTCGAAAGAAGTGGGCCGTGACGGCATTCGCGTGAACGCCCTGCAAGCGGGCACGACCGACACGGACCTTCATCAACGAAGCGGCAATCCCGACCGTCCGGCAATGGTGGCATCGACCGCACCGCTTGGCCGGGTCGCCACTCCACGCGATATTGCCGAAGGGGTTCTTTGGTTGGCATCACCCGAAGCGGGTTATACAACCGGTGCCATTCTACCGATTGCAGGCGGCTTGTAACGATGGCACCAGCTCACCAAGACTATGACGTTGTCGTGTGCGGCGCCGGTATCGCCGGCATTGCCGCTGCTTATGCGTTGACTCAAACAGAGCTCAAACGCGTATTGATCGTTGATCCAGGCCCCCCGCTCTCACTGACCAGTGATAAATCCACGGAATGCTATCGCAATTGGTGGCCCGGACCCGGCGACGCCATGGTCGCGCTGATGAACCGCAGTATCGACCTGATGGAAGGACACGCCCAAGATAGCGGGAACAGTTTCCTTCTCAATCGCCGGGGATACGTCTTCGCGACAGCTCGGCCGGACATGGTCGATACGTTTGCCGAACAAGCGTCTGAAGCCGAAAGTCTAGGGGCCGGCCCATTACGCCATATTAACAACGGCGCACCCTACGAGCCCGCCGCTGCCGAAGGATTCGAAAGTCCGCTTGATGGTGCCGATCTGATCACCGACAAAGCATTGATCGACACGCACTTCCCCTATCTCAATCCGGAAACTGTTGCCGTCCTGCATGCCCGGCGGTGCGGCTCTTTGAGTGCGCAGCAAATGGGGATGTATCTGCTGGAACGCGCGCGGGAGAACGGCACGGAATTCTTTTCTGCGGCGTTGAGCGGAATCGAAACCTCCGCTGGCCGTGTGACGTCAGTCCGACTGAAAACCGACGGTGACGAATTCGAAATCCGAACAGACAACGTCGTTCTGTCGACCGGACCTTATCTAAAAGAATGCGCTGCACTCCTCGGCGTCGAATTGCCGGTGGCCGTTGAGAAACACATCAAGATCAGTGTACCCGACCCCCACGGCGCGATTCCGCGCGAGGCACCGCTGATCATTTGGACCGACCCAATCACATTGGACTGGTCGGATGACGAGCGGGAAGCGCTCTCGCAGTCTGACGAGACGCAATACTTGCTGGAGGAATTCCCGGCCGGCGTGCACGGCCGACCCGTTGGTGCCGGCGATCAAGTCTTGATGTATTGGACCTACGATTGCGCCCCGCAAGACGACCCGACTTTCCCGCTCGATTGGGACCCATATCTGCCAGATATCACTTTGCGAGGTATGGCACGCCTGGTGCCGGGTCTCGAACGCTATTTCGATCCCATGCCGAAACCCTTTGTCGACGGCGGATACTATACGAAGACCGAAGAGAACCGACCGTTGATCGGACCGTTGGGCGTGCCGGGCGCCTTTGTCTGTGCCGCGTTCTCAGGCTTCGGCATCATGGCGTCATGTGCGTCCGGCGAATTACTGGCCAAACACGTCGCCGGAATGGGGTTGCCGCCTTATGCGGACGCATTCGATCCCGCTCGGTATCGCGATCCTGAGTACCGAAAATTGCTCGAATCTTGGGACTCGAGCGGCCAGCTCTAATGGACTCGGGACCGGCTCACCCGATATAAATAGATAAGAAGAAAATGGGAGTAGATGCGATGGCGGAGTTCACCAAGACCTCCATCGAAGATTGGCGTCAATTGGCCGAGAAAGAATTGAAGGGCCGCTCGCCGGACGAGCTCGTCCGCGAGACGCCCGAAGGCATCGCCGTAAAGCCGCTCTACACGGCGGCGGATCTCGAAAATCTCGAGCATATGGGGACGATGCCGGGCACTGCACCTTACGTCCGCGGTCCACGTGCGACCATGTACACAGGTCGTCCATGGACGGTTCGGCAATATTCGGGGTTCTCGACGGCAGAAGAGTCGAACGCCTTCTATCGCAAGAACCTGGCGGCCGGACAGATGGGCCTCTCGATTGCCTTTGATCTGGCCACGCACCGCGGCTACGACTCCGATCACGAACGGGTTGTCGGCGATGTCGGCAAAGCGGGCGTCGCGATCGACTCGGTCGAAGACATGAAAATCCTCTTCGACGGTATTCCGCTCGATAAAATGTCCGTCTCCATGACGATGAACGGTGCCGTCCTACCCGTCTTGGCGATGTATATCGTTGCCGGTGAAGAGCAGGGCGTCGACCACAAGGACCTTTCAGGCACCATCCAGAACGACATCCTGAAGGAGTTCATGGTCCGCAACACCTATATCTACCCGCCGGAACCGTCGATGCGGATCGTTGCCGATATTATTGAATACACGGCCAAGGAGATGCCGCGCTTCAACTCGATCTCGATCTCCGGTTACCACATGCAGGAGGCGGGCGCGACCTGTGTACAGGAACTCGCCTACACGCTCGCCGACGGCGTGGAGTATGTCCGCGCGGCGATTTCCAAAGGCCTTGACGTCGACGCTTTTGCGCCGCGGCTATCGTTTTTCTTCTGCCTTGGCATGGATTTCTTCATGGAAGTCGCGAAGCTGCGCGCTGCCCGCTTCCTATGGGCGAAACTGATGACAGACAAATTTCAGCCGAAAGATCCGCGTTCGTCCGCTTTGCGGACCCATTGCCAGACCTCGGGCGTATCCCTGACGGAGCACGACCCATACAACAACATTGTTCGAACGACGATCGAAGCTCTCGCCGGGGTGCTGGGTGGCACGCAATCGCTGCATACCAATTCCTTCGACGAGGCATTGGCACTCCCAAGCGAGTTTTCGATGCGCATCGCGCGCAACACCCAACTCGTCTTGAACCATGAAGCCGGAATCACCCGCACCGTCGATCCCCTCGCCGGCAGCTATTACGTGGAAAGCCTAACTGCGAGTTTGATCGCCGAAGCGGAAAAGCTGATTGAAGAAGTGGAAGAGATGGGCGGTATGACGAAGGCCGTCGATGCGGGTCTTCCGAAACTCCGCATCGAGGAGAGTGCCGCGCGCCGCCAATCCCGCATCGATCGCGGCGAAGAAGTCGTCGTCGGTGTCAATCGCTACCAATCCGAGGTGAAGGACGAGGTCGATATACTCGACATCGACAATACGGCCGTGCGCGAAGCGCAAGTCGCTCGGTTGAAGAGCGTGCGTGAGAACAGAAACGAAGCGGCCTGTATGGGCGCATTGGAAGCATTGTCTGCGGGCGCGGACGATCCTGCCGCCAATCTATTGGAATTGTCCGTAAATGCGGCCCGCACCCGCGCGACCGTCGGCGAAATTTCGGACGCGCTGGAAGGTAAGTTTACCCGCCACCGGGCCGTTATCCGCTCGATTACCGGTGTTTATGGCTCCGCTTTCGACGGCGACGAAGGGTACACGAAGATCGCCGCCGAGATCGATCAGTTTGCCAATGACGAAGGCCGCAGGCCGCGCATGCTTGTCGTGAAACTCGGCCAGGACGGTCACGACCGCGGCGCCAAGGTCATCGCGACCGCATTCGCCGATATCGGCTTCGACGTCGACGTCGGTCCCTTGTTCCAAACACCCGAAGAGGCGGCGCGGCAGGCCATTGAGAACGACGTGCATGTCGTCGGCGTTTCCTCGCAAGCCGCGGGACACAAAACCTTGGTGCCCGCGCTAATCGATGCACTTCGCCAACAGAGTGCCGGAGATGTCATTGTTGTCTGCGGCGGCGTCATCCCGCCGCAAGACTATGATATGTTGATGGCTGCGGGCGTCTCTGCGATCTACGGGCCGGGCACGAATATCCCGGCTGCCGCGAGCGAAATCATCAGCCTCGTCCGACATCGTAGCCTCGAGGCGGCAGAATAGAGTTTTATTTGGTTTTATTTAATTTAGACTTCGTTATTTAAGTTTTTTAAAGCGAATACCATTTATTGACTATTATCCACCACTCGTGGAATATTAGTTGATTATTTGACGTCATTAATTTTGAGAGTATTGGCCATGTCTGCCAATGTGACGGAGCTGCCCCGGGCCGGGCGCCATACCGAAGGCCCGGATATCGCCGAAATCAAGGCTTCGGAGGCACGCGCGCGCCGAAAAGCGCAGCGCATTACCGCCGGCGGCATTTCCGCATCGGTCTTTTGGCTTTTCTTGTGCCTTACTTATATCCATACGACGCTCGGCTGGAGTTTCGGCAGCCAGATGCTCGCCCACGAACTGGGGGCGATGGTCGCCGGCATGACTGCTCCGCTCGCCTTCCTCTGGCTCGGTCTTGCGTATTTCCGACGCGGCTACGACGTACGAGACCATTCGGAAGCGCTACGCCGCCAATTAGAAATGCTGACCTATCCGGCGGAAGAAGCGGAAGCCCGGATCAGTCAGGTATCCGAAGCGCTCCGAAAGCAGGCAGAAGAACTCTCGCGCGCAAGCGACAAAGCGACCGTCGATATCGGCCAGTTATCCAGCGCGCTGCGCGAACAAACGGAAGCCCTGTCCGAAGCCTCCGACAAAGCCGCCGGGGAAGCGACGTCGCTGAAAGAAGCGATCAGCGGTCAGACCAAAGCGCTCACGGATCTTGCGGACCGCTTTGCGGACCAATCGCGTAATATGGAGAATTCGGTCGAACGCCAGACCGAGGACCTGAATAAGGCGACGACCTATGCGGTCGAGCAGTCGGACGAAATCCGGGCCGCACTTCGCCTACAGGCTTCAGAGTTAATCGACGCCTCCGACCGCGCCTCGGATCGCGCGAAAGAAATGGGTACCCTCTTCCGCGACTATACGGACGATCTCTCGGAAGCATCGGACTCCGCCTTAGAACGCACGAAACTTGTCCGCGAACGACTGGACAAAGGGACCAGCGACCTCAAGACCGCGGCGGATCGCGCCAGCGAGAAAGCGACTGAGATCGGCGCAGGTCTGCAAGAACTGCTGACCAGTATCAGCGGAAGGCTGAAACAGGCCTTCGACGGGCACGGTCACACCATGCATGTCGTAACCGAGCGCTCCGGCGAGCGGATCGACGAGATGGTTGAAACGCTCGGTCGGCAAACAAATAATCTTTCCGTCTCACTCCGCGAAATGTTCGACCGTCAATCGACCGAGTTCGGGCGGCTCATGGACTCGACGCAGGCTCGGGTCGATGAGGTCGGCGAAACCATGGAACGCCAGACCAGCGAGATCACTGACAAGTTCGAAAAACACCTGACGAAACAGGCGTTGGCTTTGTCGACTTCGGTCGAGATTACCGCCGAGCGGATTGAAGAAATCACGGCGGCCATGCGGCTCCAGGCCCAAGAACTCAACCACACGACGCAGATGAGCGAGGGCCACAGCACGCGAATTCGCAGCGCCCTTGAGGCGCAGGCGAATCTCCTGAAAGACATGTCGGATCACGTCGCCGAGCAAGCCCGATCCGTGGAAACATCTTTGGAACAACACTCCGATGTGTTGAGCCGCACTGCAGACAACGCGTCCGAGCAAGTCGGTGCGTTGCGCGACGCTTTGGAAATGAAGGCGATGGAGCTGTCCCGCTCCACGGATCTGGCGGCGTCGCGCGCAGAAGCCATCCGCGAAGCCCTTCGTCGGCAAGCCGAAGAGCTGCAAGCCGCCTCCGATATGGCGGACGGGCAGGCCGCAAAGATCGAAGAGATGCTCGCAGCCCGCACAGAGGCGCTCGGCTCCGCGGTCCGCGGCGGTGTGCAAGAGATGAGCGACGCGTTCGATCCTGCGATCGCGCAAGCCCGCAGCATCGGCGAATCGATGCGTTTGCAGGCGCAATCCCTGCAAGAATCGGCGGATTGGTCGACGGCGCAAGCCAAGACCATTGGCGAACTTCTCCACAAGCAGAGCCAGGAACTTCGAACCGCATCCGACTACGCGGCGACGCAAGTCAGCGGTATTCGGAATATCATTCAGGACCAAACATCCGAATTGAAGGATGTCGCGACACAGGCGTCCGACGAAGCCACCCGTATCCGGGAATCGCTCCGCGCGGACAGCCAAGAACTTCGCGAGTTGGCGGAACATCTGGCCAAGCAATCGAAGGGCATCCGCTCCGCGGTCCACGAGCAAACGTCGAGCCTCAACAAGGCGACCGAAGACGCGCGCGGACAGACCGACAAGATCGGCGATACGCTGAAGGAACAGATTGTCGAGCTGGAGAAAGCCGCCGATGCAGTTCGCGAATGCATCATGGGTGCGGGCAGCGGATTCAACACAGAGATCGACGGCCTTAAGGACGGCATTTCAACCGCTCTTGGTATGCTCGACGATGTCGGCGAACGGTTCACGCAACAAACAGAGCGCTTTACCACCGCTTCGATACAAGTCGGCATGCAAGTTAACGACAATCGCGAGGCGCTCAGTCGCGAGTCCGAAGAGCTGTCGAAAGCGGCCTCCGAAGCGGCCGAACGCATCCGCTTGATCGGCGACGCCTTTGCCCAACAGTCGGCGGAGTTGAACGGCTCGACCGAAATTCTTTCGTCCCGCTTGAAAGCGCTTAATTCCGCTTTCCGCGAGCAAACCGACGGTCTGGCGGAAACATCGGATAAGACCAACCGCCAAGTGAAGGAAGCTTTGGACTCGCTTGCGAAGCAAACCTCCGTGTTCAGCGAAGCCGCGCAAGAAGCGAAATCCAATGCAGACGAAGCGACCGCCGCTTTCACCAAGAACAGCCAAGACCTCTTGAACGCCCTCGAAGGGTCGGTTTCCAAGACCTTGGAAGCGGGAGAGACATTCGACGATCAAGCGACACGCCTCATGAAGGCGTCCGCCGCTGCCGCCGAACAAGCGCGAAGCCTGCAGGAAGAAGACCTCACAATGCGGCGCGACCTCTTCTTGAAGACGGCGCGGTTCATCGTCGAAGACCTCAACTCGCTCTCCATCGACCTGACCCGTCTCCTCGATGCCGAAGTGCCCGACGCCGATTGGAAACGCTATACCGCCGGCGACCGCAGCATCTTCACGCGTAACTTGCT
>PAZH01000017.1 GCA_002716125.1 Rhodospirillaceae bacterium
GGCGGCTCGATGATCGGCAAAGGCGTCCATCCCTTGAGCGCGGCCCTTTATCTCAAGAAAGTCGAAGGGCGGGCGCGGCTCGGCAAGTCGATCCGGCCGCAATCCGTCACCGCACGGACCCATTCGCTGACCCGCCTCGACGGCTTTGTCGACAGCGGCCACCTGCGGACCGACTATCACGACGTCGAAGATTTCGCGATGATCCACGTGACGTTCGAAGACGGCACCATCGCGACGGTTTTCGCCTCGGAGATCGTCATGGGCGGAATCCATAACTGGCTCGAAGTCTGCGCCAACAATCACCGCGCCGTCTGCAATCTGAACCCGAACGACATGATGCAAACCTATAATCCGGTCGACACGCAGTTCGACGATATCTATGTGGTTGAGAAGACCGGCACCAAACAAGGGTGGGCAAGCACCGCACCAGACGAAGATTTCACGCACGGATTCCCACAGGAAATCGAGGCGTTCTATCGCGCCATCGCTTACGACGATCCGGTCGAGAGCGACAGCCAACTCGCCGCCGATACGATTTCGACGGTCTATAGCGGCTACCTCTCGGCGGAGAGAAACGGCGCCGCCGTCGAAGTGGAACTGTTGTAGCGGTCCGGCAGATGAGCCTAAGCCTCGTTTCAACGTACTTACTTTGGTTCGTCGGCATTTGTTACGGCTACGGTGCAGCCGTCCATCTCCTCAACATGGCCAGTCTTTCAGGATTCGACTGGGTCCATGCGCCGCTCAAGTGGCAGGTATTAGATATCGTATACCTAATCTTGGATGTGATCGTTCTTTTCGGATTTTTGCGGGATTGGCGCCATGCGTATGTTTGTTTTTTTTATCGCGGCCATCAGTCAGATACTGCTCTACACGGTATTTCGGGACTGGATTCTCGATGTTCCCGAAGCCTTTGCCCGAGGGCCTGAAGACCGGGCCTATCTCGAGGGCTTAGTGATCTTCCATATCGCAACCGTGTTGATTGTCGCCGGCGTCCTCATTTGGCGGCGGCGGACGGCATAGCCTTGCAGCACTTCGACACCTCCCGCATTGTTAGAGCATGAAAACGATTATCTGCGGCGGCGGTGTGATCGGCACTTGTACCGCCTATTACCTCAGCCGACGCGGCATCGACGTCAGCGTCGTCGAACGAACGGGCATTGCCAATGCCTCGTCGGGAAAATCCGGCGGATTTCTAGCACTCGACTGGTGCCGTGGCACACCTGTCGATCCTTTGGCGCGACGTAGCTTCGCGCTCCATGCGGAATTGGATACCGCGATCGATATCGATTGGGGGTATCGCCGGGTGGAGACTCTTGGTGTCGCGGCCAGTCCGCGGCGCGACTTGAGCCGCCTTTGGTCTGCCACCGCACCGGGTTGGTTGGGTGAGAATGCCGCCGTTCACGGCCAACTCGGCACGCCGGAGACAACCGCGCAGGTTACCCCTGATCTGTTCACACAAGCCATGATGACGGCAAGCGGCGCAGCGCTCGTTGAAGGCGCCGTCGATGGGATCATCCTCGATGGTGGCTGCGCGACCGGCGTTCTGGTCGACGGAAACCCCTTAGAGGCAGACGCGGTGGTCATCGCTATGGGGCCTTGGTCCATTCTGGCCTGCCAGTGGCTACCGCTGCCGGGCGTCTACGGACTGAAAGGACACAGTCTGGTGTTTAGATATACGCCCGAGACGCCTCGCGCTCTTTTTGTCGAACTGGAAGACCATGCCGGGGAGATATCGACGCCCGAGGTCATGCCGCGCCCGGATGGCACCACCTATGTCTGTGGCTTGTCCGGCGAAGCGCCCCTGCCTGTCGATCCAGCGCATGTCGGCACGGAAGAAGGCGGCCCCGAAAAACTTCAGGCCATGACATCCCTATTCGCCCCAGAGCTGGGTGCCGCAGAAGTCATTGCGTCTCAGGCATGCTACCGGCCCGTCACGCAAGACGGCATGCCGGTGATCGGCGCCGTCACCGGCGTGGAAGGCGCCTATGTGGCGACCGGTCACAGCGTTTGGGGCATGCTAAACGGCCCCGCGACCGGCGAGGCCATGGCAGAACTGATCGTCGATGGCGCCGCCTCCACGGTGGACATTTCACCCTTCGCACCCGAACGGCTACCGGTCCTCGATGCGGGTGCACTCTCCGTACAAAATTGAGATTACCCCTTCTTTCCGTCCGGTAACCGCCCTAGACTCAATAAAAATTACAATCATTCCGTACCGGAGATCTCTCCCCATGCCGGAAACCGCGATGCAAGCCTTCAACCTTCCTTCCGCTTGGAAATCCACGGATTATCCGACCAAGGATGCCTTTGCCATCGACTTGGAACCGCGTCATATCGAGGCCTTAAACGCCGAAGTTGCGCGTTTCAAAGCAACCGGCGGCGGCCACGAAGACATGAACACGAAAACGTTCCCGTTGTCCGAAATCGCCGACGACATCGCCGATTGGCGGGACGAAGTGCATACCGGACGCGGCATGATCCTGCTGCGCGGCGTGCCGGTCGAGAATATCGACCTGGACGACCTCCGCCTCCTGTACCTCGGCCTCGGTTCGCATTTCGGCCGCCCGGTCTCGCAAAGCAATATGGGAGAGTTGGTCGGCGAAGTGGTCAATATCGGCGACAAGGACCCGAAAGAACGGGCCTATCGTAGCAGCCGCGAATTGATGCTGCACACGGATCGCGCCGACCACATCGCCATGCTGTGTATCCGTCCCGCCATCGAGGGCGGCCTCAGCGGCTACGCCAGCGCGCTGAATATCCACAACATCATGCTTGAAGAACGACCCGATCTGCTGGCCCACCTCTACAACGGGTTCCACCATCATCGCTTTGGGGAGCAACCGCCGGGCGAACCCGTGGTAACCCGCGAGCGCATTCCGATTTTCTCCATCACCGATGGCGTGCCATCCGTCATCTTCATCCGCGGCTATATCAACCTTGCGGTCGACGAAGGTCACGTCAGTCTCTCGAACGGCGAGCTGGAGGCGCTCAATTACATGGAAGCCGTGTCCAATCGGCCGGACGTTCGGCTCAACTTCCTGATGGAGCCGGGCGACCTGCTTTTCGTAAACAACTGTCTGATCCTGCATACGCGTACCGAGTTTGAAGATTCCGACGATCCGGCGAAGCGCCGCCACCTCATGCGGCTGTGGCTGCGCGAGGACAACCGACCTGCTGCCGAAGGTGTGATTATTCACAAGGGCAAGGCGGGAATCGAAAAACAGGAAGGCAAAGGCACGTATTACAACAACGACGCCGTCGAAACTGCCTTCGAGGTAAGAGCCCCTCGATAGGAAGTCTCTGAAAGAAATCGAGCATGAGCACTGACCATCCCAAAACCGCCGGATGGCGCGACCACCCGCGCTATCCAGACCCTGCAATCGAAATTCTCGACGAACGGTTTCGCCCCTACACCATTTTCAGCGCAGCGGTCGAGCGCCTCTACACCGGGTGCCGCTGGTCCGAGGGACCGGTCTGGTTCGGTGACGGACGATACCTGCTTTGGAGCGATATTCCGAACAACCGTATTCTGAAATGGGAAGAAGAAACCGCCGAGGTCAGCGTCTATCGAAAACCGTCCAACTATGCCAACGGACATACGCGGGACCGGCAAGGCCGCCTGATTACCTGCGAACATGGCGGCCGCCGCGTCAGCCGAACGGAGATCGACGGCACGGTGAGCCCGGTCATGGAGACCTATCTTTCCAAACCCTTGAACTCCCCCAACGATGTCGTCGTGAAATCGGATGGGTCGATTTGGTTCACCGATCCTGTGTTCGGTATTCTCGGCAACTACGAAGGCAATCAGGCCGAGTCCGAAAATCAGCAAGCGGTCTATCGTGTCGACGGGGAAACCGGCGAGGCCATCGTCATTGCGGATGACATCCTTGGCCCGAACGGCCTTTGTTTCTCGCCAGATGAATCGATCCTCTACATCGTTGAATCGAGAGGCGAGCCGTACCGCAAGATTTTGGCCTATGACGTCAACGCGGACGGTAAGTCGATCACGAACAAACGTGTCCATATCGACGCTGGTCCCGGCGGGACGCCGGACGGCATGCGCTGCGATATCGACGGCAATCTTTGGTGCGGCTGGGGCATGGGCTCGGAAGGGCTCGATGGTGTCTTGATCGTGGCACCCGACGGAGAGCGGATCGGTTTCATACACCTGCCGGAACGCTGCGCAAACGTCTGTTTCGGCGGGCTGAAGCGCAATCGCCTATTTATGGCGGCGAGCCAATCCCTCTATGCCCTTTACGTCAACACGCAAGGAGTGGCCGGCGGATGAGCGTCCATATACGCCACGCAGTGGCGGAGGATCGCGATATCTGCATCGACTTTATCGGCACTCTGAACGGCGGCCCGGTCTTGCAGAGTTGGCACCATACGTTCGATACCCTGATCGATGACACCCGCGGCCGTATCTATGTCGCGGAAGACGACGAACTCGGCGTCCTCGGAGTCGCCAGCGTCTCCTTCAATCTCGCCATCCGTTACGGCGGCGAGTACTGTCAACTGGAGGAACTCTATGTCGATCCGAAAGCCCGCGGTAAAAACTGCGGCGGTCTTCTCCTCCAAGCGGTCATCGACGGCGCCCGCGATCGTGGTTGCACAGAAGTCGGCCTCTATATAACCCACCAGCACGCTGCGAACCGACCGTTTTACGAGAAGTTCGGGTTCGAAGATGTCGGCGTCGAAGTCCGACAAAGACTTAACTAATTCGTTTTTCCTAACATAGCTACGGCTCCCGGCGACGATCGGCCGCGCAAACTTTCCCTTCGATTTGCGCGAACGAATGCCCCTTTATTAGAGAATTATTAATATTCCTATACTATTATTGTTATCGAAGGGAGAGGCCTATAAATCAAAGAAGACGCCGTCGTACCGTCCTGGAGCATGGCCCACGCGAAGTTGATGTTCTCGTCGGCTCTCGCGTTCGATATGGCCGAACTTTAGCGGGGCTTTCTCAAACGGAACTCGCCGAAAGCATCGGCCTTACGTTCCAACAGCTACAGAAATATGAGCGTGGCATGAACCGCGTGTCCGCCAGCAAGCTTTGGCAGATCGCTCAGGTTCTTCAACGACCCGTGCAGTGGTTCTTCGAGGACGGCTCCGACGTCTCCCATCCGGTGAAACGGGAAACACTCGAGTTGGCGCGGTGCTTCAATGCCGCGCCCGAGGACGTGCGCAAGGCGATCTTGCAGTTTGTCAAAGCCGTTGGAAATTCGAACGCCGTTTGATCAGATTTGACGGAGCTTATCTGCGACCAATTCCACGAAAGCCTTCGCCCCGTCGCTCCGTGGCTGTTTCGCCGGATAAATTACCCTCAAATCATAACGGATTGCGGGTTCAAACGGTCGGATTACGACGGACTTACTTTCATGTGCCGACGCTGTTATCGGATCGAGGATTGCGATCCCCATCCCTTCGACAACCAATGCGCCGAGCGGTCCGCTATTGGATGCTTCGAAGACGATATCCAACGGTTGCTCAAGCGTAGAGAGCGCCTGCACGATCCGCTGATGCTGATGGCTCGCATGGGACACCATCAACATCGGTTCACCCCTTAAGTCTTCCGGCCGAATTTTACGTTTACTCGCCAGCGCATGGCCGACTGGAATCGCGCACACAAAATCAAGCGGCGGCAACGCTTCGATATCGACGCCAGGCGCCTCGCTCGGCACATCGGCAATCCCAAAATCATATTGTTGGCGGGCCACGCTATCGAGAATGTCCGAAGATTGAAGCACCGTCAGCGAAAGTCGAACGCCAGGCAACCGGTCGCTAAATTGTTTGATCACCTCGGGCAGGCAATAGAAAGCCGGCCCTCCCGAAGCCGCGACATTCAACAGCCCCGATCGGTTGCGACCTAACTCGCTGGCCGCGCGAGCGATCCGATCGAGGCCGTGAAAACTGCGTTGAACCTCGCGATAAAGGGAGATGGCTTCCGCCGTCGCCAACAAGCCGCCCCGCGTCCGTTCGAAGAGGCGAATATTGATCTCGGCTTCCATGTCGCGAATGAGACGGCTAACGGCCGGCTGCGTAACACCCATCAAATCCGCAGCGGCCGTCATACTATTCGTCTGAAACACCGCCCGAAACGCTTCGACCTGGCGCAGGTTCAGCCGCATCCGTCTAACTCCATGCATAATATTTGATTATGGATATATGTTATTACTAATTAGACCTGATGAGAAGATTTCTGAAAGACTACGCCCATCGCCCATTAACAGGAAGAGAGTGCAGGGCATGGAAGTCAGATCTGTTTCCCCGGAATTTGTTGGCGAAGTTCACGGCCTCAACCTTACGAAACCGATATCGGACTCGAACTTCGCCGATATCGACACCGCCATCGCCCATTTCGGAGTTCTCGTTTTCCCAGGGCAAGATTTATCGGACGCGCAGCAAATCGCCTTCTCTCAACGCTTCGGCGAAATCGAGAACGCGCATGGCGGAAATCCAACTCAGAAGAAGAAGCGCTTGAATGCCCAAATCAACGACGTCTCTAACTTGAACACGGACGGCACACCCCTGGCACGCGACGACCGGCGACGGGCGTTCAATCTTGGAAATCACCTATGGCATACCGATAGCTCGTTTCGCGCGGTGCCCGCGAAGTACTCCTTGCTCTCAGCCCGGCGCATTCCGGCGACCGGCGGGAATACCGAGTTTGCCGATATGCGTGCCGCCTACGATGCGCTGGATCCAGCTATGAAATCTCAGATCGAGCCCTTGATCTGCGAGCATTCGTTATTGCACTCCCGGGCACGACTTGGATTTACCAAATGGACCGCAGAAGAGATCGAAATGATGAAGCCCGTTCGCCAAGCGCTTGTAAGGCAACATCCCGCAACCGGCCGAAAGTCGATTTACATTTCGTCGCATGCGGGCCATGTGGTCGGTTGGACGGAAGCGGAAAGCAAGCTGTTCTTGTCCGACCTAACGGAAATCGCGACGCAGCGTGCGTTCGTATACACACATGAATGGACCGTGAACGATCTTGTTATGTGGGACAATCGCTGCGTTCTACATCGTGCGCGCAGCTACGAGCCTGGCGTTGTTCGCGATATGCGGCGCACGACGATCGCCGGCGACGAGGCGACGGTCGCGCAAGCGGCATAAAACGCCGTCATACCCCCAAATTTCACTTTCGTGATGCGGCAAACGGCCGTTACCGAACCTCACCCACGCGCGCCATCAAACGCTGGATTCGGAGATCGATCCGCATAGCTCTATAGCCTAAAGCAGACTGAGCGGAGCAATAGAATGATCGTCGGTATCGAAGTGGGGGGTACCTTCACGGATTTGGTTATGGCGAACGCGGACGGTTCGCTGACTGTCCACAAACTGCCGTCGACTCCATCCGACCCGAGCGTCGCGGCGGTGGACGGCCTTGAAGCGTTGCTCAAATCCACCAATTCCGAAGCCCAAGGCGTTGCGGAATTGCTGCACGGTTCGACCATCGCGGCAAACGCTCTTATCCAGCGCCGCGGCGCTGCGACAGTCCTGCTCACAACGCGAGGTTTCCGCGACGTGCTGTTTATCCAGCGCCAGGATAAGTCGACGGTATACGACATGTTCTACAGCAAACCGGAACCGCTTCTGACCCGCGACTGTATCTACGAGGTCGAAGAACGCCTCGGCGCCGACGGCGGCGTAGTGACGCCATTGAACGAAGAGTCCGCAAGCGACCTGATCTACCGCATCGTCGAAGAACACACACCGGAGTCGATCGCGATCTGCTTGCTGCACGCTTATGCCAATCCGGCACATGAGCAACAATTGGCGAAGATGATTGCAACGCGCTATCCGGAAATTCGCGTCTCACTTTCTTCCGATATCGCGCCCGAGCACCGCGAGTACGAACGCACCAGCACGGCCGTCATCGATGCTTATATCGGCCCCGCGGTCGACCGCTATCTGGCACGATTTGGCGAACGTACGGCCGATGTCGGCATCCCGGGTACGCCGTTGATCATGCAATCGAACGGCGGCGTCGTGCCGCTCAGTACGGCCCGCAGGCGGGCCGCGAATATGTTCGTCTCCGGTCCGGCTGCCGCCGTCACCGCAGCGGCGGAGGTCGCACAGCGCGAAGGTGTGCAGGACGTCATATCCATCGACATCGGCGGCACGAGTTGCGACGTATGCCTTATTACCGGCGGCCAGCCGCAAACGACGGTCAAAGGCACATCCGAATTCAGTGTCGATGGCCTGCCGCTCAATGTCGTTATGACGGATATCGTCACGATCGGCGCTGGCGGCGGCAGCATAGCTCGCTTGGATCCGGGCGGTATGTTGCAGGTCGGCCCCGAAAGTGCCGGTGCCGCGCCGGGACCCGCTTGTTACAACAAAGGCGGAGAGAAGTTCACGCTCACGGACGCCATGCTGCTTTTGGGTCTCCTCGACGCCACCACACCGCTGCCCGGCGACATCGTATTGCGGCCGGATTTATCGGAGAAAGCCGCTCAAGAACTCTGCGATGTTTTCGATCTACGACCGGTTGACCTGGCGGAACGCGTCTATCGCATCGCAATCGCCAATATGGCGCAGGCGGTCCGCCGCGTCAGCGTGCAACGTGGCTTCGACCCACGGGCCTATGCCCTCCTGCCCTGTGGCGGGGCCGGCCCCTTGATCGCGGCGGCGCTCGCGGCGGAAGTTGGCATGAACACAATATTGGTGCCGCCGCATCCGGGCATTTTCTCGGCCCTCGGGCTCGCCGTCGCAGACATTCGGATCGATTACGTTCGTGCCGATGGCGCGATCCGATTGGGTGACCTCACGGAAGCAGAGCTCCTGGAACGCGTCGACGACCTAACAGGACGCGCCGAAGCTGAATATGCCGAGCTTGGGTATGCGGCCAGCGACCTGACGCTCGATTTCTCGGTGGACGCCCGCTATGTCGGCCAAGGCTATGAACTGCGCGTGCCCTTCGAGCCGGATGAGATTGCAGACGGGCCGGATCGCCTCGTTGCGCGCTTCCACGAATTGCATCAACGCCAATATGGCCACAGCTTTCTCAAAAGCAGCGTCGAAGCGATCTCGTTTCGTCTAACAGCACGCTTACCCCGAGGCTCGGTTCTCAGCGCACCCGCAGCTGACGGCGACCCCGCCATCGGTTCCGAACGCACGATTTCCCTGCTCGGCGATGCCGCCTCCTATAAGACGTATAACCGCGACGAATTACCAAACGGCTTTTCGGCAGCAGGGCCCGCCGTTATCGTAGAGAGCACAACCAGTATGCCGATACCGCCGGGCTGGCATTTTGAAATCCGGCCTGGTGGTGCCGTTATCGTGACGAGGAGCGACGCATGACCAATCTTGACCCAGCAGATTTCAACGTCATTACCGGCGCCTTCAAATCGGTTGCGGCGGAAATGGGCGACATCATGCTGCGGGCCGCCTATTCGTCAATCGTGAGGGAAGCGAAGGACTGCTCGACTTGCGTCATGGATGCCGACGCGAAGACAGTGGCCCAAGCGGAAATGATCCCCGTCCACATGAACTCGCTTGCCGCCGCGATCCCTTATGTCCGCGAGAAGTACGACATCAAATCGATCAAACCGACCGAAGCGTATGTCACGAATAATCCATACGAAAATGGACAACACCTAAACGACATCATCTTCATCCTACCGGTCTTCTTCGAAGATGAACTTGTCGCCTTTACCGGCAGTGTTTGCCATCACTTGGAATTGGGCGGTGCGGTCGCCGGCTCCAACGCCGATGCGACAGACCTTTATCAAGAAGGGATCATTATCCCGACGATGAAGATCGACATTGAACGCGACCTTGGAGATGGGCCGGTCGAACAATTCATCCGCGCGAATGTGCGACTGCCGGATACAATCATTGGCGATTTTCATGCTCAGATTTCCGCTGTCCTGCGCGGCCGACAACTCTTGCAGGAGCTCTTCGCGCGCTACGGTGTCCCGCTGGTCCACGCCTGCATGAAGGAAATGCAGGACTATTCCGAACGAATGTTACGAGCCGCTATCGCCGACCTCCCGGACGGCGAGTACTTCGGCGAAGATCAGTTGGACGGCCAGACCCTCGACAGCGAACAGCCGATCATCAAAGCCCGCGTCGTTATCGAAGGAGACGAAGCCTTTATCGACATGACGGAGACGAGCGATCAAGTCAGCTGGCCGGTCAATGCACCGGTTGCGTCGACGCATTCGGCGGTGATGACCGTCTTCGGCCTGCTCGCCGGTCCCGGCGTGCCGACGAACGACGGCACCTATCGACCGATCAAGATCGAAACACGCAAAGGCTCGATCCTCGATCCGTTTCACCCGGCGCCGGTGCGGGGGCGAATGTCCTCCGCCTACCGAACGGCCTCTGCAGTCAAGCGTGCGCTTGCGAACGCGGCGCCCAAACGGTTTTCGGCGGCCGGCAATGACGCGACCAATACCATCACCATGAGCCGCAAGCATATCGACGGCTACGAGATGTTTGCGGAAATCTTGATGGGCGGTAACGGCGCTGGCCCGGCAAATGACGGTGCCGAGGTCATCGCGCAAATGCTGTCCAATACGGGCAATACGCCGACCGAAGCGATCGAGATGGATCACGATTTTATCCGCATCCTGGAATACAGTTTGATTCCCAATTCCGGAGGCGCCGGCGTGCAGCGCGGCGGCCTTGGCCAGCGGCGGGTCTACGAAGTCCTCAAGGACGGCGTTCTGATCAGCACCAATGGCGACCGGCACAACACAGGACCTTGGGCGCTGGCAGGCGGCCAAACCGGTAATCTTTCCGCTTACATCATTGTCCGCGATGGGCAAGAAACCCGCATCCCTGCCGCCTCGAACTTCGAGCTGAACAAGGGCGACCGGTTCATCGTCGAGATTTGTGGCGGCGGCGGATATGGCGATCCGAAGGCGCGCGACCGCGCCTTGGTCGCGAATGATCTGCGCTGCGGGCGCATAACGAAAGAAGCAGCGAGCGAACTCTACGGTTTCGACGGTTCGGAACTCGCCGCCGAGTAAAACCTGCGATTTAGGAGAGAAACATGTTCGAAGTAGAAAAATTCATCGCCGACTGCGAAGCGGCGGTCGCAGCCGATCCTTCGCATGTAGGGGTTCGCGAAGTCGTCGCGGAGGCGGTTTCGGACCCGGCTGCGGTCTTACGCGGCTTGGGCGAGCCGACAAAAGGCAATGTTCAAAAAATTCATAACTCGGACACGCTCACGATCATCAATGTCGTCTGGGCGCCATGGATGACAATTATGCCGCACAATCACGAAATGTGGGCGGTGATCGGTGTCTATACGGGACGTGAGGACAACATGTTCTGGCGCCGCGTCGAAGGCGCACCCGACGGTCATATCGAGGCCGCCGGCGCCAAAGACCTGTCGTCCGGCGAAGCCGCGCCGCTCGGCCCCGATATCATTCATTCCGTTACGAATCCGATCCCGCGCCTGACCGGGGCGATACACGTCTACGGCGGTGATTTTTTCGCGACACCGCGAAGCGAATGGGATTCCGAAACCCTGACCGAGGGCCCCTACGACGTCGAGAAGAACATGCGGCTCTTTGAGGAATTCGGCTCGGCCTGAGCACAGATCACGTGGCCGGCAAACACGCGCCGCCCCGCTCTCTCGGCCCCTGCCCGATTTGCGGGCGGGAGATGATCGAAGGACCGAGCGTCAATCGCCACCACTGGCTTCCGAAATCGAAAGGCGGCCAAGCGGCCGACGACATTCATGTCGTCTGTCACCGGATGCTGCATCGGACTTTCAGCGAGAAGGAATTGGCCGACGAATACGCGACACCCGAAGCGTTGCGGGCGCATCCGGCCATCGAGAGCTTTGTGCGATGGGTTCGTCGCAAGCCACCCGAATTTATCGACCGAGCCAAAGCCCCCCGCAACCGCGACAAGCGCCGTCCACATCGGCGGCGGCGTTAGAAGTCCTCTCTGATATCCTTCAGATACGTGTCCGAAGCGACCTTCTCGTCGAGGTCGATGTCATCTTCACCCGGCACGCGGATCGTCGTGTATTTGAACTCGGGCGCGTCACGCGGCACCGTGGCGTCATACCCAAGCTTCGAGCCCACGCCATCACGGGTCGATGGATCCAGCTTTGAGCCTTGGGCATTGTGAACAGCAACGAGATCCGTATCGCCTTGAAATCGGGTCGCCACGGCCCATTCGACTTTGTCGCTGTCGTGGATATCGACATCGCTATCGACGACGATGGCCTGCTTGATGTCGTAATGCGCCCCAAACGCGGCGAGGAGGATGTTCTTCGCTTCGCCCGGCTTGGGATCCTCAACCTGTATCACCAGGTGGTAACGGTGAATACCGCCCATCGTCAGCACGGCGTTGGTCACGCAATTGAAGTTCCGTTGTAAGGTTGAGAGGATCGTCGACTCGCGAGGAATGGCACCGAGCAGAAGGTGCTCCAGACCGCCGCCGACAATCGTGTGGAAGATTGGGTTCTGGCGGTGAGTGACGCGGTCGACCTGAATGACGTGGCGCTCGGCCCGCTCACCGTAATACTGGGGAAATTCACCGAACGGCCCTTCCATCGCCCGCGCGTTCGCCGCGATCCGACCTTCGATCACGATCTCCGCTGCCGCCGGGACACAGATAGTGCTGCCGACGCACTTCACGACTTCGAGTGCCGCACCGCCGAGAGCACCCGCGATCTCTAGTTCGTCAAAACCAAGCGGCACGACCGCCTGCGACGCCAGCAATGTTGCCGGACTGGTCCCGACGACGATGGCAATATCAAGATCTTCGCCATCTTTCTCCACCTCCTCGAAGAAAGCCAAAGTGTGGCGCGGCAGCAGGAGTGCGCCGAGCTCCTTGGGCCCAGAAACTTGCAACCGGTGGATAGAGACGTTCTGAGCACCTGTTTTCGTGCTTTTCGTTATCGCCAAACCTGCTGCGATATAGGGGCCGCTGTCGAACTCGTTGTGGGTCGGAACAGGTAGTAGGGTCGTGAGGTCGGGGTCGTCATGGACGACGTCCTGGCAGGGTGCCTGTTCTACTTGGACCCAGGGTATGGGATTTGCGACCGCGTCTTGAAACGCGGGCACCAATTCCGCCTCTTCCAGGCCCAGCGCCTCCGCCATCCAAGCCCGATCCGAGATGAGACCCGAGACAACCGCAACGTCATGTCCGCCTGGGCTCGGAAAGTAACTCGCCTGACGACCGTCCAGCCGATTGGCGATCGCCGCCAATTCAAACTTCAGAGCTGCCCCTGGCTTTATCACGGCCAACCGGTCAGTCGCGTCCAGACGGGACAGCCAGTCGCGGAGATTGTAGTCACGGCGGTTAGATCGGTCGGTGGTCATGGATCGTCCCGGTCAGTCATTGTTAGCCCAATGCATCATTGTCATTCTCGGCAGGACCGGAATCCAGCCCCGCAATTTACGCGAATTCGATTCCCCCTGGCGTCGACCCGCAGAAACGCTACATTCTTGGCCAAACAAACCGGCATAGGGAGATCCGCCATGCGCGAAGCCGTTATCGTTTCCACCGTCCGCACCCCCATCGGTAAAGCCTATCGGGGCGCTTTTAATAACACCGACGGTGCCGATATGGGCGGCCACGTCGTCAAGCATGCCGTCGAGCGTGCGAAGATCGATCCGGCCGAGGTCGATGACGTCATCATGGGCACAGCCATGCCGGAAGGTGCGACGGGCAACAATATCGCCCGTCAGATTGCGCTTCGCGCCGGTCTGCCGGTCACGACGTCGGGAACGACAGTGAATCGTTTCTGCTCATCCGGAATGCAGACCATCGCTATGGCCGCGCAGCACATCATCGTCGACGGCGCTCCGGTCATGGTCGCCGGCGGCCTCGATTCGATCAGCCTTGTCCAGAACGATCACAAAAACAGCTACCGGGCCGCGAACCCGTGGCTCGTCGAGAACAAGCCGGCGATCTATGACGCCATGATCGACACGGCGGAAACTGTCGCCAAACGCTACGGTGTGAGCCGCGAATACCAAGACGAATACGCACTACAGAGCCAAATGCGGACCGCCGCCGCCCAACAGGCCGGCAAGTTCGACGATGAAATCGTCCCGATGAAGACGGTTAAACTCGTGACCGACAAAGAGACCGGCGAGACAAGCGAACAGGAAGTCATGATCGAGCAGGACGAGTGCAACCGTCCGACCACGAATGCGGAAGGTCTAGCGAGCCTGGCCCCGGTTCGCGGCGAAGAACATTTCATCACGGCGGGCAACGCCAGTCAGCTTTCGGACGGCGCGTCCGCCGCCGTTTTGATGGAGGCCAAAGAGGCCGAGAAGCGCGGTCTTGAGCCGCTCGGCTACTTCCGCGGTTTCGCCGTCTCAGGGCTTGAGCCGGACGAGATGGGCATCGGGCCGATCTATGCGGTGCCGAAGCTTCTGGAACGCGCGGGTCTCAAGATGGACGACATCGACCTTTGGGAGCTCAACGAAGCTTTCGCGGTTCAGGTTCTCTACAGCCGGGATCAACTCGGCATCCCGAACGAGAACTTGAACGTGAACGGCGGCGCCATTTCGATTGGCCATCCCTACGGCATGAGCGGCGCTCGCATGGTGGGTCACGCCCTGATCGAAGGGAAACGCCGGGGCGCCAAGAACGTCGTCTGCACCATGTGTGTCGGTGGCGGCATGGGCGCGGCGGGCCTTTTCGAAGTCGCATAAAGCCCTCACCCCTTTTATGCGAAAGGGGTAGATACAGACACAGCTTTCGCCCCCATCCCGTCATCGGGGGGCGAAAGCCCTTGCATGGAGAAAGAAATGAGCGACGAACACCTCTTGGAACATGTCGAAGACAAAGTAGCGACGATCACTTTGAACCGTCCTGATGCCTTGAACGCGGTCACCCGCGAAATGCTGAAGGACCTCTACGACAAGGTCGAACGTTTAGCCGAGGACCCTGATGTCGGTGCTATTGTTCTGCGAGGTGCTGGTCGCGCCTTCTGTTCGGGCGGCGATGTCAAATCCATGGCCGCCGGTAAGGATGCCAACGCGAGCCTCGAGACGCGGGCGCAGACCTTACGCAATCGCATGGAAGTCTCCCGCCTGTTGCACGAAGTTCCGAAACCCACCATCGCGATGGTGCGGGGTCCTGCGGCCGGCGCTGGGATGTCGCTCGCACTCGCTTGCGATATCCGTATCGCCAGCGATACCGGAAAGATCATCACAGCCTTTGCCAAGGTCGGCTTGTCCGGCGATTTCGGCGGCAGTTGGTTCCTGACACAACTCGTTGGGCCGGCAAAGGCCCGGGAACTCTATTTCCTGGCGGATGCCGTTGGCGCGGAAGAAGCCCTCGCCCTTGGCCTCTTCAACCGGGTCGTGCCCGACGATAAGCTGGAAGAAGAAACAGCCGCGCTGGCCAGTCGCCTGGCACATGGCCCGACCGTGACGCTTGGCTATATGAAAAAGAATTTGGATGCGGCGATTTCGCAGCCTCTGGCGCAATGCTTGGACCTAGAAGCCATGCATCATGCGAGAACAAGCCAGACAGAGGACCATATGGAAGCGGCGACCGCCTTCGTCGAGAAACGGAAACCCGTCTTCCAAGGCCGCTAGATGCTCCGCCTTCGGCAAATCTGCCTGGTCGCCTCGGAGCTCGACGCGCCGGTCGAAGACCTCAAAGCCGTCTTCGGGATCGAGACGTGCCATTACGACCCGGCGGTCGAGAAATACGGCCTCACAAACGCCTTACTGCCGGTCGGCAGCAACTTTCTTGAGGTCGTCGCGCCGTTTCGCAACGAGACGGCGGCCGGCCGTTATATCGATCGGCGCGGCGGGGATGGCGGCTATATGGTCATACTGCAATGCGACGATGCGGAAGACCGTGCCAAGCGCATGCCGGATATCGGTGTGCGTATCGCAAATCGTCTCGACTACGGCACATACATTGGTTTGCAGTTGCATCCGAAAGACACGGGCGGGGCGATCTTGGAGACCAGCACCGATCCGCGCAGTATAGCCCCGGACGGCTCTTGGCATCCGGCCGGCGAGAACTGGCAGGCTGCGGTCCGAACGAATGTCACGACGGCGATGACAGCGGCAGAGCTTCAGTCCGACGATCCAGTACGCCTCGCGCAACGCTGGTCGGAAGTGCTGGATATCCCTCTCGGTGACGACACTCAGGGCAATCCTGTTCTAAAGCTCGAGAATGCGGACCTTCGGTTCGTTCCGGCTGAAGACGGCCGAGGAGAGGGGCTCGGCGGTCTCGACCTGCAGGTCGCCGACCGCGGCCATATATTGCGTGAAGCCACCGCGCGCGGCTGCGACATCAAGGATGACACTGTGATGGTCTGCGGCACTCGATTCAAATTGCGATAGGAATTCAAAAGATGAGCGAAGGCGAAAAGCGGCTCGACACCGTCCGGTTACAGGAAATGGTGCAAGGGTTTTGGCGGTCCGGTGCGCTGATGGCGGCTGTCGAACTTGGCCTTTTCACTGCAATTTCAAAAGGTGCCGGCAGTTATGCCGAAGCCGCCGAGGCACTCGACATAACGGAAGTNAATGCAGAACGGCTGATNACGGTATGCGTCGCGCTTGAGCTCATCGAACAAGGCGATGACGGACGCCTTNCGAATGCGCCGGACGTCGAACGATTCCTGGTCGAAGGGACATCNCGCTATGCCGGACCGTGGATGTTGTTCACAAAACCGAGCTGGAACGACTGGGGCATCCTGTCCGAGAAGTTGCGATCGAAGACCGTAGACCGGCTCGGAAAATACGGTGAGTTCACGGTCGAGCGGGCCCGCAAGTATCATAAGGCGACCTACAGTATCGGTATGGGTGCCGGGCGGCGCTTTTCTCGACAAGTCGATATGACCGGCCGCAAACGCTTAATGGATATCGGCGGGGGATCCGGGGCGGACAGTATCGTCGCCACGCAAAACTATGACGGACTGAATGCAGTCGTGCTCGACTTGCCACCGGTCGTCGTGGTCACCAAGGAGTTCATTGCCGAGAATGGCGCGTCCGACCGGGTCGATGCACAGGCGTGCGACTTTACGGCCGATCCGTTCCCGACGGATTGTGATGTTGGCGTCATGGCCAGCAATCTCCCGATCTATAGCCGCGAGATTGTCGGCGAAGTGATACAGAAGGCCTTTGATGCGCTGCTGCCGGGCGGTGAGATGCATTTGATCGGAGAGACTTTGGACGATGATCGCCGAGGTCCCGTGGGACCGGCCCTTTGGGGCCTTAGCGAAGCGATCGGCGGTACGACCGGGCTTGCACACACCAATGCAGATTGCATTGGCTATTTCGAGAACGCCGGATTCGTCGATGTTTCCGTGAATGAGTTCGTACCCGGCGCGCTGGCCCGTATTACCGGGCACAAACCCCGTTAGCTAATCGGCGGTCCCGTTGGTATCGAGCTCAAAATAGAATGTAGAACCCACGCCAGGTTCACTTTCAAAGGCGATATTCCCACCGTGATGTTCGACGATTGCCTTACAGATCGATAGGCCCAAACCAGTACCACCGACCTGCCGCGTATTCGATGAATCCGCTTGGGTAAATTTCTCGAAGACCTGAGCGTGATATTCGAGCGGTATCCCTTCACCACGATCTATCACCGATATACGAACCTTGTCGCCTATACGTTCCGGTGAGATGTCGACATCCGTCTCAGCCGACGAATACTTGACCGCATTCGAAATTAGGTTCGCCATCACCTGCAACAAACGCGCTTTATCGCCGTAAATCTCGGCGTCGATATCGCTCTCCCGAAGGACGAGATTGACATCGAACTGTTCCGCATAGCCTTTGTTCGCATCCATTGCATCCGACAACAGCTCGCCGATCCCAATGCGCTCCATACGGTAATCCATATTGCCGGACGCAAGCTTTTCAACATCCAACAGGTCGTTGATTAACGTTAAAAGCCGTTGTCCGTTGTCGTTTGCGATCCGCAAAAGATCTCCCGCTTGGGGCTGCAACTCGCCAAAGGTACCGCCGGCAATCAGGCCGATGGATCCCAAGATCGACGTCATAGGTGTGCGTAACTCGTGGCTCACGGTCGAGATGAATTCGTCCTTCATGCGCGCCACTTGATGCTGCTCGGTGAAATCCCGGATGATATAAACGTATCCGCCGGTTGGGATCGGGTAGTTCCGAATCTCCACCCACCGACCGTTCGACAGCTGGCGTTCACGGATGACCGCCTCAGAATGCCTGAGAGTCGCCTCATGTTCGGCGACGAGACTGTCGATATCCCCCGTACCATATTCACCGCGCTGCGCCATCATGTAGCGGAATGTCTTCGCGGGGCTCTCGGAGCCGACGATGAGATCGGCATTGAGACCTAAGATTTCGAACAGCTGATCGTTCCAACTCACGAATTCCAAATCGTCATCCAAAATCAGCATGCCATCCGGCATCGCCCGCATGGAGGTCTCGACGATATTGGCTTGCTCCTGCGCCTTCGCCTGGGATTGTTTCACCTCGGTGATATCGCTCGAAATCGTCACCGTCGCGCCATTTGGCAGGCGCTGCTCATTCAAAAGAATCCATATGCCGTCCTGGCGCGCCATCTCGAACAACCCGCTCGGATTGCGGTGCCGTTCCATGCGTTCTTCAAACCATTCGTCTTCACGACCTTTCGCATCCGTATAAAGGCCCGCATCCAGCGCCGCCCGAATATGGTCTTCGAACCGGATGCCGGGTTTCGAAAACTCGATGACCGGTTGATTGATTTCGCGAAACCGTTGATTGCACAGCAACAGCCTGTCGTCCGGTCCCCAGAGCGCGAACAAATCAGAGAGCTGTTCGATGGCGCTCGCCAAAGTCTCCATATTCCGCTCGGCTTCGATTTGCGCCGTAATATCGGAGGCAATTCCGCAGTAGCCCAGAAATTCGCCGTTCTCGTCGAACATCGGATTTCCGCTGGTTTGCATCCATTTCAGACCATCCGGGCCTTCGCGCTGAAAAATGAAATTCTGAAACGGTTCGTGCGCTTCCAGTGAGGAGAGATGGCCCTACCATTCCTGCGGATCGACAGAGGCCGGTGTACCCAAGTCCTGTCGGGACTTGCCGTAGTGCCATTCGGGTTTGACGCCGGTAATTGTCTCAACGCTGGCCGACATGTAGCAGAAACGGTGGTCTTTATCGGTTTCCCAAAACCACCCACCGATCAGTGCCGCGAAATTTTCCAATCGTTTCGCGTCTCTGGCAGCTTCGTTGCCGCCCAGCTTAGAATTAGAGTGCCCGTTCATTATACGGACATTGTATCGCCGACTTGCTTTCAGCGCTAAGTATTATCTTTCGGTGATATAACCGTCCGCCAAATCCGCCGCGATTGCCGCCGGATCGCGTTCGGACGGATCGCCGTAACCGCCGGCACCTGACAAGCGGATACTGACCACATCGCCTTTTTTCAGCTCCCGGATTTCTTTCGATCCGAGCGGTTCGGCATTGAGATGCGGGTTTAAAACGGTTTCACCACGGTTGCCGTCCTCCCCGCCAAAGAGGCCATATGGCGCGTATTTATGCCGGTCGCCCAATAAGCTCAACGTCGCCGAACTGTTCAACAATTCGATGTCTTTGCGCAGGCCGCAGCCACCCCGATGTTTCCCCGCGCCGCCTGAATCCGGAATAAACGTCATCTGCTGCACCCGAATCGGGTTGTTCGCTTCATGCACTTCCACCGGGATGTTCGAGCAATTCATCACTGGGCTCATGCCTTCGGCACCGTCACAGTCGATCCGCCCGCCGTATCCACCAAGAATAACGTCATAGGCAACGAATGGCCGACCGGTCCGATCGTCGATGCCGCCGATATTCGGATTGCTCCAATGCGAAAATGCACCCATCGCGCGGTCGGGTAACGCTTTCGCCATGGCTCCGTTGATGGCGTCAAAAATGCGAATTTGAAGGATCGCGCGCCCCCCGCTCGGTGCCGGGAAGGACGGATTGAAGAAACTGCCTTCACGCGCGACGACATTGATCGGCCGCATACCGCCCGCGTTCTGTGGGAAATGCGCATCGCAGAAAACTTTCACAGCGAAAACGGCATAAGCGCGCGTGTAATTGATATAGGAATTGATCGCTGCCGGCACCTGATCGCTGCTGCGCGAAAAATCGAGCGTGACCGCGCCTTCTTTGAACGTGATATCGACCGCGACCTTGATCGGATCCGTATCGGCGCCGTAGTCGTCCATATAGTCTTCGAAACTAAAGGTACCTTCCGGCACTTGCGAGAGGGATTCCCGCATATGGGTTTCCGTGCGATCGAGAATCAGCTCGTGGACCTGTTCGATGAGGTCGGTCCCGTAGTCTCGATGCAACTGCGCAAGTCGGTCCGCCGCCGTGAGGTTCGCACCATGCTGCGCACTCAAATCGCCTCGGACTTTGTCGGGCATCCGGACGTTGCCGAGGACGATACGCATGATGTCCTCATCGAACACCCCTTCGCACACCAAACGAACCGGCAGGATCCGCAAGCCTTCCTGAAAGGACTCGGTTACACCATGCACTTTTTGCGAGCCCGGCGCGGCGCCGCCGATATCCACCTGGTGTGCGGACGTCGCGACGTAGCCGATGATCGCCCCTTCGAGAAAAACCGGCATGACTTGGAACACATCGGGGAAGTGGCCCGAGCCCATAAAGGAATCGTTCAGTGCGATCGAATCGCCGGGCTTAAGGGTGTCCTCCGGAAAATACTCCCGGACATGCTGGACCACGTAGGGCATGGAGCCCAGGTGCCCCGGGCTAAAATTTCCCTGCGCAATCATCCGCCCCTGACGGTCGAACACCGCCGTCGAGAAATCATCCCCTTCCCGCACACCTTCGGAAAACGCCGTATGCCGCAATGTGATGCCGAGCTCTTCGGCAATCGACATAATCCCGTTCCAGATCACGGTCAGCGTTATGGCATCGATTCCTCGTTCGCTCATATCGATTTCTCCGACTCAATCCGGATCAACAAATGGCCGTTCGCCGTAATTTCGACGGTATCGCCGGGTGGCACGACAATCGTCGAATCCGGATCTTCCACAATACAAGGTCCGCCGACGACTTGACTGTTTTCGATGTTGTGCCGTTTTAAAACCTTCGTCTCTATCCAACCGCCCGATTCCGGGAAATAGGCTTGGCGAGACTTTGCGGCGCCGTGCGATGACGCAGCAAGTTCATTCGTTGTCTCCGACTTGAGCGTCTCGACCCGGGCCGCCAAATACCAGTCGACCCCTTCGACGGCCGCATCATCATCGCTAAAGCGATGCCGCGCCCCATAAACCGCCCGAAAAGCGGCCTCCGCTTTCGCGGGAAACGAAGCGTCGATCTCACCGTCCGGCAACGGCACGTGAATTTCAAACCCTTGCCCGGCGAACCGCATATACGCGAAGCGGGACCAGATGGGCTCACCCGGCAAACCGAGACGAGAGAGATCGGTGCGGACACGCTCGTGAAGCGCCTGATAGAGCGCCCGGAGTTCCTCTCCGCCGACTTCATCAAGCCGCATCAAACGTGTCGTTGAGGCGTCCAAACGCACGTCCGCACGAAGCAAACCCGTCGCGGAGCCGACGCCGGCGTTGCGCGGCACGATAACCGCGGGCACCCCGATTTTCCGCGCTAACCGAGCCGCATGTAGCGGCCCCGCACCGCCGAACGCCACCATCGCATAACGGCGCGGGTCGCGGCCTTGCTCGACCGACACAACGCGTATGGCATGTTCCATGTTGTTGGTTGCAATCAAATGGACGCCCCATGCCGCGTCTTCCGTCGTGAGAGACAACGGCCGCGCTATTTCTTGATCGATCACTCGTTTCGCACCATCAAGATCGAGCGTCATGGCGCCGTTATTGAAAAAATTGGGGTCGAGATAACCCAGAATAAGGTTGGCATCTGTTACGCTCGGCGTCGTGCCGCCGCCGCCATAGCAGACGGGCCCCGGCTCGGCACCGGCACTTTCGGGGCCCACAATTATCGTCCCACGTTCCGCTCGCGCGATACTGCCGCCGCCGGCCCCAATCTCCAGCAACTCCACCGCAGGTGTGTTGATCGGTAAGCCGCTGCCGCGTTTATAACGGATCGGATCGATTTCGAATGTCGGCGAAATCGCGACTTCGCCGTCATCGACCGCACCCAGCTTCGCCGTGGTTCCGCCCATATCGAAGGCGATCACGTGCGCATAGCCCTCCTCCTCTCCAACGTCACGCGCCATGAGGACACCAGCCGCCGGGCCCGACTCGACGATTCGGATCGGATAGTCACGCGCAAAATCCGGCGAAACCAAACCACCGCTCGACTGCATGATGAAGAGATCGCGTTCGAAATGTTTTTCGTTTAAGGCGGATTGCAAACGGCTCACATAATTCGAGACGACCGGCTTCACATAGCTATTGGCGACCGTCGTGTTGGTCCGCTCGTACTCGCGGTATTTCGGCGAGACATCCGCAGACGTCGAGATATGAATATCCGGCAGAGCCGCAGCGATTTTCGCTTCGATCCGCTGTTCATGCGCCGGATTTGCATACGCATGAAGCAAAACTACCGCGACCGCTTGATAGGCGCCTTCAGCGATCTGCCCAATCACTCGATTAACACTCGCTTCATCTAGGGCTGTGACGATGTCGCCGTCATGCCCAACACGTTCTTCGACTTCGTAAATATCGCGCCGGTCGATAAGCGGCGCCGGTTTCTGCATGTACAGATCATACGTTTCATAGCGCTTTTGACGCCCAATGATGAGGACGTCGCGAAACCCCGCCGTCGTAATCAAAGCGGTCCGCCCGCCCTTACGCTCGATAATCGCATTGGTCGCAACGGTGGTCGCGTGCAGAACAATATCGAGTTCGGCCACACCAAGGCCGGCGGCATTCTCAAGCTGTGCCAAGCCGGCCAAAACGCCGGCCGCGGGATCGTCCGGCGTCGTAGGCACTTTCAAGATATGCGTCGCCGTTCCGTCTTGATAAACGAAATCAGTGAACGTTCCGCCGATATCGAAGGCTAGTTTTTTCATCGCCGTCACCTGTTCCGCTAAGGACTTAGCGCTGCGCACGCCCCCTGCAATCTGGTAAAGTGGGTGGAGTATCCCTATATGCCGTCAATCCGCAACCGCGCCGGACCCACTTCATGACCCTCGACACGACCGTTTCAAACCGCGACGCGCCATCCGTCCAAGGCCATGCTGATGCCGCGACTTATGAGATGGACTTTGCCCTGCATCCGAAACGGATTCGGGTTGAGTTCGGCGGTGAGGTCATCGCGGATTCCGCTCGAACGATGGTCTTGCGGGAGACGCGGCATCTACCCGTCTTCTACTTCCCGCGCGCGGACATCCGGATGGAGAGACTCAAGGCGACCGATCACATCACGCATTGTCCTTTCAAAGGGAACGCGAACTACTGGTCGATCGATGCCGGCGGGCGCCTGGCCGAGAACGCGGCTTGGAGCTACGAGACGCCGCTCGCCTCAACCATCCAAGTGAAGGATTGCATTGCCTTCTATCAAGACCGGGTCGATGCATGGTTCGAGGACGACGTCCGAATCTTCGAGCGTGAAGAAGACGAGTCTTCCAGTCGCGAGAACCCATTCATCGATTGGTTGTTACGCGAGGCATGGGAAGCCGCATCGTCGCGCGAGTTGACGCGACGGTTCGTCCAATGCCTTCGCCAAGGCGGCGTTCCGGTAAAGCGGATCCGCATTATCATACGCACGCTTCACCCCTTGCTGGCGGCATCGAATTACTCGTGGTCGGAGGGCGATAGTGAAGTGGGCCGCTTCGACATCTCTCACGACATCGTCCAAAGCGAAATGTTCCAGGACAGCCCGCTTCGCCGCATATTCGACGGTTTGGGCGGAATCCGGCGCTGGATCGGGGCAGAAGAGGACGACGACTTTCCCGTCTTGGCGGACCTTCGCGCCGAAGGCATGAAGGATTACGTTGCCATGCCCATGATCTTTTCCGACGGGCAGACAAATGCCATCACGATGGCAACGGACGATCCGGCCGGGTTTTCGGCAGCCAATCTCGGTTTCATTCACGAGGTCCTACCGGTGCTCAGCCGGTTCTACGAGGTCCATGCGAAGCGCCGGAACGCCGTTGCATTGATGCAGACTTTCCTTGGCCGACGCACGGGCGAGAAAGTTCTCGATGGACAAGTGAAACGCGGAGACGGCGAAGACATTCATGCGGTCATTTGGTTCTGCGATCTGCGCAATTCGACGCCGATTGCGGATCGCATAGAACGCGACGCTTTCTTGCGGTATCTCAATCAGTTTTTCGACTGTATGGCAGGTGCGGTCAGCGATCACGGCGGCGAGGTCCTGCGCTTTGTCGGTGACGCCGTTCTCGCGATCTTCCCGATCGACGGCGAGGACGGCGCGGCCGCCGCTGCGGCGGCCGTGGATGCCGCGGTCCAAGCGTCGGACCGGATCAATGTGCTGAACGGATCCGCCAATGCCGGCAAGTGTGAGCCCATTGGGTTCGGGATCGGTTTGCATGTCGGCAGCGTGACATATGGCAATATTGGCATCCCCGAGCGTCCGGAATTCACCGTGATTGGCGCTGCGGCGAACGAAGCCGCCCGGATCGAATCGCTAACTAAAGAGCTGGGCGTTCAGGTCACCATGTCGAAAGCTTTTACGGACCTATACGAAGGCGACGTCAAAAGCCTCGGTATTTGCGAGCTTCGCGGGGTCGGGCGAACAACGGAAGTCTTCACGCTATGTGACTGAAACACGAGGGGAGAACTTAGATGACAACAGAACTCTATATGCTGGCCTATTGCGCCATCCTGTGTGTTTTACTGGCCTTTCCGTACACTTTGGCGCTGATCGGCACCGTCGGCCCGATCCGGGCTGTCAGTTACCCGCAGCCCACGCACGACGACCTCGCACCCTGGGTACAACGCGCGAAACGCGCCCATTTGAACATGGTCGAGAATTTGCCAGTTTTCGCTGTGATCGTTTTGATCGCTCACGTGGCCGGCATATCAAATCCGACCACTGTGCTCGGCGCACAGGTCTTCTTCTGGGCCCGTATTGTCATGGCCATCGGTCATATCGGCGGAATCCCCGGGCTACGTTCGGTCGCCTATTTCGTCAGTATTGCTGGTCTGATCATGATTCTGCTCCAAATGTTCTAACGAACATCAGGAGGGCAGACGATGCGCTGGATTCGCTTCGATAACAACGGCACGCCAACATACGGCATCCTCGAAGGCGACACCGTTAAGGTCGTAACGGGCGATCCGTTCGACGGCTATGAGGAGACGAGCGAGACACGCGCATTCGGCGACGTGAAGCTTTTGGTCCCTGTGGTCCCGAAAGTGTTCTACGCGGCCGGCCTCAATTACGTCGACCATATCATGGAATACGCGGCGAAAACGGGCCGGGAGCCGAACATTCCGCCCGAAGCGGATGTCGGCTACCGTGCCAACAACGCGCTGATTGCACACGGCGAGACCATTGTTATCCCGAAGGACGCGACGGAGCGGGTCGAATACGAGGCGGAAATCGTCGTCGTCATCGGCAAGAAGGCGAAGGACCTGACTGAGGCGAACGCCCTCGACTGCGTCCTCGGTTATACCATTGGCAACGATATGAGCGAGCGGTCCTGGCAGAAGAGTGACCGCACCCTCTGGCGCGCCAAGAACACAGACACCTTCAAACCAATGGGCCCGTGGATCGAGACCGACGCCAAACTCGAAGATATGGAAACGATCGTCCGTCTCAATGGCGAGGAAACAATCCGCTTCAAGACCAACAAGATGTTGTTCAGCGTGCAAACCTTCCTGGCGCGTATGTCGAAATACATGGAACTACAGCCCGGCGACGTCGTCTGGATGGGCACGGAAGGCAGCTCGCCTCAAGTGAAGCACGGCGATGTCATCGATATTGAGATCACCGGCGTCGGGACATTGAGCAACCCGGTCGTTCGCGCAAGCTAGGACTCCACTATGTCGCTCACGGCGCTCGATCATTATACGGTCAAGACGACCGACATCGAAAAGACGGCGCAATTCTACGAAGAGATTTTGGATATGGAGCGCGGGCCGATGCCCGCGCTCGACTTCCCAATTCTTTGGCTATACGCCGGCGGGAAGCCCGTCCTTCACATCGTCGGGCGCGACAAGGTCGAGGCGACAGATGGCGGCCTTATCGATCACGTCGCTTTCCGGGCCACGGGCTATGCCGGAATCAAGGCCAAGCTGACCGAACGGCAGGTCGAGCATCAGGAACAATGCCTGCCGGAGATTGGTCTGCATCAAATTTTCGCCAAATGCGACGACGGCACCTGGGTGGAGCTAATCTTCGACCCAGCGGAAGTCACCGCGGATTAAGGGCGACTTAACGGCTTTCCATCTCACCGGCACGTACGTAGGCGGATATCGCGCCGCCGTCGAGTTGGAGAGTCGTACCGGTCATGAAATCCGCATCGGCGGACGCCAAGAACACTGCGGCTTTCGCAACGTCTTCCGGCTGCCCCCAACGGCCGACGAGGTTCTCCGTGTTCCATTTCTCGCCGATATCCGGATCGTCCGCCAGGGCCTGGTTCATCGGTGTTTCGATCATGCCGGGCGCGAGCGCATTGACCCGAATGTTCTTATCGCAAAGATCGGCGGCCAGCGCCTTGGTAAACGTCAGGAATCCGCCTTTGGCGGCGCAGTAGCCAATACGGTTTGGACGGCCCTGAACACTCGCGATCGAACATGTGTTCACGATGTGACCGCCGCCAGCTTCCAACATCAACGGCACCAAGGCTTTACAGACCAGGAAGTGTCCCGTGAGATTGGTGTCGAGCATTTGCCGCCAATCCTCTTCGGTATGTTCGAGAAACGGTTTTACGATCCGGCTGCCCGCATTATTCGCGAGGATGTCGACCGTCCCGAACCGGTCCTTGATTTCCGCCGCCATGTAGCCGACCTGCTCGGCACTGCCAATGTCGGCCGCAATCGAAAACGCCTCGCCACCGGCCTCGCCGATCATACCGACCGTATCGTCGGCTTGCACCGTATCCAGATCGACCACTGCCACACGGGCCCCTTCCCGCGCGAAGGCTAGCGAGATGGCCCGTCCAATTCCCATCGCGCCGCCCGTAACGACGGCGTTCTTGTTTTCCAACCGCATGGAACAGTCTCCTTAGATCAATTTCCCGGCGCGGAGCCGGAACACGGGAGGTGCTCAGACCACGTTCGCGCCGCCATCGACATTGAGCGCCACGCCTGTAATGAACTTCGCCTCCTCGGACGCCAGGAATAGGGCGGCGTAAGCCACATCCCAACCTGTGCCCATTTTGCGGCCAAGCGGTACTTTCGCGTCGCGTTCAGCAGCGATTTCCTCGCGTGGCTTGTTCCATTCCCGGGCCCGCGTATCGACGGCCATGGGCGTGTCCATCAGACCCGGCAGGATCACATTCGCCCGGATATTGTACTGCGCATTTCGCGCGGCCGTCTGTTCGGTCAAAGCGATCACCGCCGACTTCGTCGTTTTGTAGCCAACCCAAGGATAATTGCTCCACGCGGCCATCGAAGAAATGTTTACGATGGCGCCAGCGTTCTGTTCGCGCATGATCGGCAGAACATGCTTGGTCGCATAGACCATGCCGCGCAGGTTGACATTGATCAGCAGATCGAAGGCTTCCGACGTAATATCTTCTATCGGCGCATCGCCGCCGGCGACGCTGATTCCGACATTATTGTGCAATATGTCGACCTGGCCCCACGCGTCCTTGCATTCCGCAATGGCGGCGGCAACTTCTTCCTCCGAGGTAACGTCGGCCGCCGTCGCGCGTGCGATATTGCCTTCTTCGGTAATCAAATCGGCGGTTTCCTGGGCGGTACCGATATCGCGGTCGACCACCAGTACCTTCGCGCCTTCGCGCGCGAAAAGCATTGCCGTTGCCCGGCCATTTCCGATTGCCGTCGTCGAGCCGCCACTTTGCCCACCGCCCACGACGATGGCCGTCTTGTTCTCCAGCCGCATGAAGCCTCTCCGAAATCCAATTGTACGTCGTGAGTGAATGTAGGCCGCGCGAATGGCGACCCAAGCGCCGAGCTCTTAATTACACTCGGTCTTTTTCGACTCCGGTTTCGGGCTGCAATCCGACACTTTTGGCGAGGTCATCAAAATAATCGTCGCAGCGAGCGCAATCGCAACCGCGAACCCGAGGTAGCGGATGACGTTACCCGCCAACATTCAGCAAGCGCGTGCGACACCGCCACGGCAATCGCACCCTTTCACGAAACCAACAACCTTCTTACGCATCGGGATTCCCCTCCCTCGTGCGCTGATCGGACATCGCCCCTGCCCTATATTACTCTTATAGCACATAATGAGGAGTTGTATAAGTGTCCGAGTTAAACGTCTTAATGGATGGTATTTATTTCGGTGAAGGACCGCGCTGGCGGGACGGGCATCTTTGGCTTTCGGACTTCTACGCACATGAAGTGTTGAAGGTCACTCCAGACGGCAGCCGAAGTCATGTCGCCACTGTGCCGGAACAACCTTCTGGTCTCGGCTGGCTGCCCGACGGCTCAATGCTGATCGTTTCTATGAAGGACCGGAAACTCATGCGCCTCGCCGACGGCAATCTTACTGAACATGCCGATATGTCTTCGATCGCGACCTGGCACTGCAACGATATGGTGGTAAGTGCGGATGGGCGCGCATATGTCGGCAACTTTGGCTACGACCACTATTCCGAGCCGGAGGAAAAGACCGCAAACCTCGTCCGGGTCGATCCGGACGGCTCCGTGCATCTGGCCGACAGCGGCCTCAAATTTCCGAACGGCAGTATTATCACGCCGGACGGAAAGACTTTGGTGGTGGGTGAGACGCGGGGCAATCGACTGACCGCTTGGGATATCGCCGAAGACGGATCGCTCACCAATCGTCGCGTCTGGGCCGATCTTGGCAAGAACTTCCCGGACGGTATTTGTCTCGACGAGGACGGCGCGATCTGGATCGCCGACCCACGCCTTAAAGAGACTATCCGCGTTCGGGAAGGCGGCGAGGTCACACATCGGATTTCCACCGGCGATTTCGGTTCTTACGCCTGCATGCTCGGGGGCGACGACCGAAAAACGCTCTATATCTGTACGGCACCTGGGTCCGGACCCGGTGCCGCGGAAGCGCCGAAGGGCCGGATCGAGTATTGCCGCGTCGACATACCGGGCGCAGGATTGCCGTAACCTCGATTACCGGAAGGGGAATTGCCGATGAACACCCATCTTCACACCGCCGAATCCGTCGTCGATATTGCCACGGGCCGTATCAGCGGTCGGGCCACGACTGTCGGCCATGAATTCCTTGGTATTCCCTATGGTGCCGATACCGGCGGGGAAAATAGGTTCCGGGCACCCCAACCGGTAACGGCCTGGACAGGTGTGCGCGAATGCAGCTCCCTGCCGTTCAAGACACCGCAAACGCCGCGCGCGATCCGGCTGGCAAACGCTTGGATCCGCGACAAGACGGAGACGAGTGAAGACTGTCTCGGCCTCAATGTTTTCACACCTGCACCGGACGGACAGGCAAAGCGCCCAGTCATGGTCTGGCTGCACGGCGGCGGATTCGAGTTCGGCTCGGGCGGCGCCCCCGGTCTCCATGGCGGCAACTTAGCCCGGGCGGGCGACCTGGTCGTCGTTACCCTTAATCATCGGCTGAACGTATTTGGGTTCGGCTATTTCCGCGACGAGGACGAACGGTTCGCACAGTCAGGTGCCGCCGGCATGCTGGATATCGTTCAGGCGCTCGAATGGGTCCGCGACAACATCGCGGTATTCGGCGGCGATCCCGATAACGTCACCATCTTCGGCCAGTCGGGCGGGGGCTCGAAGGTCGCGATCATGATGACAATGCCGCGCGCCAAAGGATTGTTCCACAAAGCGATTATCCAAAGCGCATCCTCACTCCTGCAATTGGCAACACCGGAAAGCGCGTCCCGCTCGATGTATTACTTGCGCAAAGCGCTCGACGTCGAAAGCGCCGAAGCGATGCAGAATCTGCCAACAGACGGTTCTCCTTCAGGGATATCGGTCTGCGGTCGAAGCGCGGAACAGGAACGATAGTTTTCGCGCCGTCTCGGGGTTGCCAGACATACCGAACCATCCTTTCGATCCGAACAGCCCGGATATCTCCGCCGATATTCTGTTTATGGTCGGTTCATGCGAGACCGAGAAATCCTTTTACGACGTGGTCGCGGACCCGGAGACATTGCCGCTTTCGGAAGATCAGCTGGTCACCGAAATTGCCCGCTTCGTTGAGATCGACGCGGCGCGCGCCGCCGAACTGATCGCAGGCTACAGCGAAAGTCGGCCAGGCATGAGCGGCCGGGACCTCTATAACGTCATTTCGAGCGATCATATGTATCGCCGCAACGATGTGGAGACGGCGGAACGCCGGGCCGAAAGAGGCGGTGCCCCGGTTTATCTTTATGAATTCACCTGGCAGACACCGGTGCTCGGGGGGATTCTTAAAACCCCGCACACGCTGTGTATTCCGTTCGCGTTCGGCAACATCGACGTCGCAAAAGAATTTGTCGGCGAGGGCGCGGAGCAAGACGCTCTACAAGCGGAAGTCATGGGTGCCTGGATCGCTTTCGCGCGATCCGGCAATCCAAACCATGCGGGACTTGCCGACTGGCCGGCCTTCAATATGAAGGATCGACCGACGATGATCTTCGCACCGCCGTCGCATGTCTTGAACAACCCGAAGCCCGAAGACCTGGCCCGCATCAATGCGTGTCCGCGTTTCATCTCGGACGCCCAATGGCCGGAACCGGAGGCGGCGTGAAGCGACTTATCGCTTCGGTCGCGGTCCTTATCGCCTCGGTTTCCGCGACAATCGCGGAAGAAGACCCTTGGTTGCGCGGGACCATTACCGTGCAGATCGAAAACGACCGGATTGCGAATACCGATCGCCACTACACGCACGGACCCCGCTTCGCTTGGGTATCGGACCGAAAAGAAGACGGTCCGGACTGGAGCCGCGCGTTGTTGGAGATGCTCTATCCCTTCGCAAGTTTACGCTCAGGGCGAGCCGGATTTTCGCTTGGCCAGAATATTTACACCCCGGAGGACACGGAAACATTCGCGCTCGTCCGAGACGACCGACCTTACGCAGGTTGGCTCTACGTCGGTGCCTCGGTACATGCCGAGACCACCCGGACGCGGTTTGGCATCGAGCTCGACACCCTCGATAGCGTGGAACTCAACCTGGGCATTGTCGGGTCGTATGCCTTCGGCGAGTTCGCACAGAATACCGTTCACAACATCATCAACGTCGCCCGCTCCAACGGGTGGGACAATGAACTCGACAATGAACCCGGAATCATGATGATTTTCGAGCGGAAATGGCGCCCCGAGCCTTGGCGCGCCGGTATCCTTGAGGTCGATCTCGTGCCTCACCTCGGCGGTTCGATCGGGAACGTGATGACCTTACTTCACGCCGGCGGTACCGTCCGGCTCGGCCAAGCCCTCTCGATCGACTACGGGCCGCCTCTCATCCGCCCGGCCCTCTCGGGACTCGCGACGATTGAACCCACGAGCGACTTCGGATGGTATCTCTTCGCCGGCGCGGACATACGCGCGGTCGCACATAACATTTTCTTAGACGGCAACACATTCGCCGACAGCCATTCGGTCGACCGCAGGATCTTGGTCGGCGATTTTCAACTCGGCGCCGCTGCCTACTACAAACACGTGCGGATTGCTTTCACACATGTTCTCAGAACCCGCGAGTTCGAACGTCAGCGCCGCGGCGACCGGTATGGCGCGTTGGCCATATCCGCACGGTTTTAGCGTGGCGGCACCATCAGCCCGGCGGCGTGCTCGACCATATAGTCGATGAACACGCGGAGCTTCGGCGGGACATGTCGTTGATATGGAAATACCGCATTGATCGGCGTTGTCTCCGGCGCCAACTTGTAGTCGGTCATGACTTCTACAAGCCGTCCGTCCGCCAGTTCTAGACCCATATTCCAATCGGGCAGCATACAGATACCTATTCCCGCCACCGAGGCGGATATGAGTGTATCCACATGATTGGACACGATCGGACCGCTTACACGCGCTGCCGCCGGTCCGTCCGGGCCCGCGAACGCCCATCGTTCTTCACCTGGATGGTCGCGGTATAAGAGACAGCTCCGCCCTTCAAGGTCCGCCGGGTGTCTCGGGTCACCGTGTTCCGCCACATATGCAGGACTCGCGCAGACGACACGCCGGCTGTGCCCAAGCCGTCGAGCCATCAGACTTGAGTCGCGCAGCTCTCCAAGTCGTATGGCGACGTCGAGTCCCCCTTCCACGAGATCGACAAGATGATCCGTGACCGACCAAAGTATTCGGATAGATGGATAGGCAGCCAAGAACCCCGGCAAAACCCGAGCCGTTAGTTGACGGGCAATCGGCCCGGGGGCGGTAATTCGCAAGACGCCGCTTGGCGCGCCATCCAAATTCGATAGCGCCAGCTTCGCCTCGTCGATGGCCGCGAGAATGCCCACCACGTGGTCGTAGTAGAGGGAACCTGTCTCCGTAAGACTCAACTTCCGGGTCGTCCGATGGAAGAGCCGTGTCCCCAACTCGTCTTCGAGTTCCGCAATATGCCGGGAAACCGAGGACGGTGTGGCACCAATCTGACGTCCAGCCGCGGAAAAACTCCCGGCTTCCACCGTTCTCGCAAACGCCCGCAGTCGAACGACGTTTTCCATGAATCCCTATTTATGCATATTTTATGAAAATCTTTATCCTATTTTATCTCTAATCGCCAAGCCGGAATTCGGTTACTTCAGTGCACAGAAAACAGACCGCATACCGCTTCAACTGAAAGGAACCGTATAAATGACCGCGCATCACGCCCTGAAGCTCTACCGACACCCGCTGTCCGGCAATGCCCATAGGGTCGAACTTTTCCTCCATTTACTAAACCTCGACTACGAGCAGATTGATGTCGATTTGATGGGCAGAGAGCAAAAGTCCGAATCCCTTCGCGCGCTGAATCCGAAGGGCCAAGTCCCCGTTTTAATCGACGGCGATGACGTTATCTTGGAGTCGACCGCCATTCTCGTCTACCTCGCAACGAAGTACGACAACGGCGTTTGGTTGCCGCAGGCGCCGGAGGCGGCATCGGCCGTGCAATTCTGGCTCACCCGGACCAATACCGATATCGCAAACGGCCCGGCGGCAGCGCGCCTCGTGTCTTTGTTCGGCGCCCCATTGGATCGCGCGGCGGCCCTTGCAACCGGCAAAACCGCTTTGGCGGAATTGGAGCAGACTTTATCAAACGCCGATTATCTGGCGGCAACGCATGCAACGATCGCAGACGTTGCCGTCTATGCATACGTCGCCCATGCACCTGAAGGCGGGCTCTCCCTTGCGCCCTATCCCAACGTCTTGAATTGGATTTCACGTATTCAATCCCTCCCGGGTTTCGTTCCCATGCAATCCTCGACTATCCCGGACGCCGCTTAGCGGCGTCCCCTTGGCGGACGATTTGAGTTATAAGGACACGACGATGAGCACCACGGATTCACCATTTCATCCCGGCGAACGCGCCGTCCAAGCCCGCTTCGGCTTGCAAGAAAAAATGGACATGATCGGGCGAAAGATCATCCGCCCCTACATGCCCGACCAACACCGATCTTTCTTCGCGCAGCTGCCGACTTTCTTCTTGGGTTGGCGGGACGACGATGGATGGCCGTGGGCCACTGTCTTGACCGGTACCCCGGGATTCCTCAGCACGCCGTCCGAGACCGAACTGCGAATAGAAACGCTGCCGGCGGCAGGGGAGCCTTTCCGCGACACTCTGCGCAAAGGTCGTCGCCTCGGCGGATTGGGATTGGAATTTGAAACACACCGCCGCAACCGCGTGAACGGATTCGTTCAATCGCTCGACGAGAACGGCTTCAGCCTCACCGTCGAGCAGAGCTTTGGAAACTGCCCTCAATACATCCAGACAAGAAACACTGCGGCCCGACCGACAGAAACGCCTTCCGCGCCCGCGGAAACATTCGCAGAGCTCGAGGCCGCCGATGTCGTGGCGATCCAAGCCGCCGACACGTTCTTCATCGCGTCGAGCGCGGGCGACGGCGACGGCACACCGGCAACGGGTGCCGACGTCTCGCACCGAGGCGGCCTTCCCGGCTTTGTTCGCGTGAATGCGGACGGCGCAATCGAATTTCCCGACTACGCCGGGAACCGGCAATTCCAGACCCTTGGCAACATCGAAGCGACGGGCCGAGCGGGTCTTCTCTTTATGGAGTTTACAAGCGGCGACCTGCTGCGCCTGACCGGCGACGCGGAGATTATCTGGGAGGGACCACGCGTCGACGCTTTGCCCGGCGCTGAACGGGTCGTTCGGATCGTGCCGAACAAGGGGCACCGCCTCAAGAACGCGTTACCCTTGCAATGGGAATTCAACGAATACTCACCCTCCTTCGCGCCGTTCACGACATAAGGAGTGTTGCGCCGGTCTTCGCTTTTCGTTATCTGATCGCGCTCCGACGCGCAGTAACGGAAACAGCAAAATGGCGCTCGTGCAAAACCCATCGCTCCCCAAGGAGAAGATCAAATTCCTACTCCTTGAAGGGATTGCAGAGACCGCGGTCGAGGCTTTGGCCAACGCCGGATACGTCAATGTGGAACGTCTCCCGAAGGCACTCGATGGCGAGGCGCTGACGGCGGCTTTACGCGGAGTCCGCGTTCTCGGCATCCGCTCGCGCAGCCAGATTACCAAACCGATTATCGAGGCCGCCAACACGCTCATCGGTGTCGGTTGTTTCTCCGTCGGCACCAACCAGATCGACCTCGATGCCGCCCGTCTTCGTGGGATACCGGTGTTCAACGCCCCGTTTTCCAATACCCGCAGCGTCGCCGAGTTGACGATCGCGGAAATCGTTATGCTGTTTCGCCGCATATTCCCGCGTTCGACCGCCGCGCATCAGGGCGGATGGGAGAAGTCGGCGACCGGCAGTCGCGAGGTGCGCGGCAAGACGCTGGGCATTGTGGGTTACGGCAATATCGGCAGCCAACTCGCCGTTCTTGCCGAAGCGATGGGTCTCCGTGTGATTTACCACGACCACACGGACAAACTTCGGCACGGCAATGTTACTCCGGCGGCATCTCTCGACGCGCTTCTCGCCGAGAGCGACATCGTGACGCTGCATGTCCCGGAAACGCCTGCGACGCACGGCATGATCGGCAGCGCCGAGATTGCCCGAATGAAAAAGGGTGCGTTTCTGATCAATAATTCGCGGGGAACGGTCGTCGATCTCGACGCCCTCGCATCCGCCGTCCGCGACGGCCATGTCGGCGGGGTTGCAATCGACGTCTTTCCGGCCGAACCCTCTTCGAATGCAGACCGTTTTGTCTCACCGTTGCAGGGACTCGACAATGTCATTCTGACGCCACATGTGGGCGGCTCCACGGAAGAAGCGCAGGAACGTATCGGGGAAGAAGTAACACGGAAGTTGATCGAGTATTCGGATGTCGGCTCGACGATGGGCGCGGTCAATTTTCCGCAGGTTCAACTCTCCCCAAGACCGGACGGGACGCGATTTATTCAAGTACAGCGGAACTTGCCCGGCGAGCTCGGCAAATTGAACGAAATTTTCGCCGGCCACGGCGTCAATATCGCCGCACAGCATTATCAAACCGATGGCGAAATCGGCTATGTCGTCTTGGATACGGATGACGCACGCTCCGATGCCGAAGACATTCTGAGCGATATCCGCAGCCTTTCAGGTACCATTCGCGCTCGCGTGCTCAATCAACCGTCATAAGGGTCCGATCAAACACAGAGCCGGGTCGTATTGAGTTCGTCGAGCGCGCCGCGATCCATTTCCAGCTGCACGAGCGACGTCAACACCATGTCAACCGTCCGACCGTCCGTCGCCATCGGTAAGTGCAATCGCTCCATATTCACTTTGAAACCGCGGCGGGCGTCGAAAACGTTAAAGCGGCGGAAACGCGGCACCCTGTCTTCAATAGCCACGCGATAGTCGTCCAGAATCGCTTCTCGGTCCCGCCGAACGGGGCGTTCCGAGAGCTTCATCCCGGTGACGTCCAATCCTAATATCGCCGCCGCTTCCGTACCGACCAACCGATATACGAGATCAAGCGGCTCGCGCAGGACATTGGTCAACATCAAGTTCGGCCAAATATCGGGCGGAAGATCGAGCGGATCGAAATCATGGCGAGACGGCAACACGTCCGGCTTTGGATGAATCGATAACCAATACGCCGCGACGCTGTGCGTTACCCGATCGCAATCGTTGGGAATTTCGTCATGTGGTATCACAGCAAACCCTCACGCAACCGACATCTCCATCACAGAGACGCGGGCGGAAATAACGAAAACGATGAATGGCGGCGAGTGGATTGTGTGCCTTGAATGATCGCAAACCGACATTCCCGGCACGGAGTTCTCTATCTCTTCCGCAGTTGAGAAGCACTTAATGAGAGACCGAACTTAAAGCAAGCGGTTTATGCTGCACCTGCGAAATAAACAATTTCGTTGCCGGTTTTAGTTGTAGCGGCTCCAAATGGAACAAATCGGGCCGCCAATGCGACATATTCATCGCGCGAGCCGACACTTTCCCAATCCAGCCCGGAGACCGTTCGAGCCGAACGAGCGACGCGGGCACCTCTCTGTTCCGCCCTTCGTCACAAATTTTGGGGCCGAATCCGGGGAGCGTTCTCTGTCGCGTTGACAGAACTGGATCAAATACGTTTCGAGAATAATTTGAAAGACAACCCGTCACTCAAAAGGCTCGGAAATCGTCATGGCCCGAATGGAATACGTGGACATCGATAGCGCAAATGACCGCGTCAAGGAACTGCTCGATAAGTTAGAGCACAAAAATATATTTCGGATGCTGGCCCACTCTCCATCACACTTTGAAACTTACGTCCGTATGGGAAACGCCATTCGGTTTAAGGGCGAGTTGGACCCGGGACTGCGCGAACTCGCAATTACGCGCGCCGGGATACTCTGCAAATCCGAATACGAAGTCATTGCCCACAAGCGGATTGGCAAAGGTGTCGGACTGGACGACGCGAAGATCGGTGCCCTGGAGAGTGGCGCGGACTCTGACACCTATGACGATCTTGAGAAGGACGTCCTGCGCTTCACGGATGAAATCGTCAAATCGGACAGCGTTTCCGACGAACTATTCCACCGGCTACAAGAAAAACTATCGCCCGGCGCATTGGTCGAACTGCATCTTGCGGTAGGCTTCTATATCATGACGTCGAAATTCTTGGTCACGTTTGGCGTTGACCTCCAAAAATAGGAATCCCGCTATGTCCGAATACGAACATATCCTGGTCGATCACGAGGACGGTGTCGCGGTTGTCACACTCAACCGTCCGGAAGTGCTCAACGCGATGAACAACAAACTGAGCGCGGAACTCCACGATGCCATTGTGCAAGCCGACGCAAACGATGATGTCGGCTGCATTGTCATCACGGGTTCTGGCGAAAAAGCCTTCACGGCGGGTGGCGATATTCATGAACAGCGCGAGAACGATATTAAGTTCTCACAGGAAGAGCTCGACGCCAAACGCGACATTTATATGAACGGTGCCTATGAGATCAGCGCGTCGAAGAAGCCCACGATCGGCATGATGAACGGCCTGGCATATGGCGGCGGCGCGGTCTTGGCCTCATCTCTCGATATGCGGATCGGTTGCGAAAAAACGAAGTTCCGATTTCTGGCCGCTGCCTATGGACGCATCAATAGCACCTGGACCTTGCCCAATCAGGTCGGTTGGCCGATGGCAAAAGAGCTGCTGTTTTCTGCCCGTATCGTGGAAGCGGAAGAAGCCTATCGCATCGGGCTCCTCAATCATCTTGTCCCGGAAGCCGAGCTCCGCGACAAGACCATGACGCTCGCGAAGCTCATCGCCGGTAATCACACCGGCGCGGTCACCGGCATCAAAGAATTAATGCTGCGCGATCTCGGTACAGATTTGCGCACCCAATGGACCCACGAAGTCGATCACGGGAAGAACGTCATGCGGGGCGCCAAAGCCGAAGACGCGTTCCCCGACTTCATTGCTCGTAAGGGCCGGGAAATATCATAGAAGGTTACTCGCCATGCGGACGCATTCCCTCGCCAACGGTTTTGCAATACAGATTGAGGATGTCGATCTTGCGGCGGCGTTGGACGACGAGACATTCGATGCGATCCGCACCCTTTGGATGGAGCATCGTGTCGCCATCTTTCCCAATCAGAATTTGGACGACGACCAACTGGTGGCATTTACCGAACGGTTCGGCCCACTGTTTGTGCACGCACAGTCGAGCCTGTTGACGACATACAAGCGAAAAGAGGTGATGGAACTCTCCAACCTCGACGGCGTGCCCCGTCCGGTCGACTACGAGCTCGACTGGCACACGGATCAGACCTATACGCCACAGCCCGTATTCGGCACGATTCTCTACGGGATCGTGGCCCCGCAAGAGGGCGGCCAAACATTGTTCTGCGACCTTGCAGGGGCCTATGCGAGTTTGCCCGATTCGCTGCGCCGCCGCGTTGAGGGCGTCAACGCGGTTTATTCTGCGGAACCGCGCCCGAAAGTCCGGGAGACGCCGCTCACCGAGGAAGAAAAGGCGCGTATTCTGGACTGTACCCACCCGCTTATTCGGACCCACCCTTACCTCAAACGGAAAGCAATTTATCTGAGCCCGTTGCACATCAAGACCATCGGCGACCTTTCGGCGGATGACAGCTTCGCGCTCATGCAAGAATTGACCGATCACGCAACACAGGCGGATCACGTTTATCGGCACACTTGGTCCATCGGCGACCTCGTCATGTGGGACAATACGTCGATTATGCATAGCCGGACTCCAATGCCGGCGGACCAAAAACGTTATTTGAAGCGTACCGGATTTTATCTGCCGGATGACCTGGCCGTCCCGTTCTGAACGCGAAGGCGACCCACTTGTTGAATCGATAGAGGCGGCGGGCTAGTGTCGCCGAAAGCCGACAAACTGCAGGAGCGAGCCGATGTCAGAGGCCGCGAATTCGAATCTTAGCAATACCAAGATTGATGTTCCCGATAGCTTTATCGAGGAATTGAAGGAAATTTTGGGCGACCGTGTTTCCACGTCCGCCGCCGTCCGCGACCAACACGGCAATGCTGAAGATTATTTTCCCATAGCCCCGCCGGATGCCGTGTGCTTCGCCAACTCGACCGAAGAAGTTTCGGCAATCGTCAAACTTTGTGCCCGGGACGGCGTGCCCATCATCCCCTTCGGGACCGGTACTTCGCTTGAAGGACACGTACAGGCGCTGCGCGGCGGCATCACGATCGATCTCACCAATATGAATGAGGTCCTTGAAGTGAATGCGGAAGACTTGGACTGCCGGGTGCAAGCCGGTGTCACCCGTAAACAGTTGAACGAGTACCTCCGCGACACCGGACTTTTCTTTCCGATCGACCCTGGTGCGGACGCCTCCCTTGGCGGCATGTCGGCGACGCGCGCCAGCGGCACCAACGCCGTGCGCTACGGCACCATGCGCGAAAACGTTCTCGGCCTGACCGTGGTCTTGCCCGACGGCCGTATTATCAAAACTGGCGGGCGGGCGAAAAAATCGGCTGCCGGCTATGATTTGACCCGGCTGATGATCGGATCCGAAGGGACCTTCGGCGTCATCACCGAGGTCCAAGTTAAACTGTATGGAATACCGGAAGCGATCACGTCCGCGGTTTGCCAGTATCCAAGCCTCGAAGACGCCGTAAACACCGTCATTTTAACAATCCAATCGGGCATTCCGGTCGCGCGGATCGAGTTGCTGGACGAAGTTCAGATGGACGCGTGCATCAAGTACTCGAACCTCGAAGGTTACGAAGAGAAACCGACTCTCTTCTTCGAATTTCACGGCACCGAAGCATCGGCACAGGAACAGGCGGAAATGGTTGGTGCCATCTCGGACGATTTCGACGGCAGCGCCTTCGCATGGTCCTCCACGACGGAGGATCGAAACAAACTTTGGCAGGCGCGCCACGATGCCTACTACGCGGCACTTGCCCTCGAACCCGGCAAAAAAGGTATCGCCACCGACGCCTGTGTGCCGATTTCGAATTTGGCGGAATGCCTTTTAGAAACGCGGAAAGATATCGACGAGAGCGGCTTTTTAGCGCCCATCGTCGGACATGTCGGCGACGGCAATTTTCATCTCGTCATTCTCATCGATCCAGATGACGAAGATGAGATGCACCGCGCCCACGAGCTCAATGACCGGTTGGTACACCGCACAATCGCCATGGGCGGGACTTGCACCGGCGAGCATGGTGTCGGATGCGGAAAGATGGATTTCTTGATTGCCGAACATGGCGGCGATGCGATTAGTGTGATGCGGACATTAAAAATGGCAATGGATCCGCAAAACATTATGAATCCGGGGAAGATCGTCCGGGTTTAAGCCGAACACTATAAGTTGACGGCGTTATCAATTGATCCGCCGGGCGTGTCGCCTTAGCTTTGGTGTAATCCCTGCTGCGGAGTAATCGAATTGCGTAAAATTCTCTACGCGTTTCTTGCTTTGGTCGCCGTCGTCATCGCCGGACTTTTGGTCGGGCCGAGCTTCTTCGACTGGAACAACTACAAGCCCCAGATCGCTTCCGCTGTAAAAGAAGCGCTCGGCCGCGAATTGCGCATCGTTGGCGATATCCAAATATCGGTCCTGCCCAGCCCCGCCTTAAGCGTCAAGCGCGTCAGCCTGGAGAATTTACCGGGCGCAGACAATCGCGAGATGGTCGCTTTCGAGGAAGTCGAGGTTAACGTCGACGTCAGCTCGCTCCTCCAAGGCAAAATCGCGGTCAAGAGTGTGCGCTTGGTTCGCCCCGTCATCTCGCTAGAGATCACAAAGGACGGTCGAGCGAGTTGGGATATTAAGCTGCCGGGTGACGACAAGGCCGCACCGGCTACAACGCCGTCAACAGCGTCTGCTGGATCTTCTGGCGGCCTCGGCGTGGATGTCTCGCTCGAAAGTTTGAAGATCGAGGAGGCCACGATCAGCTATGTCGACGCACGCTCCGGATTGCGTGAAGAGATATCCAATCTCACAACCGAAATCATGGCGGAATCCCTGAACGGCCCCTTCCGATTGGAAGGTGAGGCGACAGTGCGCAAAATTCCAACAACATTTCGCATCACCGCCGGCCAGATCGCACCGAACCGGCCGCTCCCGGTGAGTTTGTCACTCGGTGTCCAGGGCACGCCATCGCAGGTCGAGTTCAAAGGCACACTGAGTGAATTCACGCCGGACGCAACATTGGCCGGCGTTGTGAAGGCGCGCGCCGACGACCTTGCACAGCTTGCCAAACGCACAGCCGGCGCGACGCTACCGCCCCAATTGGCAAAGCCGATAAATATGGACGCAGAGGTATCCGCGTCCGCAACAACGGTCGGCGTGAATAAATTGTCGCTTCGCCTCGGTGACATGTCTTTTGCCGGCGCAATTCATGGCGTGCTCGGCCCTCAATCCGAAATCGATATTGTCCTGAATGCGAACAAGATCGATATTGATCCTTTGTTCGAAACGCCGGCCGCCAAATCGCCCGAGCAGACTGATCGTGCGAAGATCAGCACATCGGTGACAACGAAGCTTCCGACATCCGAGCCTGCGGCATCGGCGTCGTTCGAGCTCCCAAAGGAAATCGCGGCGACGTTCGATCTCGGCGTGCAGACCGCGACCTACAATGGCGGCGTTATCCGCGACGCCATTGTAAAGGGAACGTTGCGCGATGGCGTAATCCGCATCGAACAGATAAGCGCGGCGCTTCCCGGGAGCTCTCGCTTCACGGTGTCCGGCGCTTTGGCACCGGCAGACGGTTTACCGGAATTCACGGGCAATATCGCAGCCAAATCCGACAATCTACGCGGCCTCGCAAGCTGGCTCGGTGTCGACCAATCCGTTCTCCCGAAGAACCGGCTCCGCAATCTTTCCTATGAGAGCAAATTGCGGGCAAGCCCGAAGAAGGCCGAGATAACGGGGATCGCGGTGCAATTGGACGCCAGTAAAGTTTCCGGCGGCATGGTTGTCGAGTTTCGCCGGAAACCGGGGGTGGGCCTTCGCCTCGCCGTCGACAAACTCAATCTCGACGCTTATCTCCCGCAAGGCAGCAAGGCTGGGAAGCCCGCACAGACCGGCACCCCGGCAACCGGCAAGAATGGCAACGGCAGTAACGGCGGCACCGCCGAAACGCCGAACAACCCGTCCGCCGGCCTTCAAAAAGCGCTCGATCTCTTCGGTGCGAATGTCGAATTGAGCGCCGGCCAACTCACCATCATGGGCGAGACCGCGCGAAACGCGTCGCTGAATGCCACCATCTTCGAACGGAAAATCACCATCCGTCAGGCCAGCATTGCCGATTTCGCAGGCGTTGGCGCTTCGCTCGCCGGCAACGTCGACGCCTCCGGCGCCGAGCCGAAAGTCGGTCTCGACTACAATATTGCCGTCCGTAATCCAGAACGCCTCGCGCGCTTCGCGGGCGCGAAACTTCCGGTGTCGCCCAAGCAATTGGGCAAGGTTTCGAGCAAGGGCAGGATTGACGCCACCCTGTCGAAAGCGGACATGAAGTTGAGTGCGAAAGCGGCCGGCGCCCAAATCAAAATCGACGGATCGGTCGACAATTACCTTGCAAATCCGCGGCTTAATTTACGGAGCGCGGTCACGCATCCGGAGCTCAAAACTGCGCTCCGGAAATTTGCACCCGAATATCGGCCGGCGGCGGCAAAGCTTGGTCCGGTTTCGGTGCGCGCACATCTGCGCGGCACACCAGACGATCTCTCCATCCAAGAGATCGACGCAAAGCTCGGCCCGGTCGCCATCGCAGGTCAAGCGAGCTTCGGTAAAGCGCAAGGCCGCTCGAGCGTTAACGCGAACCTAAAGACGAGCGAAGTACTCTTGGATCTTTTCTTGCCGCCTTCGCCCCGTCCAACGGTCACAAGCGGATCGTCAACCAGTCGGAGCCGTCGTGGATCGACGACGCGCGCTGGGAATGCGGTCTCCGCCCAAAGATGGTCGAACGACCCAATCGGCATCGCGATCCCGACGAATATCGACGCGGACGTAAAACTCGAAATGGTCGCGCTGACAAAGGATAAGGTGAAGCTCGAGCAGCCCCGACTTCATGCCGTTTTGAAATCGGGCCGTCTTGCGGTCAACTCGTTCGACGCCAAAATTTTCGACGGTAAACTCAGCGCGAAAGCCGCCGTTGAACCACGCGGCAAATCAGCAGCTATTGCTGCAGAAGTCGCGCTCGAACGCCTCAGTACCCGCAGGGCCGTAAATACACTTATCGGACAGGACCGCGTCACGGGTCCCATCTCCGTCTCGGCGAACTTTACGACGGCAGGACATAGCGAGCGGACGTTTGTCTCCGCACTCAACGGGAATGCAGCGATTCAGGGACAAGCGCAGTTCCTGCTCACCAAAGAGGAACGTAATACGCTTGGCCTCGCTGCCGCCGGCAGCACGCTACTATCGACGTTTCTCGGCAATAAGGTGAGTGCACTTAGTAAACTAGCGCCTATCTCGCAACTCCTCGCGTCGCTCGATCAAGCGTTTGGGCGAAATCCAGCGGCTGTCAGCGGTCAGTTTCGGGTTGTGAACGGCGTCGCTCAAACGGACAATCTAACCTTGAGCGGCCGAGGAAACGTCGCGACGACGCGCGCAACGATCGACCTTCCGCGCTGGCAGCTCGTCTCCGCGACCGAACTCGTCGACGACCCTCAGCAAGAACCGCTCGTTACCTTTGATGCCAGTGGACCGCTCGATGCCCCGTCGAGGACGAAAGTCGGCGGAAGGTTACTTCGATCCGGGGCCTCCAAAGTTCAGCAACAGGTCACGAACCCGATCCAAAAACTGTTACCAGGCCTATTGGGGGGCGGTAGTTCGTCGCAATCCTCCGGCGGCACGCAATCGCAACAACAACAACAGCAGCAGCAGCAGCAGCAACAACCGCTCGATCCTGGTCGATTGTTACAAGGGATTTTTAAGAATTTGAAGCCGTAACGCGCCCTACTAGCGCCAGCGTTCCTTGGCTTCCAAAAGGATAAATACCCGGATCGCACTCGAGAGATTTCCCGTGCGTCCGCTGTCGATCTCCGTCACCAATTGATTGACTGTCTGCCCCTTCCGGCCAGCAACTTCCTTTAGGCCGAACCAAAAAGCATTCTCTAAGGAGACACTGGTCCGGTGTCCGGAAATAACGACAGAGCGTTTGCGGATCGCGAGAGGATCCTGATCTTCCTCCGAATCTTCAATTGTATCTTTAACGGCCAGTGCCATTTATCCTATCTCTCCATGCAAACTATTGTACCCCGCGCCCGACGAATAGCCGCCAACGCCGACAAGTGTCCCGATCAAAACCTGCATTTGATGACGGCGTCGGTACGATAGGACAATTCGTAGGCAAAGATAAAGTGCAAACAGGCGCAAAACCTAGCCGTTTGGGCGCGCGAGCGAATTCGCAAACCCAGCAACAGACGTTATTGCAAGTTCAATATTCTGCGCTTCGGTTCGCCCCGATTTCTTCCTCGGCTTAAAACTGTGATCGCCGTCGCCAACCCAGCAGAGTTCGATCTTACCAGACAGGCTATAGGTCGCGACCTCCTTTTGCTTTCCGAAAGGATCACGCTCGCCTTGGCAGATGAGGCAAGGGGTCTGCAATCCGGCCAGATGCTCCGTGCGCAGTTTCTCCGGTTTACCCGGCGGATGAAACGGGTATCCAAGGCACACCACACCCGCCACCGACATTTCATCCGCGACCATACTGGCAATCCGCCCGCCCATCGACTTACCGCCGATGATCAACGGACGATCGTCGAATGTCCGAATGACCTCTCGCCACGTCTCCAAAAGAACCGGCGCGCGGTCGGGACCGGCTTTCTTCCCGGTTGTGCGCCGCCGCGCCATATAAGGGAATTCGAAACGAAGGACTTCAAACCCCGTGTCGCCAACGCCCTCGGCGACGAGGTTCATAAAATCCGAATCCATCCCCTGACCCGCGCCGTGCGCTAGCGCAATGCGCAGAGGCGCCTCGGCCGGCCCGTTCCGCAGGTAATCGATTGTCGAAGCGTCATTCATCTTCATCCTCTTTTGGCACCATAACTGGCGCAAATGAAGCCGCGTATCCGATGGCGTTAAGGAAATTACATTGCCATGTCTATAGGATAATACTAGCTTTTGCCGCTAGCCGCGGGTTCGCTCTTTCATTTAGCGCGCTTACGAAAGTGGCGGCAGGGAGTTTGAAATGAGCGAATTGATCGCGACCGACGGCTCGCAAGTCGTCACATCGGCCGAGGAACAGTTGGTTACGCTGACCATTGACGACCAAGTGTTCGGCATACCGATTCTCGCCGTCCAAGACATCGTGGAACCGTTCCAGATCACACCTGTCCCTCTGGCGCCTTCCGCCGTCGCCGGCGTGATGAATTTGCGTGGCCGCATCGTCAACGTGATTGATCTCCGCCATTGTCTTGGCGACCTCTCTTACGATGAAAAAGAGGGGCAGATGGGCGTCACCGTCGAATATCAACACGACCTTTATACGCTTCTTGTCGACAAGATCGGTGACGTCATCGCGGTCGAACAAAAACTTATCGAGAATCCTCCTGCAACGTTACGCGAATCGTTGAGAAAACTGTGCCACGGGATCATTCGGCGAAAAGAAAACCTTTTGGTGGTTCTCGACGTCGAGAAGATTCTCGATCAGGAATCGATTTTCAATACGCCGACCACGACACGTCGCCGTCGGCGCGCTGACACGCCGAAGCAAATAAAGAAACCCGAAGCGCCCAAAACGGACGCGAGCGATGAAGACGAAACGCAAGAGACTGAAGCGGCACCGGCACCGACAGAAAATTCGAGTGCCTCGTCGTCCGGCGAACGTTCCATTTTTGATCGGATTGGCGGCGAGATCGGCGTGCATGGCGCAACATCGCTGCTCTCCAGCCGGATGCTGGAAGACCCGCAATTGTCGGGTGCCGTCTCCGCGGACAATATGGATGCGATCATTTCGGCATTCGTTGGCCTATTGACCAAACAACTCGGCGGACCGGACACATCGTTTCCAGGAAGCACGGTCGAAGATGCCCTGTCATCGGCAGGGGCCTCAGGCGACAATCTTTCGGTTGTTGTGCATCACTTACGGTCCGCGCTCGAGGTCATGGAGATGCCGAGCGAACTCGTCGAAGAGATTTTAGCCACCCTTTAGTTTCAGCAGCTATTTGGCTTTAGCCTGTTTCGCACGAAGTGCCGCATCAAAAGCGTCGCGGGCCCATAGGGCCAGCTCGGATGGATCCTCCAATACATCCCCGGGAATCTCCGAATATGGCATCGCTACCGGCGCTTTATTGTTTTTGTGCTGATAGGTAAAGGCGGGCATGCCGCGCTCTTCGAACGCAGGGCGATTTCGCGCGTCGGTCCGCAGAAACACGGTATCCCGCGCCACCAACGCAAACATGACCGACTCTCGGTAGATGCCGAGGCCCCTGAACATCCGGCGAATTTGAATCGGCCCAAATTCGTCGAACTGATCCTCGAGATACGCTCGATACTCATCGCTAACCGCCATCGTAACGTTTGTCCCCTGTCGATTGTAGATGGACGTTCAAGTCCTACCCTCGTTATCCGTGGCACCGCAGTTTCAAAGGAACTATACCATGCTCGCACATCCGCATGTTTTGGCGAATTACAACGCCTGGGCCAATCGTCGGTTGCACGGTATCTGTGCGGAATTGAGCGCCGACGAAATCAGCCAGGACCGCGGCGCCTTTTTCGGATCAATCCTCGGTACACTGAACCATATTCTCCTAGTCGATATTCTTTACCGGGAACGGATCGAAGGAATCGACTCGACGTTTAGCGGCCTAAACGACACGCTGCATAGCGATTTGTCCGCGCTGAGCGTACACCAGTCCGAGGAAGACGACCGCTGGATCGCGCTCACTGAGGAGATCGACCCGACCACATTGGATGAACCATTCGTTTTTTGGACGTTGGGGCTCGACAATCGGGACAGACGCGAGGTGCCGAAACATATCTACTTCACCAATCTCGCCCAGCATCAGGCACACCATCGCGGCCAAACGCATAACATGGTCAGCCAAGCCGGGTTAAAACCGCCATCGCTCGGTTATATCGACTTTAGGATGGAGATGGATCGTTCACTCATCACGACACCTGACGCCGGTTAATCCGTGACGGACGTTATCATCGTTGGTGCCGGACACGCTGGACTGGCCGCAAGTGCCTGTTTGCAAACACACGGCATCGAACATTGCGTTCTCGAACGCGGTCAGATCGGCGAGAGCTGGCGCAACCAGCGATGAGACAGTTTCTGCATGAACACGCCGAACTGAACGTTGAATCTGCCGGATAAACCTTATGCCGGCGACGACCCAGACGGCTTCATGACAAAGGACGGGTTTATCGACTACCTGGTCGGCTATGCGGACGCGCAGCGGCTTCCTGTTCGCGCGAATATCACCGTAACGCACGCGCGCTACTCGGAGGCGCAATGGCACCTGCAAACAAGCGCGGGACCAATACAATCCCGCGTCCTGCTTGTTGCGACCTCGACCTATCAACATCCAAATATCCCCGAGAGCGGCAACCTCGTCTCTTCAATCGTGACCATAAGCGCTGCCGACTACCGTCACCCCGATACTCTTCCCCCCGGTCGCGTTATGGTCATCGGCTCGGCACAGTCCGGCATGCAGATCGTCGACGATCTTCTCGATGCCGGGCGCGAGGTCTTGTTGTCGACCGGAAAGGCCGGTCGCGTTCCCCGTCGTTATCGCGGCAGCGACCTGAACTATTGGTACGACAAGCTTGGCTTAATGGACCGCCGAGCCGGCAACCTAGATGACCCGCGGCGGCGATGGAGCGGCCAACCGCAGATCAGCGGCTGGGACGGCGGGCACACCGTCAGCCTGCAAAAATTCCATCGAAAGGGAGTCCGGCTTCTGGGACGCTACACATATTGCGATGAGACGGTTTTTCATTTTGGACAGGACCTACGGGAAAACATCGCCGCCGCGGACCGACATTCCGCGGAATTTTGCCGAAGCATCGATCACTATATCGAAGCCGGAGATTTGACGTTCCCTTCGGATGCCGGTGACGATCCAATGCACGATCCAATCGACGACCTGACGACGATACCTGAACCAGACCGGATCGATGTGACAAATGAAGGCATATCGGCGGTTATCTGGGCGACCGGTTTCCGCTTCGATTATTCCTGGGTTAAGGCGAATGCTTTCGATAAATTCGGATACCCAAAGACAGATCGCGGCGAAGCATCCGCGCCCGGGCTCTTCTTCTTAGGAATGAACTATCTCCATACCCGTAAATCGGGGATCGTCTACGGCATAACCGGCGATGCAAATCACGTCGCAGCGCGAATCCGTAGCTATCTTAAGGCCGATTAGAGGCCGCTAGCCGAGACTTAGTTCATTTAGAATTTCAGCTCGATCGCCGTCAAAATCCGGGATTCGCGCCCGCGGATCATCCGCGCTCAGCGACACGCTACCGGGAACGTTTACGAACGGCAATTCGGGCAATCCCGCCAGTGTTTGCCAGGCGACCCCGTCGACCTCGGCGACATGGGGATCGCGTGCGGCCTGCGGATAGTCGTTCACAATTGCATGCGGTACGTCGGCCGCGACCAAGGCCGCCGAGAGCTTTTCAACGCCCCAGCCTCGAACAGCTTCGATGATGGGCGGCAGCAGCGCATCGACATGGGTCCGGCGATCTTCGATGCTACCGAAACGTGGATCGGCGCCCACATCCGGCAGCGCCAACACCTCACAGAGGCCTTGGAAAAATTTCTCTCGGACAACGGAAATATTGATGTATCCATCAGATGTGGCGTAAGTGCCTGTCGGCGGGACAGGGCTGCCTTGCGGCGGCGTCGGGTCGATCTCGCGCGCAATCAGGCCTTGTTGTTGGAACAGCAGCATCGCCTGCATCAGGCTGATATCGAGCCGGCGGCTCCCGCCATGCATGGCGCGCCCAAACAAAGCCGTCACCAAGGTCTGATAGGCCACCAAGCCCGTAATGTAATCCGGAACCGGAAACTCAACCCGTTTGGGGGCACCATCTTTGTCCGGGTTGCTCATCATCAGACCGGAGAATGCTTGCAGTACGGCGTCGGTCGCCGGTCGCGACGCGTACGAACCTTCTTGTCCGAAACCGGTGATCGACAAATAGACCAAATCGTCTCGGAGCGCCGTCATTTCTTCGTAGCCAAGCCCCAAGCGCGACGCCACGCCAGCACGATTGCTTTCCATAAACACATCCGCCTGGGCCACCAGCTTTCGGACGATGTTCAGACCTTCCTCGGTCTTCAAATCAGCGACAATTGCGCGCTTCCCCCGATTGCAAGCAACAAACGCCGCACTTCGATTTGGTCCGGCCGGGACTCCCAGGCTGCGCGACCAATCCCCTTCGGGCGGCTCGACTTTCACGACTTCGGCGCCGTTCTGCGCCATCAACATCGCACAGAAGGGACCAGCGAGCCCTTGCGTCAGGTCGACAATGCGGAGCCCCTCGAAGGCCGGCGTCGCGTCACTTCCAATCATGAATCCAAAGCTCGCTCGTTTTTTTTCCGTCCCCGTTCACCGCGCGCAGCAACTGGCGGTTGTCAAATTCGAGCTTGAGTTCATCGTCCCAGAAAATCGGACGTTTAAACCGCGCCTCGATATCGAACTTTACCGGCAATCCACCTTCGGCCAATACGTTGAACAGCAATGTAAAACCCATCAACCCTTGTGCGATGGGCGCGCGCATTCCAATGGCCGCCGCCGCTTCAGGATCGTGATGTGCTTCCAGATGCGGAAATTCAAAACTATAGCCGCTGACCATTTCCGGTGTCAGTTGAACACGTCGCTGGACCTCGAATTCAGATTCGGATTCGGGTGACGCAGGTTTCTTTTGCGCGGCCGCGACCGGCGCTGGATTCGGATCAAGGATCAAACTTTGATGGTCGATCTCGACCGGAACCGACCCGTCCGGCCGGCGAAATTGAAAGCCGACGTGAATATATCGGCCTCGACGGTCGGGCCGGATATTGTCGACCCGGGCCAGAACTCCCAGCGGTTCACCCAACGGAATCGCAGCATGCTGTTTGACGCGAACCCCAACGTGCAAACGCTTCGCACCAAGCGCCTCACGTGGCCGCGCCCCGTGTAGGCAATCGTTCGAAAGAACCGAAACGTCTACCGTCTCACCAAACGCTGTGCCGGAAACGCCGGCGGCTTCGTGAAACCGGTCTTGTCGAACGCGGTCGACCGCCGTTTCCCATAGAGGCAATTCATGGCCGACCGTCTCATGGGCTGGCACGTTCATCTACGTCTCCAAATTTCGCGATTCGTGACCCGTCGGCTCAAATGCCTTTAAAGAAATCGTTCCCCTTGTCGTCGGTGACGATGAATGCCGGGAACTTTTCGACTTCGATCCTCCAGATGGCCTCCATGCCCAGATCTTCGAAAGCAATACACTCGACTTTCTTGATGCAGTCGAGCGCGAGGCGCGCAGCGGGGCCACCAATCGAGCCGAGGTAGAAGCCGCCGTTCTTCTGGCAAGCTTGTCGAACGACATCGGAACGGTTGCCTTTGGCCAACATCACCATGGAGCCGCCGGCTTCTTGGAATTGGTCGACGTAGGAATCCATCCGCCCCGCCGTGGTCGGCCCAAACGAACCGGAAGCATATCCTTCCGGTGTCTTTGCCGGACCCGCATAGTAGATCGGATGATCTTTGAAGAATTGCGGCAGCGGTTCGCCCTTCTCCAATCCCTGGCGTAGACGGGCATGCGCGGCGTCACGGGCGACGATGATCGGGCCCGTCAATTCCAACCGGGTTTTGACCGGATATTGGGTCAGCGTGCCGAGAATGTCCGACATCGGTCGGTTGAGATCGATTTGTACAACCTCTCCACCGAGTTCGTCGTCGGTGACTTCCGGCAAGTACTGCGCCGGATTACTTTCAAGTTGCTCGAGGAAGATGCCGTCCTTGCTGATTTTGCCGACAATTTGACGGTCGGCAGAGCACGACACGCCCAAGCCTATCGGCAGACTGGCGCCATGGCGCGGCAACCGCACGACCCGGACATCGTGACAGAAATACTTGCCGCCAAACTGTGCGCCGATCCCCATCTGCCGCGTGAGCTCGAGAATTTCTTGCTCCATCTCCATATCCCGGAAGGCTTGTCCAAGCGCTCCGCCTTCCTTCGGCAGGTTGTCGAGATAGCGTGTCGACGCCAGCTTCACGGTCTTCAGGTTGAATTCAGCGGACGTGCCGCCGATGACGACGGCGAGGTGATAGGGCGGACAGGCCGCGGTACCGAGCGTCCTAATCTTCTCGTCCAGAAACGTCAGCATCGCCTCCTTATTCAGGCGCGCCGGCGTCTCCTGATACAAGAAGCTCTTGTTCGCAGAACCGCCGCCTTTCGCGATAAACAGGAACTTATAAGCATCGCCGTCTTCCGCGTAGATTTCGATCTGTGCCGGAAGATTGGTCCGGGTGTTGGTCTCTTCGTACATCGAGACCGGAGAGACCTGGCTGTAGCGCAGATTGGTCTCCGTATAGGTGCGATGCACGCCCCGTGCGAGCGCACCTTCATCGCCGCCGCCGGTCCAGACGCGTTGCCCTTTTTTGCCCATGATGATTGCTGTGCCGGTATCTTGGCACATCGGCAAAACGCCGCCGGCCGCGATGTTCGCGTTCTTCAGCATGTCATAGGCGACAAATCGGTCATTATCCGACGCTTCAGGGTCATCGAGGATCGTTTTCAGCTGAGCGAGATGTCCCGGGCGCAGCAGATGGTTGATATCCCGAAAAGCCTCTGCGGCGAGTAGGCTCAACCCTTCCGGGTCGACTTTCAACAATTCGCCGCCATCAAAATCCACCGTGTCGACGAAATCGTCGGTGAGTTTCCTGTAGGGCGTGTCATCTGCCCCAAGCGGCAAAAGCTGATGGAATTCGAACGGTTGTTCGCTCATCGGACTGGCTCCGGATCATTTATAATAGATTGGCGGCAGTTTGCCTCGGTGCGCCCTTCGATGCCAGTCGGTTTGAATTTTGGCGCGGGGTCAGCCTTTGCTGGGCGGGCGGCACCATAAGTTATAGAAGACCTCGCCGGTCCGCTGATTAAAGCTTTCGCTAATCACGTAAGGCTGCTGGTTTTCACCGCAAAGCGTTTGAATAAAGGCTTGTCCTTCTTTCTTGCGTTCCGCTTCGGAGACATCCCGCGGCAGAAAGTCGATATTCGTCGGCCACCGTACGAGGACATTATAACTGTCGCCCGGCCATTTCTCCTTATCGCCGCGTCGCTGAACTTTCGCGATTAGAACGCCATTCTCATCGCCGGCACGTTTGATCCGATATTCCGGCCAATCCGCAAATCTATCGCTTTCGTGAACGAAACAACCGCTCAGCGTCGATAACAGAAACGCCGCGCCCGCAATTCCCAAAAGTGTTTTCTTCGCCTGCATCATGCAATCAACTGCTTGTGTCTCTCTCTAGGAAGCGGTGCCGACGTCCGAAAGTCAAGAAAAAGGCGGTGTATTAGCGTCATAACAACAAGCATTGCCTAATCTTCAGCAACAGAAGTCACAAACAGCTCACAGTTCTTTGAAGAATTGGAAAATTGCGTTGTCTTGTGAACCAGTGCCGCTGTCCCTACGTTCCAGCTATGAAACTTAACTGTTACATCGGGAAAGAATAAGATAACTTCTCAAGAGTCCGCCAACACCGAGAACTGGCAGCCTTCGCCGCGCTGGTTACTCGTGGTCCCGGCCCTACTTTTCGCCGGAGTGCTCTCGGCAATTCTAACGGTCGCAAATCCGCCGGAAGGTGTTGCCAATATCAGTGCTGGTCTCGGAATCTCCGATTTCAGCCGCCCCGGAATTTCCGGATACAGCCACACGCCATCCGAGTTCGATTTCATCGAAGTGCTCTACGACGAGCAAGAAGGCGAGATCGGCGACGAATCGGGAGAGATCGAGTAGCGCGCCGTCGGACGGGCCAAATACGGCCGCCGCCGACCCGAATGTTGGCCCCGGCCGTGTAGGATGCTTTGTCGCTCAACAACCAGACAATCGCCTCCGCGATCTCGCTCGCTTCCGCCACGCGGCCGATCGGGATCCCTGGGCCTTGTGTTTCTAATTTATCGGGGGGCGGCATATCGGTTGCGGTGAGACCCGGAGCGACCGTATTGACCCGAATGCCTTCGCCCGCGACTTCCTGACTTAAGCCAATGGTAAGGCTGTTTACCGCCCCTTTCGACGCGGCGTAAAGCACCCCATCATTCGGATTGCCGAGCCGCGCCGACCCGGACGATACGTTCACGATCGACCCACCGGCGCCGCCGTGCTTCGTCGACATGCGTTTAATGGCTTCGCGCGCGCAGAGAAAACACCCACGCACATTTACCTCCAGCACGCGATCGATATCGCCAGCCGACAAAGCGTCGAGCCGGCCGCGCGGGCCATGAATGCCGGCATTGTTTACCAACCCTGTGACCGTGCCCAGATTCCGATCGACCTCTTCGAACATGCGCATGATGTCGCTTTCCACGCCCGTGTCGGCTTGGACGACCATGGCTTTTGCACCCGCACTTTCGACCTCCACGCGCACCTTTTCTGCGGCCGTCGCGTCACTGCGATAATTAATTGCGACCGCATGGCCTTCCGCAGCACATAGGCGCGCGGTCGCCGCGCCAATCCCCCGGCTGCCGCCGGTAATGAGCGTTACCTTCGTCATGACTTAATCCCTCTCGCCGATCTATTTTTCAGGCGTCTATTTTTTACGGAAAGCATCCAGCGTGACGACATTGTCGCCGTCTTCCGCCGTTTCGGCCGGAGTCGATTCGATTTCAGGCTCGGGCTCGGCTTCCGGTTTGGCGTCCGGCTCCTCCAGGACAGCCGGCGCGGTGACGTCGATTTCGCCCTCGCCTTCAAACTTCAATTGCAGACCGAAATTCACGGATGGGTCTGCGAACGCCTTGATCGCCGGAAAAGGTATCGCGAGCCGCTCTTGAATATCATTGAAACTCAGCGTGACCAGGAAACGGTCTTCCTCGACGGTCAAATCCCAAAACTGATGCTGTAGGACAATCGTCATCTCTTCCGGAAACTTCTCGTGCAGATGATCCGGCAACTCGACACCCGGAAAGTCCGTCGCAAAGGTCACATAGAGATGATGCGATCCTGGCAAGCCGTTCTCGGCAACTTGGGTTAGGGCTTCGACGACAACGCTTTTCAAAGCACGTTCGACCATCGTCTCATAGTTCAAAAGATCTTTACTCATGGTCTCCCGCTCGCTCCCGTGCCGCGGCACCCCCAGTGGCCGCGCGAAACAGTGGGGGGCTTCTGTTGCCCGGTGCCCCCCGGACCGCGCTTGCTTACTTAGCTTGCGCTAATTAGGCAGCGAGGCGGGCTTCGCCCGCAAAGTTATCATTGGCATGTATAGCCATGGCCCGATAACGGCGGTGCCATACCGAGCGCAAGCCAAACCTTTATTACGTACGTCGATCCTGATTCGCCCCCATGGAGGGCGGCAATCTCATGATAGCCGCCCGAGAAACTGGTGGAGGCGCCGGGTACTGCCCCCGGGTCCGTTCCGCTTATTCCGTAAGGCCATTTAGCGCTATAGTCGGTTGCCCGACACTTGATATATAGGAAGACCAATGGGGGCGGCACAAGAGGCTGCGTCGTACTGCCGCCGATTCGAGCAATTTTTTTACCTTTCGGGGGCGCGTCACAATTCACAGTTCGTCCGCCCTGCTGTATCTTAGGGACCATGCAGCAATATCTCGATCTTCTCAGCCGCGTCCGCCGCGAAGGCGTCTGGAAAGACGACCGTACGGGGACCGGGACATATAGCGTCTTCGGCCATCAGATGCGGTTCGACCTCGCTGATGGGTTTCCGATGGTGACGACAAAGAAACTCCATTTGAAATCAATCATTTACGAACTTCTTTGGTTCCTGCGGGGCGACACCAACATCGCGTATCTGAAGGAAAACGGCGTCTCGATCTGGGACGAATGGGCGGACGAAAACGGCGATCTCGGCCCGGTTTACGGCGCGCAATGGCGCTCTTGGCCGGCACCCGATGGCGGGACGATCGACCAGATTTCGAACGTTTTTGGACAAATAAAAGCGAACCCCGATTCGCGACGCTTGATCGTCTCCGCCTGGAACCCGGCTGAAGTCGAAAATATGGCGCTGCCGCCCTGCCACTGTCTTTTCCAATTCTACGTGCTGGAAGGCCACCTCTCCTGCCAACTCTACCAACGCAGTGCGGATATCTTCCTTGGCGTACCTTTCAACATCGCCTCCTATGCCTTGCTCACGATGATGATGGCACAGGCGACAGGTCTCGAGCCTGGAGAGTTCATCCACACGCTTGGCGATGCGCATATCTACTCCAATCATATCGAGCAGGCCGACGAACAGCTCTCGCGCGCGCCTTATCCGTTGCCTGCGATGAATATCAACCCGGACGTCACGGATATCTTTGGCTTCGACTACGACGACTTCAGCTTGGAAGGCTACCGGTTCCACCCGCATATCCCTGCGGCGGTCGCGGTATAGACGTCGCAAGAAGCCGCGCCTCATCCTTCGACAGGCTCAGGATGAGGATTGCCCAACTCCCTTGCCTCATACTGAGCCTGTCGAAGTATGAGCGACACGGAAAGCGCCATTGATCCTCTCCCTCGTCGTTGCGATGGCCGAAAATCGCGTGATTGGCCGCGACGGCGACCTGCCGTGGCGCTTGCCGGAAGATCTCAAACACTTCAAGCGCGTGACCATGGGGAAGCCCGTCATCATGGGTCGAAAAACGTGGGACTCGCTTTACGTGAAACCGTTGCCGGGCCGACGGAATATCGTCGTGACCCGTAATCCGGCTTTCTCGGCAGACGGCGCGGAAGCCACCGGCTCAATCGAAGACGCGCTCGCACTTGTCGACGGCGACGAAGAGGCGATGGTGATCGGCGGCGCGACCCTTTTTGAAGCCGCTTTGGCGTCCGCCCAACGCTTTCATCTGACGGAAGTGCATGCGGAGATCGAAGGCGATACCCGGTTCCCCGCTTTCGATCGCACCTCGTGGCGGGAAGTCACCCGCGAGACGCATCCTGCCGCTGACGGAAATCCCGCCTACAGTTTTGTCTTGCTGGAACGGGCTTAGGCCGCGGCCACCCAGGACCGATCCGTGATCGTCGTCCGCTCCAGATGCCGGCGATATTTCGTCGATTCGAACGGTGTGGCACGGTGCAGGATACAACGATTATCCCAGACGATGGCGTCGCCGTTCTGCCACGCATGCGAGTAGATGGACTCCTGCGGCGTCGAATGTTCAACCAATTCGTCCAACAGGTCTCGGCTGTCCTCTTCCGACCAGCCATCAATGAAAGCTGCGTGTGCGCCAATCAGCATCGATTTCTTGCCGTTTGCCGGATTGACCTGCACCAGCGGGTGCTTAACCGGCGGGGCCGCGTCGCGCTGTTCGTCGGTCAAGATGCTCATATCCATCTTGTCCCGCGCATAGCTCAAGCTGTGCACAACGGTGAGGTCTTCGATCCGATTCTTCAAATCATGCGGCAACCGCTCATATGCGGCCCGCGTGCTCACCACTTCCGTGTTGCCGCCGCTGGGCGGTACTTCGCGCGACGCGAGGATCGAGCACAAAGACCCGCAATCCATGTAAGAGCTATCGGAATGCCAAAGCATGTTGGCCTTCAGGAAGGTCATGCGGTGATGATCGGCGGGAAAGATTTCGTTTGTCTCGAAATTGATGTTGCTTTGCCGCGAGAACATGGAACCGCCGGTTTGATTTGCCTTGAATGCAACCTGCACAACGCCGAAATGCTCGCTCAACGCAATCTGCTGCGCATCGGTCATGACGGGCCCGCGGAACAGCAAAACCGAATAAGTTTCGAAGGCATCCATGATCGGCGCGAATTCTTCGGCGGTCATCGGGCGCGTCGCGTCGACACCGACGACTTCGGCGCCAAACAGATCGTGTAAAGGACGGACTTCAAGCGACATAGCAAACTCCTCCTTCTCTCAATCTAACCCGCGCGACCCCGACGGCGAGGCGCGGCCTTATCCTGGATGAACAAACCGACCGCGCGGAATTTCCGCGATTGCCGTTATCTCCACCATAATATCGGGGTGATAGAGCGCCGAAACCTCGACGGTCGTCGTCGCGGGATAGGGTTCCTTGAAATAGCGAGCGCGGACATCTCCCGACGTCATGAACGCCGCAATATCGGTCGTATGCTGAGTTAGCGATAGAATATCGCCCATCTCGCCGCCGAGCGCCGCGAGCACCGCCTGGATGTTTTCCAAGACCTTGTCAACTTGCGCCGGCATATCGCCGATTCCAACGATATTCCTCTCCGCATCCAACGGCACTTGTCCCTTCAAATGCGTAACCTGACCGTCGCCCTGCAAGGTGACCAGCGAGAAGGCCCCGAAAGGCTGCCAAACACCCGGCGGATTAAAGGCGCGCGGCACGGTTATTCCCGGTGAATTGCGTAGCCCGCCGGTGCCATACCGATCGGCGTCACTTGCAGCGAGTTGATATTGACGTGCGCGGGGACCATCGTCGTGTAGTAGATGACATCGGCGAGATCGTCGCCGGAAAGCGGTGTGAGCCCCTCGTAATGCGCGGCGGTCTTGCTTGAATCCTCCCGAAACCGGACTTCGGTGAATCGCGTTTCCGTCATGCCCGGCTCGATACTGGAGACTCGGATCGGCGTGCCGAGCAGATCGCAACGCAGGTTGAGCGAAAACTGACGCACGAAAGCCTTACTGCCCCCGTACACATTGCCGCCCTTATAGTTATTGGTCGCCGCCGTGGAGGAAATATTGACGATGTGCCCACGTCCCCGTTCCACCATGCCCGGCAAGATCGCGCGCGTGCAATAAAGCACACCCTTGATGTTCGTATCGACGATCGCTTCCCAATCGCCCAGTTGCGCCTCGTGCGCCGGCTCCAAACCCGGACCGACGCCCGCATTGTTCACAAGGATCGAGATGTCTTTGAAGTCTTCCGGCAACTCCGCGACCGCCGCGAAGACCGCGTCGGAGTTCCGCAGATCGAGCGCCAATCCCCGCATCGAATCTTCGAAACCCTTACGCGTTTCATCTAATCGGTCCGCCTGATAATCGGCGGCGATGACGCGCGCGCCTTCGCTCGCGTAGCGCCGTGCCGTGGCGGCGCCGATACCGGCCCCCGCACCGGTAACCAAGACGATGTGATCCGAGGCTTTCGCCATGTCCGTTCTCCTTAAACCTAAAGTTCCGGTGTCTCTTGCGGTTCGGTTTCTCGCATGGCCGGCCGTTCCGCGAATGCCGCATACCACGCCGCCAATTTTGGACGTCCCGGACGGAAGTCGTCCAGCCATTCTCGCCAGTCTTGGTAGCTCAATGTCACCCCAGTCGTGATCTGCGCCAGTTCCAGCGGGCCATCCAATTCATCAGCACGCGCTTCCATCGCATCGAGGCAACGCTCTATCCGGTCTTTTTGTTTCTCCAGAAAACTGTCCGAGCGGATATTCCGCGGCCGCAGATGCTCGGCGCGCATCAAAATCTGCGCCTCCAGCATGCCGTCGGCCACCGCATAGAGCGACCACATCCGCCACTTGGTCTCGCCCTCCGGAATGACCTTACCGGTCGTCGACCGGTCATTGAGATACAAACAAGCCAGCGTCGAATCGCCAAGCGCGTCACCGCCATCGGTCACTAAAGTTGGAATTCGCGCGACCGGATTGGCTTCCGCCAAACCCGGTGTGAACGGCACAGTCCGATAACCCCATTCCAACGACCAAGCCGTCGGCAAGATCTCGATCTCATCCCAAAGCCCGAGTTCCCGCGCAACCACGCAAACCTTGCGCGTAAAAGGCGATGCGGGCGTCCAAAAAAGTTTCAAGCGACCATCCTTTCTAATTTCGACAACGCGGGAAGACGTGTCGGCCAAGGTTCTCGATCAATCCGGGGCGGTCGTCCACAAATCCGGTGAATAGGATTTGATGAATGCCCGCTTCCCGAATCCGCTGAATTTGAGCGACACATTCTTCCGGCGTCCCCAAAACCGCGAACCGATCCACCATGTAAGCGAGGAGCTCTGGGTCCTGCATCAGCTGCGCGTTCGGCGATTCGCCAAGGTCCTCGTGATGCGAAGGCTTATAACCTTGCTGCACCTCTCGGATCGCGTCGGCGAATTGCGGGGGCACCAGCTTGCCGTCCTGTGTGAAGCGGAAAGCGTGATGCGCCGTCGACGCTAACTCCATGCGAATCTCACTGACCAGGGCAGCGCGGTCTTCGCCGACATTGACGCGACCCAAAGCCCAGATATCGATATCGTCGAGTGTCCGGCCCGCGCGCTCGGCGCCCGTTCGGATGTGGTCGAGCGTTACTTTGGCAACATCCGGCGAAAACCCCATGCCGCAGAAGACACCATCGGCGATTTCACCCGCCAGCTCGAGCGTCTTCGGGCCCTCGGCCGCGATATATATCGGGACCTGGGGTTGATCGAGCCCGCCAATCCACCGTGTGTGAATGGGCTTCCCGCCGAACTCGGTATGCTCACCCGCAAAGAGGCGGCGGAGGGCCTGGATATACTCCTTGAGGCCGGCCAAACCACGCGGGCGTTCGCCAAGGTTATAGATCGCGCTGTCCCCCGTCGCAATCCCAAGAAAGGCCCGGCCGCCCGCGATTTCCTGGATAGATGCAAGGCCACTCGCCATCACAGCGGGATGGCGGGTTAAAGGATTGGTCACGGTCGGCCCGATCACCACGCGCTCGGTCGCGCCGCCAATAACGCTCAAAGTCACGAAAAGCTCGCGAAAGAGGGATTGCGAATCCGCTACACCGACCATGTCGAAGCCGTGCTCTTCGGCCAGCCGGGCGTTCTCGCGTGCGGATTCGATGCTTCGCGGAATTTCGATGATGCCAAACTTGGCCTGCATACACATGCCTCCTCTCGGCGAAACGTCATGACTCAATCTACGCCGTAACCTTGCAGGGCCAAGGCATTGTTAAGTTCGCGATGGGCGGAAAGGACCCCGCGCCCTATACTTCCTTTACAAGGACATGGCACACCGGATCGCATGGCTCATCCGGCCGACAAGAAAGCAGCACGACAATGGTTATGAAATTCAGCAACTTCATCTTTCCCGCCGCCGAAACACCGGAAGACGACGGACGCGTCATCCGCGAATCCGTCGCCGAGGCACAGCTCTGCGACCGGCTCGGCGTCGACACGGTCTGGTTGGCGGAACATCATTTCGACGGTATCTGCGCCTATGTCGACCCTGTCTCTTTTGCGGCCGCGCTCGCCACCTGCACGGAGAACATTAAAATCGGCTTCGCCGTGGCCCAGATGTCCCTGCACCATCCGATCCGCTTTGCCGAACAGATGAATATGATCGACCATCTGTCGAAGGGGCGCCTGATCGTCGGCCTTGGTCGCGGGACCGCCTATAACATTTACGATTATCAGGGATATGACATCGACGCGGATGAAGCGCAGGAACGCCTGCTCGAATCCGAAGACATCATGCTCAAGGCCTGGACGACGGAGAACTTCGAATACAAAGGCAAGTTCTGGAACATCAAACTGCCGAAACTGCGCCCCGTTCCATACACGAAACCGCACCCGACGATCCTGCGCGCTTCATCGAGCGAAGGCTCCATGGTCGGGCTCGCCAAGGAAGGGCGGCCCTTCATGATGAATGTGCAGTCGGACGAGGTGACGAAGCACCGCATGGACCTCTACCGCCAGACGTTGGCGGAAGCCGGATACGACGACGCCAAGATTGCGCAGAACGTCTCCGACAGCTGGGTCTGGCGAAACGTCTTCGTTGCCGAAACCGATGAAGAAGCCGAACGCGTCGGGGTGCCGGCATTCACCCGCCAGCACGAGTTCCGGTCCGAAATGCGGAAACGGGTCTATGAAGAACAAGGCGTGCGCTTGCAGGAAGAAAAGAAAGGCATTGCCCGGAACGATCCGGCGCACGGTCTTATCTACGGATCGCCCGCGACGGTGGCCGAACGCCTCGCCAAGATCGACGCAATTGGCGTCGGCGGCATCATGATGACGTTCCGTCTCGGCCCGATGGCGGCCGAGGTCGCAAACAACTCCATCAAGCTATTCATGGAGAAAGTCGCGCCGGAATTCCAGAACAGGGCCGCCGCTGCGGCGGAGTAGCGAGGGCGTAGCGAGACCCGGACGTCAGGCCAAATGATTTTCCGGCGACGCGATGTGCCGTTGGAAGCCTTCGCGCCCCTGGACTCGAGCTTGCCACGCTTCGAGGTTTGGCATCGCCGGCCGTTCGAGGTCGAATAAGAACCAGCGATAGACGGCGCAGGCCGGCGGAATATCGCCGACCGTGAAATCATCGCCGGCCACATAGGATTTATCGGCGAGATGCCCGTCAAGGCGCGCCAGCTCCGGTATGATCTCTTGGCGAGTCTGCTCGACGGCCGCCGGATCGCGATCCGCTTCCTGCATGCGGACCAAATGCATGACCAATGTGTGGAGATGCGGTTCGAGCTGCGTGTTGGTCCAATCCATCCACTGGCTGGCATGGGCCAAGGTTTTCACGTCATCGCCGTAGAGTTGGGGTGCGTAGGTCTGCGCCAAATAGCGGCAGATCGCGTTCGACTCCCAGAGGATATACCCGTCGTCGTCAATCGTCGGAATGGTGCCGTGCGGGTTCATGGACCGGTATTCCGGCGAATTCACATGGCCAAAGGCCGACCCGCCGCCGGAGACATGCCCGTTCGGCCCCATCGTAGCGCTCGCCAAGGTAAGTTCGAACGGCACATCGGCTTCGACCAGCGTCCAGAGCGCTCGCTGCGTACAGATCGAGGTGGGTCGTCCCCAGATTTTCAGCATACAGATCCTCCCCTACGACAGACCGACGACGGGCACGGCGGCACCGTGAACCGCACTCGCTTCTTCGGAACAAAGGAACAGGATGACGTTGGCGAGCTTTTCCGGCGAGACCCAATCGCCGGGATCGGCATCGGGCATGGCGGTGCGGTTCTCCGGCGTGTCGATGATGCTCGGCATCACACAATTCACGTTTATGCCCTGGCCCCGCAGTTCCGCCGACATGCTCTCTGTCAAACGGATGACGGCACTCTTTGCAACAATGTAAGCGCTCATCGCGGCCATTCCTTGGCGCGCCGCATTGGCTCCAATGGTGACGATCTTGCCGGCCCCCGCTTCGATCATACCCGGCACGACAGCTTCCGCGGTGTTGAGGAGCGTTCGCGCGTTGAGATCCATCATCAAGTCCCACTTATCCTTCGGCAACTCGTGGACCGCTTCGCCCATGTGGAATCCGCCGGCAATCGCCGCCAGAGCATCGAGGCCGCCGAACTTCGCTTTCGCAGCCTTCACAGCTTCGGCGATGTCGTCCGCTTTCATGAGATCGGCCGCGCATTTCAAGGAATGCGCGTCATCGCCCGGATAGGCGCTCTCCAACGCCTCGCCGTTGAGATCGAGCAGCACCAGGTTCGCGCCACGTGACCCGAAGGCCTCCGCCACCGCGCGCCCGAGATTGCCGGCCGCGCCCGTGATCATGACGGTCTTATTCTTGAAATTGAGCATCGCGTCTTGTCCTCCGATATCCCCGCCTCATTTGACATGTTTCACGTCGCGCCGTCGACAATTGGAGGCGGCCTCATAAATTCGATAACGACGACAGTTTAGAAGACGCCATTGCCGCGGGAGAAACACATGACCAAGAAGAACGCACTTAAGGACATTCGGGTGATTGATGCGGCGACGGTGATCGCCGGCCCGACGATCGGCATGCTGTTGGGTGATTTCGGCGCCGATGTGATCAAGGTCGAGCACCCGCGCGGCGACGTCTTGCGGGTGACCGGCCACCAGAAGGACGGCGTCGGGCTCTGGTTCAAGATGGCGAACCGCAACAAGCGCTGCGTCACGATGAACTTCAGTTCGGAGAAAGGCGCCGAACTCTTCAAGGAACTTGTGAAATCGGCCGACGTGCTGATCGAGAATTTTCGCACCGGAACGATGGAACGATGGGGCCTCGGTTGGGAGGATTTGAAAGCGATCAACCCACGCCTCGTGATGGTGCGCGTCACGGGCTTCGGGCAGACTGGCCCTTACCGGCACCGGCCGGGTTTCGGCACCGTCGCCGAAGTCTTCAGCGGGTTCGCCAATATGACCGGCGAGAAGGACGGCCCACCGACCTTACCGAATTTCGGCCTCGCCGATGGAATCGCCGCCTCCTATGGTACCTTCGCAACGATGTTCGCACTCTACCATCGAGACGCACAGGGAAGCGGTGAGGGACAGTTCATCGACCTCAGTATCTACGAGCCAATCTTTCAGGTTCTAGGGCCACAGCCTTTGGCGTTCGATCAACTTGGCGTCATCCAGGAGCGCATGGGTAACCGCTCAGAGAACAATGCGCCCCGCAACACTTACGAGACCCGTGACGGCAAATGGGTCGCGATTTCAACCAACTCGCCCGCGATCGTCCGGCGCGTCCTCACCCTGTGCGGCGGCGAGGAAGCGGCGAACGATCCGCGGTTCCAGACGCCGCAAGGCCGGGTCGAACATATTGACGAGGTCGACGGCATGGTCGCCGATTGGATCAAGCAACGGGACCAAAAAGAGGTTCTCGAGAAGTTCGAAGAAGCCGAAGCGGCCATCGGCCCCGCCTATGACGTGGCGCAAATCTTCGAAGACCCGCAATACCAGGCGCGCGGCGATATTATCGAGCTCGACGACGAAGACCTTGGCAAGATTCGCATGACGGCAGCCTTTCCATTCATGTCGGAAACCCCAGCCGAAATTCGTCATGCGGGTCCGCGCAAGGGCCAGCACAACGCGGAAATTCTTTGCGGCGAACTGGGCGTTGACGCGGCCGATTTAGCGAAGTTATCGGACGAGGGCGTGATCTAGTTCGCGGCCTTGATCATATCGGCGGCTTTCTCCGCGATCATCAGCACGGCGGCGTTCGTGTTGGCCGACGGCATCAGCGGCATCACCGACGCATCCACCACACGAAGCCCGTCGAGACCGCGCAGCTTGAGCTCGGGATCGACGACGGCCATCGGGTCTGTGCCCATCTTACAGGTGCCGATCGGGTGATAAACCGTATTGCCGGTCCGTCGCGCAAAATCCAGTATCTCCGCATCGGTTTGAACTTCGGGCCCCGGCACGGTTTCAATATCCACGTATTTCGCGAGGGCAGGTTGCGAAAAGATTTCCCGCGCCTTTCGAAGGCCGCCGACCATGGTGTCTTGATCGATGACGTCCGTTAGATAGTTCGGGCGGATCGACGGCTGCACCTCCGGATCTGTAGATGCCAGATGAATGGACCCTCGGCTCGCCGGCCGATGCTGCCAGACGCCGCAGGTCATACCGGGAAAATCATCTAAGACGCCGAGCTGTCCCTCGACGTAGCTGGCCGGTGCGAATGCAAGTTGCACATCCGGTGTTGCCACGCCCGGCATGACCTTGATGGAGGCGCTGACGTTGCCGGGCGCGGTCGTCAGGAGTCCCTGTCGCGTGAATGCATAACGCAGGACCTCCCAACCGAGACGTATGCCACGGGCGCGTTCGTTGAAGGTCTCCACACCTTTAGCACGGCAACAGAAACGCGCGACGTAATGGTCCTGCAAGTTCTCGCCCACACCCGGCGAGGCATGCACGACCTCGACGCCATGCTCCTTTAGACGTTCGCCATCGCCGATCCCGGAGCGTTCCAAGATTTGCGGCGACGCAATACTGCCCGCTGAAAGAATGACTTCACAGCGGGCGTGGGCCTCGCGCTCGAAGCCGTCGTGCTTGAATCGTACACCCGTGGCGCGCCCCTCTTTGGTGATGATCCACTTCGTCAACGCCTTGGTCACGACCTGAAGGTTGCGCCGACGGCGCGCGGGCTTCAGGAAGCCGCGTGCCGTGCTCATACGCCGCGCGTCACCGAGCGCGTATTGAAAGAAACCAACCCCTTCCTGGGTCGCGCCATTGTAATCCGGGTTGCGGGGTATCCCCAGTTCTTCGCATGCATCCATAAAGACTTGCGCGAGCGGATGTTGCTCAATCGGCTCGCGCACGCGGATCGGACCATCGCGTCCCCGAATTTCGTCGTCGCCGACTTCGGCAGATTCGAAACGTTTGAAATACGGCAAGACATCGTCGAACGACCAGCCGGCATTTCCCAGCTGCCGCCAGCCGTCATAGTCCTCGCGCTGTCCGCGGACAATGAGATGCCCGTTGATCGAGGAAGAACCGCCCAGCACTTTGCCGCGCGGCCATGAAATTTTGCGATTACCGGACGATTCCTCCGCTTCGGTCGTATAGAGCCAGTTCACGCTCGGATTGGATATCGTCTTGAAGAAGCCGGCCGGGATATGGATGAAGATATTCCGGTCGACACCACCCGCTTCGAGCAGCAGGACCGTCTTCCCCTCATCTTCGCTCAACCGATTGGCCAGAACACAACCGGCCGAACCGGCGCCGACGATGATGTAGTCGTAGGTATCCATGACGATCCCTTACTTACCCGCCAGATCAACCGGCGGCAGATGCTGGCCGCGAATATAGTCCGCGCATTTCTCGCCGATCATGATGGTCGCGGCATTGGTGTTGGCCGATGGCATGGTCGGCATGATGGACGCATCGGCCACGCGGAGGCCTTCCAGACCGCGCACCCGCAATTGATCGTCCACCACGGACGTCGGGTCGCTCTCCGGCCCCATCCGGCACGTACCCATAAGATGGAAGGTCGTGGTCGCGTTCTGGCGGTAATAGTCGAGCATTTCGTCTTCCGTATTCACGTCGGACCCGGGCAACTCTTCGCGCTCCACATGGGGTGCAAATTCGGGTGTTTGCATGAGGTCACGGGCGATCCGCATACCGGCGAGCGAGAGCCGCCGATCGGTCTCGTGCGAGAAATAGTTCGGTTGGATAGCGGGCGCCTCGAATGGGTCCGCAGATTTTGCGCGGATGTAACCGATACTCTCTGGACGTTGCACCCAAGGTGCCACGGTCACGCCGGGGAAATCGTCAAGTTGCGACTGGACGCCTTCTTTGTAGCTGGCCGGTGTGAAGGAGATTTGAAGATCGCCGTTGTCGAGTGCCGGGTCGGACTTCCAGAAAATGTAAACGAGCGTCGGCGACAAGCCGAGGACGCTCGGTTGGCCCGTGAAGTATTTGAAGGCTTCCGACATCAGCGGCAAACCTTTGACCCGCTGATTGATCGTTTTCATGGTTTTGATCCGCGCCACCATGCGCAGCACGAAGTGGTCCCGGAGATTCTCACCGACACCCGCCAACTCGTGATGAACCGGCACGCCGATGTCTTTCAGCAATCCGGCCGGGCCAACGCCCGATAACTGCAACAGTTGCGGCGAATTAACGGAGCCGCCCGACAAAACAATTTCCCGGCGGGCGCGAATTTCGACGGACTGGCCGCCCCGGCGGTATTGAATGCCGGTCGCGCGCTTGCCGTCGAAAAGGATTTTTGTTGCATGTGCCTTCGTCCGCAGCTCGATGTTCGGCCGCTTGAGCGCCGGTCGCAAAAACGCCCGGGCGGAGCTGACACGGCGGCCCTTAAAGATAGTCCGCTGAGTGTAACTGATCCCCTCCTGCACCGCGCCATTGTAATCGTCATTCAACGGGATGCCGTAATTGACCGCACCTTTGATGAAATCATCCGCCAGCGGATGACGGTAGTCGATATCCGTGATGATCAAATTGCCGTCGCGGCCGCGGAATGTCTCATCGCCCTCGCCGATGCGGCGTTCGGAGCGTTTGAAATACGGCAAGACGTCGGCATACCCCCAGCCGCGATTGCCGCGCTGCGCCCATCCGTCGAAGTCCATGCGCTGGCCCCGACTGTAGATGTTGCCGTTGATCGACGACGATCCGCCCATGGTTTTGCCACGCGGCGCGTGAATACGGCGCCCGGCGGTACCCGCGCTGCCTTCGGATTCGTACAACCAGTTGACCGAGGGATCGACCAACGTCTTCATGAACCCGGCCGGAATATGAATGAAGGGATTCCAATCGCGTCCGCCCGCTTCGAGAACGCAGACCGTCACATTCGGATCTTCCGACAACCTGGCGGCGACAGTCCCGCCCGCCGAACCTGATCCGACGACGATATAGTCGAACTCATCCATCGACGACTTCCCCCTTCTTCATTCGTATTCTCACTTTTCAGCAATCTCGCATGTTCGTGCCAATTCGCAAGTCCGATGCTGTTCCGGACCGTCATCACGGCTTAAGTTCTGACCGACAACATCGTTTTCGGAAGAAGGGATTGAACCGTGGCCACCATGAACATGAAGGATTGGCGGACCAGCATCGCCGAAGTCATCAGTACCGACGATGAGGAAGAAGTCTTGGTACGCGGCCACAAGCTCTCGGAACTGACGGGCTCGATCTCTTTCGTCGAGATGATGTATCTGATGTTTGCCGGCACCTTACCGACGAAGGCACAGGCGCGCGTTTTGGATGCCTTGCTTGTCGCCTCGGTCGAGCATGGTATCGCACCGCCTTCGATGATCGCCCGCTGTTTCGCGTCATACGGCACCACAATTCAAGGCGCCGTTGCCGGCGGCGTGATGGCATTCGGCGACCGCATGGGCGGTCTCGGCGAACAATTGGCGAAGCTGATGTCGGAACGCTTGAACGCCATCGCAGACGATCCCGCCACAATTCCGGACGAACGCCTCCGCGAAGAGGCGCGCGCTGTCGTCGAAGACGCGCGGGCGAAGGGCGAGCGTGTTCCGGGATACGGCATTCCGTTGCACGGTATGGACCCGCGCGCGCCCAAGGTCCTCGGTATCGCGAAGGCGGAGGGCACGTTCGGTGCCTTCGGCCGGTTCGGCGCGTTCATCGAAGATGCGCTCGCCGAACAGCGGGACGGTAAACGGGTACCGATGAACCTGGATGGTGTTGGTGCGGTTGTGGTGCTGGATACCGGCTTGGATTGGCGGACAACGCGGATGTTCCTCATTACGCCGCGAAGCGTGAGCATGGGCGCTCACTACATCGAGGAACAGGACCAGGACAGCACCTGGCGGCATATCCCGGCCGATTGGATTGATTACGATTAATCACACCAGGGTTTGCCCAACATCCAGGCTACGCTAAAAATGCGCCTTGAGTTTATGGAGCGCAGGGCCTAATTGCGCTCCATATTCTGGTAATGTTTAGGATGCGCGCGTTGTTCCGCACCGTTGATACAAATCTCCGAATAGAACGATTTCTATCGAGCGCCGCAGCGGTCTGCATCGGTTTGGCCGTCCCGCTCTCCCAGCTCGGTAAAGCCAATCTGACGGGGCTCCTTATTGCAGCGTGCATTTTGGTGGCGTTACATCCGAAGCGGCGTTTGTGGCTTTACGGGGCAAAAGACTGCCTCTTAACGCCTGTCGGCATTGCCGTCGCGATGGTGTTTCTCGCGTGGATTCCAAGCGTCCTCGCTTCGCTGTACCCGGCAAAGTCGACAGAGGTTTGGTTGCGAACGATCTGCTATTTGGGTCTCGGCGCGGTGCTTTGGTCATTTCTAAGAAGCAATCCGCAGTGTTTGCGGATATCTCAAAAAGCGCTGCTTCTCGGTTCCGCCTTCGCCGTTTTACTTATCTTTGTGAACTTCTTCGTTGGTACCGAGTATATTCGTCTGCTTCGGCTGAAATCCTTTACCGAGGGATATGCGCCGAAAGTCATGAAACACTTCGCGCCACCCGCGATCTCTCTTCTCCCGATCGTCCTATATTTCGGCCACCAGTTACGCGGACTCTGGCGCTGGTTATCGTATTTCATCGCCGTCGCTTTTCTATATTTTATTTATCTGACGGGTAGCGGCGCCGCTTTAATCGGGCTTTCGGTTGGGGCGTATCTTGCCGGAATCGCGTGGTTTGGCCGCAAAGACAAAAGGATCGTCTTCGCCGGTTTGGCTTTGATTGCCGGCGCAGTCGCGATTCTCTTCGTTTGGGTTGGAACACACGATGTCCTGCCAAGCCACATAAAGCAGGTTTATCCGTTGCGATACCATCTCATCGATATTCATCGTCACGAAATCTGGCAGTTCGTGTTTGCCAAAATTCCAAGCGAGCTGCTGTTCGGCTACGGAATCGACGCTTCCAACAAAATAGCCGGTGCAAACACCGTCATTCCGCATTTAAAGGCGGAATATCTACCTTCGCATCCGCACAATTGGGTCCTTGAAATCCTACTCGAAACGGGAGGCTTTGGTTTCGCCGCTCTCTTGTTTGCAATGATTCTAATGCTGATCCGGAACGGCGTTGCCTCGGGCGAAGACCCAATTGGCGGATTGACGAGCGCTGCGCTGTTTGGTGCTTATTTCGGCTCCGGATTAGTTAGTTTTTCGTTCTGGGCATCATGGTGGCAAGTCGTATTCATAACACTATGGGCACTCGTATCCGTTGCAAAAAGCTCGGCTCCTACGAGCTCCGTGGCAGTCGTCACAAAATACTGGTTTCAATAAATTCGCGGAATATTGTAGCAAAAAAGTAGAGGATGAGATGTGAATCTAGTCGCGACTGTTATTGCTTCTGAAATCGATATCGGTCGCTGAGATCTTCCGGATTCTTATCGACATCGGCATGAGTTTGGTTGTCAAATTTTATCGCTAATCAAAATCTCTGGATTGCTCTATGGAAAATTTTGCTTAGGCCTTCCGTATGCTCTTGCAAAACCGAGAATATTTTCGAGGGCGGCTTATTATCGCGGCATTCATAGATTATGTGAGATAATCCGCCAAAGCGCGGTAGCTCTTCTCCCTCGATAATTCGTCATGCGCGGCAACCTGGATGCGGAGGTCCGTCGCGCCCGCATCGCCATAAGCTGCCAAACCGTCCAGGATCTGCTGCCAACTGCCGATCAGGTGAAGATCAGAGGGATCGTCCAAACCTTCGTGTTTGGTCGCATTCGAATAAGATGGGATCGCCTGATAGTGTCTAGATATCTCCCGCGCAAGCATTTTTGCACCACTTATATCCTCTGTCACATTGATGCGGACTAAGGCAAGCACGCGGGGCGGTGTCACGCGTCCCGCAGCTTCCGCGCCTTCACTCAAATGCGGCAGAATATAGTTCGCTATCGTCTTAGGGCCACACTGGCCAAGCGTGGTGCCTTGAAGGCGTCCGCCAGCAAAGCGCAGCATCCGCGGGCCAAGCGCCGCCAACAAGATCGGTGTTGGCTCCGCCTCGATCCCTAACTCTGCGTGCGCCGAAACTAGCTCCCCGGAACTATCCGCCGGCTCGCCGTTCAATAGCGGTTGGAGCGCATCCATAAACTCACGTGTATAGGTAAAAGGTTTGCCCCACGTCAAACCCAGCTTGCCATCCACAAATCCTTGGTTCCCCGTCCCAACTCCAAGCGTGAAGCGCCCGCCGACAGCGTTCTGTGCCGTCCGCACCAGCTGTGCAAGACCGAACGGATGACGCCCATATAACGGCACCACAGATGTCCCGACTTCCTTGATACCGGGAAAATCGTTGCCGAGACACGCCAGCGCCGCTACGGACTCGACACCAGCTGCATGCGATACCCAATAACTCTCAAAGCCCGACCGTTCAGCGAGAAGTGCGGCGTCGCGCACTTCGTCAATTGAGGCCAGCATCGTGCCCCCGGCCATGCCCCAACTCATTCCCAATCGGTCATTCCCCATTGCAAAAATCACCCTTCTGCTCTGCCAAGGCTGCGGTTTTCATCCGGCGTGAACACGCTTGCCTGCTGCAAGGACATATATCAAGCACCACTGAATCGAACCACGTGAAGTAATTGCATCCGCGAAAAAATCGCCCCAAGCTCGCAAACGATAATCGTTTTCAAACTTGGCAGACCAATTCTTGTTGCGAAACAAAAGCTTCTCAGCGCGACCGACACGGTGTCCAGAATGAATACCGGCGTTGTCAAAGAGCGTTTCGCCGCACCTTGACTGACCTCAACGAACGCGTGCGACGGATCTTAAATTTGCGTTACCCACCACGAGCCGAGCGCTCCGGATCGGTTCACAGATGATGAAGCAACCGTCGCATCACCAACTATCAACGTCATAATGTTCCTGCGGAAACAATGGCGCCGTCAACATAAGCGCATACATATCAGTATTCCAAACAATCTTACTTATCTGAAATATCAAAGATATCTTGGGTACTCCGAAAAAATGGAAGATGGCCGTAAACTTAATGGCAAGGAGATAAATTTTCTGACGGAAGTTTGTCGCAAGTGTTAGGATTAATGTATCCAAAAACTCAATACCTAGAGGTAGACCCATGAAATTGCGTATTCAAAAGACCTCACAACTAAATTCAAAATCTAGGTTCTTACAAGAGTATCGGAACAACGTCACTACTCAACGCGGTGAAGATGGCATCATAAATGCCATCTTCAATATAATAGGAACGGAAAATAAATATTGTATTGAGTTTGGTGCTTGGGATGGCAAACTCTATAGCAATACATGGAATTTGATAAACAATTTTGATTGGGAAGCACTACTGATTGAAGCCAACAAACAAAAGTTTGGCGAATTAGAAACGGAGTATGAAAACAATAGAAAAGTTGCAGCACTAAATTGCTTAGTCAACACGGAGGGGAAATTCTCGCTTGATTCTATATTGAAGATAGCGGAAGCACCAAGTGAACCAGATTTTCTTTCTATAGATGTTGACGGTTTAGACTGGTACATGTGGGAGAGCCTATTATTTTTTGCACCGAGATTGATTGTAGTTGAATTCAATCCAACAATTTCTAATGACATAATTTTTATTCAAGATAATGATCCCGCTATTAACCAAGGCTGTTCCCTAGCTGCGTTAATTGAACTTGGCCATTCCAAGTCTTACGAGCTTATCGCAACTACATCATGGAACGCATTTTTCGTGAAAACAGAATTATTTGATAAGTTTGGAATCGAAGATAATTCAATCAATGCAATGCATGACCCTGCCCATTTTGAAAGCCGCCTCTTCCAATGCTATGACGGAAGTCTAGTTTTGGCAGGTTGCAAGCATTTATTGTGGCATGATGTTAGTATTGCACCCGAAGATATTCAGGTATTGCCCAAATCGTTGAGAAAGTTTGATGGGCCCGCAGAATGAATACACTTATCTGCCCGCCACCCTTCCTTAACCTCGTTCTCAAGTAATATTGCCGCAAGGAATATGAAATTTAATTGTCGCCATTGGTGTTTTCTTAAAGGAGCAGTATCCAACACTCTATTGAGGAAACGATTTACACTACGAAGTACCGAGCTGAATAATTTGTATGAGGAAAAATAATACAATGATCAACTTTATGATGGGGCGAGGTTCCTTGAGGTTCCTATACATTCTTACGGCATCGATAGTCGTATTGAGTGCTCTGCCACCGGTTTAGCCTTCAATGTATCTGATTTCTAATGAGGTTGTTTTTTTGCTTTCTAATATCTTCGTATTTGATGTTGAAAATTTCTCCCCATGTGAAACGCATGAAAGAATTTACCACAATCGTTATTAAATGATATAATTTCTGTATGGGCGGTACGTCTCTTACTTTTATGCCTTCATTTGAGAGCTGTCTGGGAAATTTCTGTATGCGCTTGTATTCGTTTCCCGTAAAAGTAATCTATGAATTTTCATACCTTAATATTTCAGGTTTCAAACGGTTGCGATTAGATTTTTTTCGCGTGCATAAGTCCGCACTTCTCAAAGAGTAAACCCCTGATTTTCTTTTGTTGATGGTGCTAGGTTGCCCTCCGAGGATCATCAAGATAGTTTAAAAATTCCATAATTTTTCATTTTAGTGATACCAGTAACATTCATCTTCACGTATTATTTAGATATGCGGCTAGTTTATGGCTTCAAATTTTCTTATTCTTTTTAGCAATGTTTTTACTCGTTATTTACGCGCCAATCTTTTCTGGTCTTTGAACAACTGTTCTGCAAAATATCCCTAATTTGTTTAGATATACCTACTAAAGTTTCACCTCTGCTCAGGTCTTCTTATACTTTTTTAGCAGACCTTGTTGCTTGGACTTTGGGAGTCTCATTAGTGGAGCAAAAAACATATTTTCTTTCTTTCATAATAAGGACACCCCCATACCTATAGGAGGTAAACCTTTCTTATAGATAGAAAGACTTTTCTGTTTACTTCTTGTTGTTATTCAGATTTCTCGATTGTGTTATCAAATTTAATCCAATCTTCCTTTGGATCATTCTTTTATCCCAAAAATTGTCTAACTCCTTATAACTCAAATTTAGAAACTATCAGAAAAATTAAAATCTCCTAACCTATTGAGATTAGGAGATTTTTGGTGGCGGATCCCAGACTCGAACTGGGGACACATGGATTATGATTCCACCGCTCTAACCAACTGAGCTAATCCGCCATAGTGGCCCTTTCAAACAAGAACACGAGATACGGAGTGGGCGCGCTCCTGTCAAGCGGTCTGATGCTTTGGCCACACTCTAAAATTCAAACCGTTGATGCTAATCCACGAGAGATTCATCAGGATATTTCGCGAAACACTTAGCGTCGCCATCGTTCTTAACCAGAAGCCAGCGGGCCTTCACATCGAGCATCATATGCAAAAGCTACGGTAGGATCGGCAATGGCCGAGGAAATTTTGAATATTAAGTAATTCCCGTCCGAACGCGCGAAGCTAGAAAGCCGGCATAGAGATCAAATTTCGCAGTTTTACATTGTCGCGCGGGCTATCTTTCTCGTTCGCAAACGCTGCTTTCAGACCGACCGGTAAGGCAACGAAGATACCGAATATAGAAAAATCAATCATCGTGGCCTCGGACGTGCCGCCGATAACAGTTAGAAAACTCATTAGATTAGGGGTAATTCAGAAACCTGAACCGGCTAGAATCGCAAAATAAAGGTCCGTCAGTTCGACGACGACGACACCAGCAACCCTTATGAAATCAAGGATAGGGTGGTTTTCCCTCCCGATTTGTATCGAATTCCCCCCTATCGGGATTGCCCGAAAGCGATGGGCCGAACTCAAATGAATCTATGGGATAAACATTTAATTCATGTCGGCTTACTATCAGATGTATTGATAGTTTTTAACGAAAAACTGAGTGATACTACAACCTTTACGCTGAAAGCGCTACCCTTCGATCAAAAGCGAATCGCGCTAGTCTTCGTCGATGATCTCCTGCAGGCGCGCCGGATCGACCTTGATATCCACGCCGGCACGCTCGTTCTGCAAGGTCATCGAGACCCGGCTGTCGAGCCCGCCCCAACCGCGATTGATCGCTTCCGTCATCTCCGCCAGCACCGTATGGGACAGCTTCATCGGCACTTCGAATTCGCGCCCCACTTCGCACGCCAGCGCCACGTCCTTGCGCGCGAGGCGCAACGCGAAGTCCGGCGGATCGAAACGCTGCGGCAAGTAGTTCCGATGCAAGGTGTCGAAACTCCGCCGCCGGCCAAGCGCGCCTTGTCGCACGGCTTCCCAAAGCGCGTCTGGCTCCAGTCCCGCCTTCACACCCATGGTGAAGGTCTCTGCCAAGGCGGCGCCCATGATGTATCCCGACAGGTTGTGCACCAGCTTCGCAATCGAACCGGCACCGATCGGGCCGATATAACGGGCGGCGTCACCCATGGCATCCAACACCGGCTTATACTTGTCGAACGTCGCTTTGTCGCCGCCGACCCAGATCGCCATTTTGCCGCTCTTGGCGCCGTCGGGCCCGCCGCTGACAGGTGCGTCCATCACTTCAACGCCTTGCTCCTGCATCGTCGCGTGGAGGCGGCGCATCACGGTCGGCGAGTTCGTGCTGAGATCGAAATAGGCGCTGCCCTTGTTGAACCCCGCCGCCAAGCCGTCTTCCCCGAGGACGACGGACTCGACTTCGGGCGGCCCCGGGAGCGATGTGAAGACGACATCGCTCTGCGCCGCCACTTCCTTGGGAGAGGACGCCCACTCGGCACCGATGTCCAGGTGCGGATTGGCGGCGTCGCGATTGATGTCGTGGACGACAAGCGAATTCTGACCTTTGATGGCATTGAGGGCGATACTGGCACCCATGGTACCGAGACCGATAAAGCCGACTTTCATGATGAGCTCCCGATAACTTCGTCGATTACCGGAAGTAAGTTGGGCCGATCGGCGGGATCGGCGACTGTCCGCGTCAGAGACGCAGGAACTCCAGTCCGACCAAGATGATGTCGACCCGCTCCCCGCTCTCCGACAACGGGAAGTGCGCAGACTCGTATTCCGAATAGATCTGATCGGCGAAGGTGGGCTTTCCGAAATGCCGGATCGGCGCTTTTCGTTCGATCACCCGCTCGTATACAGCCATCAAATCGGCCAACACCTGTCCGGAATATCTTTCGTCGAAATGGAACCCCGTCGAATCATATCCCAGTGCGGTCGTGATGTGCGTTCCAATGAGCCGCCAACGAAAGCGACGCGGATTCCAACCGACTTCGATGAGGGCGACATACGGCAAGAGCTTCGGGATGTCGATGGGATCGATATCCGCCCGCGCCGGCATTTGGCGTCCGTCGAGTTTCGTTCGCCAGTACTCATGCAACTGCCCGATATTCTTTGAGACAAAGCTCAAATCCGCGTCGATCGACGGCAGAAATCTGCGGTCCGGATCGTCGCGGCCCTGTGTCATTCGGTTTGTCCAACATGAGGATCGATGTCCCAGGTAAACACGCGATCCGCGCCGGCCGGCGTCACAATGGCAATATCCTCGAGCCAGAACCGGTCCGTGGCGCCGCCCGGCACCAGAAGATGCATCGCAATAACCATTTGATCCTGCAACGCCCAATCCCCGGTCGCACTGCCTTCCACCTCACCGCCGATTTCTTGATCGAGATGACTGAGACCGAGCCCGTGGAAGAACATCAGACAGGCCTCCGGCGCGCTGACGCCGGATTTCGCGTAGGCCGCCCGGCCGATCTGTTGCAACGCGCTCACCGTCGTACCGGGCTTGAGCGCAGCGTGAATTTCTTCCATTGCCGCCTTCGTGCCCCGCGCCGCCGGTGTCGACGCGTCTTCGGGCTGACCGTCGACAATCCACGTCTTGCCACCGTCCCAACAATAGAGGTCTTTCGTGCCATGGCAGTCGAACATGATCCGCATACCGGGCTCGATTTCGAAATCGTCGAACTCCGACGTGAAAGCGACGGCAGGGTCGGCGCCGCGCGGACTCGCCAGGACCAAAGCGCCCGGATCGTGGACAAACCCGCCGTGCTGGACAGCGGCAACATTGTAAGCGTGATTGAGATCATGCCATGTCATGCCGGGTCCCCACTGCCCGATCGTTGCTTCAATCGCCGCCTGATTGATGGCGGTCGACTTCCGCAGCATTTCGATTTCGAACGGCGTCTTTACGCTACGGGCCGACATCAGCAAACCGAACCCATCGGCAATATCGCTGGCGCTGTCGCTCACCCGAAGGCCAAGCCGAGCGTCGTCGAAGGCAATACGTTTTCCGGTGAGCCCGAGATCTGCCAATGCTTTCTCGAGACTCTCGATCATGGTCTCGGCGTAGTGATCGCGGGCACCGCTCGTCCAGCCGAGATTGTCGGCCGATTGCGGCACGAAGGCCTCTAGGTCGGCGCCGGACGCCGGCCGGTCAAGCGGCGAGATCATTGAGCGATAAGGCCGGATGTCATCGATCCAGCTGTCCTGCCGTGCCATCGCCCCCATGTAGTACTCCGGCAAGACCAGGATCGGCGCCTCCGGCGCGTGACGCGAGAAGACGACCGCGAAGGGCCTTGGTTCGTCCGATTTTTGCGCGACGGCGTTCAGGCTCGACATGTAGTAAAGGTTTTGATGCGAACTTGCGACGACACCGTCGATCCCTCGCGCCGCCATCAGACCGACGAGACGCTCACTGTCGACAAGCTGGCGGATTGGCGTTCGGTTTGGCATTTCGTTTCCTCAGTATGAGCGCGGCAGGCCCAAGACCCGCTCCGACAGGTAGTTCAGAATCATCTGCGGGCTGACCGGTGCGATGCGATGGATCAGCATCTCTCGGAAATACCGCTCGACGTGAAATTCCTTCGCATAGCCCATGCCGCCATGAGTCTGGATAGCGTTCGAGCAGGCTTTGAAGCACGCTTCCCCGGCCAGATATTTGGCGGCATTGGCTTCCGCACCGCAATGCTCGCCGCGATCGTATTTTTGCGCTGCGGTGAACGCCATCAGATTGGCGGCTTCCAATTCCGCCCAGCTCTCGGCCAGCGGATGCTGGATGCCCTGGTTCATGCCGATCGGCCGATCGAAGACGATGCGCTCCTTGGCATAGTTTGTCGCCTTGTTCAGCGCCGCCCGGCCGAGGCCAACAAGCCCTGCCGCCAGAAGAATCCGCTCCGGGTTAAGACCATGCAATAGGTAACGGAACCCCTTGCCTTCCTCACCAATCCGGTCTTCCACCGGGATCGGCATGCCGTCGAAGAAAACACTGTTCGAATCGACGCATTTACGGCCCATCTTCGGGATTTCCTTTACCTCCACATAATCGCGGTCGAAATCCGCGTAGAACAAGGAGAGGCCGTCAATCGGACTGTCCGTCTCTTCCTTCGGTGCCGTCCGCGCGATGAGCATGATTTTGTCCGCGACCTGTGCCGTGGTCGTCCAAATCTTCTGACCGTGCACCAAGTAACGATCGCCGTCCCGCCCCGCCCGGGTCGACAGCTGCGTCGTGTCCAAACCCGCATCCGGCTCCGTCACAGCAAAACACGCGCGCTCGTCGCGCCGCATGACCGGCGGCAGCCAGCGTTGCTTTTGCTCGTCCGTGCCATAGCGCACGATCGGATGGACACCGAAGACATTAATCGAGACCGAGGACACGCCGCCATTTGCTGCACCCGATTCCGATATCGCCTGCACCATGACCGCCGCCTCGGTAATCCCGAGCCCGCTGCCGCCGAACTCTTCCGGCATCGCGATCCCCAAATAACCCGCGTCCGCCAGGGCCCGGCAAAAGTCCTCCGGGAACTCACCGTCTTCATCCCGCGCCAGCCAATAATCGTCCCCGAAATCCGCACAAATACGCAGCACGTTTTCGCGGATCATTTCTTGTTCTTCTGTCAGCGGGAATACCATCCAAATCTCCTTAAACCCCTCTTAGCGAGGATAGCGCAACGCCGTGAAAATTCGAGAACTCTCTCATCCTAAGTTCGGCCACGTATCGGACAGACGATAACCTTCCGGCCAAGGGTCGTCCGGGTCGAGCATGAGCGTGCGCATGCCGGCGATCCATGCGCGCCCGGCGAGCGACGGCACCACACCAGGCATACCGCCGACATCGACCAATTTCTCGATACGACAGTCGAAGGTCGAATCGATGAGGGATTCCCCCACGAACCGCTCCCCGACCGCGAGCTCGCCCTTTGCATGAAGCACCGCCATACGGGCGCTGCAGCCGGTGCCGCAGGGCGAACGGTCGATCTTGCCCGGGCGGATCGCGACCGCGTTCCGTCCATGTTTCACGCCGTCCCGCTCTTCGACCGGTGCCGTCACCTCGCAGAACGAGATATGCTTCCAGTCACGCAAAACGGGATGCGCAAACCCGAGCTGTTCGTTTGCCGCCGCCGTGATCTTGGTGCCTGTCACCGCGATGTCCCGCGCCTCGTCGGGCGACAACGAAAACCCAAGCGCCGCCGCGTCGACCAACACGAAACTATCGCCGCCGAAGGCGGTATCGACAGTTAAAGTGCCAATTCCATCCACTTCGAGCGGCGCGGCCAGCTTGTCCGCGAATGACGGCAGGTTTTGGACACGGATTGAGCGGACCTTGCCGTCTTCGCACGCGGCGGTGACGTGAACCAGGCCGCCGGGTGCCTCCAAGGTCAGCCGGGTTTCGGGTTCCATCATCGGAACGATTCCCGTCTCCAGAAGAACATTCGACACGCAGATCGAATTCGAGCCCGACATCGGCGGCGTGTCCGCCGGCTCCATGATGATGAACGCCGCATCCGCGGCGGGATCCTTCGGCGGAACCAGTAAATTGACGTGACGAAAAACGCCACCGCGCGGTTCGTTCAGGACGAAATTCCGCAAGGTGTCGTCTTCGGCGATAAAGCGGGACTGCGCCCAAACCGTGTCGCCCGGCGGTGGTGCGACACCGCCGACAATGACATCGCCGACCTCGCCTTCGGCGTGACATTCGACGATTTTAATCGCTGATTTGCTCTGCATATTTTCTTCTATAACGGTTTGGCTCACGATCTGCCATAATGCTGGAAAGGAAACGTCCGATGAGAGAATACACAATGAAAAGATTGTCCCATCTCGCGGTTGCACTGGCCGCGCTGGTTCTCGTCACCGCTCCGGCGAAAGCAGACAGCGACTTTTACACCGAGAACGAAATCCTCAACGCCGCCCGCGGGTTCTTCGGCGAAACAACCGGCGGCCTCGCCAAGGCTGTGCAAAAAGTCTTCAGCGACCTGGGCGAGCCCAACGGCTATATCCTCGGCGAGGAAGTCGGCGGGGCCTTCATCGTTGGCCTCCGCTACGGAAACGGCGAACTTAGCGTGAAAAACGCCGGCAAACGCAAAGTCTATTGGCAGGGACCGTCGGTCGGTTTCGATTTCGGGGGCAACGCAGCGAAATCGATGACGCTCGTCTATAATATCAAGAGTCCGGACGACATCTTTAAGCGCTACCCCGGCGTCAGCGGCAGTTTCTATTTCGTGGCGGGCGTCGGCGTGAATTATCAGCAAGCGGGCGACGTTATTCTGGCACCCATGCGCACCGGCGTCGGACTCCGGGCCGGGGCGAATGTGGGCTATCTACATTACGGAAAAGAGCATTCCTGGATCCCGTTTTAGGAGTCCGCCGGCCTTCCTCCATAAAAGGGAAGATTGGGGAGAGCGATAAACCCCTACAAATCGCGGTCGCCCTTTAAAAGGCGCTGCGCGATCGTGCGGTTGAGGATTTCGTTTGTCCCGTCGGCGACATTGACGATCCGGAGCGCGTGCCACGCGTGATAGAGCCCGAGCTCGTTGGCAAAGCCCATGGCCCCGTGGGTCTGCATGGCGCGGTCGACCGCCTTGTAGCCGACCTGCACCGCATAAGCTTTGGTCATCGACAACTCTTTCACCGCCGCTTCGCCGCGATCTAAGAGCGTCGCGGAGTTCAGTGCCATCAGATGAGCGGCGTGGAGCTCGGTCGCGCTTTCCGCCAACGGGAAAGTGACACCCTGATACTCCGAAATCGTTTTCCCGAACGCTTCCCGGATGCCGGCATACTCCAGCGCCTGTTCAAGCGCCCAGCGGCCGTAACCGACGGCGCGCGCGGAATTGTAAATTCGGCCGAGCGAGACACCGTAAAGCGCCGCGGCGAACCCTTGGTGCAGTTCGCCGACCAATTGCCACGGCTCGACCCGGATGTCCTCTAACAGCAACTCGCCTTCGTCGCCGCCGATATGGCCGAATAGCTTCACGATCCGCTGTACTTGGAAGCCGGGCGAATCCGTCGGCACCAGGAAAGCCGAAATCCCGCCCCGTGTGTCCGGATCCGTCACCGCAAAGACCACACAGTAATCCGCCACTGGGGAGTTCGACGTCCAAATCTTGCGCCCACTGATCCGCCATCCATTCCCGTCCGGCACCGCCCGTGTCTTGATCTGCGACGCGTCCGAGCCGGCGCCCGGCTCCGAGAGGCCGAAGCACATGGATTTCTCCCCGGCCATCATCGGCGCCAGCATTTCCGCCCGCGCCTCCTCCGTGACCTTCTCCAGCATCCGGCTCGGACCGAACGCCCAGTGACTGACCGCATAGAGCATCAGCCAGTTCTGCGGACCGCAGACACGGAAGAGTTCCTCCCAGCCGACGAAATAGGCCAGATGCCCCATCCCGCCGCCGCCGAGATGCTCCGGCACGCACATTTGATAATAACCCGCCTTCGACGCGGCGCGGCGTACTTCACCGATGAGCTGCAGCAGCTCGTCCGAGAACCGGCCGTCTTCGTTGTAGAGCCGGCGCTGATCCTCGAACAGATCGCGGTTCGCCTCGTGCCGCGGCAACACTTCCGCCTCGGCGAAAGCGCGCAACCCATCCCGCATCGCGCGTATGTCTTCCGGGATGTCGAATGCGATGGCGCTCATCGGGCTCTCCTTTTCGTCAGCTTGTCCGACAAGGATACATAGAGCCCGATGCCGTACGGCCCACCAAGAACCGGGCCTGTTTCGCCGCCGAGCCTGTGCTAAACCCTTCTCACATGCAAACCGCTTCCCAGCCCGGCTATATAAAATTCGCGCTCGCCAATCGCCGCATCCTTGCCTTTGGCTTCCTGATGGCGCTCGGCTCGAGTTTCGGTCAGACCTTTTTCATCGGCATATTCTCGCCCAGCATCGAGGCCGAGTTCGGTTTGAGCCACAGCGAGTGGGGCACGATCTATATGGCCGGCACGTTGCTGTCCGCGGCGACGCTCACCTATACTGGCCGGTGGATCGATCATACACCGCTGCGCACCTATGCCGCGATCGTCTGTGCTTTCCTGGCGGTCGCTTGCCTCGCCACCGCCTTCACGCCAGCGGCCTGGTTTCTGATCCCGGCGGTCTATTGCCTCCGACAGGCCGGTCAGGGCTTAGCAAGCCATACGTCCGTCACGGGAATGGTGAAGTACTTTCGGCACAGCCGGGGAAAGGCCGTCGCACTAGCCACACTCGGTTTCCCGATGGGCCGCGCGCTCCTGCCCGTGGCCGCGGTCGCGTCCATCGCCGCCATCGGTTGGCGCGAAACCTATGTCGTGTGCGCTGTCCTCGCATTGGTGCTTCTCTTGCCAGCCGTGATCTGGCTCTTGAATGGTGTGGGCGACAGCGAAGAACCGCCCGAAGGGAACGACGACACGGAAAGCGGCCGCACGGCCGCCCGCCGCACACCCATCGACCGATCGCTTGGCGACGTGCTGCGCGACCCAGGTTTCTACTTTTTCTTACCGGCTATTCTGGCACCGTCGTTTTTCGACACGGCCGTCAGCTTTCACCTCCTCTCAATCGCCTCGCTTAAATCCTGGTCCGCGGAATGGGTGACATCCGGTTACGCAATTTACGCGGCGGCCACGATCGGCGCGTCGATGTGGATGGGTGCATTGGTCGACCGGCTCGGTGCGCTCCGGCTCTTCATCCTTTCCCTCATCCCCTACATCGTCGGCACATTCCTATTGGGTTTCATGGATCATGCCGCCTGGGCCTGGGTCTTCTTGGCTCTTTACGGCATGGGTTCCGGCATCAAGGCGACGCTTATTCCGGTCCTCTTGTCCGAGGTCTACGGTACACGGTTCATCGGCGCGATCCGCAGCTTCGTTGCCACCTTGAGCGTCTTTGGCTCGGCCCTTGGTCCACCGGCCTTGGGTTTGGCGCTCGATCTCGACGTGTCGGTCGCGGCCATGACCTTGGTCGCTATCGCTTATTTCATCGTCTCGAGCCTGCTCATGGTGCTCGGCGGACGGCGCTGGTCGGCATGAGCGAACGACGAGAAACCGGCTACTTCTCCTTTATCCTCGCCCATCCGCGGGTCCTGGCCTTCGGGTTCCTGATGGCGTTTGGCTCGAGCTTCGGGCAGACCTATTTCGTCGGCGTTTTCAGCCCGAGCATTCAAGCGGAATTCGGGCTAAGCCATACGGAATGGGGTGCCATTTATATGGCGGGCACGCTCTGTTCCGCCGCCCTCCTGCCGTTCACAGGCCGCCTCATCGACCGAACCTCGGTGCGCACCTACGCCGTCATCGTCGCCATCGGCATGGCCATCGCGTGTTTCGCGCTGGCACTGACGCCGGCGGCCTGGGCGCTGATCGCCATAATCTTTCTGCTCCGCCAGTTCGGCCAAGGTCTCTGCCAGCACACCGCCGTGACCGGCATGGTCAAATTCTTCGACCGCGACCGCGGCAAAGCCGTCGCCGTCGCAATCCTCGGATTTCCAGCGGGGCGCGCCTTCCTACCGGTCCTGGCCGTGACGGTGATCGCCGCCATCGGCTGGCAGTCTTCATACATGCTCTGCGGCATCGCGGGCCTCATGATGGTTCCGGCGATCCTCTGGCTGCTACCACGAGAGAGCAAAGACGGCAGTGCAACGCCATCGGCCGCGACCGGCTCATCCGGTGACCGCCGGCTCGGTGACATGCTACGCGACCCTTTCTTTTTCATGATGCTGCCGGCCTTGATGGCACCCGCGTTCCTCGAGACCGCGATGAACCTCCATCAGCTGACCATCGCGGATATGAAAGGCTGGTCGCACAAATGGGTGACGGGCGGTTACGCGATTTTCGCCATCATGACGGTCGTATTCTCCATGTTCGCGGGCCGCTTGGCGGACCGGGTCGGCGCCGCGCGGCTCATGCCCTTCGGCATCCTGCCGCTCGCGGCAGGTGTCCTCGTCGTGGCATTCTTCGACCATTACATCTGGGCCTGGGTGTATCTCGGTCTGTTCGGCGTCAGCTCGGGCCTGATGGTTACGTGTGTTCCCCTGCTCTTGGCGGACGTCTACGGTACCCAGCATATCGGCAGCATTCGCGGCTTCGCGGCGACGATCACCGCGTTCAGCTCGGCCCTGGCCCCATCCGTCCTCGGGCTTGGCCTCGATGCGGCCGTGCCGCTCGAGACCATGGCGATGGTCGGGTCGGTCTATGTGGTCGTCGCGACGGTCATGATGGCATACGCCTGCCGAAAGGAATCCACGAACGCAAAGTGACGAGCGCTGGAACAAGCGCATATTCGCTCTAGAGGTTAATTCGGAGACGACTTATGCCGAACGTTCTGACCGACGCACAGATTGCACAATACAAACGCGAGAATTTTCTCGCGCCTTTCCCGGCGTTGACCAAGGCGGAGACGCGCCACTATCGCGACTGCCTCGAAAACTACGAGCGAACACAAGGGGGTGCGCCGCTCGAACCTTGGCAATATCGCAAGCTTCATGTGCGTGAAGAATGGGCGGCCGATCTCGTCCGCATTCCGCGCGTCCTCGACGCGGTCGAGGATTTGATCGGCCCGGACATTCTGATCTTCAACGCCACCTTTTTCATCAAGAACCCGGGCACGGACCAGATCACCGCCTGGCATCAGGACGCCACCTATTTCGGCATGCAGCCCTATGAACACGTGACGGCGTGGATCGCGCTGTCCGAGGCTTCGGCGGAATCCGGTTGCATGAATTTCGTCGTCGGCAGCTCTGGTTTCGGCCAGCTCTATCATGCGCCGCAAACGGTTGCCGGCAGCGTCAATCACGGCAGCCAAACCATCGCCGAACCTTTCGACGACACCAATGTCGCCGCCGCCCCGCTAAAAGCCGGCGAGTTCTCGTTCCACCACACGCTGGTGATCCACAGCTCCGAGCCGAACCGGTCCCAAGACCGCCGCATCGGTTTCGGGATCAGCTACATCCCGGCGCATGTCCGTCATGTCGGCAGCTACCGGATGGGCGCAAGCCACGCGCGCGGCGAAGACCGTTACGGCCACTTTGAGATCGAACCGGACCCGCGCGAATTGGACGCGACGACGAACGCAAAAAACCACGAGGCCGCCTATCGCCGCTACCGCGAAGGCTACGACGAACAGATCGCCGCCCATAAAGCGGCCTATGCTGATAAGGAAGAAATCAATGGGACGACTTGAGGGCAAGGTTGGGATCATCACGGGGGCGGTGCGCGGCATCGGGCGGGCGACCGCCGAGCGGTTCAGCGCCGAGGGCGCGTCCCTTGTGATCGCCGATATCGACGGCGACGGCATCGAGAAGACCGCCGCCGAGATTCGCGAGGCGGGCGGCAACGTCGTCGGCCAGGCATGCGACGTCTCCGACGCGGCATCCTGCGAGGCCACCGTGAAACGCGCCCTCGACGAGTTCGGCAAGCTCAACGTGTTGATGAACAACGCCGCCTATTTCATCGGCAAGGTGACGGTCGAGGACGTCGATATAGCCGAGTGGCGCCGCGCCATCGACGTCAACCTGACGGGACCGATGCTCATGAGCAAATTCGCCATCCCGGCGATGCGGGATGCCGGCGGCGGCTCGATCATCCATGTCGCTTCGCAGCTCGGCAGTGTGGGCAAACCAATGCGGAGCGACTATTGCTCCGTCAAAGGCGGTCTCATTCAGCTCGCCCGTTGCATGGCGGCCGACCATGTCGGCGACAACATCCGGGTGAACTCGCTTTCTCCCGGCCCCATCGGCACCGAGCGCATCTTCGAGCGCTCCGGCAGCGAAGAGGCGGCCCAGCAAGAATCCGGATCGCTGACCCTGATGGGCCGCGTTGGCCTGCCGACGGAGATCGCCAACGCCGCCCTGTTCCTGGCGTCCGATGAATCCTCCTTCATGACGGGCGACGACCTTCTCGTCGACGGCGGCTACAACGCGCTTTAAGCGGCCCCTTCGAGACGGCGCTTGCGCGCCTCCTCAGGGTGAGGAATCTTTCTTTGCGCTTCCCTGGGCACATCCTCATCCTGAAGAGATTGCGCCAGCAAGCGTCTCGAAGGATGACAGACTTCCTTGGCAATGACTCAAAGGAAACCGTGAATGCATGCCGTCGACCCGACCCGCCTCGATCTCTGCCGTGAATTTCGCGACAACCCGATCGGGCGACACAGTCCCGACTTGCAGAAACTCGTCAAGCTGTTGCGGTGGGAGCGGATCGAGAGCCGCTATCTCTTGGTGCAACCGCGCCGCGGCGATCCGTGGTTCCTGGCGCATACGACCGGGCCGAAGGCGCATGCGCTGGAAATCTTTCGCGACCACGGCTTTCCGGACCTGCCCAGCGCCTATTGGGCGCTGTTCAAGGCGCGGTGGGAGGCGAATACCGACGAGCGGCTGGTCCTCGACGGCGTCGACGATCCGGTCATCCCGCGACCGGGCGAGGGTGACCTTACGCTCAATGCCTCCGACCGGCCGATCCTGTCCTACAGCGACGTCTTCAGCACCGAGCCGGGCGGGCGGGTCGAATTCAAGGTGAGCGCCGAGGGGGACGCCCCCTATCACGCCGAGATCGTGCGCCTGCGTTGCGGCGACGGGACGCCGGAAGGTCCGGCCTTCCACGAGACACCAGTCGAGAGCGCCGTTACCGGCGACTACCCGGCGCGGGCGCAAACCATCGATGTCGGGTCCTACATCGACGTCGGGCAGCCGGACGCCTTCGAGCTCGAAAGCTTTACCCTCCAGGCCTATGTCTGGCCGACAACGCCCGGCAAAGGCGAACAGGCAATCCTCGCGAACTGGGACGAGGATGCGAAACACGGCTTCGCCCTCGTTATCGACGAAGAGGGCGGCGCGGCGCTCTATTTGGGCGACGGCAAGGACAATTTCATCCTCGGCACCGGCGTGCCGCTCCTCGAACGCCAGTGGTACCTGCTGACCGCCAGTTTCGACGGCGCAACGCGCCAAGCCTGGATCGGACAGCGGCCTTTGGTCCAACTGCCCCACGGCGACACGACGGCGAGCGGCGCCTCCGGGGTCGACCTCTCGCCGGTGCGCGGACCCGGCCTGCGGATCGCGGCCTGGGCGGGCGACGGCGGCCGTTATAACGGCAAGATCGACAGCCCGGTTGTCGGCAACCGCGCGCTCTCGACGGGCGCGCGCGATGCCGTCATGGCGCACGCGGTTCCGGCCGACCTTTCGGACGCACTCGTTGCGCGCTGGGACTTCAGCCAAGAGATGTCCGGAACCCGCATCGTCGACGTCTCCGGTAACGGCCACGACGGCGCGACCGTCAACCTGCCGACCCGTGCCATGAAAGGCTGGAACTGGGACGGCACGGAGTACAACTGGGCCCGGAAGCCGGAACACTACGGGGCGATCCATTTCCACGACGACGATCTCTACGATTGCGGCTGGGCGACGGACTTCGCCTTCGAGGTGCCGCGCGACCTGAAAAGCGGTATCTATTGCGCCAAGATGACCCGCGGCGATCACGAGGATTATTGTCCTTTCGTGGTCCGGCCGCCGCTCGGCACCGCCACCGCCCCGCTCGCCCTCCTCCTGCCGACAGCAAGTTATTGGGCTTATGCGGACCGGCACAGCGAAGTCGAATGGCGCGAGCGCGAGAACGTCACCGGGTATTGGGCGGCCCTCGACCCTTCGGCGCTTTACCTGCACGAACACCCCGAGCTCGGCTGCTCCCTTTACGACGAACACGCCGACGGCTCCGGCGTCTGCTATACCTCGCGCCTTCGCCCGATCCTCAACATGCAGCCGAAGGAGAAGCTCTGGCAGTTCGCCGCCGACACCCACATCACCGATTGGCTGGAGGCCAAAGGCATCGACTACGACGTCATCACGGAAGACGACCTCGACGCGCACGGCTATGAACTGCTGCGTCCCTATAAATGCGTGATGACCGGGACGCACCCGGAATACCCCTCGCTTCGCATGCAAGAGGCTTACGAAACCTTCAAGAACGAAGGCGGTCGCTTCATCTATTTCGGCGGCAACGGGTTCTATTGGCGGGTCTCCTATCATCCGGACCTGCCGGGCGTCCTCGAGATGCGCCGGGCCGAAGACGGTATCCGTTCCTGGCTAGCGGATGGCGGCGAGTACTATCACAGCTTCACCGGCGAGCTCGGCGGCATGTGGCGGCGCATGGGCCGGGCGCCGCAATCGGTCGCCGGCACCGGCATGGCGGCACAAGGCTTCGACTATTCCTGCCCTTACGAGCGCACTGAGGCGAGCCACGACCCCCGCGCGGCCTTCATCTTCGACGGCATTGGCGACGACGAGAAGATCGGCGATTTCGGCGTCCTCGGCGGCGGGGCCGCCGGCTGGGAAGTCGACCGCGCCGACACTGCCCTCGGCACACCGCCGCACGCGCTGACCGTCGCCACAGCCACCGATTTCACGCACGCGTATCACTGGGTCAAGGAAGAGCTGACGCACACCCATTCCGCCAACACCGGCGAGACGAGCCCGATGGTGCGCAGCGACATGGTGTTCTACGAGACGCCGAAGGGCGGGGCGGTCTTCTCGACCAGTTCCATCGCCTGGGCGGCGGCCCTCTCGCACAACGACTACGACAATAACGTCTCGCGTATCTCCGAGAACGTCATCCGCCGTTTCTGCGACCCGGCGCCGATCTAGTCCTGCGGGATTGCCAAAAAAGGCGCGGTCGCTAGGATCGCGGCCATGTCTTACGAGTCACTACGCGATTTCATCGAACGCCTCGAACGGGACGGCCGCCTTGTGCGCGTCACGCAACCGGTCTCGCCCGACCTGGAGATGACGGAGATCCAGACCCGCGTCCTGGCCGAAGGGGGCCCCGCCCTGCTGTTCGAAAACGCCGTGCGCCCGGACGGCACACCCTATGACATGCCGGTCCTGACCAATCTCTTCGGCACGGTCGAGCGAGTCGCCTGGGGCATGGACCGCGAACCGGCGCAATTGCGCGAGGTCGGCGAGACTCTCGCGTTCCTCCGCCAGCCCGAGCCGCCCGGCGGTTTTCGCGAGGCGCTTTCGCACCTGCCGCTGCTCAAGACCGTCATGGCGATGAAGCCGAAGACGGTGTCGAGCGCACCCTGCCAAGAGGTCGTGCTGACCGGCGATGAGATTGATCTCTCGGCCCTCCCGATCCAGTCCTGCTGGCCGGGTGAGCCGGCCCCGCTCATCACCTGGCCGCTCGTGGTCACCCAAGGCCCCAATCCGGACGGCAACAAGGCGGACGCCTTCAACCTCGGCATCTACCGCATGCAGGTAACCGGCCGCGATACGACCCTGATGCGCTGGCTGAAGCACCGGGGCGGCGCCCAGCACTACGCCCGCTGGAAGGACGAGAAGCCAGAACCGCTGCCTGCCGCCGTCGTCATCGGCGCCGATCCGGGCAGTATCTTGGCGGCCGTGACGCCGGTCCCGGACACGCTTTCAGAATATCAATTCGCCGGCTTGCTGCGCGGCAAGAAACTCGATCTCGTCGACTGCAAGACCGTCCCGCTGAAAGTGCCAGCTCAGGCAGAGATCGTGCTGGAAGGCCATGTGATGCTCGACGAGCACGGGGCCGAGGGTCCTTACGGCGATCACACGGGCTATTACAACGCGGTCGAACCATTCCCCGTCTTCCGGATCAGCGCCATCACGATGCGGCGCAATCCGATCTATCTCTCCACATATACCGGCCGCCCGCCGGACAAGCCGGCCATCCTCGGCGAGGCGCTCAACGAGGTGTTCATTCCGCTCTTCCAGCAGCAGTTCCCCGAGATCGTCGATTTCTGGCTACCGCCCGAAGGCTGCTCCTACCGGATCGCCGTCGTCTCCATCAAGAAGGCATATCCCGGTCATGCCAAACGGATCATGATGGGCGTGTGGTCCTACCTCCGTCAGTTCACCTATACGAAATGGGTGATCGTGGTCGACGCGGAGATCGACGCCCGTGACTGGAAGGATGTGATGTGGGCGATCTCGACCCGCATGGACCCGGCCCGCGACATCACCGTCATCGAAGGCACACCGATCGATTATCTCGATTTCGCCAGCCCCGAAGACGGGCTCGGCTCGAAGATCGGCCTCGACGCCACCAACAAATGGCCGCCCGAGACCAAGCGCGAATGGGGCACCGAAATCCGAATGTCCGACGAGGTGATATCCAAGGTCGACGAGATGTGGAGCACCCTCGGCCTCCCCGGCAGCGGCAAGTCGATCTGGAAGTAAGACGCCCTTCGAGACGGCGCTCGCGCGCCTCCTCAGGGTAAGGTACTTATTAAAACAAAATTCGTCCTCATCCTGAGGCGCGCGACCTGTCGCGCATCTCGAAGGATGGCTCGCGTTTCCCGCGCCGCCTATCCGCGACCGCCCGCACTGAGCGGCAAGGCGGGCCACCGGTCCGGGTCCGTATGAATCAATTCAATCAGCGTCCCGTCCGGATCCCGACAAACCGCGACCTTCGCCATCGCGTCCTGCATCGCCTCGGGCGGCGTCAAGAATTCCACGCCCTTTGCCGAGAGGTCCGCGTAGACCGCATCCAAATCGTTTGTCGACAAGCAAATGCGGACGAGACCGTGATCGGCATTCGAGAGCGGCGTCCGCGGCTCCCCGTCGGCAACTTCGATCAAATCCAGTTTCGGGAACCCACGGCCCAGCTGCATGACGCATCCCCGGCTCCGGAAGGAAGACGGCACGCCTAGCGCCCGCGTCGCGCCCGCCGCCATCGTGTTGCCCGTCCCGGCCATCTCCAAATTCAGATACGGGATCGCCGGCCGATACACCTCGAATCCCAAGGTCTCATAAAAAGCGATCGATCGGTCCAGATCGCTCACGTTGACATTGATGTGTCCCCACTGCAGCGCCGGTGTCGCGTCGCTTGTCATGAATACTTCTCCCGTTGACGACAAGGTCTGTCTAACAGGACGTCCGGCGATCGAACACGGAAATCTCATTTGTCGATCTTGTGCGACCCGCTAAACTCTCAAAAATTTTTGCGCGATAGGAGCAGGCTGATGAACGCGCCCGCATTCGAAGACAATCAATTGCCGCAAGGCGGCGTCGCCCATGTCGTGGGCTCGACCGGCCCCGAACTCTGGCGGCGCACGATCCCCGACGTCTTCAAGAACACGGCTGGAAAATTCGCCGACCGCGAGGCGGCCGTCTTCCCGGAACAGGACGTGCGTTGGACCTGGGCCGAGCTCGAGCGGGAGGTCGACGCGCTGGCGCACGGCTTTCTGAAGCTCGGCCTCGAGAAGGGCGACCGGGTCGGTATTTGGTCGCCGAACCGCTACGAATGGCTGCTGACGCAGTTCGCCACCGCGCGGGTCGGCATTATCTTAGTGACGATCAATCCGGCATACCGTGTGAGCGAAGTCGAATACGTTTTGAATAAGGTCGGCTGCGCCGCCCTCGTCACCGCGTCCCATTTCAAGACGAGCGACTATCTCGGCATGCTGCAGGAACTGGCCCCGGAATTGGCCGATTGCGCGCCGGGGGCGCTGTCCGCCGCGAAGCTGCCGAGCCTCAAGACCGTGATCCGTGCCGGGGCCGATGCCACGCCCGGCATGCTGAACTTCGACGCTGTGGTCGACAGCGGGCGGGACGGCGACGCCGCCGCGCTGGACACGATTTCCGCGACCCTGACGCCGGATGAGGCGATCAACATCCAGTTCACGTCCGGCACGACCGGGGCACCGAAGGGCGCAACGCTCAGTCACATCAATATCGTCAATAACGGCCGCTTTGTGGTCGGTGCGCAGAACCTCAACGAAGACGACCGGCTCTGTATCCCGGTGCCGCTTTATCACTGTTTCGGGATGGTCATGGGCAGCCTCGGCTGCGTCGCCACCGGCTCCACCATGGTCTTCCCGTCCGAAGGCTTCGATCCGGACTCGTGCCTCAAGGCGATCTCGGACGAGAAATGCACCTCGGTCTACGGCGTGCCGACCATGTTCGTCGGCATGCTGCAGCACCCCGAATTCAAGAGTTTCGATTTCTCCGCACTCCGCACCGGCATCATGGCGGGCGCCCCTTGCCCGATCGAGGTCATGAAGCAATGCGTCTCGGAGATGAACCTCTCCGACATCACCATCGCCTACGGCATGACCGAGACGAGCCCGGTCTCGTTCCAGACTTCCGATAGCGACCCCTTGGAACGCCGTGTCTCGACCGTCGGCCGCGTGCACCCGCATGTCGAATGCAAGATCGTCGACGAGAACGGCGAGACCGTACCGCCGGGCACGCAAGGCGAGCTCTGTACGCGGGGCTATTCGGTCATGATCGGCTATTGGGACGAGCCGGAACGCACCGCCGAGTCCATCGATGCGGACGGCTGGATGCATTCGGGCGACCTCGCCGTGATCGACGCGGAGGGCTACGGCAACATCACCGGCCGCGTGAAGGATATGGTCGTGCGCGGCGGCGAGAACGTCTATCCGGCAGAGGTCGAGAACTACCTCTTCCGCCACCCGGCGGTGCAGGAGGTGCAGGTCTTCGGCGTACCGGACACGCGCATGGGCGAAGAGGTCTGCGCCTGGATCGTTTTGGCGAGCGGCGAGACCGCGACAGAAGAAGACATCACAAGTTTCTGCCGCGGCCAGATCGCCCATTACAAAGTACCGCGCTATATTCGTTTCAAGGACGCGTTGCCGATGACCGTCACGGGCAAGCCGCAGAAATTCAAAATGCGCGACGCCATGATGGAAGAGCTCGGGATCGAAGCGCAGGAGACGGCGTAAGAAAGGAAGACCGATGCGTAGCTACGACTTAATCGAAGTGAAACCCTTGGGCGGCACGATCGGGGCCGAGATTTCCGGGGTCGATATGTCTCAGCCGCTCGGCAACCAGCTCTTCCAAGAAGTGCACGACGCGCTGATCGAGAACCAGGTCATCTTCTTCCGCGGCCAGGACGTGACACCGGCCGAACACGTCGCCTTTGCCCGCCAGTTCGGCACCTTGCAGGTACACCCGCTGGTCCCACATCTGGAAGATCATCCGGAAGTCCTGGTCCTCGAGAGCATGGAAGGCAAGCGGACCGCCGCCAACGCCTGGCATAGCGATGTGACCTTCGACACGGAACCGCCGCTCGGCTCGATCCTGCTGGCGCGCGAGGTGCCGAACCGGGGCGGCGACACGCTGTGGGCCGACATGTACGCCGCCTACGAAGCGCTCTCTCCCTCGATGAAGCGTTATCTCGAGGGCATGACCGCGGTTCACAATGCCGGGTTCGCCCAGTTCGAGAAGACCTTCGAGAAAGGCGACGGCCGCGCTGGCGCGGTGAAAGAGGAGAAGCACACGATCCCCTCGTCCGAGCATCCCGTCGTCCGCACCCACCCCGAGACGGGGCGCAAGGCACTCTATGTCAATTCGATCTTCACCGAGCGGCTGCGCGGCGTCACCCGCAAGGAATCCCGCGCCATCCTCGACTATCTCTTCGATCACCTGCAAACGCCTGAGTTCACCTGCCGCTTCCATTGGGAAAAGAACTCCGTTGCGTTTTGGGACAACCGCTGCACCCAGCATTACGCCATCGCCGACTACGGCGGATCGCACCGTCTGATGCACAGGGTCACGGTGAACGGCGACAAGCCGGTCTAGCGCGATCGCGCGGCCAAACGCGCAAACAGCCCCCGGAAACGCACCAACCCCTCTTGTCCGGACATTAAGAATTTGTTAACCCTAGACCCGTGGAGGGGAAGGAATGAGGCCGCAAGCGGGCGATGCGGCCGGCTCTGATCAATCAGGAGCGGGTCAACATGAAGGAACATCGCCAGCACCAACGGGTCCGGACACACCAACCGTCCTGGATCTCTTCCGACCGGATCAGCCACGCGGCCACCATCGAAGACATGTCGATGGGCGGCGCCTTAATGCGGATCACCGACGGCTATACCGAAGAAGACGAGTTCTGGGACGCGAAGGAAGACGTCTTCCTGCAGATCGACGAGGGCGCGCCGCTGAAAGGCCACGTCGTCCGCATGATGCTGCCACGCGTCGCCATCCAGTTCGACGACTTGGGCGAAGACGAGCTCCACCGCCTGGCAGACGAACTCGCCACCCAATGGTGGCTACACGCACAAAGCCCCGCCGCGGCCGAGTAAAGCGCGGCCCAACGGCACCGTCCGCCGCCCCTCGTCCTTCGACAAGCTCAGGATGAGGGGCTCAGTGCCAGGTACTTTTCCCACCGAAATAGAGTCCTCATCCTGAGGAGGCCGCAATTAGCCCTTGGTGACGTATTCCTGCGCGAAAAGACGCCTCATCCTGAGGAGGCCGCGATAGCGGCCGTCTCGAAGGAGGAGACGATCTCCGCCTAAAACGTCGCCCCGCCGCGGACCACGGTGCGGTGTAGGTGCCGCCGCTCCTCGTACTTCTTGTAGGGCGCGGACTTGTGCACGAGGGACGGGTTGTCCCAGACGACGAGATCGCCGACCCGCCATTTATGCGCATAGACGAAGCGGTCCTGGGTCGCGAAGTCGAGCAGGCGGAACAGTTCGGCCCGCCCTTCGTCCTCGTCCATTCCTTCGATGTGAGACGCGTGATAGCCAATATAGAGGGACTTTCGCCCGTTGCCGGGATGGGTGCGGATCAGCGGATGGGTGACCGGGGGTGCAAGGCGCTCCTCTTCCTCGGTCGCCGGGCGCGACTTCGAATTCCGCATCGACTGCGCCCAATGATGCACGCATTTGAGCCCGTCAAGCCGCGCCTTCGCTTCGTCGTCGAGGGCCGCGTAGGCATGCGTCAGGCTCGCGAACAAGGTCTCGCCCCCCTCTTTCGTGACCTCGATTCCGTGCAGGAAGGTCGCCATGGAGGGATATGGCATATAGGACTTGTCCGAATGCCAAGCCGAGGTGCCGTTGTATTCCTTGCCGGGTTCGGGCGGCGGCAGGATGTTGCCGTCTTTATCCAGGTTCGTGACCGTATGAAAATTCGGCCGCGCATATCCCCCGTCCTGCTGGTTCACATGCATCTCGAGCTCGCCGAAAGCCTCCGAAAACGCGATCAACTCGTCTTCGGAGAGCGTCTGGTCCCGGAACACGATGACCTGATGCGTGTAGAGGGCCTCGAGAATCTCGGCCTTCACCGCCGCCGACGGTGGCACACGGCAATCCACCCCGGCGATCTCAACGCCGAGCAGGTCCGAAAGCGGGGTTGGGGTGAGGGGCATGGAGCAACTTTCAGATAATCGTCAGCACAGCTGCTTAAATAGTTCGGTTAAAGCCAATTGCGGTCAAGCTTTCCGAACGCCCCCATTCTATTCGAACATCGTTGCCCAATCCGAAAAGCGTGTTCGCGCGCGTGCGCGAAATCGGCGCCCGAGAGAGGGAAGGCATTCCGCAGCGTAGACATCGGCCCGCCGGGCGAGGGTGAATGTGAGTGGAATACGCGATCTCGAGCTTTTTGCCGATGATGTCTCCAGGAAGAGGTTACGGGCGGATATTACGCGCGGTGAATATCTCAAGTGACATTTTGTCTAATTTGTGCTATGGTCCCGGCGCGTTTTTTGACATCGTAAATCAGCAGGCCAAGGTTACAGCGCCGCTCTGTCGGGCCGTTTAGCGGTACGCTATTACCCCATTTCCCGGGTGCATGGGGTTGTTCCACGGAAAAAGTATATTCGCACGCTACAGCGCTTCTCTCTCGGGGCCGGCACCGCCGCCGCGAGGGCAGGCGACAGCGGGATTCCCGCGGCGGGGTGTCGTGAACTGGATTCCCGCCTGCGCGGGAATGACGATCAATAACGTGCTGAACCCTAAGTCGTCATTCCGGGGCCCGCGAAGTGGGAACCCGGAATTATGGCCTGAGCGTTGCCGCCGGCACGGGATCGCTTGGGGTCGCTCAGGCAGAAATTCCGGATCGCCGCCGGGCGGCGTCCGGAATGACGGTTTGGGTGGTTCGGGGATAAGGGGCCCTTCGCCCGTCGCCCTTCGACAAGCTCAGGGTGAGGGCTCAGGGTGAGGGCGCTCGGGATGAGGACATTGACCGCACTTTCCCCCTCGCCCGCGGCCCTTCCCCGCCCTAGTTCCTTTTTCGACTTCTTTTCCGCTTCCCGGAGCGTTTCATGGCTTATCGTGTCGGCGTCGATATCGGCGGGACGTTTATCGATTTTTGCGTTTTCGATACCGAGACGCGGGACCTTTCCACCCTCAAGGTGCTGACCACGCCGGCGGAGCCGGGGGCCGAGGTGATGGAGGGGATGCGGCGCCTCGAGGCGGCCTACGGGATCGACCCGGCCGCGGTCGAGAGCTTCATCCACGGCACCACGGTCGGCGTCAACACCGTGATCCAGCGGAAAGGCGCCACCATGGCGCTCTTCACCACCGAGAACTTCACCGACGTGCTGGAAGTGGCGCGCCTCCGCATGCCGGAATCCTACAGCCTGTTCTCAACCCGCCCGGAGCCGCTTATCACCCGCGACCGGGTCTTCGGAATCAAGGAACGACTGCGGGCCGACGGCTCCGTGCACACGCCGCTCGACGAGGCGAGCGTGCTCGACGCCATCGAGCGGGCGAAAGCGCGGGGGGCTGAGGGGATCATCGTCTCCCTCCTCCACGGCTTCCGCAGCGCGGTGTACGAAGAA
>PAZH01000018.1 GCA_002716125.1 Rhodospirillaceae bacterium
TGATTGTTTTCGAAAGCTCGATGGTCACGACGTGACAGTGTGAAACGATCATCTACAGGAAACAGACGCTCTGGCGGCGCGCTTGGCCGAGACAGAGGTTCTGGTGCTGATCCGCGAGCGGACGAAAATCCGAACCCCGTTGCTCGAAAAATTGCCGAACCTGAAGCTGATCAGCCAACGCAGCGTATATCCGCATATCGACATAGACACCTGCACGAAGCTCGGGATCGTCGTTTCGTCTGATTTGCATATGGGCACGCCGTCCTACGCCACCGCGGAACTAACTTGGGCTCTGCTTATGTCGGCCATGCGGGAAATCCCGCAACAGATGGCGNCGCTGCAATCCGGTAATTGGCAACTTGGTGTGGGCCGCACTTTGCGCGGAAAGACCCTCGGTCTTTACGGCTACGGACGGATTGCGAAGGTGGTCGCGGATTACGCGAAAACCTTCGGTATGCGGGTCTTGATATGGGCCCGCGAAGAATCACGGGCGCGGGCGGCTGCGGACGGGCTTGATGTTGCCGAGAGTAAGGAAGCCTTCTTCGCGGAAGCGGACGCGATTTCCTTGCATATGCGCCTGGTGGATGCGACGCGCGGTATTGTGACGGGCGACGACCTTGCCCGGATGAAACCCGACGCCCTGTTGATTAACACCAGCCGGGCGCCATTGATCGAAGCGGGCGCCTTGGTCGCCGCCTTGAAGGCGGGNCGGCCCGGCATGGCAGCGGTCGACGTCTACGAAGNGGAGCCGCTCCGCGATCCGAATCATCCGTTGCTATCGCTGCCGAACGTCGTCTGCACACCCCATATCGGATACGTGACCCGCGACGAATACGAACTGCAGTTCAGCGATATTTTCGATCAGATTGTGAGTTACGCCGCCGGCGAGCCGACGAATGTGGTCAACCCGGACGTCTTGTCGAAACGTCGTTAGGTGCGGGCTTCAGCGTCCTCGCCGCGTAAGGTGAACATCATCACGTTGGCAATCAGCATAAAGCCCGCGAGCATGTAGAAGACTTCGATCAAGCCCCAGGTGTCGGCGACGATTCCGCCCAAAACAGGGACGGCGGCACCGAAAAGCGCTTGCACGCCAAACATGACGCTGGTCGCGGAACCGCCGAGTTCTCGCGGCGTTAAATCCATCATCCAGCCTTGCATAACGGGACGAACCGCAAAGAGGACGAAGCCGAGTACGGAGACGCCGGCGATAAACAGCAAATCGTGCGAGATAAAGGTAATCCCGACGATGACCACGGTTGTGGCGGTCACGCCGGCGAAGACAACCGGTCGCCGGCCGACCCGGTCCGACATGGTCCCTGCGATCATACTCGCAACCATGCCGCCGATCTGCATCAGCATCATCGTGGTACCCTGGCCTTCCGGGCTGAATTCCATGATGTCGACTAGGTAAAGCGGTACGAACAAGACGACACCGACTTGGGCCATGCCGCGCACGGCGATGACCAAGGTGAGGTTCCGGATGGCCGGCGTCCGCAAAATGGTACCCAAACCGCGGCCGTAGTCCCGCAGATTCATTCCTCTGCCGTCGCCGCTGGCTTGCGGTTTTTTCTCCCGCGGCATAAGGGCAAACGTAACAATCGCCAGTGCTACGAAAACCGGCAGCGACATCGCCATAGAGGTTTCCTGCCATGTGAGGATTAGCAGCAGAAATCCCGCAACGAACGGACTCGCCGCATCGCCGAGGTTCGCACCTGTTGCGTGCACGGCGAGAACGTATCCCCGGTTCTTCGGGAAGGTCTCCGATAAAAAGGCGATACCCGGCGCATGCCACAGATTATTCGCGGCACCCACCATGGCGACCAGGAGACAGACGAACAGGAACGACTGCGCGATACCGAACAAGAAGAGCGCGGCACCGGTGCCCAGCAACGACAGCATGAGGAAGATGATCCGGCGGCCCGACATATCCACCAACGGCCCGCTGCCGAAATTACAAGCCAGCGCGCTGATGTGCATAATCATGCTCAGGAAGCCGACTTCCGTATACGACAGTCCGAAATCCTGTTTCATATACGGGAAAAGAAAAATCATCATCGCATGGACCCAATGGGTCGATGCGTGGCCGAACCCGACCAGGTAGATGGTTCCTTGTCCTTCAATTTTGAACGCGGACTGCGGCTCGGCGGTGCTCACGGCGAAACGAATTCTCTCTGGCTGGGATGCGTGCTGAAATCTAAGCGCCTGTCGACGTGATGACTAGGGCTTTCGAAGAGAAGATCGAAATGGAGACGGAATGCAAAAGGGCGGCCCGGATTTCGGCGCCGCCCTTTTGCCAATAACGCGATTTCGAGAGTGTTAGCCTTCTTTCTTGATCCTTAAGGCGACAAACCGGAGGTCACCGCCTTGATCGACCAGCAGGAGGACCGAACGCCGGCCGGCTTTCCGCGCCTCGTCAATCTTGGCTGCAATCTCGGCCGGCGAAGACACCTTCTCCTGATTGACCTCGACGACCAAGGTCCCCGGCCGCAGGCCCTTCTCCTGGGCCCCGCTGTCGTTCTCGACGTCGGTGACGACCACGCCTTCCGAATCCTCTTCCAATTCGAACTGCTTGGCCAAGGATTTGCTGAAAGGTGCCAGTTTGAGACCGAGCTCCTCGATCGCCTCGGAACGGCCTTCCTTTTCGGCGCCCTTGTTGCCTGGTGTGAAAGAGGCCACATCGACTTTCTCAAGTTCGCCCAAGGTGACCCGCAGGGTCTCCTTCTTGCCTTCGCGCCAAATCTCGACATCGACTTCCTTGCCAACACCGGTATCGGCGACGATGCGGGGAAGCTTGCGGGATTGCGGCACATCCACGGTGTTAAACGACAAGATAACATCGCCGGACTTGAAGCCGGCCGCTGCGGCCGGGCTATCGTCAACGACGCCCGCGACCAGCGCGCCTTTCGCTTCCTTCAGACCGAGACTTTCGGCAATCTCGTCGGTGACCGTCTGGATTTGTACGCCCAGCCAGCCTCGTTTTGTTGTGCCGAACTCCTTCAGCTGCTGGATGACGCCTTCTGCCAAAGAGGACGGTATCGCGAAACCGATGCCGATGCTGCCGCCGGATGGCGACAAGATCGCGGTATTGACGCCAATGACGTTGCCTTCGAGGTCGAACAGCGGTCCGCCTGAATTGCCGCGGTTGATCGGTGCGTCGGTCTGGATGTAGTCATCGTAAGGTCCGGAGCGCAGGTTTCGGCCGCGCGCCGAGATGATACCGGCCGTCACCGTCCCGCCGAGGCCGAGCGGGTTACCGATCGCCACGACCCAATCGCCGATGCGGGCCGTCTTAGAATTGCCCCATGCGACGGGCGTAAGGGGGCTCTTCGGTTCNACCTTGATCAGAGCTAGGTCTGTTTTCGGGTCTTTTCCGATCACCTTACCATCGAGCCGTTGATCGTCGTTGAGGACGACTTCGACCGCGTCGGCNTTCTCGATGACGTGATTGTTCGTCACGACGTACCCGTCGGCGCTGATGATGAAGCNGGAGCCGACGGCGGCACCGCGACGCGGCGCATCGCGACGGCGTTTATTGAATTCTTCGAAGAAGTCGCGGAAGGGCGAGCCTGGCGGGAAATCGAATTGGGGTCCATGTCCCCGTTTGCCTTTCTCCGCTTTCTGCGAAGTTTCGATTGTCACGACGGACGGCAGCAGACGCTCCGCCAGATCGGCGAACCCGTCGGGCGTCCCGCGTGCGAATGCGTTGGACGGTGCCCATGCTAAGAGGGCGATCAGCGGCAGAACGAACAAGAACTTGTTGAGCCCGGACCGCTTTTCGATTCTGTTAGATGAAGCAAGTAGCGTCACCGTTGTTCTCCATAATATTCTTACAAGATCCGTTGCAACCGGCGTCTCAAAAATGCCAGCCTTGTTGCATCGGAATGTGACCAATCTGCGATAAATNTCAATCCCGCGACGGTGATTACCCAAAGAATTCCCAAGTTTCGACCACTATACGTCAAATTGTGACCGATTTGGGGCGAAATTCCGCATTATCTACGGTCAAAATCTAAGATCGGATCAGCCAGACGACGGCAAATCCTGCGACAGCGGCAATCAAACCGCCGATGCGTAGGGTGGATGCGGGCATCTNCAGCGCTTGCGTCATCATCCTTTGCATCCCTTGGGGAAAGAGGGCGTAGATCACGCCCTCTATCACCAAAACAAGACCAAACGCTGTGACGAAGTCGTCTATTTTCCAGTACCTGACGCTTCGCCTTTAAAGAAGCGGAAGAATTCGCCCTGGGCCGGGCCGACATAGCTCGTCGACTGACCCGTCAGGCCCTTCCGCATGGCTTGCAGGGACCGGTAGAAATCGAAGAAATCGCGATCATTTCCGAAGGCGTCGTTGTAAAGCTTCGTCGCTTTCGCATCCCCTTCACCACGAAGGATTTCCGATTTCTTTTTGGCCTCCGCGACGATGATTCGCTGTTCCTTATCGGCGCCCGCCCGAATCTCCCGCGCGACCTTATCACCTGTCGCCCGAATTCCGCGGGCTTCCTGCTCACGCTGTGTCTGNATGCTCAGGAAAATCGCCGCCTTATTCTCTTCCGGCAGATCGACACGCTTGATCCGGACATCGACGACTTCCAAGCCCAGGTGCCGCGAACCCGCGTCGACCAGTTTGCGAATCTCCAACATCAATTCCGCGCGCTTCGGCTTGAGCAATTCGGAGAAATCTTCCTTACCGAAAATCTCACGCAAATTCGCGCTGATGATGTTGTTGAGCTGGCCCTCCGCAATACCTTCCGAGGCGACCGTCTGGTAGAACTTGAGCGGTTCGGTGATCCGGTAGCGCGCGAACGCGTCAACCACCAATTGCTTCTGGTCCTGCGTTGGCACTTCTGCCGCGGCGGCATCGAAATCCAAGATTTTCTTGTCGAAGTAAATGGCATCTTGGATGAACGGGATCTTAAAGTGCAGTCCCGGTTCTTTGACCTCGCGTTTCGGATCGCCGAATTGCAAGACCAACGCTTGTTCGTCTTCCCGAATGATGAACGCGGCGGAAAAGACGGTGAAGCCGATCACCGCGAGGACGANCGCGATAATGATATTGGTACGGCTCATCTCTGTTCTCCCGCATCCGCGGCGCCGTCAGACGCCGGCCGGTTGTTGCGAAGCTCGTTAAGCGGAAGGTAGGGAACCACGCCCGATCCGCCGCCCTTGCCTTCTTCGACCAGGACTTTGTCCATGCCCTCGAGAACCTGCTCCATTGTCTCAAGGTAAAGACGCCGTCGTGTGACGTCCTTGTCCTGCACGTACTCGCGATAGACCGANAGGAAGCGTTGCGTTTCACCACTCGCTTGGGCGATTTGCTCTTCCTTATAGGCTTCCGCTGCGGCCACGACTTGAGCGGCCTGACCGATCGCGCGCTGCGTGACCTCGTTTTTGTATGCTGTGGCCTCGTTCTCGGCTCGCTTCGCATCCTGCTTGGCCGCAGCAACGTCCTTAAACGCATCAATAACCGCTTCCGGCGGCTCGACGCCCTGAATTTCNATGCCTCGAACAAGAATGCCGGTTTTGTATTCGTCCAAAATCTGTTGGATCAGTGCCTGCGTTTCGCCGGTAATTTTTGCCCGGCCGACGGTTCGCGCGAACTCGAACTTCGACTTGCCGATCACCTCACGCATCGCGCTTTCCGCGACCGCTTTCACGGTCAGTTCCGGATTGCGGACGTTAAAGAGAAAATTCGCCGCATCCTTGATCAGCCAGAACACAACGAACTGAACGTCGATGATATTCTCGTCGCCGGTCAGCATCAGGCTTTCGCGCGTAACGTTCTGCGAACCTTGCGAGCCCCGGAAACCGACTTCGACGCGGTTGACNCGTGTGACCTTCGGCTTGATGACTTCGCCGATGGGGGCCGGCACATTGTAGTGCAGCCCCGGCCCGGTTTTGTCCCAAACCTTACCGAAAACCAGTGCAACGCCTTGTTCGTCCGCCTGCACCCGATAAAGACCGGTCGCCAGCCAGCCGGCGATGACCACAAGCGCAATGAGCGCTATGCCTTTACCGGACCCGCCGCTCGGCAGGAACCGTTTCACCTTATCCTGGCTGCGTCGCAGCATTTCCTCGATGTCGGGCGGGGGAGTTCCCGAACCGCCGCCGCCGCCGCCCCGGTTACCGCCCCAGGGACCTTGACCGCCGCCGCCGCCCCATGGACCGCCGCCGCCGCCGCCTTGTGATTGCCATGGCATGTGAAATCTTCCCGCCTTGTGAATCCCATCCGTGTCTTTGTCCGATTGGTGTTGGCAACCGGACCCGTGCTTTATATATGACAGCGTACCGGGGCACAGCAGCAAATTTAACCGGCTCGGTAAGCAGTCGTTTGCCATATTGGCAATCATAAGGAGTTTTCAAGCATGGCAGCGGTTACGGAAGAGCAAGTTCTTGAGGCGCTCAAGGGTGTGAGCGATCCGGACAAGGGGGCGGATATCGTCTCTCTCGGCATGGTCTCGGGTCTCGTCGTCAAAGACGGCAACGTCGGATTTTCCATTGAAGTCGACCCGGAGCGGGGACCGCAGCTCGAGCCTTTACGCAAAGCAGCGGAAGCGGCTGTCGACAATCTATCGGGTGTTTTATCGGTGACCGCCGTCCTCACCGCGGAACGGGAAGCGCCGAGTTCGGGCGGCGGGCCAGGTGGCGGTCAGGGTCAGCAGCCCGGCCCGCAGCAAGCGGGTCCCCAGCAGGCGCCGCAGCCACTGGCGCCCGGAGTCAAAAACATCGTGGCCGTCGCCAGCGGCAAGGGCGGGGTCGGTAAATCGACGACGGCAATCAATTTGGCGCTCGGGCTCGCGGCCGCGGGTCTGCGGGTCGGGATGCTCGATGCGGACATTTACGGCCCATCGCAGCCGCGCATGATGGGTGTTTCGGGCCGGCCCGACAGTCCGGACGGCGAAAAGCTCGAGCCGATGGTCGGTCACGGCATCAAGGTGATGTCGATGGGTTTCCTGGTCGCCGAGGATACACCGATGATCTGGCGCGGTCCGATGGTCATGAGTGCGCTACAGCAAATGCTGAAAGACGTGAATTGGGGCGAGCTCGACATCATGATTGTCGATATGCCGCCGGGCACCGGCGATGCGCAACTGACGATGGCGCAGCAGGTGCCGCTGGCGGGTGCGGTCATCGTCTCGACGCCGCAGGACATCGCATTGCTCGATGCACGCAAAGGCCTCAACATGTTCCGTAAGGTCGACGTTTCGGTTTTGGGAATCATCGAGAATATGAGTTATTTCAAATGTCCCAGCTGCGGTCACGAATCGCACATCTTCGGCCATGGCGGCGCGCGCGAAGAGGCGGAACGGCTTGGTGTCGAATTCCTCGGCGAAATTCCGCTCCACATCGACATTCGAACGACGTCCGATGGCGGGCAGCCGATTGTCGCCAGCCAACCTTCGAGCGACCATGCGGAAGCCTTCCGTGGCATTTCCGATCGGATTTGGTCGAAACTCTCGACCGCGGGCCGCGCGATGCCCGAGATCGTGATCGAGTAGGCGCGGCGACATGTTTCGCGGGCTCTGCCTGATACCGCTTCTCGGATGGCTGCTCATTGTAGCGCCGGAAGATGCGCGGGCAGACGCCATGGTGACGGTTCTGCAGGAGATTAACGCCCTGCGGCGCGAACATGGTTTGTTGCCGGTACGGATCGAACCGCGATTGACGGTCGAGGCCCGGGCGCACGCGCGGGATATGGCGCGGCACGACTATTTCGATACACGGACACCCGATGGCAAGAAATTCGAGACCCGCCTCGACCGCGCCGAGTATCCCTTTCGGCGGATGTTCGTCCAATTGGCCGTCGGCCATCCAACCCCCCTTGGCGTCGTTGCCGGCTGGATGTCGAAGAAAGACACACGCCGACAGCTGCTGGATGCCCGGTTCGTGGATATCGGTCTCGGATACGCCGCGAAGCAGGGCGTTTCCGCCGGCCGTGCGGCGAGCAATCTCGATCATTTTTGGGTTTTGGCGCTGGCCGAACCTTCGATCGTCTTCCGCGGCGATTGGCGCGCCGAAATTCTCGAACGGGTAAACGCCTTCCGGTCGGGCCACGGCCTTGTGCCGTTGAAGATCGATCTCAAGCTTAACACCGCAGCTCAACGCCATGCGGACGACATGGCGCAACGGGACTATTTCGCCCATGTCTCGCCGGAAGGCGGCACGGTCGGCCAACGGGCCAGTCAGGCCGGTTATCGGTGGCGACTGGTGCTGGAGAACCTCGCGGCGGGGCAAGCCACGCCCAAAGAGGCGGTCGAGGGTTGGAAGGGATCGCCCGGACACCGCAAAGCGATGCTCGATCCGAATGTCCGCGAACTCGGTGTCGGTTACGCCTATTTACCGCGCGACAACGGTCGCATCAAAGCCGTCCACTACTGGGCGATGTCGATGGGCCGGCGTTAACCGGCTGCTTCCGCCCGTTTCCAGCGCACCCAGGCGTTCACGACTTTGCCGTCGGGCCAGGCGCGCGAGAGCGTCAGTTTCAAGCCGTTGTCCGGTAAGGTCTCCATGCCGCGGACTTGGGTGCCGCCGACCCAGCTCGGGTTGAGGGCGAAGTCGACTTCGGTCGTGAATGTGTCGTTCTCCAACGTCCAGCGCCCGCCGTAGGAGATGTAGGTATCGAAGGCGCGCAGGCGGTCGGCGTCCGGCGCGTCGGTGTGCCAGGCGGGATCGCCGGTCAGACCCGGTCGCCCGCCCCAACAAATCGCGGCGTTCATCCAGCCTTCCTTCGAAATAATGAGCAGTCCTTGCGGATCATCTCCATAGCGCGCGAGCGAAGCTTCCGCGTCCGCCGGATCATCTGTTCCGCGGTCGACCAATAGCCAAGTCCCGATAATGTCTTCTGTCGTGACCATTCTTTGCTCCGAAGGAAGTGTACGATGCGAGAAAGAATGGACGGAATTGGGAGCGGGTCAAACGCAGCTTCGCCTTGATAAACAGCCTCTGCTTTGCGAATCTTCAGCATAACAGAGTTTAAACGCGCTTTGGGGAGATACATCATGCAAACACGCGCAGCCGTTGCCCATAAGGCGGGCGAGCCGCTCAGCATCGAGACGGTGGAGCTCGACGGCCCGCGCGAGGGCGAGGTTCTGGTGGAAATGAAGGCCACCGGCATCTGCCATACGGACGAGTTCACGCTTTCGGGCGCGGACCCCGAAGGTATCTTCCCAGCGATCCTCGGCCACGAAGGGGCAGGCGTCGTCGTGGATGTCGGCAAGAACGTCACGAGCGTGAAGAAAGGTGATCACGTTATTCCGCTCTACACGCCGGAATGTCGTCAGTGCGAGTACTGCAACAGCGGCAAGACAAACCTCTGCCAGGCCATCCGGGAGACGCAAGGACAAGGCGTCATGCCGGACGGCACCAGCCGGTTCTCGATCGGCAAGGACAAGGTTTTCCACTACATGGGAACCTCGACTTTCGCGAATTACAGCGTGATGCCGGAAATCGCGGTCGCGAAAATCCGCGAGGACGCGCCGTTCGATAAGGTCTGCTACATCGGTTGCGGTGTGACCACGGGACTGGGTGCCGTTATGAACACCGCCAAAGTCGAGCCGGGCGCAAACTGCGTCGTCTTCGGACTTGGCGGGATCGGGCTTAACGTGATCCAGGGCCTACGGATTGCCGGTGCGGATATGATCGTGGGTGTCGATCTCAATCCGGGCCGCAAGGAAATGGCCGAGAAGTTCGGCATGACCCATTTCGTCAACCCGACCGAAGTCGAAGGCGACTTGGTGCCCTACCTTGTCGATCTGACGAAGGGCGGCGCCGACTACAGCTTCGAATGCATCGGCAATGTCGACGTGATGCGCACCGCGCTTGAATGCGCCCACAAGGGATGGGGCGAAAGCATCATCATCGGCGTCGCGCCGGCCGGCGCGGAGATCGCCACCCGTCCGTTCCAGCTGGTCACCGGGCGCACCTGGAAAGGGACGGCCTTCGGCGGTGCGCGCGGCCGCACCGACGTGCCGAAGATCGTCGATTGGTACATGGAAGGTAAGATCAATATCGACGATCTCATCACCCATACGATGCCGCTCGAGGATATCAACAAGGCATTCGATCTGATGCACGCGGGTGAGAGTATCCGCAGCGTCGTTCGGTTCTAATTCCCTTTCAAAGAAGGGTGGAACGGCGCACCCCTCCGGTGCGCCGTTTTTTTATGATCGGAGGAAGCAAAAAATGACCGAACCGAATTCACTGATAAAATTCTGGGCCGACGGGAAAAGTTCCGTGAACGCTTGGCTCGCGATCAATTCGCCTGTGAGTGCAGAGGCGATGGCCAAGGCCGACTGGGATACCGTCACCATCGATTGCCAGCACGGTATGGTCGATCTCGGCCAGGCGATGACGATGATCCAAACGGTTGCGGCAACCGGTAAAATTACGATGTGCCGCGTGCCTTGGAACGATCCGGTCTGGATCATGAAGTTTTTGGACGCAGGCGCGACGGGTATTGTCTGCCCGATGGTCAACAATCGGGCCGAAGCCGAAGCGTTTGTCGGGGCGTGCCGGTATGCGCCGGACGGTTATCGAAGTTGGGGTCCCGTCCGAATTCCGTTCAGCAATCCACCGGAATACAAGGTCTGGGCGAATAAGAATATCGCGACTTTGGCGATGATCGAAACGCAGGAAGCGCTCGACAATCTGGACGATATCTTGTCCACGCCGGGTCTCGATGCGGTCTATGTCGGCCCCTCTGATTTGGCCATTAGTCTGGGTGAAGACCCGGACGCCATGGCGCGGGCCCCGAAGGTGGTTGCCGCCATCGAAGGTATTCTCGAGAAGGCGCAGAAACACAGCGTGATACCGTGTATTCATACGGGCAGTGGCGAAATGGCGAAGGAATACCTCGCCAAGGGCTGGCGTTTGACGACAATCCAGAACGATCTTCGTCTGATGCTGGCAGGAACAGCGCAAGCTCTGGCGGCCGCGCGGAGATAGGTCGCGGATCGAATTTCGAATTGTATGGCGGTTCGCTGCGGCGTAGCCTTGGGTTATGTGCCGTTGGATTGCCTATTCCGGACCGCCAATCTATCCCGAAGTTCTCTTGCTGCAGCCTGAGAATTCGCTGATCAATCAAAGTCTGAGCGCGCGATACTCGATCACGCCGACAAACGCGGACGGGTGCGGCTTTGGTTGGTATGGCGAACGCGAAGAGCCCGGCGTCTTTCGAGACGTCCTGCCGGCCTGGAATGACCAGAACCTCATCAGCATTGCCCGTCAGGTTAAAACGTCCCTTTTCTTTGCCCATGTCCGTGCGGCGACCTTCGGCCCCATCCAGCGAAGCAATTGTCATCCCTTTGCGTTCGGGCGTTGGATGTTCATGCATAACGGCCAGATTGGGGACTATGAGGTTGTCCGGCGCGATTTGGAATCGATGATCGACCCGTCCTTCTACAACGTGCGTTTGGGTACGACGGACAGCGAGTCGATTTTCCTCCTATTGCTAAGCGACGGATTGACGGAGGAACCGTTAAGCGCCTTCAGGCGCACGGTCGGGCGTGTGGAAGAGGTCATGCAATCGCATGGGATTACGAGCCCCTTGCGATTGACCGCCGCCGCAACGGACGGCGAATCGATCTATGCCGTTCGCTATGCCAGCGATGACCGAGCGCCGACACTCTATATCGGGCATAGCAGTCCGGACGGGAAGGCGGACGAGAGAGGACCGGCGGTGATGGTGCTCTCTGAACCGCTCGATTCCGATGCATCGGATTGGCGCGAGGTCGAAATGTCACAATTCGTGACCGCTTGCGATGGCGCCTATCGCATGGAACCGTTACGACCGATTCAGTAAAAAATTCACCCGTGACTTACTTTGTCCGGATATTAGCCTATGTAATTGAACGGGGCGAAGAAATACTGGGGCGAGGAAAGGACGATGAGCGCGGATTTGTCCTTACTATCTGACGAGGAACTGCTTGAAAAAACGGGACTTGAAGTGGTTCCGTTGACGAAAGACGTTGGCGCCGAGGTTTTAGGCGTCGATCTGTCGTCCAAGCTAGACAAACCCACATTCGAAACCATCCGACGGGCCTGGCTCGAACACGGTGTGCTCGTCATTCGCAATCAAAGTATCGATCCCGACGCCTTCGTGGCGTTCAGTACGCGGTTCGGCGAATTAGACAATGCACCGGTCATGGAGAACGGCCGTGCCTTCGTCGACGGCTATCCGGAGCTCTTCGTCATCTCGAATGTTGTAAAGAATGGATTGCGGATCGGCTCTTTGGGCGCGCGGGAATTGGAATGGCATACCGACATGGCCTATGTCGACGAGCCGCCCATGGCGAGCTGTCTCTATGCCGTTGAAGTACCGGAGGGCGAGGGTAAAACCGGCTTTCTCAACATGTACAAGGCCTACGCGAAATTGCCCGCGGCATTGAAGGATCAGATTGCCGGCAAAGCGATTAAGCACGATTCCGTCTATACGCTGGACGGGTACTTGCGCGAGGGCGGGGGACGGACCTTAGAGCACGTCAAAGCGCTTGGTTGCTTCGACGTCCAAAAGTTGCCGGGGGCCTGGCATCCGGCGGTTCGTACCCATCCCGAGACAGGGCAAGAGGCGCTGTATATCGGCCGACGGCAGAACACATGTGTCGAAGGTCTCAATCTTCGGGAATCCGAAGAGCTGCTGGATGCGATCTGGAAATACATCAACCGGATCGGCAAACGGACGTATCATCACGAATGGCAGGCGGGCGACGTCGTGATCTGGGACAATCGTTGCATCATGCACCGACGCGACGCCTTTCCCTCGGCCAGTCGCCGGGTGATGCATCGAACCCAGATGCAGGGTTCCCGCCCGATCTGATCGGCCCGTTCTACGCCGCCAAGTTCTCACCATTGATGGCACGGCGAAGCAATTCGTTGGTCTCGTCTAATCCGTAGAGTGCCACGAAGGACCCCATCCGGGGGCCTTGTTCCTGACCCAATAGAATTTCATAGAGCGCTTTAAACCACTCTCGCAGGTTCTCGTAAGCGTGGGCTTTGCCGACAGCATAAACTTCATTCTGAATGTCTTCCGCGGGGGCGTCGTCCGGCAGCGCCTCGAATGCCGTCAGGAGATCGCCAAGGGCCTTGATCTCTTCCGACGTTGGCGTGCGATATTTCTTCTGCGGTTTGACGAAATCGCGGTAATAATTGATCGCACGACCGACCATTTCATCCAGCAGATGATCGTTCTCGGGCGTGGCCTCCGGGGCGTATCGGGTGATGAAACCCCAGAGAACGGATTTGTCCTCGGTGTTGCAGACGCTGGCGAGATTCAAGAGCAGGCTGAAGCTAACAGGCGCATCCTCGACGGGCGGTGAGCCGGCGTGAATATGCCAGGACGGGTTGGCGAGCTGCTTCGTATCGTCCTCGTCCGGAAACTTGCGCAAGAACGTGAGGTATTCGTCGACCGTCTTGGGAATGACGTCGAAATGAAGGCGCTTTGCCGCCCGCGGCTTCTGGAACATGAAGAGGGCAAGGCTATCGTTGGGTGCGTAGGCGAGCCATTCTTCGATGGTGAGCCCATTGCCGCGCGACTTCGATATCTTCTCGCCGTTTTCGTCCAGGAACAACTCGTAAGTATAACTCTCCGGTGGCCGTCCGCCGAGAGCGCGGCAAATCCGGCCCGATAAGTGAACCGAATCGATCAGATCTTTGCCCGACATCTCGTAGTCGACACCGAGCGCATACCAACGCATCGCCCAATCGGGCTTCCATTGAATCTTGCAACGACCGCCGGTGACCGATGTCTCCACTTTCGTGCCGTCCTCGTCCTGATAAACGATTGTTCCGGCATCCGGATTCGTTTCCAATACCGGGACTTGGAGGACTTTACCGGTCTTCTCGCAAACCGGCAGGAAAGGGCTGTAGGTCTTCTGCCGTTCTTCGCCGAGCGACGGCAGCATAACGCCCATCACATCGTCGTAGCATCGCAGTAGCTGCATCAATGCGTCGTCGAACCGGCCCGAGGTGTAGCAATCCGTCGCGCTGACAAACTCGTAGTCGAAGCCGAAATCGTCGAGGAAGGCTTGTAGGCGTGCGTTGTTGTGAGCCCCGAAACTCTCGTGCGTACCGAAAGGGTCGGGGACCGACGTCAACGGCTTACCGAGATGTTCCGCCATCATCTCTTGCTGCGGGATGTTGTCAGGCACGCTGCGGAAGCCGTCCATATCGTCGGAAAAGGCAAACAGTCGCGTCGGGACGTCGGAGATTTCCTGGAAGGCGCGGCGCACCATGCTGGTCCGCAGCACTTCGCCGAAGGTGCCAATATGTGGCAGGCCGGACGGGCCGTAGCCGGTCTCGAACAGCACATAGCCCTTCTCCGGCGTTTTGCCGCCGATGCGTTTCAACACCTTGCGCGCCTCTTCGAAGGGCCAAGCCTTTGCCTGCATCGCCAGATCGTGTGCGTCGTTCGCCATCGTTTCGTCTTCGGTTGCGTTTTCTTTGAGGGCCGGGACACTATGTTGCACATCGCGTCGCGTCAACCGAGACGCGGCCCTTCCGAAGCGTTAGTATACCGCCAACATGACGTCCCCTCCCCGAATAATTTTGCCGGACGCGCCGGTGCTGGTCACTGGACTTTCCGACGCCGCTTGGCTTGATCCGACCGGCGAGATCGCGGAATTGTCTTTCAAGGACGCGGCGGCGCGTATCAATGACGGCATCCGGCCCATTCTGTGCCATGCGCCTGCGACGGCGCGCCGGCTCGCTTTGCGGCGGTTTAGTGCATTCGATGTCTTGGAGCTTTTCGCCTTCGTGCGGCCGCTCGATTTCTGTATTCCAACGCCGCGCGGATTGGGTGAAACGCTGGGGATCGAGTCGGGTCATCGTCCGTCGGATGGGGCGATCGGGTTGATACAGTTTGCACAGGCATTGTTGCGAGAACTGGGCGAATCCGACGACCGAGACGCGCGCCCGGTTGCTTGGGCAATGGCGCAGGGCGGATGGGCTTGGGGGCCTTCGGTCCTGGCGGCACTTGGTGAGGAAGGCGAGGCCGATAAGGCGCGTTCGCCGGCGGCGGGTTTGGATGTTTGGCGCCGCCTGCCCGAGTGGTCGGAGCATGCGCCGCCACCACCGCCGGCCTCGATTCCGGTCGAGCCGGAAGAAGCGCGGAATCGCCTCAACCATTTGCTCGATGCCAATGCGGAACCGAGGCCGAGTCAGGCGGACTACGCGTCTGCGACTTCGGGAGCGTTCCGGCCGCGTGACCAGGCGGGCGCACCGAACTTTGTCTTGGCGGAAGCAGGAACGGGCGTCGGCAAGACGCTCGGTTATATCGCGCCCGCCAGCGTTTGGGCGGAAAAGAACGAGGCACCCGTTTGGCTTTCGACCTATACACGGAACCTACAGCATCAGATCGATCAAGAATTGGACCGGCTCTATCCGGATCCGGCGCTCAAGGCGCGACGGGTCGTGGTTCGCAAGGGGCGCGAAAACTACCTCTGCCTCCTCAATATGGAAGAGGCACTGCGCGGTGTCGCGGTGGATCGCAACGATGCCATCAGCCTCGGATTGATGGCGCGTTGGGCCGCCCGGACACGGGACGGCGATCTGACCGGCGGCGACTTTCCGTCTTGGCTGGTCGACTTGCTCGGCGCCCGCCGGACGCTCGATCTCAGCGATCATCACGGTGAGTGCATCTACTCTGCCTGCTCGCACTATCAGAAATGCTACATCGAGCGTGGTGTGCGGCGTGCCCGGCGCGCCGACCTTGTCATAGTCAATCACGCGCTGGTCATGGTGCAGGCGGTTCGCGGCGCCCTCGACAGCAATGCACGGCCGACACGGTTCGTCTTTGACGAGGGTCATCATGTTTTCGATGCTGCCGACAGCGCGTTTTCGGCCTTGCTCAGCGGCCGGGAAGCCGCGGAATTGCGCCGGTGGTTGCGCGGGGCGGAGACACGCGGTTCTGGGCGTGCCCGAGGGTTACGTCGCCGCATCGAGGACCTTCTGTCGGGTGACGACGACCTCGCGGCGTTGGACGAGGTTTTACGCGCCGCCGGGACCTTACCGGGCGAGGGGTGGCGGCAGCGTATTTCGGAGAGTGAGCCGCGCGGTGCTGCCGAAGCGTTTCTCGGTGCGATCCGGGGGCAGGTCTATGCACGCGCCAACGGCACCGATGGGCCCTATGACCTCGAATGCGATATCGGCGAGTTGGTGCCGGGTTTACTGGAAGCGGCGGCGCAGTTGAACGAGGGGCTGACCCGTTTGGGACAGCCGCTGAAGGTCCTGCGGGAATCGCTGATCGCGCGCCTAGACGATGAGGCGGATTCATTGGAAACGCCGACACGCTTGCGTATTGAATCGATGATTCGTTCGTTGCAGAACCGGGGCGAGGATGTCGTCGCCGCATGGCGCAGCATGCTTGAATCCCTGGCGAGCGAAACACCCGAACGGTTTGTCGACTGGTTCAGTGTGCAGCGTTTTGGCGGCCGGGACATCGATGTCGGCATGCACCGGCATTGGCTCGATCCGACCGTACCGTTCGCTGAGCAGGTGGCGTCACCGGCGCACGGCCTTGTCGTCACCTCGGCGACGTTGCGCGATGGAACCGGCGACGCTGAAGCCGACTGGGCCGCGGCGGAAATTCGCACAGGTGCGAACCATTTACCGGCGCCCGCCGTTCGCGCAGCGGTTCCGTCACCATTCGACTATGCGGAGATGACCCGGGTCCTGGTGGTCAACGACGTGCGGAAGGACGACCTCGGACAGGTCGCGGCGGCGTATCGCGAACTCTTCCTAGCGTCCGGCGGCGGGGCGCTCGGGCTCTTCACGGCCATTTCGCGTTTACGAGCGGTCCATGCGAAATTGGTCGAGCCTTTGGACCAAGCGGGGTTACCGTTGTTCGCGCAGCATGTGGATGGCCTCAACCTGCCGACCTTGATCGATATATTTCGTGCCGAGGAAGAGGCGTGTTTGCTCGGCACGGATGCGGTACGTGACGGTGTCGACGTGCCGGGCTCAAGTCTTCGGCTTATCGTTTTCGATCGGGTCCCTTGGCCGCGGCCCACGATCCTGCATCGCGCGCGTCGGAAGGCGTTCGGCGCGCGTGCGTATGACGATATGTTGACCCGGCTCCGTCTTAAACAGGCCTATGGACGGCTGGTACGCCGTGCCGGCGACCGCGGTGTCTTTGTCATGCTTGACCCGATGATGCCGTCCCGTCTCGGCGGCGCGTTTCCGGAAGGAGTCGAAATTAACCGTGTCGGATTGGCGGAAGCCGTTGCCGAACTCCGCGAATTCTTCGGTTGATCGCTCACGATCAATTAGGCGTTTCGGGACGTCGCTTGCACCCGCCGGCGCGGGCGTTCACCCGCCAAGAGCCGTAATGCGTCGGTAAAGGCCGGTATGTCGTGCGCTAGAGGGGCGAAGAACCGAGCGTCGACCCGGCGTATATCAGGTTCGGCGCGTTGGCCGATTTCGCGTCCTTCGGCGGTGAGACGAACCGCAAACGCACGCTTATCCCGCCGGTCGCGGGTCCGTTCGACATACCCGAGCCGTATGAGCGCACGGACAACTTGCGACGTCATCATCGGATCTGTCCGGCAATGGCGCGCGAGCTCGACTTGGGAGACGGTCTCCTGGTCGGCGGATTTGGCCGCAAGTCCTGACAGCAGGAGGAATTGGACTGGCGTGATGCCATAGGGCTCCAGGGCACGGCGCTGTTCGCGCTGCCAAATATTTTCCAAGTTCCACAACAGAAATCCGGGTGTTTGCTCGGCGGCCCAATCGTCCTCCGATGCCATCGCATTCGTATCAACGTCGTTGCGCAGATCGCTCATTCGACCTCTCCGTCTTGTCGCACGCAACATTTTATATGCGCGCATGGTAATTGTCGAGAACGCCTTCAAACCTGCTTATGGGCGACCGGCCGGATACAAGGTGTCTTCGAGACGGACAGGCAGGCGATTATTGCCTATCACCCGGCGAATTTTGCCGGGCACGCCCTTCAATTGTCACAAAACTGGGTAAATTTTGCCGCAATTGACCCCTAACGTATTGAATTAAAGTGATAAAAAATCGGCACAGAATCTGCATCTTCCGTACCGTACAATTAAGATTGGATGGCGACCCATGAAGATTGAACTCTTAAAGAATGCATTCCGCGGCGTGACGCGCCAAGAAGAAGCTGCGCTGGCGGCTCTTGCGATTGTTCCGCGCAAACGCCGTGAGTTACCGGTCGCAAGCACGCATTTCGATACCGTCAACGAAGCGCCTGTGGTCGAACGCGCTGAATTATTGGCGTTGGCCTCGAAGATTTTTGACCCGCAGCGCATGGAGCGCGATGAAGCGGAAGGGCTGATTGGCCTGCTCCAAGATGCGGGCGTACTGCCCAAAAAGGACGGTCGTTTTCTGCGTTGGCAAATGCGGGCCGGAATCGAGCAAGGCGCGGTCGTCGATTTGATTGCGTTCGCCCGTGCCATGATGCCGGCGTCGCCTCGCAAAGATGACGTACTCGAACTGTTGAACGATATCGCCGGTCGTCGGTACCAGGCCGCGAGTTGAGCCGAATTCGGCTCACGCCGTCCTTCGGGGCGGCGTCGAAGGGGTCGGGACGCAACTAGGGTCGCGCACATGCGTCCCGGCCCCTCTATTTCTTAAAATTAGAACCGCTGACCTATCGCTCAGCCCGCTGTTAGTACTTACCCGAAAGTGATGCTAACATATTGTTTTTATTATTTTAATTGCCGGCGAACGCAGAATTGCGCAAACTACTCTTATCAGGAACGTTTGCGCAAGGAGAAAGGCCGGGCAATGCATGACATGAAGCTGCAACTCGAAGGGTATCGTCTCACAACGGCGGAAATTGTTTACTACATGCCGGATCACCCATCGCTTATTCAGAGCTTCATATGGCAATTTAACGATCTGGCGCCGCGCTATCCGAAACTCCACGAATTCCTCGACTATTGGCGCGTCAACATCGATGCGACGATCCATTCGGTGGCGGTGATGCGGCGTGAACGGATTGGCCCGGCGAAGACGCGCGCGGTCCGCCACGAACTTTCACTGCATTAGATAATCCGCAAATTTAATCGAACCGCTCTTTTTAAGCCTAAATTTTGGCGCGGAGCCCTTGATTACGTTAGGTTCCATCGCAATTGCGTAAGAAGAAACCAATGCATGGAGGAACGCCCGGATGACCGTGCGTGTTGCAATCGTTGGCTCGGGGCCCAGCGGATTTTATACGGCGGATGCGCTGCTGCGCTCTGACGGCGATTACGAGATCGATATCATTGACCGGCTTCCCACGCCGTTCGGATTGATCCGGGCGGGTGTCGCGCCGGATCACCAGAAGACAAAGAATGTCTCCCGAGCCTATGAAAAGACGGCTTTGAACGAGAATGTCGCTTATTTCGGCAACGTCGACATCGGGAAAGACGTGAGTGTCGACGAGCTGCAAAGCCTCTACGACGCGGTTGTCCTCGCCATTGGCTCACCTTATGACCGCAAGCTCGGCGTGCCGGGAGAGGATAAGAAGGGTGTTTTCGGATCGGCGGATTTCGTCGGCTGGTACAACGGGCACCCAGACTTTCGGGACCTAGAGCCGGACCTCGACACGGACGCGGTCGTCGTGATTGGCGTCGGAAATGTGGCGATCGATTGCGCACGGGTTCTCGTGAAGACGCCCGACGAAATGTCCCATACCGATATTGCGACCCATGCGGCGGACGCAATTCATGCGTCGCCGCTGAAAGACGTTTATATGATCGGGCGCCGCGGACCTATCGACGCGAAATTCACCAATGTCGAATTGCGCGAGATGGGCGAGCTGAAGAACTGCACGCCGATTATCGACGGTTCGGTCATTCCGGATGAAGTGCCGGAAGACATGGAAATGAGCGACCGGGACCGACGTCTGAAAGACCGCAACCTCGGAACATTGAAAAGTTTCGTCGATGCAGCGCCGGACGGTCGCGAGAAACGCGTTCATTTCCAGTTCTTTGCGTCGCCAGTGGAAGTCCTCGGCGGTGACTCCGTCGAAGGTATTCGAATGGAGATCAACGAGGTTCGCGATGGCCGCGCGGTCGGTACGGGCGAAACCTATGATATTCCATGCGGCATTGTAATTCCGGCCATTGGCTATCAGGGGCAGCCTTTGGAAGGGGTTCCGTTCGACGATTGGAACGGCGTTATCAAGAACGACGAAGGGCGCGTCTCGGACGGTTTGTATGCGGTCGGATGGATTCGCCGCGGGCCGACGGGTGTCATCGGCACCAATAAGCACGATGGCGACCGTGCGGCGGAACAGATCCAGGAAGATTGCTCGGATGGCGGCAAAGCCGGCCGCGCAGGTCTGACGGCATTGCTTGGCGATAAGGGTGTGCGCTGGGTCGACTACGCGGGTTGGCAGCAGATCGATGAGGCAGAGAAGTCCGCCGCGCCGGAAGGTGCGCCGAGACGCAAACTCACGCGAATTCCGGAAATGCTGGCGGTCCTAGACGGATAAGCTTGACGCGGTCTCCATAGATTGTATGTACAGGTATGAAAATTTGACCTTTCCGCTTAACGAATCGGTAAAGTCGGTTGCAAATTTATGAACCGCGTCTTAAGTGAAAGATCGCATCCGTCGAGCGCGGAACTGTGAAGTCCGTTGGCCGGAAAAATATGGTAGATTTCTCGCTCAAATTCAGGCGTATCCAGGAGAATAAGGCATCATGTCAGCTGTAACTGCGGCGGCACCGGATCCCAAACCTCGTCAAGAGTTGGACTCGGTGGTCATTCGGTTTGCGGGCGATTCGGGCGATGGCGTCCAGATCACCGGAAGCCAGTTCACCGACACGACGGCCTTGGCCGGCAACGACTTGGCCACTTTCCCCGACTTTCCAGCGGAAATCAGGGCGCCTGTGGGCACAACCTTCGGCGTCTCGGCGTTCCAGATCAACTTCGGTGCGCGCAATATCGAAACGTCCGGCGACGCCCCCGATGTTCTGGTCGCGCTAAACCCGGCCGCATTGAAGGTCAATCTCGGTGACCTCAAAGACGGCGGGCTGATCATTTTGGATGTTGGCGCCTTCAACGCACGGAACTACGAGAAAGCCGGCTGGGCGAGCGATCCCCTAGAAGACGACACGCTGGCGAAGTACCGCGTGGTGAAGATCGATATCTCGAAGCTCACGCTTGATTCGGTTAAGGATTTTGACGTCACTTCGAAAGAAGGGCTGCGGTGTAAGAACTTTTGGACGCTGGGTCTGGTCTATTGGCTCTACGATCGGTCTCGCGAAGGCACGACGACGTGGCTGCGGGAGAAGTTCGCGAAGATTCCGCACATCGCCGAAGCGAATATCAGCGCGCTCAATGCCGGACACGCATTCGGTGAAACGGCGGAAATGCCGGGTGAAGTCGGCAGTTATGTCGTCCCGCCCGCGGACCTCCAGTCGGGGGAATACCGCAACGTGACCGGGACCGACGCGATGGCCTGGGGCCTGACCGCGGGATCGCAATTGGCGGAAACCGATTTGGTGTTCTGTTCATATCCGATTACGCCGGCTTCCAGTCTGCTGCACTCACTGGCGCAATTGAAGAACTTCAATGTTGTGACGTTCCAGGCGGAAGACGAGATCGCCGCCGTTGGCGCCGCGGTCGGTGCGTCCTACGCGGGTTCGCTCGGTGTCACGTCGAGTTCCGGACCGGGCGTTGCGCTGAAAGGTGAAGCGATCGGCTTGGCCGTAATGACCGAGCTGCCGCTGATCATTGTCAACTCGCAGCGTGCCGGCCCGTCGACCGGCATGCCGACGAAAACGGAACAGTCGGATCTTTATCAATCGGTTTACGGCCGGAACGGTGACAGCCCGTTGATCGTCCTGGCGGCGCGTTCGCCCGCCGACTGTTTCGAGGTCGGCATCGAAGCGGTACGGCTGGCGACCAAGTACATGACGCCCGTTATGGTGCTGAGCGATACCTATATTGTGAATGCCGCGGAGCCGTGGCTGATCCCGGACGCGAGTTCGCTGGAGCCGTTTCCGGTCAAATATCGCGACGACCCGGAAGGCTTCCAGCCCTTCATGCGCGATGACACGACCCTTGCGCGGCCTTGGGTGAAGCCGGGTACGCCGAATATGGAACATCGGATCGGCGGTCTCGAGAAGTCATATGATTCCGGCCATATCTCTTATGATCCCGACAACCATCACAAGATGACGATGGTCCGGAAAGAGAAAATCGACCGTGTCGCCAACGACATCCCGCAACAAGGTGTCGAGCAAGGCGGTGATTCCGGTCAATTGGCCGTCGTCGGTTGGGGATCGACCTACGGGCCGATCAGCCGAGCCGTCGAGAATGTCCGCGCCCGCGGCCTCGCCGTGAGCCACATTCACCTCCGGCATCTCTGGCCGTTGCCGAGCAACCTTGGCGACTTGCTCGGACGGTTCGACAAAGTGCTTGTGCCCGAAATGAATACGGGCCAACTCAAGACAGTCCTCCGCGACCAATATCTGGTTCCGGCGGAAGGCCTTAACCGCGTCACCGGGAAGCCATTCAAGATTTCCGAAGTCGAAGACGCCATCAACGAAATGTTGGGAAGCTGAGATGAACGACATCGCAACGACCGAAAAGCTGACTGCCAAGGATTTCACCTCGGACCAGGAAGTTCGCTGGTGTCCCGGGTGCGGCGATTACGCCATCGTTAAGGGTGTGCGGGCCTCTTTGGCCAATATGGGTGTGAAACGGGAGAACACGGTATTCGTATCCGGTATCGGCTGTGCCGCGCGCTTTCCGTATTATCTCTCGACGTATGGCTTCCACACGATCCACGGCCGAGCAGCGGCGATCGCGACGGGCGTGAAGCTCGCGAATCCGGAACTGGACGTCTGGGTGGTTTCCGGCGATGGCGACGGTCTCTCGATCGGTGGTAACCACATGCTCCATCTGTTGCGGCGGAACGTCGATCTTCAAGTCCTGCTGTTCAACAACGAGATCTACGGTCTTACCAAAGGCCAATATTCACCGACTTCGAAGGTGGGGACGCGCTCTCCCTCGACGCCGATGGGTTCGGTGGACACGCCGCTGAATGCCGGCAGCTTTGCACTTGGGAGCGGGGCGCGCTTCGTCGCCCGTACTGTCGATACCTTGCAGAAGCATATGCCGGGTGTTTTGGCCCGCGCGCATGAGCATAAGGGCGCCTCTTTCGTCGAGATCTTCCAGAATTGCATCGTATATAACGATGGCGCTTTCAAACATTTCACCGACAAGTCGGTGGCCGCGGACATGCAGGTGCATGTCGAGCACGGTAAGCCGCTAATCTTCGGCAAAGACGGCGAGAAAGGCCTCCGTATGAAGGCGGGGCTGGCTGAGCTCGAGGTCGTGACGATCGGCGAGAACGGCGTGACCGAAGCCGACATTTTGGTTCATGACGAGACGAATAAGATGCTCGCCATGATGTTGACTTCCATGGAGCCGCCACACTTTCCGGTGGCGCTTGGCGTTATCTACTGCGGTCCGTCGACGAATTACGACAAAGCCGTCTACGATCAAATCGATGTGGCCAAAGAGAAAAGCGGCGATGCGGATATGAACGCCTTGCTTCGCCAAGGTCATACCTGGACGGTTTAACGCTTGGTTTGTACCCATGGGGGCGACCAGGGTCGCACCGTGATATCAGCGGATTTTAAAGAATCGGACGCGGGCCGCGCGGTATTGGCGTGGCTCATCGCGGTAGCCTTAATGGTCGCACTGATGATGCTGATCGGCGCCATTACGCGGCTCACCGAATCCGGCCTCTCGATGGTCGAGTGGCGCCCCTTGATCGGCGCCTTGCCGCCGCTCTCCGAGGCGGAGTGGTCTCGCGTTTTTGACCTCTATCGTCAGACATCGGAGTATCGGCTCGAAAATGCGGGTATGACGTTGCCCGCGTTCAAGACGATCTTTTGGTGGGAGTATATCCATCGGCTCTGGGGCCGGTTGATCGGATTGGTCTTTGCGTTGCCGTTTTTTTGGTTCCTCTGGCGCGGGCATATTCCAAGACCGTTGAAACCGCATCTTTTCGTTCTGTTGATCTTGGGAGGGCTGCAAGGGGTCATCGGTTGGTGGATGGTAAAGAGCGGGTTTGTCGATCGGCATGACGTCAGCCAGTACCGTTTGACAGTACACCTAACGATGGCGTTCCTGATTTTCGGATACTTGATTTGGCTGATCGCCAATTTCATCGAGAGGGCGGCGCCTGTGCCTACGACGCCTGTTTCGCTTCGCCGCAGCGCAATAGGCTTCTTGCTGCTCGTCACGCTCACGGTTATGTCGGGCGGACTGGTCGCGGGTCTCGGCGCCGGATTTGATTACAATACGTGGCCCTTGATGGCGGATGCGCTCGTGCCAGCCGGCTTATACGACGGGAAACCATGGTGGCTGGCCGTATTCGAAGACATTCTGACGGTTCAGTTCGATCATCGTATGTTGGCCTACCTGACCTTTGGTTCGGCAATATTACTGTGGTGGCGCGCAAGAGACTTATCGGTGTCGCGCTGGCAGTATCAGTGCCATTTGGCGATCGTTATCGCTGTGTCGCTGCAACTCATGCTTGGAATCGCGACGCTCTTAAGTGTGGTGTCGCTACCGCTCGCCGTATTGCATCAGGCTGGCGCAATCTTCTTGTTCTCGTGCGCCGTCCTGACGAGTCATTCTTGTCGGCGCGTCCGTTCGTAACGTCAGCTCTAATTTTGGGCGTCGGCGCACATATTTAATTCCCGAGATATAATCTGTCGAAGATTCAAAGATTGCGGGCCGAAAATTTCAATTTCCAATTCGGCTTCAAAACTTTCTTATGAGGACCGATGATTTTGCACTGCAATCGAAAGAGCGGGAAAGAAAATCGTTGAAAATCAAAGATATTCTTCGAGAGATATCTTGAAAAACTGATATACGGACATTATATCGTGCAGTGCAGCATAAGTTTGCCCAAGGATGCTGCCGCAAGATTGGCACCGCCGTTTTGCGCCTTTATTGGGCGTTTCCTCCCTAGACTTGGGCCGCGTCAATTCGCGACCCTTTTTTTTAAGGGGAGGGGGTGACTACGTTGAGACGGTCTGCCAACCGCCATCTTGTAATTGGCAGGCTGCTTCCTCGATGGTGCCGCTTTCGCCATCGACATTTATCGTTGCGATATAGGCGCGGCAACTCCGACCGTCTTTGCCTGTAAAATCACGTACGGGCTTAAAAGTGCCCCAAGCACCTTTGCCTTCTTCGCCCCACGTCAATTCCTGGCCGGTTTCCGCATCATTCAGGGCTCTGAACGCTGTGCTATCGAGTTTCTCACGATCCGGCGGCAAGAGCCTTTCGGCCAAATAATAACCACCAGCTGCGCCGCCGGCGGCGAGCATCGCAGACCACAGAAACTTATTTGTGAATCCGTCCCCGCCCATGAACCAGCCAAGCGTGCCGCCCGCCCCCATACCAAGGAGGGTCGCCAAGGCACGTTTGTTATCCCGATCGCCAACTTCGCAGCCCGCGAGGGACAGTCCGATCAATAAAATGCCGACTTTTTTCATCTTTCAAACTCCGCTGACGCCAGAACGTGAAGCAATTTTCCGGCCATTCGGGCATTTCGGCGGGTCGCACGGGTACAAAAATAGTATAACATGCCGGAAATGCAAAGAATTTTGGTCCTCAGCTTTGTTGTATGCCCGGTGTTTTTTGGCGCCGTTGGATGTGCGGAGTCGCACAGATGGGAGAATCCGTCGATCGATCGCTCGTTTTGGGCTGCCGACCAATCCGCTTGCCGGCGCGATTCCGAGCGTCGAGCGAATATCGAACAGGAGAGAGAATTTGGCCGAACGCATGCAATCGGCGCCCAGGAAGGTATTAGCACTTATCGGCAAAGTATGATTCGTTATGATTCGAAACGTTATGCGTCCCGGCTATTCGAAGAATGTCTGCGAGCACGTGGGTATTCGAAGGTTCGTACAGATGACTGAACAACCCGCCGAAGACGCCTCCCGCGCTGGCAGGCGCATGGGTGGCATGGTATACGTCCGCGGAAATCGAGAAAGCACGGGTCCGTGAGTCCAAATTCCGGCACGACAAACCGGCATACGTCGACAGTCGAACTGTCGCGGCGAATCATTAACGACTACCTCTTAAGTCAATGGCCGCTCATTGCGATGGCGGTGATATTCATGGTCGTGTTCGCCGCGTGCACGGGCGGCCAAGCATTGCTTATAGAGCCGGCCTTGGATCGCTTAATTGGCGACAAGGACACGTCTCTGCTTTGGATAATTCCCGGGAGTTTTTTCTGTATCTCCGTCGTTAAGGGGTTTGCGAACTATTTTCAGACGGTTTCGATGCAGAAAGTCGGTTTGAGAATGATCGTGATGATGCAGGATCAAATGTTCATGCACATCATCGGCGCCGATCTTGCTCATATTCAGCGTGACGCGACCGGCAAACAAATGACCCGTTTTACGAATGACGTGCAGTTCATGCGCGATGCAACCGTCAAAGCGTTTACGGGTATTGCGCGAGATCTCATTACCGTCATCGTGTTGGCATGGGTAATGATTTACACGCATTGGCAAATGGCGCTTATCGCCATGGTGGTCATGCCGATCAGTATTTTTCCCATAATTTATATCGGGAAACGATTGCGGCGCGTTTCCGCGCGAACGCAAGAAAACATCGGAGGGGTCGCCGCCTATCTCGACGATGTCCTTAAAGCGTCGCGCCAAGTTAAAGCCTATGTGACAGAGGAATACGAAAAACGCCGCGCCCACCAATTTTTCGAAATGGTTTCCGGTAATTTTCTGAAGGCGGTAAAACGCGCGCTCGAACGTCTCCCATCTTGGAGTCGCTTTTTGGCGTGGGAATTGCGGCGGTTTTGGCTTGGGGCGGATATCAGGCAATGGCCGGCCAAATGACCGTCGGGCAGCTCATGCAGTTCTTTTTCGCAGCGGGAGCTGCGTATCAGCCGATTCGGGGGCTCGCCAATTTGAACGCAAGCCTCCAGCTTGGTCTAGCGGCGGCCGACCGTGTGTTCGCGGTTTTAGATTATGAGCCGAAAATCGTGACGAAACCCGATGCACCCGAAATAGAAATTCGTGAGGGCGGTGTTCGATTTGAAAATATCGGCTTTTCCTACGATGGCGACAAAACCGCACTAAGCGATCTCTCCCTTGAATTTGAGGCTGGCAAAACAACAGCCCTTGTTGGGCCTTCCGGCGCGGGGAAATCAACAATTTTGAACCTAATACCACGGTTCTACGACCCGACCGCGGGAAGGGTTATTATCGACGATCAGCCGATCGAAGATGTCACGCTGGACTCGCTTCGTCACTCAATCGCGCTGGTCAGCCAAGAGATTACGATGTTCAACGATACGGTCCGCGCCAACATCGCGTATGGCCGTCTTGAGGCATCGGAGAATGAGATCATCGACGCAGCGAAGGCGGCGGCGGCGCACGAGTTTATTCTCGATCTACCGGATGGCTACGACACCATGGTGGGCGAGCGCGGCTTACGTTTGTCCGGTGGGCAACGGCAGCGAATCTCGATTGCGCGCGCAATGCTTAAGAACGCTCCCATCCTCCTTCTTGATGAGGCGACCTCAGCGCTCGATAGCGAATCCGAACGCCAAGTGCACAACGCGTTAACCCGATTGATGGAAGGTCGGACCACGATCGTGATCGCGCATCGGTTATCGACCGTTTCCGATGCCGATAAAATCTACGTCATGAAGCAAGGGCGGCTTATAGAGGAAGGAACGCACCTCGAGTTACTGGCGCGGCGCGGGCTATATGCGCAGTACTGCGAATTGCAATTCGAAGATGTGCAGAAATTGGACGGTACCGTCGCCGTCGCTAGCGAATGAGGCGCTCCAAATGATCAAGCGCCTATTAAACGCAGAGGTTTCGCGGAAGATCGTCACATGGCTTGCCGCTCAATACATCCGTTTCGTCAGCCTATCGGGTCGGTGGCGAATTGTCGGTGAAGCGGTACCGGACGGTTTGCTCGAGAAGGGTGAACCTTTCATCGTCGCATTCTGGCACGGCCGCTTAATTATGATGGCGTTTTCCTGGCGACGGTGCGATCTCGTTCATATGCTGATTTCCGGCCATCGGGACGGCCAATTGGTATCCGGTATGATGTCGCATTTCGGTTCGAAAACCATATTTGGATCCTCGACAAGAGGCGGTGCTGCGGCATTCATCCAGTTGGCCCGGCTTTTAAAGGATGGTGAAGTCGTCGGCATTACCCCGGATGGACCGAAAGGGCCGCGTATGAGGGCGAACAGCGGCGTCGTGTCCCTTGCGAAAGTCGCCGGCGCACCGATCGTACCGCTGACATTTTCGAGCTCTTTTTCGCATGTATTCGGAAGTTGGGATCGTTTTGTCTTGCCGTTGCCGTTTGGCCGGGGCGTATTTCTCTGGGGGAATCCGATTTATGTCCGGCAGGATGGCGACGATCACTATTTCGAAGAGAAACGCGTCGAAGTGGAACAAACATTAATCGCGCTTACGCAGCGGGCGGATTGGTTGATGGGCCGCCAGGATACCGATCCGGCGGCGCCGGCGCCAACAGCAGGCTGAACGAGTATGAATGCCCTTTGGGCATATCGACTATTGACCGATGCCGGCAAGCCGTTCATCGAAAGCCTTCTTCGTCGGCGTCGCGCACAGGGAAAAGAAGACCCCAACCGTTTGGATGAACGCCGCGGAAAGGCAAGCCTGCCACGGCCGCCGGGTCCGCTGATTTGGGTGCATGCCGCGAGCGTCGGCGAATCACAATCGTCGTTGGCTTTGATTGAGAAGATTCTTCGTGAACGTCCCGATTGCTGTGTTTTGCAAACGACGGGAACGCTCACGTCCGCGACGCTGATGCGGGAGCGGCTGCCAGACCGAAGTTTTCATCAATTCGCGCCGATAGATCGGATGATGTGGGTGCGTCGGTTTCTGAGTTATTGGAAGCCCGACTTTGCGCTATGGATGGAATCGGAGCTTTGGCCGAACCTTGTCTTGGAAACAGCCCGCAACGGCATTCCCAGCGCCTTGGTCAATGCACGTATGTCGCCGCGCACGTTTCGGCGCTGGCAGCGTTTTCCGAGAAGCGCGCGTCGTTTGCTCAGCAGTTTCTCTCTTTGTCTCGCGCAAACGGAAGAGCAAGGCGAATTTCTGCGCAAGCTTGGCGCTGACCCGGTCGAATGTCTTGGGAATTTGAAATTTTCGGCTGCCCCGTTACCTGCGGATGAGATTGAATTGTCGACCCTGGGTGACCTTGTTGGGCAAAGGCCCGTTTGGCTCGCGGCGAGCACCCATCCGGGTGAGGAAGGTATCGTAATTCAAGCGCATCAAACCCTTCGCGCGCGTTACCCGGATTTGTTGACCGTCATCGCCCCTCGACATCCAGCGAGAGGCGATGAGATTGCAGCCGAATTACGAGCGGCGAACGTCGAATTTAGCCGTCGTTCCTTGGGAGAGGCGCCGCAGTCCGAAGTATACTTAGCGGATACGCTGGGCGAACTCGGTCTGTTATACCGGTTGAGCAGTATTGCATTCATTGGCGGCAGTATGAACGCGCATGGCGGGCACAACCCCGTTGAAGCCGCTAGATTGGATTGTGCCATTATTCACGGTCCTGACATGGCAAACTTTAAAGCGGTCGCAGGCGAATTAGCCAATGTCGGCGGCGCCTGCGTTATAGAATCATCTGAATCGTTGGCGGAAGCTGTGGGGACAATGTTGTCCGATGATCTGGAAATGAAACGGATGGTCGCTGCGGCGGGACAAGTGGCAACCGAAAATGTGAATGCGGTGAATCGTATTTACGGTGCCTTGGCCCGCGTGATGGATGGCGATTGATCCCATGCGAGCGCCCGCATTCTGGCAAAAGAAGTCGCTCCTTTCCGATATACTCGTACCTTTCGGATTGATTTTTGGTGCCTGTACAGAAATTCGCCGTCGCATTGGTGCGAACTATAGAGCGGCTTGTCCGGTGATTTGTATCGGGAATTTGGTGGCCGGTGGCGCCGGAAAAACGCCGATTGCGCTTGCCGTTGCCGAAAGACTGCAAGCGGCGGACCGCAAAGTGCATTTCTTAAGTCGCGGGTATGGTGGCCGTGAATCGGGCCCACTTCGTGTCGATCTTGATCGGCATACAGCTCTGGACGTTGGAGATGAACCGCTATTGCTCGCGGCCCGTGCACCGACCTTTGTTTCGGCTGATCGGTCTGCGGGTGCCGCGATGGCCGCCGAGGGGGCAGATGTCGTTGTCATGGATGACGGCTTTCAGAACGGGAATGTGCAGAAAGATATTTCTATTCTGGTGGTCGACGGGGTTTACGGTTTCGGGAACGGAAGAGTCATGCCGGCCGGCCCGTTGCGCGAAACGTTGCCTGGCGGTTTGGCGCGCGCCGATTTGATCGTGGTATTGGGCGGCAACGTTTCTTCAATCGAAGGCGTCAGCCCGCCAACGGTACCAATTCTCTCGGCCCAGTTAGAGCCCGTCGAAAACGCTGCAGACTTTAGAGGCCGCCGGTTCATCGCTTTTGCCGGAATTGGGCGCCCGCAAAAATTTTTCGATACGGTCGGCGAAATCGGTTGCGAAGTGGTCGATTCGATCTCCTACCCCGATCACCATGTTTTCCAGGCCGCGGAGTTGGCAGAACTGCGCTCCCAAGCCGAGAACCAGAATGCGGAATTGCTAACGACGGAGAAAGATTTCGTCCGCATTGGCGCGAGCCGGTCAACAGGCATAACGCCGCTTAAAGTCCGTGTTGTATGGCAAAATGCGGCGCGATTGGATGAGATATTGGCAGAGAAGGCCGGCGATGGCTGATCGCAGTCCGACAACGCGATTTCTGGTGCGATGGTTGCTGTATCCGCTTCAAGCGTTGCTTATCGGATCTCTCTATTACGCAATCCGGGTTTTGCCGCTTCGCTGGGGCACTTCGATTGGTAGTTTTCTGTTTCGAACGATCGGTCAGCGGATGCGTGTCGCCCGCGTGGCGGCACAGAACGTTCGACGGGTTTTCCCGGAACTGACGGATCGCGAAGTCGAAGCCTTGCTTGAGAATATTTGGGACAATTTGGGGCGGGGCGCTTGCGAGTTCGCACATATGGACCGGTTTTCGTATGACGGCTCCGATCCTCGAATCGAAATTATCGGTCGTGAGCATTTGGAAGCGATGCAGTCCGGTGGCCGGGCCGGCATTCTGATCTCCGCACATATGGGGAACTGGGAGCTTGGCGCCAGAATTTTGGGGCAGCTCTTGGTGCCGCTGGGACAAATTTACCGTGGCGCTGACAATCCGTATATCGACCGATTGTTTCGACAGGCGCGGCATCACCAAAACGTTAAACTGGTACCCAAAGGCCGTGCGGGCGCGATCGATATGCTTCGTTCCATGCGTGAAGGCACTCATTTCGGCGCCATGATGGACCAGAAGCTGAATGAAGGGGTCGCCGTTCCCTTTTTTGGTCACGATGCGATGACGGCAACCGCACCGATTGACATGGCGCTCCGCTGTGGGGGGCCCATCGTGCCGGTAAGATGTATCCGTTTGCCGGATTCTCATTTCCGTGTAGAAATTTCACCGCCAATTGAGTTCGCGATTACAGGGGACCGAAAAACGGATGTGACGGCGGCTTTGGTTGAAATCAACAAAATAATCGAAAACTGGATTCGTGAGTATCCAGAGCAATGGTTTTGGCTGCATCGGCGCTGGCCAAAAGAATAATGGCTATCTTTTCGTTGTTGGCATCGCCGGCACTAGGAAGGCTGGGTCGAGACGCGCTTTGAAAAGGTTGATGCGCCAGTCGAGATGCGGTCCGGTCGCCCGGCCGCTTGCGCCGACCGTACCGATTTTCTCGCCTTTTCGGACCCGGTCGCCTTCGCGCACATCGATGCGGTCCATGTGCAGCATGGCCGACGTGAGGCCATGTCCGTGGTCGAGGATAATGGTCCCGCCTGTGTAATACATATCGTGGTGAATCATCGCCACGATGGCGTCGGCGGGCGAGACGACGGGTGTGCCGGTCGGCGCTGCGATATCAATGCCGTAATGCGGGCGGCGCGGCTTCCCGTTGAGCACGCGCTGGCTGCCGTAGACGCCGGAAATGCGCCCAATCGCCGGCCACACCCATCCGCTTTCGAATAGATCCTGTGCCGTGTCGCGGGTGCGCGCTTGAGCGATAATCCGGTTCTCCGCCCGGATGCGATCGTAGACCGCTTTAGGCGGCGTCACCATTTTCGGCGGCAGGCCGTTGATCCGTTGAATCTGATATTCCCGCCGAGCGATATCAAGCTTTCGATATTTCGTCTGCCCGTCCGCGAATTGAACAGTCACGGCCGACTGCGGTGCTGCATCGCGTGAGAACCCGATGAGGAATCGACCGTTTGGTGAGACGCGGACCGGCCGGCCTTCGAAGGTCACCGTTGCGCCGGGCGTTGTCGTTCCCCAGACCAAACCGCCTTGGACAAAATTTCCTTTGAGTTCGAGCTCTGTGGCGACCGAACTGTTTGCCCAGGCCAGACCAAGAAGAATGGCAAAGACCGTCCTCAAAGCAGACTGCCTTGACGTTTGTCGTCTTTAGGCGCGGCGGGTTTTTTCTTTTTGGCCGGTGTCGCCGCTTTACTGCCCGTCACGACGGCATGTGCGTTGCCATCGCTGAAGCGCATCTCGACCGCGTCGTTCGTCTTGAGCGATTTGGCGGCGGTGACCGTATTTCCGGCATCGTCGACGACGACCGCAAAGCCACGTTCCATGACCCGTTCGAACGAATAGCTCTCGAGCAAATCGCCGAACCGGCTCCAGCGATTCGATGCGTCCTTCATCGCAAGTGTCACGGCGGCGGCGGAGCGTCGACCCAACTCTTCGGTTGCTTTGGAATGGATGTCCAATTGCCGCTGGACCGGAACCGACGAAAGACGGTTTCCGGCCTGTGCAGCGCGGTCGTGGATACGGCGCTCAAAGTGCGACCAGGCCGTCGTCATCGCCTGGGATTCGCGGGTCAATCTATCCGCTGCGTCGTCGACCAGTTGTTTGGGGCTTCGCAGACGCGCGGCGAAGTTTTCGACTTTTTGGCGGCGGAGGGTCTCGCCCGTCCGGACGCTCATCCTCAACCGCTCGCTTAGGTCGTCGAGGCGTTGTTCGTTGCTTCGCAAGAGAGCGACCGGATCGGGTAAACCGCGCGCCAATCCTTCGACCCGTATGCGCTGCTCTTCGAGCAATCTGCCGAGACCGCTGACCATCCGGCGTGAATCGTCGAGAACCTGTGCAAGCAGATCGGTGCGGACAGGCACGGCCATCTCCGCCGCGGCAGTCGGCGTTGGTGCGCGCCGGTCGGCGGCGTGATCGATTAAGGTGACATCGGTTTCGTGGCCGACCGCGGAGATGAGTGGAATGGCGGAACTCGCGGCGGCCCGAACGACGGCTTCTTCGTTAAAGGCCCATAAATCTTCAAGACTGCCGCCGCCGCGGGCGACGATTAGCAAGTCCGGCCGGGGGACGGTGCCGCCGGGTTCGATTCGGTTAAAACCCTCGATGGCGGCGGCCACTTGATCTGCGGCCGTCTCGCCCTGCACGAGAACGGGCCAGAGCAAGACATGGCGCGGAAACCTGTCGGCGAGGCGGTGCAGAATATCGCGAATGACCGCGCCGGTCGGCGATGTGACGACGCCGATGACCTCCGGCAAGAATGGCAACGGTCGCTTCCGGCTTTCGTCGAAGAGGCCTTCCGCTGCCAGTTTCTTGCGGCGTTCTTCAAGTAATTTGAGGAGGGCGCCTTCGCCGGCCAACTCCATCGACTCGATGACCAGTTGGTACTTCGAACGCGCCGCATAGGTCGTCAATTTACCGGTGACGATCACTTCAAGCCCGTCTTCCGGTTGAATGGAAAGACGTCCGGCGACACCGCGCCAGCAGACCCCGTCGATCACCGAGGAATCGTCCTTCAATGTCATGTAGAGATGACCGGAGCCGGCGCGTTTAAAGCCGGAAACTTCGCCGCGTACCCGAACGTAGGAATACGCGTCTTCGACGGTACGTTTGAGCGCGCGCGAGAGTTCCGAGACCGAATACTCGGGTAAATTCTGGGTTGCTGTTGGCGGGTTTTCGGGCATCTTGAGTATGTGCCTATGATAAGTAGGCTGGCGGTTCGATGCAAAAATTTTGAGCGGGAAAATCATGAAGGTTTTGGTTGTCGGTTCAGGCGGACGAGAACATGCATTGTGCTGGTCGATAGCGGCCTCGCCGCTCTGCGACAAACTCTATTGCGCACCGGGCAATGCGGGGATCGCGGCGGAAGCGGAATGCGTTCCGATTGGCGCCGAAGACGTACCGGCGCTTGTCGACTTTGCGAAGAGTGAAGCGATCGATTTTGTCGTGGTCGGCCCGGAAGCGCCGCTTTGCGCCGGTCTCGTCGACCGCTTGACCGAGGCTGGCATTAAGGCGTTCGGACCGAGCGCTGCCGCCGCGCAGCTGGAAGGCTCTAAGGGCTTCATGAAGGACCTGTGCGCCAAATATGACATTCCGACCGCCACCTATGGCCGGTTCTCCGATGCGGAGGCCGCCAAAGCCTATATTCGCGAGAAAGGCGCGCCCATCGTCGTAAAAGCGGACGGGTTGGCGGCTGGCAAAGGCGTCACGGTTGCGCAGACGCTCGACGAAGCTCTGACCGCAGTCGACGACGCCCTGCTCGACGGCCGTTTTGGTGCGGCGGGGGCGGAGGGCGTGGTCGAAGAGTTCCTGGCCGGCGAGGAAGTCAGTGTCTTCGCGATTTGCGACGGCAAGACCGCATTGGTGTTGGCCTCCGCACAGGATCACAAGGCCGTCTACGATGGCGACAAAGGGCCGAATACTGGCGGCATGGGGGCCTATAGTCCTGCGCCCGTCATGGACGACGACTTGGCGGCGCGGGTCGAAGCGGAATTCATCAAGCCGACGATGGCGGCGATGGCGGCAGAAGGCTGTCCCTATCAAGGCGTTTTGTTCGCCGGTCTTATGGTCGATGAGAAGGGCCCAAAACTATTGGAATACAACGTCCGTTTCGGGGACCCGGAATGTCAGGTCTTGATGACGCGTTTGATGTCGGATGTTTTGCCGGCCCTGATCGCCGCCGCGGACGGCGTCCTCGATACCTTCGATCTTCGTTGGTACGACGATGAAGTTGCGCTCACCGTCGTGATGGCATCCGAAGGTTATCCCGGCGACTACGAGAAGGGCACTGAGATCAAAGGGATCGATACGGCCATGGCCGCCGATGAAAATGTCATGGTTTTCCACGCGGGAACGGGGCGTGATGAAACCGGGAAATTGCTGGCAACGGGCGGCCGTGTCCTAAATGTCACCGCGCGCGGTGCGACGGTGAAAGATGCGCAGACGCGGGCCTATGCCGCGATCGATCGTATCGATTGGCCGAAGGGTTTCTGTCGCCGCGATATCGGTTGGCGCGCGGTGGCGCGAGAAGAAGGATAGCTTTGCACAGCAAGGAATTAGGGGGAATGAGATGTCACAAGCCGGGCGCATAAATTTTAGCCGTATGGAATCGGTCACATTCGGAAAGCCGGCCGCGGAGGTCGTTGCCGAAGAGGCGTGTAAGGTTGGCGCCGAGCGCGTCTTTCTAATGGTGTCCAATACACTCAACAATAAAACCGACGAGATTGAGAAGGTACGCCGGGCGCTTGGGAACCTGTGCGCCGGGACCTACGACACCATGTCGCCGCACACGCCGCGCGGCGACGTGATTGCCGCAACCCGGATGGCACGTGAGGCGCAGGCGGATTTGATCGTCACGGTCGGGGGGTGGATCGATCACCGACGGTGCCAAGGCAGTCCTACTGTGCCTCGCCAACGATATCGATGCGCCTGAAGATATGGACGTCCTAAGCCCGGTTGCACGCCCTGACGGGACAGTGGGGCCGAGGCCCGAGGTTAAAGCGCCGACAATCAAACAGATCACGGTGCCGACGACGCTTTCGGGCGGTGAGTTCAGCGCGATTTCGGGCGTTACCGACGAGCGGACGCGTATTAAAGAACTCTTGCGCCACCCGGATATCGTCCCCGCCGCTGTCGTGTTGGATGCGGCCGTGACCGTGCATACGCCAGAATGGCTTTGGCTTTCGACGGGGATTCGGGCTGTCGACCATTGCGTCGAGGCGATCTGTGCGAATTCGGCTAACCCCTTTGGAGATGCGCAGTTGCTGCAAGGGTTGAAACTTCTGACCAGTGGTCTGCCGCGCGTGAAGGCGGCGCCAAACGACCTGGATGCACGGCTCGACTGTCAGATGGGAACGTGGCTGTCTATGGGCGCGCTCGCGACGGGGACCCCGATGGGGGCGAGCCATGGAATCGGCTATGTGCTGGGCGCCGCCTTTGACGTCCCCCACGGCCATACCTCCTGCATCATGCTACCAGCGGTCATGCAGTGGAATAAATCGGCGAATGCCGATCGGCAGGCGCTGGTTGCCGAAGCCATGGGCAGTGCCGACGAAGACGCCGGCGGGTTGCTCGACCGGTTTATCGGTGGCCTCGGAATGCCGAGAAGCTCGAGTGCTGTCGAGATCGGTCCGGAGAATTTCGAGATGATCTCGGAACAAGCAATGGGAACGCCGTGGGTGCCGCTGAATCCACGCCCGATAGACGGGCCGGCGCAGGTAAGGGAAATACTTGAAATCGCCGCCTAGGGGGCGTGGCGGGCCGACCAAAGCGTCCAAATGCCGTTGATCGTCGCAATGGCGCCGTCAATATGTTGATACGTAAGATTAAGGCGCGTCATGGCGGTGCCGTATAGCGCAGATAGCTCTTCGCTGCCGACCACGAGAATCCCTTCGGCGTCGGCAGCGTACATTTTTGATAAGCTGCGGACTTCATGACCGATCAGGAGACCTGACAGGTAATCGGTCTGCGCGCTTTCCGTGAGCCTTCCGAAGAGCCCGTTCGCGCGGACGGCGAATAGATGGGCCAATAAGCCGCCCTCGCCGGCGGCGGCATCGACACCTTCCAGAAAGGCCTTTTTGTCGTGAGCGGACGTCTTGTTCATGAGGGCGCCGAGGATCGAGTGATCGCGCATAACCTGAAAAACTTCGCCGGTCATGGCGGTTGTGAAATCAACAAGTTGACCGTTTTCGACCTTCGCCCATTTGCTGTGCGTACCGGGCAAGCACAAGATACCGGAGTCGCGCCCCGATTGGCCAATCGCGCCAAAGATTTGGACTTCTTCGCCTCGCATAACGTCATTGCGTGTCGATGCTGGCGCTAAAGAGATGCCCGGGACAATCGAACAGTTTTCAGCACCGGGCGCCGGTATGAGCGCGGAGACGAGGTCGTCTTGCCGGACAGGGCAGGTGACGTAGGGTGCTTCGTGCCAACCTTGACGGCTGCCGATCATACCGGACATCAAGACCGGGAGCTCGTGGACAGGTTTGTCACGCCAATCCTTGATGAATTCATGGAACGATTCCGCAAATCTTTTCGGATCGAGATTCAAGATACCGCGGTCGTCCCGCCGCGTGTCCAAGACATTGCCGTTCTCGTCGAGAAGGTAAGCGCGTCGGTTGGTTGTGCCCCAATCGATAACGATGAGACTTGCGTTCTCTGTCACACTCGGCGTCATGGGTGTAATTTGTACGGCGTGACGCGTTCGCGTTCTAGGAGAGTTTACGTTGGGAGGCGAATGAATGGACGTACGACAGGAAGCGCGGGAGGATTTGGCGGCGGTCTTGCGTTGGTCGTGTCGGCTTGGATTGAACGAAGGGGTCGACAATCACTATAGCGTCTTGGTGCCGGGGACCGACGACCGTTTCATCATCAACCCCCATCGTCGCCATTGGTCTGATATCCGGGCATCGGATTTAGTGGAAGTCGACGCCGACGGGAACTTGGTCGTGGGTGATGAGCCGCCGGAGCCGACGGCTTTTTTCATCCACTGGCGCATCCATGTGAATTGTCCGCATGCGCGCGCGATCCTCCATACGCATATGCCTTATGCGACATCCTTGACGGCAATTGCTGGTGCACGGCTCGAGCCGATCGTTCAGCCAGCGCTAAAGTTTCACAATCAAATTGCCTACGATGATGCCTATAACGGGCTCGCGACGGATGTCGAAGAAGGCGATCGGCTGGCCGGTGCGCTGAAAGACAAACGGGTCGCCATGCTCGCCAATCACGGCGTAATTGCCACCGGGCCGAGCGTCGCCCATGCCTTCAACGATCTCTACTACCTGGAGCGTGCCGCGCAAGCACAGGTGATTGCGCTTTCTACGGGTCTGGAACTGCAACGCATTCCACAGGATGTCTGTGCACGGACTTTCGAGCAGATGCAGGCGGATCGCGACGACCAATCGGTCCGGCACCTTGACGAGATCAAACGGATTCTCGACAAGAAAGAACCGGACTACCGGGATTGACTACGCGGTCGTACCGCGACGTAACTCGGAGACGAAATCGTCGGCCCCTGTCCGTAGATTGTCGCGCAGTTGATAGAGATCGTCGACCGACCACATAACCTCGATGGCGGCCCCCGCCGAAACCGCAGCCGACTGGCAGACAGCGGAAATTTCCTCCGTCGCTGTTTGGGCTTCGCCGGAGATGATTTGCATCGTGCTGGAAATCTGCGACGCCGTGGCTGATTGTTCTTCGACCGCCGCAGCGATCGCGGCGACGACTTCGTCAGCGGTGCGGATCGATTCCTCGATCCCGCGGATGCTGCTGACTGCAACGCCCGTCTGTTCTTGGACGTCGCGAATCTGCTCTGAGATTTTCGAAGTGGCGTTTTCGGTCTGTACCGAGAGATTTTTGACTTCGGCGGCAACAACCGCGAAGCCTTTACCTGCGTCGCCGGCACGCGCGGCTTCGATCGTCGCGTTCAAGGCAAGCAAGTTGGTTTGACCCGCGATGTCGTTGATCAGTTGAACGACGCTGCCAATTTCCTGCGACGCCATCTGCAGGGTTTCAATTCGGGTGGCCGCATCGTCGACTTCGTGGACGACCGCTCGCATTGTCGACGTCGTTTCCGCAACACGCGCGGAGATTTCCTGAATGGTCGAGGACAGCTCGCTGCCAGTTTGGGCAACCGTATCGACCTCTTGCGATGTCGTGATGGTCGCTTCGGCGACCGCGAGGCTTCGGTTGCCACCCTGTTCCGATTTCTTGCCCAGACTCTCGGAAACGTTGGCCAATTGCGAACAGTGGTTGGTGAGGCTCTGCACCGTCATACCGATGGACTGTTCGAAACTCGCCGTCAGGTCGGTCAACATCGAGGAGCGTTCGTGTTCCGCCTTCTTCTGTAGGTTTTGGGTCTTCTCCTCCAAAGCCACGCGTTCCTCCGCGTTCTTTCGGAACCCTTCAAGGGATTTCGCGATGGCGCCGAATTCGTCGGTGCGATCTTGCATCGCAACCTCGAAATTGAAGCGGCCGGAGCTCAATGTGTTGATATCCGAGGTGATGGCGTTCAAACCGCGCGTGATACGCACCCCGACGAAGATACCGATCGCTGCGGCAATGATAAGCAGGATGGTGTCGATCACGATCAAATTGCGCTGATCGTTTGCGACCTCTTCCGCCAAGCGGTTCGCGGCTTTGATCGCATGCTCGCCGATATTCCGTGCGACGGCATAAATGAGGTTTATTCGCTTGGTGGCGATATCGAACCAGGCCTTGCCGCTAATCCCTTGAGCGTCTCTTGTATCCGGCAGTGCATGAAGCACTTTCCGCCATTCGATGACTTTTTCGACATCTGGGCCCTGCACCGTTTCGTCGAACAATGCGCGTTGTTCCTTGCCGGCGAAACTCCGGAATTCCCCTAGGAAAGCTTCTTCCGCCGCGAATTTCCCGTAGTAAAGATTAAATTGCGGTGCGGAAAATTTCCCTTTGGCGATATTGTTCAGCAGCGCAGTGCCGATCGCGCGTTCGAGGCCGGACGCCTCCTTGGCTTCCACGAGTGCCACATACGGTAGGAGATCATGCGTTAATTCTTGCGAAGGGCTGCTCTCCACAGCTTTCGAGATGATTGTAATTAAGGTCTTAATGATGGACGTGTAGAACTTTACGTTCGCGGGTACGGCAATCTCTCTCCCATCGACAGCCGAACGGTGCGGTGCGATCCCGTCGATTTGCTGTTTCAGCTCATCAACCAACTCGTCGATTTCCGCACTCAGGGTGCGAATTCTTGTGTCCTCGACGACAGAGAAGAAATTCGCGACCCGCGGGTCGGAGAGGCCGCGCTGTTCGTCGACGGCGCTCCGATTGATATCGTTATAACCGGACGTGATAAGGCCGACGGTCTTGCCGCGCTCTTTCTGGAGTTCGTGGATTAGTTCGCTCGCAACGATGCTGACCTTGGCGAGCGGTAACAGGATCTCGAACTGACGCGAGGTTTCGCGTTTGTCCAAAATACTGACCGCACTTGTGACGATCAGGCCGATTAGTGGAACGGCGAGCATAATGATGATTTGAGCGCGTAGAGTCTTGAACATAGCAGGCTCCCCGGAGATCGGCCTTGCGTGCCGAAACTCGGTCATTGTGTTGCCTGGGTTCTACTAGACGCGGTTGTGTGCCCGCCGACCCAGTTTATCCATACTCGCCAAACGTTTCGCAATTTATGCGACAAAAACATTACACATTTATTAACAATTATGAAACCGTGCCGATTGGCTATTCGCCAAATCCTATAACTTCCCTATGTCTTTTAGTGTCGACGCCGCGCCTGCGGCGTTCTGTTTGATATCTCTTTGAAGACGAGGCATGGATGGATCAGATCAACGTCGCTGGGATCGAAATGGACCTTGAAGTGCAGGGCGAGGGTCCGCCGTTGCTGTATTTGCATCCGGAGCATTACGCGCATTTGCATGCGCCCTTCCTGTCGAAGCTCTCGGAGGATCGTAAGGTCTATGCGGCGCGCCATCCCGGTTTCGACGGTCGTCGCCCGCCGGGCGATTTCCGGCGTGTCGATGACCTGGCCTATCTCTATCTAAATTTGCTCGATCAACTCGACCTTTCCAACGTGATGGTCCTTGGGGCTTCGTTCGGTGGCTGGATCGGCCTTGAAATGGCGGTGCGGAACACGGCACGAATAAGCAACCTGTCGTTGATCGCGCCGCTTGGTGTAAAGCTTGGCGGGCGCGATGAACGTGACTTCGCCGACCTGGCGGCGTTGCCGGATGACCAAGCGATGAGCGCCCTGTTCTCGGGAAAAGGCGCCGATCTCGGATCCTTTAGCGATGCGCAGCTGATCGAGGTGGCGCAGGACCGTCAGTACCTCGCCTATTACGCCTGGAAGCCTTATCTCCACAATCCATCGTTGGCGCGTTGGCTGCAGCGTATCGACGTGCCGGTCCACCTTCTATGGGGAGAGGAAGATGGTTATGTGACAGCGGCGTACGCCAGGCGTCTTGTGGACCGGGTCCCCGATGCTTCATTGCACATGATCCCCGGTGCGGGCCACTACCCGCAGATCGAGAAAATGGATGAAACGCTTTCCGCCATAACGGCCGGGCTCGGAGGTTAGTTCGATGAAGGTTTGGCATTTTAGCGAGATGGCTTATCACCCTGGCTGGGAAGAGTTGGGGAATTCGCTCCGTAACGTCGTCCCGAGCCGCGTCTACGACCCGAAACTCGGCGCTGACCTTTATCATCGCTATCTCGACGAATGGGCGCTTTGCGACGAACTCGGCATCAACATTATGGTGAACGAGCATCACACGACGGCCACTTGTACGACGTCCGTCTGCACAATCCCGATGGCCATCCTGGCTCGCGAGACGAAGAACGTTCGATTGCTATGTCTTGGCATGCCCATCGCCAACCGCATGGATGCGGTTCGGGTGGCCGAGGAATATGCAATGATCGACGTCATCTCACGCGGGCGCCTTGAGATGGGATTCGTCAAAGGTGCACCCTTCGAGGTATCGCCCGCGAACAGCAACCCGGCGACCCTGATGGAGCGCTTCTGGGAAGCGCACGATCTCATCCTGAAGGCGTTAACGACGCATGACGGGCCGTTTAACTGGGAAGGCGAACACTTCCAATATCGCCAGGTGAATGTATGGCCGCGCCCCTACCAAGACCCACACCCGCCGGTTTGGATGACGGTCGCGAGTCCGGGCTCGGCGGCCGAGGCCGGTGCGCGCGGGCACGTCATCGCGTCCTTGAATACGGGATACCTCAGAACGCCCGATATTTTCAAAACGTACCGGAAAGCCGCCGCCGATGCGGGTCATACGGCTGACAGAGACCGCTTTGCCTATCTCGCTATTGTCGGGGTCGGGGAGACGGATGAGGAAGGCCAACGCCGGGCGGATCAAATCCTTGATTACAGTCGCACGACACCTCGTGCCGCGTCTCAGTTCTGGTTTCCGCCGGGGTATACCGCCAACGAGGTGACGGCGCAGAAACTTCATAATCGCAGCCCGTTAATGATCCCCTTGCGCGATGGCGGAGAATTCGAGATGCAATTCGGAACGGTGGATCAATTCGTCAACGCGGGTGTCGCATTTGCCGGCAACCCCGATACGGTATTCGAACAGATAAAGGAATTTCACGAGCACGTCGGTGGGCTCGGGCATCTCTTGATGATGGGCCAGGGCGGCCATATCAGCCATGAGGACACGGTCGGCAACTTGACACTTTTCAGCAAAGAAGTGTTGCCGAGATTGAAAGATCTTTAGGGAGGCGCCGAATGGACGTTCGGAAAACCTTGTTTGTGAAAGAAGTCGTCGAAACGGATGGGTACGGTGAACCTTGCGATCCGATTACCCGTGTGGTGGCGATGGCGGTCGTGAAGAATCCGTTCGCGGGGAAATTCGTAGAAGATCTCTCACCTCTTTTCGATATCAGCGGCGCGCTTGGCGAACGGTTGATGGGCGATGCGGTCGCGATGTTAGGCGCCGACCCCGTCAGTTACGGCAAGGCGGCGATTGTCGGCGTCGACGGCGATCTTGAACACGGCGGCGCGACGATCCATCCGAAATTGGGCAAGCCGATGCGCGCGGCGGTCGGGGGCGGCGACGCATTGATCCCGTCCAATGCCAAGGTGGCGGCGGCCGGAACGGCGATCGATTTGCCGCTCGGACACAAGGACGAAGCCTGGTCCTTCGATCATTTCGACACGATCACGGTCATGGTCGGCGACGCACCGCGTGCGGACGAAATTGTCATCTGCATGGGGGTTGCGGATGGCGGACGCCCACACCCGCGCGTCGGTAGCGGGCCGATTACGGATTAGCCCGCCGGACGCCGGGCGACGAGCCGATGAACGACTTTCTGGGATGACGCGCTCACGATCCGCTCGTCGAGTTCGATATCGAGACCGTCGATGGCGCCGGTGATCAAAGACGTGTCGAAGGCGGCGTAAAGTCGGCCCTTAGGGTCGCGTATGTCTTCGCCTTCGGTCACGCGCCAGCTCAAATATAACACGCCACCAGGCATCAGAAGCTCTGCGAGCCGGCGTGCCGATGCCGCGGCTCCTTCGGCGCCGAGATGCATGATCACAGTCTCACATAAAACATTCTGGTAGGCCCCGCTTTGCAGCGCCTCAAGCTCAGGCAGGCGGCCCATGATAAAGTTGATGCCGGGATGGCGACGTTGCGCTTCTTCGATCAACCCTTTCGATGCATCGATTCCCACGACGTCGAACCCATTTGCCGAGAGCCAAGCGGTATCACGACCGCTGCCGCAACCGACATCGATGGTCGGGCCGGGTCGAAAATATTGTCGCACCACGGCTTGCAAGTCCGCCGGTGCGGCTTGCTCTTCTTCCCACTCTTCGGCAAATCCGCGTGCGCCGGAGTCGTAAGTCCTTACGGTTTCTTGATCCATAGGGTTGCATATAGCAGGGCACATCCATTTCGCAAGTTGGGAAACCATGCGAATTTGCCTATCGCATTTGGTGACACGTTGCTCCGTTCTCGTTAACATCCTCTGTCGTTTTTCAGAGGTGGATGCAAATTATGGAAATCGCTCTTTCCCCCATGGAGTTTGCGCGCCGCGCGCGCCGGATTTATGCCGATTGCGAGGCTGTCGTCGATGGCGATCTACGGCTGAGTTATGCGGAGTTCTTCGAACGCTGCGATCGGTGGTCGGCCGCCCTGCAGGGGATGGGCGTCGGCCAGGGCGACCGCGTTGCCTATATTGCGCCGAACACGCATGCCCATCTCGAAGCTTACTACGCCGTACCCCAGATGGGCGCGGTGCTTGTGCCGATCAACTACCGCCTGCTGCCGGAAGATTTCGAATACATTATCAATCATTGCGGCGCGAAGGTGGTCTGCGCGCATGAGGATTATCTCGAGGCTGTCGACGGCATCCGGGACAAGCTGACAGGTGTCGAGCACTTCGTCGCGCTCGAAGGCTCGGGCGAGGGTTGGATCGATTATGAAGAGCGGCTTGCGGCGGCACCGGCGGAATATACCGAAGTCGAGATTGCCGAGACCGATCTTCTGACGATCAACTATACCAGTGGGACGACCGCGCGGCCGAAGGGCGTGATGATCACGCATCGCAATGCATACATGAACATCATGGGAACCTTAGCGCATCATCACCTGACACCGGCGGACCGTTATCTTTGGACCCTGCCGATGTTTCATGCGAACGGTTGGACGTTCACCTGGATCAATACCGCGCGGGGTATGGCGCATGTGTGCTTGCGCCAAGTCGACCCGGAACTGATCTACAAGCTCATTCGGGATGAGAATATCACCATGTTCTGCGCCGCACCGACGGTACTGATCAGTATTGCGAACGCGCCGGAAGAATTCCGCAAGGACGCGCCGCGCGGTGTTCGTTTGTTCACGGCGGGTGCGCCGCCCGCAGCGGCGACGATTGAATTGGTCGAACGCGATCTCGGGTGGGAGCTGACCCATGTCTACGGCCTCACGGAGACGGCACCCCTGATCACGTTCTGTGAGCCGCGGCCGGAGCATATGAACCTCGCGGTCGAAGAGCGGGCGCGAATCAAAGCGCGCCAGGGAATCGAGTTGGTGAGTTCCGGCGAATTGCGCGTGGTGGACGAAGACGGCAACGAAGTGCCACATGACGGCGAAACGTTGGGTGAGATCACTGTACGCGGCAATGTCGTGATGAAGGGGTATTACAACGATCCGGCCGCAACCAACGCCGCGATTAAGGATGGTTGGTTCCATTCAGGTGATGCCGCTGTGGTTCACCCCGATGGCTATCTTGAGATTCGCGATCGCTTTAAGGATGTCATCATCAGCGGCGGGGAGAATATTTCCTCGGTCGAGGTGGAAGGCTGTCTGCTACATCACCCGGCCGTCCAAGAAGTCGCCGTGGTCGGTATGCCGCATGAGAAATGGGGCGAGTCGCCGCATGCATTCGTCATTCTGCGCGATGGCGCGCAAGCGACGGAGGACGAGATCAAGCTCCATGTGCGCGATAACTTGGCGCATTTCAAAACGCCGCAATGGGTGAGCTTCGTGGACGAGTTGCCGAAAACGGCGACCGGCAAAGTCCAGAAATACGTCCTTCGGGGCGGTCAGGCTGGCATTTCGCGCCAATAGATTTCCATCCGGGTGTGGCCTGTGGCACCGGATGAAATTGACCCGTACCCTTGTCTCCCGGCCTCGAAAGGCGAGATCATTTCTTAGGAAATGAACGATGCCCCGAGGGGAGGAGAACACAATGGCGTACGAAAGCATGATCTGCGAGATGATCAAGATGCCGGGACACAACGGCGATTTGATCCAAGCCTATACGGCGCGGCCCATGGGGCCGGGGCCATTCCCTTGCGTGGTGCTGATCCACCACTTGCCGGGGTGGGATGAGTTCTATCGCGAAACCACACGCCGCTTCGCGCATCATGGCTACGCAGCGATCAGCCACAACCTCTATGAGCGCGTCGGCGAAGGCGATGCGGCGGACGTGGCCGCGAAGGCGCGGGCCGAAGGCGGCGTGTCCGACGACCAGATGGTCGGTGATACGGAGGGCGCCGTTCAATGGATACGCGCACAACATTTCTGCAATGGTAAGGTCGGTGTGATCGGCAGCTGCTCGGGCGGCCGGCAAGCCTTCCTTTATGCATGCAAGAGCAGCAGCGTCGATGCCTGCGTCGACCTTTGGGGCGGACGCGTTGTACAGGCGGAAGACGATCGACCGGAAAAACAACCGGTACAACCGATCGACATGACGGACGACCTCAATTGCCCGCTGTTGGGCATCTTCGGCAACGACGACCGCTCGCCAAGTCCGGAAGAGGTCGATCAGCACGAAGAGGTCTTGAAGAAGAGCGGTAAGAACTATGAGTTCCATCGCTATGACGGCGCCGGCCACGGGTTCTTCTATTGGGACCGGCCGCTTTACCGGGTCGAACAGGCGATGGACGGTTGGGACAAGGTCTGGGCCTTTTTCGGTAAACACTTGTCGGCATAGGGAGCGTTATATGTGCACATCGATTGTCGAAGTGGTCGAAGCCGAAGGCGCCGGCTGCGGCAAGAACGGCTGGTTCCCGGTCACGCGTGCGGTCGTGACCTACGATCACCCGCAGGTTGCGCCCTTCGAACGGGACACCATCAATCTGGACTTCATGAATCCCGACCGGAGCGTATCCGACCGGGCTGGTATCGAACTGACGCTGGAAGCCGCTAAAGCGCTTCATGCGGCACTGAGCCAGGTGATTGCGGAGGCCGAGGCGGAAGAGCGCGAGCACGGCGTGGCGGAACGCCTGAAGGCGGCCTAGCTCGTGGAGAAACGAGTCATCGGTGGGCCGGGAGGGCTTGAGGTCTCCCTGGTCGGTCTCGGCTGTAATGCGTTCGGGCGACGCGTTGACGAGGCGGGAACCCACGCGGTTCTAGATGCGGCCATCGACGCCGGGATCGATTTTCTAGATACCTCGGAAACCTATGGCGATGGGCAATCCGAAGCCTTTATGGGCACCGGCCTTGTGGGGAAACGCGACAAGGTATTTATCGCTTCGAAGTTCGGTTTTTCGAAAAGCCATGTCGAGGGTAAGAAAAAGGGCTCGGCGGAGAATATCCAAGTCGCCCTCGACATTAGTCTGAAGAAGCTCAAAACTGACTGGATCGATCTCTACCAATTGCACAGACCGGACCCCGAAACGCCGGTAGTGGAGACGATGGGCGCGCTCGAGGATCAAGTCACCGCCGGTAAGATTCGCTATTACGGTTGCTCGTTTTATTCGGGCCGGCAAATGCAGGAAGCTGTGGATGAGGCCAAGCGGGCCAATTTAAAAGGGTTCGTCACGGCGCAGAACGCATGGAATGTATTGCTGCGCGATATCGAGGAGGATCTGGTCCCGGTCTGCGAAGACAGCGGGATCACGCTCTTGCCATACTATCCGATCGCGAAGGGGCTCTTAACAGGAAAATACCGGCGCGGCAGCGCTGCGCCGTCAGGCAGCCGGCTCGAGCACGAGACGGATTTGGCCGAAGCCGACTTCGACGTGATCGAAGCGCTTGAAGCCTATGCGAAAGATCATGGACATGAGCTGCTAACGCTGGCGATCTCGTGGCTCGCCTCGCAACAGGTGACGGCAAGTGTGGTTGCCGGCGGCTCCAAACCCGAACAAATGGCGGCGAATGCGGCGGCCGCGCAATGGAAAATGACCGAAACCCAATTGAGCGAAATCGATCAGATCGTCTCGAAGGAGTAGGAAACGATGCCGATACTCGAAAACGGACCCGTTAAGATTCATTATGAGGAAGCCGGTTCCGGCTTTCCGCTTCTCGTACAGCCAGGCGGCGGCTTAGAGGCGACGATTGCCGGTCTCGACAACCATGCATTCAATCCGCTCGAAGAGTTTAGCGATACCCACCACGTGGCGGCGCTCGATTTGCGGAATGCGAATAACGGTTCTTCGGAGGGGCCGCTCGATATCGAACGAAACTGGGACGCCTTTACCGACGATCAGTTGGCCCTGGCGGATCATCTCGGTTTCGACAAGTTCTTGGTGATGGGTTTCTGCATCGGCGGGCCGATGATCTGGAACCTATTGAAGCGAGGGGGCGATCGGGTTGCGGGTGCGGTGCTTGTGCATCCGAGCGGCTATATTTCGAGCCATCCGAATATCTTCTATGAGAACAATATGGCGGGCTGGGCGCCGCCGTTCTGTGCGCGGCGGGAAGACGTGACCATGGAGATGGTTTCGGATTTTCTCAACAACATGTACACGAAGCGGGCCGATTTCGTCTTTACCGTCGACCGGGATTTCGTGCGGAACTGTCAAACGCCGGTCTTGGTCCTGCCGGACGATATTCCGGCCCACCCTTATGCGACGGCTATGGAAACCGCACTCTTAGCGCCGAATGCGCAGGTTAGCCTCTATCCTTGGAAGGAGAACGACCGGAAAATCCGCCTTGCCGTACAGCACATCAAGATGTTCCTGCAGGCGAATACGCCCGCAAGTTAGGTGCGCGGCGTCAGGAACCGCGCGTCGTCGGGCGCTTTGTGCTCCATGACCCGAAGGATGCTGGCGTTCATCATATAGACGCTCATTACGGCGGTGAGTTCCAACACGCCAGCTTCACCCCAGCGTGCGCGGACAGCGTCGAAGGTTTCATCTTCGACACGCGGCGCTTCCAAAAGCTCCCGACCGAACCGGATGATGAGCGCTTCATCTTCTGTAAGCCCGTCCAGCGGACCATAGGTGTCGACCGCATGGATCGCTTCTTCACGCGTGCCCGCCTTAAGGCCGAGTCGGACATGGGCACTCCAAATATAATCCGCATTTGCCGCCCGGGCGGCCGTGCAGATTGCGAGCTCTGATTCCGCCGGTGTCAGCGATGTACGATACCGAAGGTGTTCGACCAGATCGGATAAGCGTTCGCCTGCAGCACCCGCATAGGTCAAATAGCTGCTTGGCGGCGGCATGCTGCCGCGTGTCTCTTGGATATGCCGGACAGCGGCGCGGGTCTCGTCGGAAAACTCGTCGGTGTCGGCGGGAAAGGGCAATCGCGGCATGGATAGGGTCCTTTAGTCTCGAAGGTCGCGGAAGAAATCTTTCAGCAGGGCACTGCATTCGGTCTCGGCGATGCCGCCGAAGACCTCCGGCGCGTGATGGCAGGTCGGCTGTCCGAAGAATCGGGTGCCGTTCTCGACACCGCCACCCTTTGGATCATAAGCGCCGAAATAAAGGCGGCGAATACGGGCAAAGGAGATGGCGGCGGCGCACATCGCGCAGGGCTCCAGGGTCACGTAGAGATCGCAATCCGGGAGGCGCGGTGCATCCAACATTTCGGCCGCGGCACGGATTGCCAGCATCTCGGCATGTGCTGTCGGATCCTTGTCGGCTTCGACCCGGTTGCCGGCGCGCACCAGCAGCTTTCCGTCCTGCACGATGACGGCGCCGACCGGTACTTCGCCTCGTGCGGCGGCGCGCTCGGCGACTTGGAGCGCCATTGCCATATAGCTTTGATCCTGCTCGGACATATGCAAACCCTGCCGACGGCATCATGGGACGTCAAGCCGGGTATCTTTGCGGTCGCTTCGCCGGGACCAGTGCCGGCGGCGTTCCTTCGAGGGACATTTGCGTCTCGCTGCGGGCCGCCATACTCTCTCGCCGCCAATATGGGATATCTGTCGATGACCGAAACGAAGCCGGAACGCATCGCGAAGCGGATTGCCCGCGCGGGTTTATGCTCGCGCCGGGAGGCCGAGCGATGGATTGAAGCCGGTCGGGTTGCAGTCGACGGCAAAACGCTCGACAGCCCGGCATTCAACGTGGCCCCGGGGGCTGTCGTCACGGTCGATGGGACGCCGATCCCCGAAGCCGAGGCGACCCGGGTTTGGCGGTTCCACAAACCGGCTGGATGTTTGACGACGAACAGGGATCCTCAAGGTCGGAAAACGATATTCGAGTTTCTGCCGGATGACCTGCCGCGGGTGATGACCATCGGGCGTCTCGACTACAATAGCGAAGGTTTGCTTTTGCTGACGAACGACGGCGATGTGGCCCGGCGGCTCGAACATCCTGATACGGCCTGGCGGCGGCGTTATCGGGTCCGTGTGCATGGTCGGGCCGATGAGGATCGGTTGGCTGACCTCGCGCGGGGCGTTGTGGTTGATGGCGTGAAATATGGACCGATCGAAGCTGTTCTCGAGCGGGAGCAACGTTCAAACGCGTGGCTCGTCATGTCGTTGAGCGAGGGAAAGAACCGCGAAGTGCGTCGAATTTGCGAACACTTGGGCCTTCAAGTCACCCGTCTGATACGCGTGAGTTATGGGCCGTTCCAGTTGGGCAATATGCCGAGCGGCGCCTGCGAGGCTGTTCCGGCGAAAGCGCTGGCCGAGCAGTTGGGCGGCGGCGGGAAGCGGAGGCGCCCTCGTGCGAATCATCGCCGGTAAATGGCGCGGCAAGAAACTCGTCGCACCGGACGGCCTCGATGTGCGGCCGACGTCCGATCGGGCCAGAGGCGCGCTTTACAATGTTCTCCTCCACGGGAAGCCGGCGGCACGCGGATTTCAGCTGCGGGGTGCGAGAGTCCTCGATGGCTTTGCAGGCACCGGCGCGCTCGGACTTGAAGCTCTTTCGCGCGGGGCCGCGCATGTCACCTTTATGGAGAATGCCTCGGCGAGCCTCGGCGCGATCAAAGCGAATGTATCTGCATGTAACGCCGATACCTCTGTGCATCTTTTGAAGACGGATGTTCTGACCGCCCCGAAGGCGGCGACACCCTGCGACCTGATTCACCTGGATCCCCCGTACGGCAAAGGCTTGGTTGGCGCCGCGTTGGATCGCCTCGTAACGAAAGGGTGGGTCGCGGATGGTGCAATTTGTTGTGCCGAATTCGGCAAGGACGAAGCCTTGGAAGTCCCCGAAGGTTTCGAGCCGTTGGACGATCGCCGATATGGCGCTGCCCGAATTGTGATCCTTACGAAGACGGATTGATACGCCGCGCCAGGATCGCTGTCACGATCAACACAGGGATCAGGAGTACGGCCCCCGAGACGAAGGGCGCCGCGACACCCACCGCCAGGAAAGCATATCCGGCCCACGCTGGGCCCAGAATTCGACCGAGACTGTTGGCCGATTGCGCGACACCCATTGTTCCGCCGCGCAGATTCTCCGGTGCCGCACGGCTGATCAAGCTCTGAAGCGATGGATTGGCGAAACCGAAGCCAATCGATAACAAGGCGATCGGCAGAACGAGCCAAATCGGCTCCGGCACATAAGGCAAGCCGGCCAATCCGATCGCCAGTGTGAAGAGACCGATGAGGACAAGGCGCGATTCGCCGATCCTCGGCGCGAGTTTACCGACCAGCCAGCCTTGAACGATGACCCCGCAGATCCCGGCGAAGGCGAGGTAATAGCCGACTTGCTGCGGTCCCATGCCGAGCACCTTGTCGCACCACAGCGCCAAGGTCGATTCCATGCCAGAGAAAACGAAGAACAAAGCGAAGTAGAGGGCGATCATGGTCACGAGGCTGGGAATGGCATAGAGCTTCGGTAAAAAAGTGAGCGTCGATTCGCCGCGTGTCTGATGGCGCTCCGGTTCTCGCAGCATGACGGCACTGATGGCGAAAGCGGCGGCAGAGCCGACCGCGGCGATGATCATGGGCAGTTGGTAGTTCACATCCGCTTCGCCTGCCAGATAGCCGCCAAGGGCCGGGCCGAAGATAAAGCCAAGTCCGAAAGCGGCACCGAGCATGCCCATCCCTTTCGCCCGGCCTTCCTCATCCGTAACGTCGGCGACGAAGGCTTGGCTCGTCGCCAGCCAACCGTTCATCACACCCGCAAAAATTCGTGCCAGATAGATCGTCAGCAGCGTGTCCGCGAAAGCGAGCCAAAGATAGGCGGCCGTCGAACCAAGAAAGCTGATTAAGATGACGGGTTTACGGCCGATCTTGTCCGAAAGCAGTCCCCACAGCGGGGCGGTCAGGAATTGCGCGAGAGAGAATACCGAAAAGAGCCACGCGGCTTCGCCGGCGCTCGCTCCATGATGCAGAGCAAAATACGGCAGTAGTGGTACAATGACGCCGAGGCCGATGACGTTGGCGAGCGCGGCTAGAAAAATTGCGAGCATGGCGAGTGGAGATATAAGCCGTAACGGGACGGGTCAAGCGCCTGCTTTACCGGCGTCCAAAAAGGCGTTCGATATCGGCGAGCTTGAGCTCGACATAGGTCGGTCGGCCATGATTGCATTGCCCGGAATGCGGCGTCGCTTCCATTTGCCGGAGCAAGGCGTTCATTTCTTCGCCGTTCAAGCGTCGGCCGGATCGCACGGAGCCATGACAGGCCATGGTGCCGCACACGTCTTCGAGTCGTTCTTTGAGAACGAAACTGTCGCCGAGTTCCGCCAGTTCGTCGGCGAGATCTCGGATCAAGCCCGCAACGTCGACTTGACCAAGGAGCGACGGGACTTCACGGACGATGACGGCGCCCGGGCCAAACCCTTCGAGGACAAGGCCCAATTCCGCAAACTCGGCGGTTCGCGCGATCAGCCGGTCGACGGCGTCTTCTTCTAATTCGACAACCTCGGGAATCAATAACCCTTGGCGCCGAACGCCTTCGGCATCGAGGGCGGATTTCATCTTCTCGTATACAAGGCGCTCATGGGCCGCATGTTGATCGACGATAACGATGCCATCGTCGGTTTGCGCGACGATATATGTCTCGTGAACTTGCGCACGCGCCGCGCCCAGCGGGAAATTCTCGGCTTCAGCGGCTGGTTGCATCTCGGCGGTCGGCGGTGCGGTCGGTGCGAGACCCTGAGCAGCAGCGACGCCAGGGGATTGGAAAGCCATTGCCCGTTCGGAGACGCCAGGGGAGGGGTAGTTGGCCGTTTGCGGATAGGTCCGTCCGAACGGTAGCGCCGGCCCGCTGTTCTCACCGGGGCGAATGGCGCCCAGTGCCGCGCTTGCGACTGTCGTTGAAGCCCGGTGTCCCGCTTCGGCCAAGGCGTGCCGCAGGGCACCCACAATCAAGCCGCGCACTACGCCGGCTTCCCGGAACCGCACTTCGGCTTTTGCCGGATGGACGTTGACGTCAACATAGGCGGGATCGATTTCAAGGAACAACGCGAGCAGCGGGTGTCGGTCGCGCGCTAGGAAATCCGCGTAGGCGCCGCGGACCGCGCCGAACAATAGGCGATCCTTGACTGACCGATCGTTCACAAACAGGAACTGCATTTGCGCATTGCCGCGATTGAGGGTCGGCAGGCCGGCGTAACCCGTTAAGCGTAGACCTTCTCGCTCTGCCTCAATGGGCAACGCGTTTTCCACGAACTCTTTCCCCATGACGCCACTCAAGCGCCGAAGACGAGCATCGAGGAGGTCGCCCTGGGCAGCTTCGAGTTTTATCTTGGTGCGTTCGCCATCGATCAACGTGAACGAGACATCGGGCCGCGCCATGGCGAGACGCGAGATGGCATCGGCCACTTGAGAAGATTCGGTGCGATCAGCCCGGAGAAATTTCAAGCGTGCAGGCGTTGCATAAAAAAGGTCCCGAAGTTCGATACGCGTGCCTTTCGAAAGCGGCGCTGGTGACAGCTCGCCGATATCGCCACCTTCGATATCGAGACGCCATGCGGAATCGGAATCCGCGGTCCGACTGGTAATCGATAAGCGTCCGACCGAACCGATGGAGGGAAGGGCTTCCCCGCGGAAGCCGAGTGTTTGGATATGATCGAGGTCGTCTTGTGGCAATTTCGACGTCGCATGACGTTCGACGGCGAGGCGCAGTTCGTCGGGTGTCATACCAATGCCGTCATCTACAACGGAGGTCAGCGACTTACCGCCATCCCGAATATGGACGTCGACACGTGTCGCCCCAGCATCAAGCGAGTTCTCGACCAACTCCTTCACCGCGGATGCCGGACGTTCGATAACTTCGCCGGCGGCAATTCGATTGACGACATGTTCGGGAAGACGCCGGATGGTCATGCTGCATCCTCCGATTTCTCGGTAAGACGGGCTTTTGCAAGCTTCTTGCCGGTTTCGACGGCAGGTTGGCCGAATGGATTGATCTGCCATAGCCCGGCGGTTATCAGCGTTTCCAAGATAAAATGCATCATCAAGGCGCCAAGAGTCGCTTCATCCAGCCGCTCGGTCTGGAAAATCCGCACGGGCCGGCCGGCCTCTTGGAGAGCATCCGCCGTCGACCCCGAAAGCGCGTCGAGTAAGTCGCCGATTGGCCGCCCGCCGATTTCCGGCACGCCGGCCTCCTGTGCCAGGTTTCCGGGGACAGTGGTCCCTGTTCCCATGGCGGGGCATGTAACCAGCGAGATCAATTTGTCGTTTGGACCATCGAGATAAAGCTGGAGTTGGCTGTGTTGGTCGACCGCGCCGCTCGCCTGTATCGGTGTTGTGCCTTTGCCGTCTTTGCCGAGGCTCTCGGCCCAAAGTTGCCGGTACCACAAAGCGAGGGTCGACAACTGGTCGCGATAGGGCATCAGGACGCTGGAGGCGTGCTGTTTTTCGGCCGCCATTGCCGCCGCCAATGCGGCCCCGTCCACAGGGGCGCCGGACGTCAATACGGATGTGGCACCGCCGCGAATTGCCGAAGCGTCGAGCCCGGCGAGCGTGGCCGGCAACATGCCAACGGCCGAGAAGATCGAGTACCGACCGCCAATATCCGGATCGTGCGGCATAACGGGAATGCCGTAACGATCGCAGAGACGGGCAAGCGGATTATCGTTTTGCTCTGTGATGGCCATAGTCTGGCGTCCGAGCGCCGCTTCGCCGCAGCCTTCCCTCAGCCAGTTCATAACCACCATGGAAACAGCCAAGGTTTCCAGCGTGCCGCCTGACTTGGAGACGAATAAAGCGCTCGTTCGCGCGGGATCGAGTTGGTCGAAGAAAGGATCCAATTCGGAAGGATCGACATTTTCCAAGAAATGCAGCTTCGGCGTTGTGTTCGGCGCGAGGCTACAAAGTGTCCGGGCGCCTAAACTGGAGCCGCCGGTTCCGACGACCAAGATGTTTGTAAAGCCACTCGATAGACGCTCGGACGCCTCGTGAATTGCTGCGATGTCGTCGGTTTTCTCGGGCAGCGCGAGCACTGCCGCCATTTCCGGCTCCGACGTCTGACGAATTCGCTGGTGTTCCGCGTCAGCCGCCGCACGCAAATCGGCAAAACCGGCAGCTGAAACGCCGCCGGTCCCAATACGCTCGGCAAAGCATCCTTCGATGAGATGTCTATAATGCATGGTCAGACTCTACAGATAGTGTCCGACTCACCGTTTCGCCGCAACCCGTTGTTGACGGCTTCTCGCCATTCCCTAGATTTGCGGCGCTTCAGCTGTTGCTTTTACGTCTTTCGGTTTGCCGACAACAACAAATGTCAGCTTCTTCGGATCGAGCAGCCGCGCCGCCAATTTCGCGATTCCCTCTCGCGACACAGCGTTGATATAGCTCGCTCGTTTGTCGATATAGTCGATCCCGAGATCGTGATATTGAATGGAAACGAGCATCCGGGCGATCGCGTTTGTGGAACTCAAACGCAGCGGAAAAGAGCCGGTGAGATACGATTGCGCACGTTCCAACTCCTCAGGCGTGACACGCCCGTCTTGCATACGGGACCACTCGGATTTTACCAAATTTAGCGACTCGGCGACCCGTTCGTTCTTGGTACCTGCACTTCCGGCAATCAATGCTGATAGCCGCATTGGATGCAGATACGTACCGACGGAATAGGCCAAACCGCGTTTCTCACGAATTTCGGTATAGAGTCGCGAGCCAAACCCGCCGCCGCCCAGGATATAGTTCATCACCAATCCCGTGTACCAGTCGGGGTCGCTACGCTGAAGGCCTGCTTGGCCGAAGATGATCGAGCTCTGCGGTACATCGAGATCGACCACATAGGTCTCACAGCTAGATTTCGGCGGGACGTCTGCAATTTTGGTCAGTTCGACGCGTTTCGGCAAAGCACCGAACCCGCGATCCAGGAGGGGGCCGAGTTCTTCTGCGGTGATGTTGCCGGTAACACCGACGATCAAGATATTCTGCGCGAAGCGTTGTTTCACGAATTCGACCAAGTCAGCGCGTTTGATGGCTTTGATCGTCTCTTCGGTTCCATTGGACGGCATTGAATAGGGGTGCTCGCCGTATACGGCCTTCGACCAGGTGCGGCCGGCGATATAATTCGGATTTGTCGAATTGCGCTTTAAGCTGACCAGGGTCTGCTGGCGTAGCCGTTCGATCGGTTCCGCGTCAAAGCGCGGTTGGGTCAACGCGAGTGCCAGCAAGTCGATGGCTTTATCGCGATGTTTGTTCAATGCTTTTAAGCTTCCCCTGAACGTATCTCGTCCGGCGGCGAAACTCATTCGGATCGATTTGTTTTGTAGTTCGGCCTGAAAGCTCTTGCTGTCGAGTGAGCCAGCGCCTTCGTCAAGAAGGCCGCTTACAAGGCTCGATAGTCCGGCTTTCTCGACGGGATCGTAGGTCCGGCCGCCGCGGAACGAAAACTCGATGGACAGGAGCGGTACGGATGTGTCCCGCACCAACCAAGCTTTAATGCCACCCGGACTGACGACCCGCTCGATCTCGATGGCTTGAGCTGGGAGAGCGGCAGCGGTGAACGCGATGACGGCGGTGAGAATGCCGGCCGCTAGATGCAATCGACCGGTCGAACGTGATTGCGCGCGGCTCATGATTTGTCCTTTGTCTTTTTGCTGGGTGTGAGGCGAGTTGTGACCGTTCCGGCATTTCCGAAAACCGATTGCGCGGCGGCGTTGACCGCTTCAACAGTGACAGCGCCGATCCGTTCGGGCCACGCTTCGACATCTTCGATGGATTGACCGGTCATCAAGGCATTGCCGAGTATACGGGCCGGCGCCGTTAGAGAATCCCGCGCGAACACGGCTTCCGCCTGCATACGCTCGATCGCAAGACGGACTTCTTCTTCGGTGACGCCGTTCTTCAATAAGTCCTCGATCTGGGCTTCGACGGCGGTTTCGATTTCATCGAGTGTCTTGCCGGGTCGTGGTGAGCCATAAAAGCCAAAAACCCCCGGGCCCCGATTGTCCGATGAATACCAGGAGCCCGTATGGGCAGCTAAAGCCTGCTCAACGACCAATTGGCGATAAAACCGACCCGTGGTCCCACCGCTTAATATTTCGCTGAGCACTTCCAATGCGTGCACTTGCTCCGTGTCCCCCGAGGCGGCATTCGGCGCGATGTAGCGCCGCGACCAAGAGGGCTGTTTCACGCGCGGGTGCGAGAGTGCAACGAGGCGGTCCGCGCTGCGCGGCGGTTCTTTCCATTGGGGCCGTTTCGGAAGTGGGCGGCTCGGGATTTGTCCGAAATGTCGCTCAACCTGTTCGCGGACGCTGGCTGTTTCGACGTCGCCTGATATCACGATGACGGCGTTGTTAGGCGTGTACCAAGCTTTGTAAAAATCCAGCAGATCGGTCCGTGTGATATCCCTGATCTCATGCTCCCAGCCGATAATGGGAATCCGGTAGGGGTGGTTGGCGTACATCGCGGCAGCGGCCTGCTCGGAAAGCTGGGCGCCGGGATTATTGTCGATGCGCATCAAACGCTCTTCCAGAACCACGCCCCGTTCCGGTTCGATGTCCTCCAGTGTTAGCCGCAAGCTCGTCATCCGATCCGCTTCCAACTTGAGGATGAGGTCGAGACGGTCGGCGGCGAAGGATGTCGTGTATCCCGTGTAGTCCTGTGAGGTAAACGCATTGTCGCGCCCACCGTTCCGCGCAATCGTGGCGGAGAATTCGCCGGGCGCCATGTTTTCGGTCCCTTTGAACATCAAGTGCTCGAGATAATGGGCTAGCCCCGATTTTCCGGGCGGCTCGTCCATGGCGCCGACTTTGTAGTAAATGATCATCGTGGCGACGGGTGCGCGTCGGTTCGGGACAACGACGACTTGCAGGCCGTTCTTCAGCGTAAAGCTTTCTGGGTTGAAAACCGCGGCGGTCGCGCCCCGTAGGTTAATGCCGGCAAAGATAATGATTGCCGCCAGGGCAAATCCGACCCGATAACCGATGTGTCCGAACATGATGCCTCCGTTGATCTAGCGCGCGGATAGCATGTAGGAACGCGCGATGCGAATCACAACATCGCGCGCGGCATGGAGACCGTCTTTGCTATTTCTTGATGATCGGTGTCGTACCGGTCGTCGCTGGTTTGCCGAGGGCGGCGTTGCCGCGGAGGCGTTCGGCCTCAAGCTTGGGATTGACAAGCGTTTGCGCCGGTGTTTTGTCTTTCCAGAACACCAATGTGTCGACCAAGGAATCAGACTCGACGACACGACCGCTCTCGCGCTCCACAATCTCCCGGATTTTGGGATCGACATTGAGGGCTTCGGCGCGCTTCAACAAAGCCGCTTCGCCGTTTGTGAAATGTCCGGGGACTTTCTCTTTTGCGGATGAACGTCCGCCGCGATTGCCCAAATTACGCAGCAGTCCTTCTTGAGCGTCATCGCGCGGCGAAGCTTCGTTGGGGCGTGCCGCACCTGGGCGTGGCGGACGCAGACCGTAATCCGGCGGCAGAGACAAGGGGGCCCTGGTCACCACGGCGAATTCATCGGGCCCGGGGCTCGGGCCACCGGCGAGGCCGCATGCGGTGAGCGCACTGCTCGCCAAAACGAGGATCAAATACTTACGAAGTCGCACGGCGCTTTCCAAAGAAGCTACAATAAGCATCCGGTTTGAAGGAGCGATTCTAACCGTCATCCGGCGTCTTCGCAATAAAACCGTCTATCAAGATGAGTGCGACGCCGATCGTTATCGCGGAATCCGCGACGTTGAAGGCGGGCCAATGATAACCGGCAATGTGAAAATCCAGGAAGTCGAAAACATGACCCCATAAAATTCGATCAATGACATTGCCGACCGCACCGCCGATTACGATACCGAGGGCAATGGAAAGTAAAAGCGTTTCGGCCTTGCGCAGCCAAACCAACAAGACGATCGAAATTCCGATGGCTAAAGCGCTGAGCAACACCGGAGTCCATGGCGAACTGCTGGCGAATAATCCAAAACTCACGCCGCGATTCCAGACTTCGACCAAGTTGAAAAAGCCGGTAATTGCAATGTAACGCGCGCCGTCCAGGACAACGTCACGAATAAGCCACTTCGTGAGATGATCGAGGATCAATATGATCCCACCCGCCAAAAGACCGATGCGCATCATGGAGGGCATCTGTCGGCGTTATTCCGCGGCGGCTTGGTATCCGCGCACGGCGTCAGCACAGCGAGGGCAGATATCGCCGAACTCTTCGTCTTGCCCGACGTCGGGCAAAACCTTCCAGCACCGCTCGCACTTATGACCATCGGCCTTCGTTGGGACGACGGCCAAATCGGGCAGGTCCGGCAGCGTGAAGGCATTGGCCGGCGGCGTGCCCGTTTCGATAACCGCGCCCGAGGTAATCGCGACTTCCGCCAGATCGACGCCTTCGAGCGCCGCGGCATGCGCGGATGTCATATAAACGGTCGGTGCCGCTTGTAGACTCGATCCGATCCGCTTCTCGGCGCGCTCGATCTCCAAGGCTCCGAGCACGACACGACGGATTTCGCGGATTTTTTCCCACTTCGCACTGACGTCTTCGTTCCGCCATGTTCCCGGAATTTCAGGGAAGGTCCGAAGATGGACGCTTTGATCGTCGCCCGGATTGCGCTGAAGCCAAGCCTCTTCAGCGGTGAAGCAAAGAATGGGGGCAAGCCAGGCGGTCAAGCAGTCGAACAACTGCGCGAGAACGGTCTGCGCGGATCTGCGGGCCAACGAGTCCGCTGGATCGCAATACAGCGTGTCTTTGCGAATATCGAAGTAGAAGGCCGATAGATCGACTGTACAAAAATTATACAGTTCCAAGAACAGCCCATGGAAATCGTACTCTTCGCAACAGCGTCGAACATGTGCATCGAGCTGCCAGAGGCGGTGAAGAACCCAACGCTCAAGTTCTGGCATTTGGTCTTCGGGTACCGCCTGAGACGGATCGAAGCCGTTTAGGTTGCCGATCAGGTAGCGCAGCGTATTGCGCAGCCGACGATAAGCGTCGATCTGGTGCTTCAGCATCGTCGGTCCGATTTTAAGGTCCATGGAATAGTCGGACGCAACGACCCAGAGTCGAAGTATTTCGGCGCCGCTTTGTTCGGTGACCTCTTGTGGCGCGACGATATTGCCGAGTGATTTCGACATCTTGCGGCCGTCTTCCGCCATCACGAACCCATGTGTGAGAACGCCGTCGTACGGCGCGCGACCTCGCGTGCCGCAGGCTTCCAAGAGCGATGAGTGGAACCATCCACGGGGATGGTCGGAGCCTTCCAGATATAGATCGGCCGGCCATCGTTGGTCTTCGCGTTCTTCCAAAACGAAGGTATGGGTGGAGCCTGAATCGAACCAAACATCCACCACATCGCGGACCTGCTCGAAATCGTCTGGATCGTATTCGTTGCCGAGAAATCGCGTTGCGGGACTGGCAAACCAGGCATCTGCACCTTCTTCGCGGAAGGCGTCGACAATTCGATCGACAACTTTCTGGTCGCGCAATGGCTCACCGGTTTCTTTATGAACGAAAACCGTGATCGGAACACCCCAAGCCCGCTGGCGGGAGACACACCAATCGGGGCGGTTCTCGATCATCGAATAAAGACGGTTCTTCCCTTGCTGGGGGTAGAACGCCGTTTGATCGATCGCGTCGAGGGCCTTTTTCCGCAGCTCGTTGGTTTCCATGGAGATGAACCACTGCGCCGTATTCCGGAAAATAAGCGGCGCTTTCGAACGCCAGGAATGCGGATACTCGTGTCGCAGGCTGGACTTAGCGAGCAGGCCACCGACGTCTAGGAGTTCGCGGATGACCGCGCCATTTGCGTCACCGGATTTGCCGTCTTGATCATAGATGACTTTACCCGCGACAAGCGGCACATGCGCATAAAAAGAACCGTCCTCACCCACGGTTTGCGGGATTTCGAGACCGTGTTCGATGGCGAAATTAAAGTCGTCCGTGCCATGACCCGGACCGATATGAACCAAGCCTGTGCCTTGTTCCATCGTGACGAAGTCGCCGGGGAGAACCGGGACATCGAACTCGTAGCCTTTTCCCCGTAAGGGATGCGCGCAGATCGTGCCGTCCAGGCCACCGGCATCGCCGGTCCGGGTCCAGGCTTCAATCTGTGCGACGTCCTGAACCGCCTCGGAAAGCTCGTCGGCCAAGACCAAGCGCTCGCCGACACGGGCATTGCTGCCTTCCGCAACGGCGGTCACTTCGTAGATCCCGTAATTGGCCTCGGCGCTGAACGCGATGCCGCGATTGCCCGGAATGGTCCAAGGCGTCGTCGTCCAAATGACGATGCTTGTACCCTCGAGGGCAGCATTGGACGTCGTTGCAACGGGGAAGCGGACGAAGAGCGTCGTCGACTTGTGCTCCATGTACTCCACTTCGGCCTCGGCGAGCGCGGTCTTCTCGACCACGGACCACAAAACCGGTTTCGAGCCGCGGAACAGGCCGCCGTTCATCAGGAATTTTCCGATCTCCGCCGCGATGCGCGCCTCGGCATCGTAGGCCATCGTCGTATAGGGGTTGTCCCAATCGCCCATGACGCCAAGGCGTTTGAATTCCTCGCGTTGGACGTCAATCCAATGATACGCGAACTCACGGCATTCTTGGCGGAACTCCGCGATCGGAACCTCATCCTTGTCTTTGCCTTCGGCGCGGTACTGCTCTTCGATCTTCCACTCGATCGGCAGGCCGTGGCAATCCCAACCCGGCACGTAGTTCGCGTCTTTACCCATCATTTGCTGCGATCGGTTGATCACATCTTTCAGGATCTTGTTCAGGGCGTGACCGATATGGAGATTGCCGTTCGCGTATGGCGGGCCATCATGCAGAATAAACGGCTCGCGTCCTTTGGACGCTTCACGCATGCGTCCCCACAGGTCCATATCCGCCCAGCGTTGCAGCAGTTCAGGCTCGCGTTTCGGCAGCCCGGCCTTCATGGGAAAGTCGGTCTGCGGCAGACGTACCGTTTTCTTATAATCTACGCTCATCGTTTCGCTTCCGTTGCGCGGTGCGAACAATTAACCGCCATGCCGCGGGAGATCAAGCCGCGCCGGCGGCTCGAGTTTTTAGAATTCGCCGAGCGACCTCGCAGTCGTTCTCGATCTGCACCGTCATTTTTTCTATGGAATCGTAGTGAACTTCGGGTCGAATGTATTCGATAAACGCGACGCGAATGCGTTGTCCGTAGAGATCGCCGCTAAAGTCGAAGATATGCGGCTCCAATAACGGGCGTGTGCCGCCGACGGTGGGCCGCGTGCCGAAATTGGCGGCCGCGTCGTGCCATTCGATTTCGCCGCCGGCATCGATCCCGACGCGTACCGCGTATATCCCGAAGGCCGGATGAATGTAGTCACCCAAGAGGAGATTGGCGGTGGGAAAGCCGATCGTGCGGCCGATCTGGTCGCCCTGTACGACCCGTCCCTCAATCTCGAACGGGCGCCCCAACAGCGCTGCGGCGTGACCCGGCTTACCGCCCGTCAGGTGATTGCGGATAGCTGTCGACGAATAGATAACGGCGTCCGCGGTTGCAACCGGCTGGACCGTCGTGAATTCGAAATTTTTCGTCGGCGCTTTTGCCGAGAGGAATTCCGTATCGCCGCCGCGGTCGCGACCAAAGGTAAAATCGTATCCAACCACGACGTTTTTCGCGCCGAGGCCGGCGACCAAGACGTCATCGACAAATTCATCGGCGGTGATTTGCGAGAAACGTCTGTTGAACGCCACAACAAGCATGGCGTCGACGCCCAGTGCGTCGATCTGTGTCACCTTGGCGCGAAACGGCGTAAGCCGGAACGGCGTTGTGTCCGGTTTGAAGTAATGACGAGGATGAGGCTCGAACGTCATGGCTATCAGCGGCGTATCGCTTTTACGGGCAATTTCCGCCGCACGACCAATCACCGCTTGATGGCCGCGATGGACGCCATCGAAGTTTCCGATGACAACGGTGCAGCCTCTAAGGTCCGCTGGAATATTGCTGTAGTGCCTAAGAACGCGCATCTGAGTTTTGTAACCGTCCGCCAAGGTCGTGCCAAACCATAGTTGGTGAATACCGATTTGTGGAGGCTTCGCTTACGCCGCCTTCGATTTATCGCGCTTCGGGACGAACAGGGTCGCGTCGCTCTCGACAACCGAGACATCGCCGACGCGGCATACGGTGTGGGCATAGACGCGCTTTCGCTCGGCATCGATCTCGGTGATTGTGATTTGGGCATGGACGGTGTCGCCGGGCCGGACAGGTGCGAGGAAGCGCAAGTCCTGCCGGAGGTAGATACAACCCGGCCCCGGCAACTTCGTGCCCAGGACGGTTGAAATGAAATTGGCGGTGAGCATGCCGTGGGCGATCCGCCCTTCGAACATCGTATCGCTGGCGAATTCCTGGTTAAGATGAACCGGGTTCACGTCGCCCGAAATACCGGCAAAGAGAACGATGTCGGTCTCGGTAATGGTTTTCGCGTAGGACGCGCTCATCCCCACGCTCAGGTCTTCGAAATAGTAGCCGTGAATGTCGTCCGATTCAGGGTTCGCCAGCATGCAATCCTGCCCTTAGAAGCGAGGGTTTTATTTTGCGCTGCAAAATTGCGGAGAGCCACTATCGAAATCTCTGCGCATTCGAACGCATGAGGCGGTCCATTATCATGCCGCAGTGCAAAATACAATTTCTACCGGCACGGCAGTTAACTTTGGGGCAGGTATTGCGTTGGCGGCGCGCCGAGCGTTCGCCGGAACATAGCGATAAAGGCGCTGGGACTTTCGTAGCCCAGATCGATCGCGACGGAAGTCACGGGCCGCCCCTCGGCGAGCAGTTCCAAAGCTTTTTGCAGCCGCAACTGTTGACGCCATGTCCGGAAGGACATCCCGGTCTCGGATTGAAACAGTCGTGCCAAAGTCCGCGCGCTGGCGCCCGCGACTTGAGCCCAATCTTCCAAGCGACGGTTGTCGGCCGGGTTTGAGAGCAGATTCTCCGCCACTTTCCGAACGCGGTTCTCCCGTGGCATGGCCAGTGCCAACGGCGCGGTCGGTTGCAGACGAAGTTGGTCTAGAATGACTAGCATCATACGCTCTTGGGCACTCCCTTCGGCGTAGCCGTCGGTAAACTCGACAGCCGAAAGCACGAGTTCCCGCAACAACCGAGAAACTTTCAGGACACAGACTTCGGCGGGAAGGTCCGGGGCGGCGTCCGAACGGACGTACAGCGTTCGCATCGCCAGCGGTCCCCGGGTGTTGATGCGGTGGACGATGCCCGCCGGCATCCAGATGGCGTATTGCGGCGGAACGAAGAAGGCACCGGTGTCGGTCGTCACCACCATGACACCGCTGCTAGCGTAAATGAGCTGCGCTTTGGCGTGGGAATGCGGAAGAATGGTGTCCCCGTCGGCGAGGTCGCGTGCATGTGCGATCACCGGTTGAGGCATGAGATCGATATGGGAAACCGCCGAGGTGTACGCTTCGCCTGTTTCGGCCTCTATCGACCCGATTTTCCCGTTGTTGGATGACATATTCGAGATATGTGCGGTATCTGGTTGTGTTTAGTGCATAAAAATCGTGTGTCCCAACGGTTTGTTAACACATTTTTCCCTAGGCTGCTCGGTGAAAACTGATATCTTTTAATTATAGCTCCATTTGAGAGTTAGCGGGCGCAATGACAAACGTAGCGGCCAATCCAAGGTCGATAGAAAGTCGGAAAGAACCGAAGCAGATGCCATCGTCTGATACTTCGAAGCTGCAGACCGAACGCGGCCATTATGTCGCGTTTGCGTTTTGTTGGGCGGACGCTTTAGGTGGAATTAGGGGCCGATCACTCGATTGCGTTCGCCGCGGGGGCATTAGGACCGCTCGTCGGGCGCGATCCGGAAGAGTTGATCGGTGAAGATTTTGACGAGTTGGTCGCGACACAAGATCGTGCGCGCATGAACCAGCTTCTGAAAATTGCACAATCGAAAGGCCGTGTCGAAGATACGAGCGTCCGCTTGCAGGGCCCACGCGGGACAACGCCTCCGATGGCGATGGCGGCGCATAGTCTAGACAGCCGTGCCGGCCGCTTTTCCATTGCCTTCCGTCTTCGCCCCACCGAAGACGAACAGGATGAGAAGCTGGGTCTTCAGCGAGATGAGGCGAGCGGTCTTCTGGATTCCGAATCTTTCGGAAAGGTGGCCGAACAAAAACTGGAAAGCTTCAAGCAGGCCGGAACCGATGTGAAAATGACGGTCATGTCGATGCCGCAATTGAAGGAGCTTCAAGAGCGGCTCGGCGGCGATCAAAATGAATCGTTGATGCACTCCGTCGGTGCCTTCCTCAAGGCGAACTCGGCGGACGGCGACACCGCGGCCCGTGTCGATGATCAAAGCTTCAGCCTCATTCACGAAGCCGCAGCGGACATCGAGGCGCTGGAGCAAGAAATCGCTGAGCTGACGAAAGAAGCGGATCCGGACGGCAAGGGTGTCGAAGTGGAAACCGCAACGGTCGATGCCTCCGACGACAGTATCGGCGAAGACGAGATGGCCAAAGGGCTGATGTATACCCTCAACCATTTCAAGGAAGCGACCGGGCAAGGTTTGAGCCTCAAGAGCTTGAAAGAGAATTTCGGCAACCTCGCGAAGGAAGGTGCTGAGCGGGTTCAGAATTTTCGGAAAATCGTGGCTGCTGGTGCGTTCGATCCGGCATTCCACCCGATCGTCAATGTGAAGAGCAGCAAAATTCATCACTACGAAGCGCTCGTCCGATTCCGCGGCAAGGCGAAGGATGCGTCGCCATTCCGTGAAATTACGTTTGCCGAAGAATCCGATCTCATTCATGAGTTCGATATCATGATGGCGAAGAAGGTGATCGCCTGGCTCTCGAAGAAACCGCGCAACAGCGACGCCTGCAATGTCGCGGTGAACGTTTCGGGTAATTCGATCGACAACGGCATGTATCTCGATCAGCTTGATAAATTGCTGAAAGAGAACGACTGGACGAAGGGCAAGATCAGTTTCGAGATTACTGAATCTGCGCGGATGTCGGATTTGGATTCCGCGAATAATTTCATTCAGCGTCTGCGGGGCGCCGGCTACGAGGTTTGCCTTGATGATTTCGGGGCCGGGTCCGCCAGCTTCCAGTATCTCAGCACGTTGGATGTCGACATCGTGAAGTTGGACGGGAGTGCGGTAAAGAATGCCGAGAAAAGCAAGAAGGGCCGCGCTTTCCTCTCGGCGCTCACGGAACTTTGCCGCCGGCTCGGTGTCGAGACGGTAGGGGAGATGATCGACTCGCCGCAGACCTTGGCGTTCGTCCGCGATTGTAACGTCGACTACGTACAAGGGTTCCTCTTCGGTAAGCCGTCTCACAACTTAAAGGACTTCGATCCGCTACCGCATCGCGAACTAATGAGCTGGTAGCGTTCGCCGGCCTACGCTCTGGCGGCCGCCAACCGGTCGAGGCGGAGGCGGTGCCGGTTGTCCGTCAAACGCAAGACACCGCCGAAGACGGCGACGACACTGCCGAACCCCGTGCCGCCGACGATCAAGAACATAATCAGGATCTGATATTTTACGGCTTCCATCGGATCGATGCCCGATATGATCTGGCCTGTCATCATGCCCGGCAGATACACAATCCCGGAGGCCGACATGGCGTTGATACTGGGCATGAGCGCGTTGGTCATCGCGGCCCGGGAAATTGGACGCATCGCTTCCCATCTGTTGGCGCCGAGCGCGAGGCGCGCTTCGATGCCGCGTCGGTTCTGCCAGGCGCCGGTCGACAGGCTGTGTAGGCCGAGACTGACACCGGTCATTGTATTGCCGAGAATCATGCCAAGCATAGGAATGGCGTATCTCGGGTCGAACCAAGGATCGGGCCGAACCTGCGTCGTCAGTGCAAAGACGGTGACCAGAATCGAAGCGGTCATCATCGCCGTGGTGCCAAGTCCGTATCCCCAGATGCCGGAGAATCGGCGTTCTTGGCGCGCCAATGCTTCCCAGCCCGCAAACAAGATCATGATGAGCGCCGCCACACCGGTCCAGAGTGGAGATGTCAGGGCGAAGAGGCCTTTGAGAACCAGCCCGATCAATAGAAGTTGCGCGACCATCCGGAGGGCGGCGATCAGCAACTTGCCTTCAAGGCGAAGACGCAGCCATATCGACAGAGCGGCATCGATCAACAACAAACCGGCGGCAATCGCCAGATCCGCGACGTCGAGGGCGATGAGCTTGTTCATAGCGCGCCAATTTCGGATTTGCCCGCGTCCAGGCGGAGGATCCGACGCGCAAAACGCTTCGCCTGCGCGACGTCATGCGTGACCATGAGCGCCATTGTGCCGCCGGCTAAGCAGCTTGCGATAAGCGCTTCGACGCGGCCACCCGTTTCTTGGTCGAGCCCCGAAGTCGGTTCGTCGAGCAAGAGGCAACGGGGTTGAAGCGTCAGTGCTCGTGCCAAGCCTAAGCGTTGGCGTTCGCCCGTCGAGAGGCGTTCTACCGGCCAAGAAAATACATCGTCTGGGAACTGCATCTCTCGTGTCAGTTCCGCGGCAGCAGGTTTGTTCGCGAAGTGACTGCCGACATCGTCGGCCCACCATCCGGGTTCGGCTGGGACATAAGAGACTTGGCGCCGCCATTGCGGCGCGGGTATGGACGATCGTTCGACGTCATCCAAAATCACTTCGCCGTCGTTTGTGTCGAGGTCCGCAATCGCGCGAAGGAATAATGACTTGCCGCTGCCGGATGGCCCCATTACGGCCAAGCATTCGCCATTTTCAAGTGTGAGGTCGATGGGCTCCAGGCCCTGCCGGTTCAGGTTTTGGATTGTCAGCATGCCGTCGCTCTACCCGCGAACGCCCTATTCATATCGCGGAGTATAGCGCGATACCGTCCAACGATGTTACCGGCTGTTCAGTCCAGCTGAAAATCGGACGCGATCGCGAAGAAGTCGCGTATTCCGGGTCGGCTCCGACGTTGCGCCAAACAAGTAAGATTGAGTTCGATATACATTTCTGCGTCCGAGACGCTTAACCAACGCAATTGGCGATGTGATCCGAATTCGGTCTCGGCCCCAACACTAATGCCGAGTCCAAGCACAACGGCTTCTCGGATGGCTTCGCGATTGTTGATTTCCATTTCGGTGCGAAAGTCGATGCCGGCGCGGCGCGCCGCCGTTTCGAAGGCTTGGCGGGTCGTGGACTCCGCTTCCCGCAGAATCATCGGCTGTCCGTTCAACTCGGCCATGGTGACGCATTCGCGATCTGCCCAAGCGTGATCTGACGCCACGACGACATCGACCCGCAAACGCCGATGGAACGCGGTTTCAAACCGCGGGTCCGTTGGCGGGCGGCCAATGGCGGCCACGTCGATTTCGAAGTCGATCAGCTGGCGTAGAATTTCCTCGCGCCGTTCGATGGTGAGGGAAAAGTCGACATTGGGAAGGCGGTCCTTGAGCCGTTTGACCATCGGCATGATCGCATTCGGGTTCGCGGCACCGATCCGCAACTTCTGTACGCCGATCTGCCCCCCATTTCGGAGGAGGTCGATCGCCTCCTGTTGGTATCCAAACAACGTTCGGGTAATCCCAAAAAGCGTCTCGCCCGCTTCCGTAAGTTTTGTCGCCTTCCCGATACGCAAGAACAGCTCGACATCAAACGCTTCTTCAAGAGACCGCACTTGTGCGGTCACAGTCGGCTGCCCAACGCCCAGGTATTGGGCGCCTTTCGTAAAGCCGCCTTCATGGGCCACTGCGTGGAAGGATCGAAGCCAAGTATGATGCATTGATTAAATATATAGATATATGGAAACAATCGATTTGATCTATAATAACAAATCCATTAGCACTTTCAATCATGACAACCGTCACAGAATTGAAACACTCGGACCGCAAGGCGCGACGGACGTTAGGCGTTTGCGGCGGCGCACATATGCTGCACGACGGGTTCACCGACGTGATCTACATCCTGTTGCCGATTTGGTCGCAAGCGCTTGGTCTGTCGCTGGTGCAAGTTGGTATTCTTAAATCCATTGCCAGCGCTGCGCTGGCCGGATTCCAACTGCCCGCGGGCTTCCTGTCCGAGAAGTTTAATGCGCGCATCGTTCTGGCGTTGGGGACGGTTTTAGCGGGAATCGGTTACGTTATCTCCGGGTTTGCCGGCGGATTCGTTGGATTGGCCATTGCGCTCGCGATCGTTGGGATGGGCGCGGCCGTTCAGCACCCTTTGTCATCCGCCTTGGTGGCAGGCGCCTATCGCGAAGGCCGCCGCCGGGCCGCGCTTGGGATTTACAATTTCTCGGGCGATCTCGGGAAAATCGTATTCCCAACGAGCGTCGCTTTCGGTGTCGGCTTGGTCGGCTGGCAAATCAGTTCGATTGCGTTGGGTGTGATAGGCGTCGTTGGCGGCTTGCTGATCTGGCTGGCCTTAAACCGGGTGGCATCATCCGATACTTCGGGCGAAGCGAAAACCGAAGTCGTTGAAGATAACGACAATGAGACGCCGGTCGGATGGGGGATCACGGATCCAGCCGGATTTAGCATGCTGGCCTCTGCCGGTTTGCTCGATACCGGAACGCGCTATGCGTTTTTGTCATTCCTACCGTTCCTCCTGCAGGAAAAGGGCGCGGCGATTGAAAGTGTCGGCTTCGCACTGTCTCTCGTTTTTGCGGGCGGGGCGGCCGGTAAGTTCGCCTGCGGGATGCTGGCCGAGCGGTTCGGCATTATTCGAACGGTCGTATTTACGGAGTTGATGACGGCTTGCGGCATCGCGGCCCTTATTTTTCTGCCCCTTTTGCCCTCTCTCATCATGCTGCCGGTCATCGGCGTGGTGTTGAACGGCACGTCATCCGTTCTTTATGGTACCGTGTCTGAATTTGTCAGCGAAAACCGACATGCCCGCGCGTTTGGGCTTTTCTATACGGTGTTGCTCGCGTCGGGCGCGGTCGCGCCGATACTGTTCGGCGCCATCGGCGACGCGATGGGGCTTGAGACGTCCTTCGCGATCATTGCCGTGCTGGCCGGTTGCATCATCCTGATTTGCCCGTTTCTTTCCCCCCGAATTGCGGAACCGTCGCGCGGCTGAGAACTTTTTTCCAATTGTTCTTGCGCCCGGCTCTTGAAAAGAGTACTTAAACGGTCCAAATTAAAACAGCACTAAAATTGTTCTGTTTTAAGTGGCGAATTTTACAGGCTTTTAGGGTCGATAAAATGATCAAGTTGAGCCGATTGACGGACTACAGCGTCGTCGTGATGTCGCAAATGGCGCAAGATATGTCGGTTACCCGCACCGCGCCCGAACTTGCGGCAGCGACGGGCGTTCCGGCACCGACGGTGGCGAAATTGCTAAAGCTTTTGGTGAAGGGCGGTCTGGTTGAATCGTGGCGCGGCGTGAATGGCGGCTACGCTTTGACCCGGAACCTCGACGAAATTACGGCAGCCGACATTATCGAGGCGCTCGAAGGCCCGGTCGCGTTGACGGCCTGTGTCGACGGCTCGGACGCGGATTGCGGCGTGGAAGCGCTGTGTCCGATGCGCGGCGGTTGGGAGAAAGTCAATCGGGCGATCCGCACGGCCTTGGAAGAGGTTACGCTTGCTGAGTTGAGCCAGCCTGTCGATTTTTTGATGGCGCCACCGGCACCGGAAGCCGAAACGAGCGCGGGAAGGGACTAAAGACATGGTCGCGAATGTCGAAACGATAGAGCAGGTCCAATCTGCGACGGAAAAATATAAGTATGGCTTCGTCACCGATATCGAGATGGATCATGCGCCAAAAGGCCTGAGCGAAGATATCGTTCGGTTCATTTCCGCAAAAAAGGAAGAGCCGGAGTGGTTACTCGAGTGGCGGCTTAAGGCATACCGCCATTGGTTGACGATGCCGGAACCCGAATGGGCCAAGGTGAAGCATCCGCCGATCGACTATCAGGATTCGTATTATTATGCCGCGCCGAAGTCGCCGGACGACGCGCCGAAGTCGCTCGACGAGGTCGACCCGAAGCTGCTCGAAACGTATGAGAAGCTCGGTATTCCGCTGAAAGAGCAGGAAATGTTGGCGGGCGTTGCCGTCGACGCCGTCTTCGACAGCGTTTCGGTTGCGACCACTTATAAGAAGAAGCTCGAAGAGCAGGGCATTATTTTTTGTTCGATTTCCGAAGCGGTGCAGCGTTGCCCCGAACTCGTGCAAAAGTACATGGGCTCTGTTGTTCCCTACGCCGACAATAAGCACTCGTGCTTGAACAGCGCTGTCTACACGGACGGGTCCTTCGTTTATATCCCCAAGGGCGTGCGCTGCCCGATGGAGCTGTCGACCTATTTCCGTATCAATGCGGAGAACACCGGCCAGTTTGAACGGACCTTGATCATCGCAGACGAGGGGTCTTACGTAAGCTACCTCGAGGGTTGCACCGCGCCGATGCGCGATGAGAACCAATTGCATGCCGCCGTTGTCGAACTGATTGCCCTCGACGATGCGGAAATCAAATACTCGACGGTCCAGAATTGGTATCCCGGCGATGAAGAAGGCAAAGGCGGGATTTACAATTTCGTGACCAAGCGCGGCGCCTGCCGCGGCCGGAATTCGAAGATCTCCTGGACGCAAATCGAAACCGGCTCGGCCATCACTTGGAAGTATCCGAGCTGTATCCTCGAGGGCGACAACTCCGTGGGTGAGTTCTACTCCGTCGCGATCACCAACAATATGCAGCAAGCCGATACCGGCACGAAGATGATTCATATCGGACGAAACACCAGTTCGACCATCATCTCGAAAGGCATTTCCGCCGGCCGCGCCGATCAGACGTATCGCGGTCTTGTGAAAATCATGCCGAAGGCGTCCGGCGCGCGGAACTATACGCAATGCGACAGCCTGCTGATTGGCGATCAGTGCGGCGCCCATACGGTCCCGTATATCGAATCGCGCAACGCGTCGGCGAAGGTGGAGCACGAAGCGACCACCGCGAAGATCAGCGAGGACCAGCTCTTCTATTGTCTGCAGCGCGGCATGAATGAAGAGGAAGCCGTGGCCCTGATTGTCAACGGGTTTTGCCGCGAAGTGATGCAGCAACTGCCCATGGAATTCGCCGTTGAAGCGCAGAAGCTTGTCGGTATCAGCCTTGAAGGAAGCGTCGGTTAAGGCGCTGAGTGGAGAGAGATATGGCTTTATTGGAAATTAAGGACCTGCGAGTCGAAGTCGAAGGCAAGGAAATCCTAAAAGGGATCAATCTTGAGCTCGACTCCGGCCAAGTGCACGCCATCATGGGCCCGAACGGCTCGGGAAAGAGCACGCTATCTTACGTTTTGTCTGGCCGTGACGGCTACGACGTGACCGGCGGCGAAGTGTTGCTCGATGGCAAGGACCTTCTGGATATGGACCCGGAAGAGCGGGCCTGTGAAGGCGTATTCCTCGGCTTCCAATACCCGGTCGAAATACCGGGTGTGCCGGGCACGACATTCCTGAAGACCGCGGTGAACGCTGTGCGGCGGTATCGCGGTGAGAGCGAATTCGATGCCATGCAGTTCATCAAGTTCGTTCGCGCGAAGGCGAAGGAATTCAATGTCTCTGACGAGATGTTAAAGCGCTCCGTCAACTCCGGCTTTTCCGGCGGTGAGAAGAAGCGGAATGAAATTCTGCAGATGGCCGTTCTGGAGCCGCGTCTTGCGATCTTGGACGAAACGGATTCCGGCCTCGATATCGATGCGCTGAAATTGGTCGCGGAAGGCGTGAATGCGATGCGCAGCCCGGACCGCGCTATGTTGATGATCACGCACTACCAGCGGCTTCTCGACTATGTCGTCCCGGACCAAGTGCACGTTCTCTTCAAGGGTGAAATCGTCAAATCCGGCCCGAAAGAGCTGGCGCTTGAGCTTGAGAAAGAGGGCTATAACCAATTCTTCGAAGCGGCCGCCTAAGGCCGTTCCGGACGGGAATTCGACGAGATGACAACGAACACGCCTTTACTCGAGCAATACGAGGATGTCGCGGCCGGCCTACCGGGCAGCGGCGTTGCATGGCTCGAGACCTTACGCCGCGAGGGCAATGACACGTATCGGTCGCTCGGTCTGCCGGGCCCCCGCGTCGAGGCCTGGAAATATACCAACTTGACCCGTATGGGGCGGACAAAGTTCGTCCCGGCCCTGAAGGCGGAAATACCTTCGCTCGACAATGTGCCGAAGGGGGCACTCGATGTCGACGCGCCGAAACTGGTCTTGGTCAACGGCCTCCTGCGATCGGATCTGTCCGATATGGACGCGCTCCCGAAAGGGCTGAGCGTTACGCCTCTGGCAACCGCGATGGGATCCGACGCCGAGCGCCTCAAAGACGTTCTCGGTCAAATCAATGCCGGTCATCCGATGCCGATGCTGGCGCTGAACGCGGCCTATCTGAATGACGGTCTTGTCATCGATATCGACGCCGACACGGATGTAGAGACGCGGGTGCATATCGTTTCGATCGGGATCGGCGCGGCACAACCGATCGCGTTTCATCCGCGGAATTTGATTTTTGCGGGATCGAACTCGCAGGCGACGATTTATGAGAGCCATATCGGACTGGGCGATGCCTATTTGAACAATGGCGCGACGGAAATTCGAATGGCCGAAGGGGCGTTGTTGCGGCACCGCAAACTGCAGAACGAGTCCGACGACGCCTATCATGTTGCTGCGGCCGCCGTTTCCCTCGACGCCCGCGCGCGATATGAAAATTATACGCTGCATGTCGGCGGTCGATTGGCGCGGAATGAGATACATGTCGCGCTGACGGGACGCGAGGCCGACTGCAATCTCTACGGTGCGTATGCCGGTCGTGGGTCGCAGCACATCGACACCACGACATTTGTGGATCACGCGGTTTCGGAATGTACCTCGCGGGAAGTATACAAAGGCGCCCTCGACGACAATGCGCGCGGCGTCTTTCAGGGGAAAATTCTGGTCCGCAAGGATGCGCAGAAAACCGATGGACATCAGCTGAACAAGGCACTGCTGCTCTCGGAAGGTGCGGAGATCGATGCAAAGCCGGAATTGGAGATTTACGCGGATGATGTGAAATGTAGCCATGGCGCCACGGCCGGGGAGTTGGATGAAAAACAGCTCTTCTATCTGCGGGCCCGCGGTATCGAGGAAGCGGAAGCGCGCGATTTGCTCGTCGCGGCGTTTCTTGAAGACAGTCTCGAAGTGATTGGTGAAGAAGCACCCCGCGACGCGTTCCGCAACGTGATATCCAACTGGCTTGCGGCGCGGCGTGCAAAGGGAGATAGCTGATATGAGCCAAGCTCAGTATCAAAACGATATGTCCGCTTATGATGTGAATCGTATTCGTGCCGATTTCCCGATTCTATCGCAGGAAGTACACGGCAAACCGTTGACGTTTCTGGATAATGGCGCATCTGCGCAGAAGCCGCGTCAAGTAATTGACGCGATGCGCAGCGTCTATGAGACGGAATATGCGAATGTCCATCGCGGTGCCTATCAACTCAGTGAAAGGGCGACCGAGCGCTATGAGGGCGCGCGCGATATCGTGCAGCGTTTCCTGAATGCCAAAAGCCGACAGGAGATCGTTTTCGCAAAAATGTGACCGAGGCGATCAACTTGGTCGCCTACAGTTATGCGCGGCGCGTCCTGGAGCCGGGTGACGAAGTTATCATCACTGATATGGAGCATCACTCCAATATCGTGCCCTGGCAATTGATGCGGGATGAGCGCGGGCTTGTTCTCAAATATGTCTCCTGCACGGATGACGGCGAGTTCCGGATTGAGGACCTCGCGAAACTGATCACGCCCAAAACCAAATTGATTTCCCTCACGCATGTCTCGAATGTCATGGGCACAGTCGTGCCCATAAAGGAAGTCGCCAAGCTCGCACATGACAACGGTGCGAAGCTCATGGTTGATGGGGCGCAGGCGGTCATGCATATGCCGGTCGACGTCCAGGACTTAGACTGCGACTTTTACGCCTTTACCGGACACAAGATTTACGGCCCGTCCGGCATCGGCGTTCTCTACGGTAAGGCGGAACTTCTCGACGCCATGCCGCCCTTCCTCGGCGGTGGCGATATGATCCTGTCGGTAACGATGGGAAAAAGCACCTGGGCGGCACTGCCGGCCAAGTTCGAGGCTGGTACGCCGCCGATTGCGCAAGCGATCGGTCTTGGTGCCGCCCTCGAATATGTGAGCGGCATCGGCCTCGAAGAGATTGCCGCACATGAGATCGATTTGCTGAACTATGCGACGCAGCAGCTGTCGTCGATCGACGGGTTGAGGATCATCGGGACGGCGCCAAATAAGACTTCCGTGATATCCTTCACGATGGACGGTGCTCATCCGCACGATATCAGCACGATCATCGATCAGGCCGGAGTCTGTGTTCGCGCGGGACACCACTGTGCCCAACCTTTGATGGAACGTATGGGTGTGCCGGCGACCACGCGGGCATCTTTCGGTATGTACAATACGCGTGAAGAGGCGGATACGCTTGTCGCCGCCCTTGGAAACGTCCGGGAGTTATTTAGCTAATGATGGACGAGTTGAGAGAGCTCTATCAGGAAGTGATCCTGGATCACGGCAAGGATCCGCGGAATTTCCGCAAGGCGGAAAACGCCAACTGTGAAGCGACCGGCTACAATCCGTTGTGCGGTGACCGTTTGGTCGTCACGCTGAGTGTCGATGAAAACGGTATGGTTCAGGATGCCGCCTTTCTCGGCAACGGTTGCGCAATTTCGATGGCGTCGGCGTCGATGATGACCGAAATCGTGCGCGGAAAGACTCGTGCGGAAGCCGAAGATCTATTCCAGCGGTTCCACGAAATGTGCACGACGGACGAGGACGTCGACTTTACGGACGACGAGGATGTAGAGAAGTTAATGGTCTTGTCGGGGGTTCGGCAGTTCCCGGTCCGCGTTAAATGTGCGACCTTACCCTGGCATACGATGGAAGCGGCGTTGAAGGGTGAATCCGAAGCAAGCACCGAGCGCTGAGGGAGGAATGAGATGAGTTACGGCATGTCACCATACGGTGGCCACATGATGGCTCCGAATACGGAAGAGCTTCAGGATTTCGTGGCCCATGCGGGCGAGCCGCTGGAGCCCGGCATCGCGGTTGCGAGCCAGGAATTGATCGTCGAGGCGCTGAAAACCGTCTACGATCCTGAAATTCCGGTGAACATTTACGATCTCGGCCTGATTTATGGGATCGAAATTGCGGATAACGGTGCGGTTAAGGTGGAAATGACGGTGACGGCCCCGGCCTGTCCGGTCGCTGGCGAACTGCCACAGTGGGTTGCCGATGCGATTGAGCGGCTCGAAGGAACCGGGCAAATAGAGGTTCACCTTGTTTGGGACCCGCCGTGGGATCAATCGAAGATGACCGAAGACGCGAAAATGGCGCTCGGCATCTTTTAATCGAACGAATTCAATCTCATATTGGTAAGATCATGGCAGCACCTATTTTGACATTGACGCAAGCGGCAACCGATCGCGCTAAGTTACTGATAAATCAAGCCGGTAAGCCGGTTGAAGGTATTCGCGTTGGCGTAAAGACGCAGGGTTGTTCGGGATACAGCTACGTCGTTGAATACGCCGAAGAAGCGCTGCCTTTCGAAGAATGCGTCGAATCCGGTGGTATCAAGGTTTTTATCGATCCGATGGCGACGATGTTCATTCTTGGATCCGAGATGGATTACCAAGAAGATAAATTGCAGTCCGGCTTCACGTTCAACAATCCGAATGAGACCGGCCGATGCGGCTGTGGCGAATCCTTTAGCGTCGACACGCAAAACACTTAATTTCAAACCGTTAACTATATTCTAACCAATCCCCAAGCATGATAACCTTCTGGGGGTTCTTGGTTTAATGGATATCAGTTGACGTGATCGGCGAGTCTCTTACACGCATAGAGACGAAATATTGGCGCCTTGCGATGTACGGGGCGCTCGCCGTTGCGTTCGCGTTCATTTCGGTAGAAGCCGTTAATACCGAATGGTCTGGGATCGACGAGCTGCATACTGTGCTCGAAGCATCGGCCGCCATTATCGCGCTTGTCGTCGGTGCGATGGCGTTCACGCGGCACTACAGTCACCCTGAAGCGAAGTATCTTTGGATGGCGGTCGGGTTTATCGGTGCCGGCCTATTGGACGGATTCCATACGGCTCTGACCACATGGCTCTCCGCCGTTTATTTCCCGACATTGCTGGACACGGCGGCAAAAGGGAGTGAGTTCGCCCCGCGTTTCTTTCTCGCGCTCATGCTTTGTTTTAGCGGTTGGTCGAATCAAGCGGCGCAGGACGTTAATGAACGGTTTATTTATTTTATGGCCGCGATCGTTTTCGTCGTTTGTGTCTATGTCTTTGCGATATCTGGATTGCCTGTGCCGCAGCAGGCGGAAAGCCTTATTCGCCAACCTGTCGAATTGATACCGGCTGCCCTATGCGGCATCGCTTTTCTCGGGTTCTTGAAAAACGGGAATTGGCGCGATAAGGCCCGGAAGTTTGACCACTTCGCGATGGTCAGTCTTATTGCTGCAGCCTTTAGCCATGGCGCGCTCATGGCGTTCTCTCAGCACCCGTTGGATGCGTCGTTCGATTTGGCGCATTACGCCAAAATCTTTGCTTATCTGTGCATCCTTTTCGGACTTCTGAACAGTATGCGTTATGCATTTCAGCAAGCTTTTCACGGCGACCGGCGGTTCCGTGAGGCCGTCGAGACCCTTGGCGAGGGGTTTGCCTTGTATGATAGCGAGGACCGCCTTGTCGTTTTCAACGAAGCTTATGCCAAGCTGCACCCGGCTACCCGCGATATCATCAAAGTCGGGATGAAGTTCGAAGACTTCGTCCGCGCGACCGTGCAATCACGGACCGTCGACGAAAGTATCGGCAACGAAGAAGAATATATCCGCCAACGGGTGCAACAGCACCGTAATCCCTCAGGACCGATTGTGCGCGAACACAACGATGGGACTTCATACATCATCAATGAATCGAAAACGGAAGAAGGATGGATCGCCGTTGTCGAGACCGATGTATCGGAACTAAAGAGCATCGAGGCGGAACTCGCGGAAAAATCCGGTTTCCTAGAGGCAACCTTCAATGCCATGGATGACGGTCTTTCCGTCTGGAGCCCAGACCATATTCTTCTCGCGTTCAACGAGAAATTTGCCACCTTGATGGGGCCGCCGGATGAAACGCCAACCGTCGGTATGTCGATCCGCGACCTCTTTATTTTGAATGCGAAAGCGGGGCTGTATGGAGAAGGCGATCCAGAAGAGCTCGGGACTCGTCGCCACGAGGGTGCGATGCGCGCCGAAGCCAATCAAGCCCAGTACATCACCTTTGACCCGCATGGTACGTACGAGGTTTTGCGAAACTTCATGCCGGACGGACGCCGCGTTACGATTCATCGGAATGTGACCGACCGCGTCGCGGCCGAGCAGCGTTTGGCGCAGGTCGTCGAAAACTTGTCGGAACTTTTCGTGCTGTGGGATCCACAAGATCGCTTGGTCATGGTCAACAAGCGCTTCCGGGATTTAAGCGCGCCGATCGCCGATATCTGCAAGCCCGGCTTGCCCTTCGAGGATTTTGTGAGGACGGGCGTCGAACGCGGCTTGTTTCCCATGTCGAAAGCGGACCCGGAAGCCTTTATTGCGGATCGTATCGCCGAACATCGCAATCCCGGGAACCCGCGAGAAGTCGCTCGGCAAGGCAGACAATGGATTTTGTTGCATGAGCAGCGGCTTCCAGACGGCGGCACGGTTTCGGTCGGCACGGACATTACCGAAATCAAACGTGTCGAAGCACAGGTTAAAGACCGCGAACAACGCCTTACCGCGATTGTCGACAATGTTGTCGACGGCATTATCACCTTCGATCAAGACGGCATAATTTCGAGTGCCAATCCGGCGGCTGGCGCAATTTTCGGCTGCTCCGTCGAAGACTTCATGCGCCAGCAATTAGAGGATTTCATTTCGAAGGATGACAACGCCGTTGATCCGAACCTTGGTACGGCGAATCTCTTGTCGGGCGAGATCAAGGGTATACAAGAGTGCAATGGCAGGCGGCGGAACGGGTCGACCTTCCCGATGGAGTTGGCCGTTGCGCGTGTCGAAGCGGGTATCGATTCATTCTTTGTCTGTATCGTGCGGGATATTTCAGCTCGCCGCGAGATGGATCGCATGAAGAACGAGTTCGTCTCCACCGTGAGCCACGAACTGCGGACACCTCTTACGTCAATCCGCGCGTCGCTTGGATTGATTGTCGCGGGGGCGGTTGGCGAGCTTCCGGATCAGGCCGAAGAGCTTGTTGTGATCGCCGAACGGAATTCGCACAGATTAATCGGTCTTGTGAACGACATTCTCGATATGGAGAAAATCGAGAGTGGCCGAATGGATTTCCACTTCGCGGAGCGCAACATCGGCGAAGTTGTCAGTCAGGCGATCGTGGATAATCAGGGATACGCTGACGAATACAATGTCGAATTCAAACTGACCAACAAGGCCCAAGAAGTGACGGCTGTGGTCGATAGCGAACGCCTCACTCAGGTGATGGCCAATCTATTATCGAATGCCGCGAAATTCTCACCCGAGGCGAGTGTTGTCGAAGTGCTCTTGGAACAGAGGGACAATTTGGTCCGCGTTTCGGTCGCCGATTGCGGCAGTGGTATTCCGGAAGCGTTCCGTTCGCAGGTTTTCGAGAAATTCACGCAGGCGGACTCCTCCGATACGCGAAAGGTCGGCGGTACCGGCTTAGGTTTGAGTATTTCGCGGTCGATCGTCGAACGGCATGGCGGCCGAATTGACTTCAAGAGCATCCCGGATGTAGGCGCCACGTTTTACTTCGATCTGCCGGTAAAGTCGTCGGCCCCATCGAAGATGGTGAATCAAGTGACAGCCAAAGAGACAAGTCAGGGCGAGCGTCCCCTTATTTTGATTTGCGAAGACGATGTCGATGTCGCGCGTTTGATCTCTTTACTCTTAGAGGAGAGCGGCTATCGGTCCGAGATCGCTTATTCGGCGGAGGAAGCGGAAAAGCTCGCATTAAGTGGGCGTTTCGATGCGATGACCGTCGATTTGATGCTGCCGGACCGTGACGGCCTGAGCCTCGTGCAAAGTTTACGCGAGCATGAAGATTTAAATCATTTGCCGATCGTCATTGTATCGGCGGCGGCGGACCGGACCCCCGAGTCGGTTCGTGCTTCCTGTATGGAGATCGTCGACTGGTTGAATAAACCGATCGATGCGGAGCACCTTGTATCCGCCATTCACACCGCGCTGTCGCAACAGACAAAACGCGCGCCAAAAATTCTGCACGTGGAAGACGACGTTGACCTCAGTTTGATTTTAGGGAGCATGCTGCCGGACGACGTTGAGTTGACGTGTGCGGTCAATGTTGCGGAAGCGCGTTCGGCGTTGGCACGCGAGGAATTCGATTTGGTTATTCTCGATGTGTATCTGCCGGATGGTTCCGGTCTCGACTTGCTTCAGCTTTTGCGCTCGAATGGGCATGCAAACACCCCATCCCTAATATTTTCGGGAGACGACGTTGATCAGTCCGTTGCGACGCAAGTAGCCGGCGTGTTGGTTAAGTCGCGCACGTCAAATGCGGAACTTCTGGATGTCATCGGCTCATTGATGGAACGAAATTCACCTAAAACTGCAATTACAGAGAATCGAATATCATGAGTGACCTGAATAAAATTTTATATGTCGAAGACGAACCTGATATTCAGGCCGTAGCAAAGATCGCTTTGGAGACGGTCGGCAGTTTTACGCTGGAGGTTTGCAGCGGTGGCCAAGAGGCATTGGATCGTGCACCTGGGTTTGATCCGGATTTGATCTTATTGGATGTCATGATGCCGGGATTAGATGGACCGGACACGTTACAGGAACTTCGAAAACTCCCGGGCATGGATGCCAAGCCGGTTATTTTCATGACGGCGAAAGTGATGGATTCGGAAGTGCAGCGCTACCTCGATCTCGGTGCGATCGGTGTCATTCCAAAGCCGTTCGATCCCATGTCGCTGGCGCAGCAAGTGACGACAATCTGGCAAGAGAGTGATAGTGGAAAATAGCTCCGCCGTTGCGGAACAGCTGGCGAAATTACGGGACGCCTTCGGCTCCAAGCTTGTTGAGAGGGTCGAGGAGATCAGAGGAGCCGGCGCGCCATTGCGCGATCCCGGGGTTTCCGGGGAAGAGGCCATGCGCGCGCTGGATTCGCTGCAGGCGCTCTCCCATAAATTAACCGGATCGGCGGGGACATTCGGTTTCGGTGACGTATCGGTCGCATCGCGTGAACTGGAACAATTTTGCGGGCAGTTCAAAGATGCAAGTCCCGATGACGCCGAACGGTAATCGGTTCTCCGCTTGTTGGATGCGCTGAGCGCGCTGGTTATCGAATCCAAGTCGGATGACCCTGCCGTAGCGGACGTGAAAGACCGGCCTGCGAACACGGCGGACAAATCGGCGCCGATACTGACCAATGTTTATTTCTATGGCGACGATTCGAGCGACACGGGCGATTTGTCCCGCCGGTTGACGGACTTTGGCATTCAACTGATCCAGACGGAGCCGGGCGCAGAACCAGCTCATGATGTTGACGTCATCACCGCAGTTGTTGATTTCGATGCTGAGGCGTTGGTGTCGAGTAACGCTGAGGTACTGAGACGGATAAGCGAACAATATCCCGGCGCAATCGCGATTTCGGCGGACGGATCATTTGAAGGCCGTTTGGCGGCTTTGCGCGCCGGTTTCGAAACTTATCTTGAAAAGCCGCTCGATGTGACGACGATCGTCGATGCGATCGATAAGCGGATTTCCGAACGACAACCGGAACCGTTCCGAATTTTAATTGTCGACGACGATCAGGAGTTGGGCAAATACGTCGAACTCATCTTGAGCGCCGCCGGCATGATCTCGCAATCGATCACAAATCCATTTGAAACCTTCGATGCGATCCGGGAGTTCTGCCCGGAACTTATTTTGCTCGACCTGAATATGCCGGAGTGCAGCGGAGTCGAACTTGCGACGATTATCCGCCAGCAGGACGCTTTGTCTTCGGTGTCAATCGCCTTTCTATCGAGCGAAACCGAACCCGCCCGTCAGATTGAAGCCATGCATTCCGGGGGGGACGATTTCTTGCCGAAGACACTGCGCGCGGAGCACTTGGTCTCCGCCGTAGAGGCGCGCGTTAAACGGTTTCGTCAATTGCGCTCGATGTTGGTGAGTGACAGCCTGACGGGGCTTTTGAATCATACGGCGACGAAGCATCAGATCGAAACGGAGATCGGACGCGCGAAGCGCGAGCGTTCTGAATTCAGTCTTGTGATGATCGATATAGATCACTTTAAAGCTGTAAATGATACCTACGGCCATGGATTGGGCGATGAGGTCATCCGCAGCCTGGCGCTTCTCCTAAAGCAACGTTTTCGGACAACGGATGTAATCGGGCGGCTCGGTGGCGAGGAGTTCGGCCTGGTTCTCAGTGGGGCCGGACGAGAAGATGCGGTCCGGATTGTCGATGAAGTACGGCAGTCCTTTTCTGAGATGGAGTTTCAGGCAGGCCAGCAATCATTCTCGGTCACGTTTAGCGCTGGAATCAGTCTGTATCCGGCCTATCAATCGGTCAAAGACCTGAGCGACGCCGCGGACCGCGCGCTCTACGAGGCCAAGCATGCCGGACGCAATCGCGTTGTGGTCGCCGATTGAGAAGTGATTTTGGAGCGGGTGAAGGGAGTTGACCCCTCGTCTTGAGCTTGGGAAGCTCCTGCTCTACCGTTGAGCTACACCCGCTTCTCGTCAAAGTCTTAAGTAAATTCAGTTGCGAATTC
>PAZH01000019.1 GCA_002716125.1 Rhodospirillaceae bacterium
CATCTGCCGCAATCGCCGCGACCTGTCTCTACGTCGGGCATAATCGGTTGGGTGCGTGAGAATCTATTCTCGTCGCCGCTCAACGCAGTTTTGACGATTTCGTCGTTTTATTTCCTCTATTTGGTGATCCCGCCATTTGTCCAATGGGCATTTATAGATGCAGCCTGGTGGGGCAGTTCCAACAAGGACTGTGCGGGGTATGACGGCGCCTGTTGGGCCGTTGTAACGGCCCGATTTGGGCAGTTTGTGTATGGCTTTTACCCTGAGGCCGAACGTTGGCGGCCCAATCTCGTCCTTGTCCTGTTTGCGATCAATCTGTTGCCGATCCTGTGGGATCGCGTTCCTGGCCGGACCTTAGCCGCGCTCTTCCTGGTCACAGGTTTTCCGCTGGTTGCACTTTTCTTCATCCATGGTGGTCTCGGTTTGGAGGTTGTCCCAACACCGAAATGGGGCGGCTTCATGCTGAACCTGATCATGGCGGCGGTTGCGATTATCTATTCCTTGCCGCTTGGAATATTGCTGGCTCTCGGCCGGCGATCCGAGTTTCCAATTATCAGCCGGTTTTGTGTACTCTTCATCGAGTTTTGGCGTGGTGTGCCGCTCATTACTGTCTTGGTGATGGCTTCGTTTATTTTGCCGTTCTTCATGCCGGACGGTTTTAATTTCAACGAATTGCTAAGGGCATTAGTCGGCTTAACACTATTCTCGTCTGCCTATATGGCAGAAGTTGTTCGCGGGGGGCTGCAAGCCCTGCCGAAGGGCCAGACCGAAGCGGCACGGGCGATAGGTTTGACCTATTGGCAGTCGATCCGCCTCATAATTATGCCGCAGGCTCTTAAAATTACGATACCTGCCATCGTGAATACCTTTATTGGGCTGTTCAAGGACACGTCCCTGGTCATCGTTATCGGCTTGTTCGACCTTCTGCAGGTCGCGAAGTCGTCGGTCACTGATACCAATTGGCTTGGTCTTGAGCACGAGACCTATATTTTCGTGGCGCTTGTGTTCTTTGTCGCTTGCTTCGCGATGTCTCTTTACAGCCTTTATTTAGAACGAAAACTCGATACCGATCGCAGAGATTGAGCGGGGACGTGCCATGAGTGAATCCATCAGGGAAAAACGATCCAAAGACACCTTGGGGCTCTCGGGTGAACCCATTATCCAGATTAGCGGCATGAACAAGTGGTTTGGGCGATTCCATGTGCTTCGTGATATCGACCTGACGGTCTGTCGCGGCGAGCGAATTGTAATTTGTGGGCCTTCCGGTTCTGGGAAGTCGACACTTATCCGTTGCATCAATCGTCTAGAAGAGCATCAACAAGGTACCATCGTTGTCGATGATATTGAGCTAACTGACGACCTAAAACAGATCGATAATGTACGCCGTGAAGTCGGAATGGTTTTCCAGCATTTCAACCTCTTTCCCCATTTGACGATCTTGGAGAACTGCACCTTGGCCCCAATTTGGGTGCGCAAGACGCCGAAGGCGGAGGCTGAGGAAATCGCGATGGAATACCTGACCCGCGTGAAAATTCCAGAGCAGGCCGACAAATATCCGGGACAGCTCTCAGGCGGGCAACAGCAGCGCGTAGCGATCGCGCGTTCACTCTGCATGAGGCCGAAAATCATGCTGTTTGACGAACCGACATCTGCGCTTGATCCAGAAATGATCAAAGAAGTACTTGATGTGATGGTCGATCTTGCCGACACGGGTATGACGATGTTGGTGGTGACGCACGAGATGGGTTTTGCGCGTCAGGTCGCGCACCAGGTCATTTTTATGGATGACGGTCAGATCGTGGAGCAGAACGAACCGGAACCGTTCTTTAACAATCCGCAATCTGATCGCACGAAATTCTTTCTGAGCCAAATCCTTTAGCACTAGTTAGTGTGCGTTTTCCGGTTCTTTCGCAACGGTCTCCCAATAATTATAGCGAATATGTATAACTTACGCGTTATGTCCGGGCTTTGCTCGGTGCTTCTCGATGTCGACCTGGCCTCGCCACAGGTTCTGTGATGATAGCGGTTCCGGCAGAGCTTCCATCGGGCGACGATTTATTCTAAAGCAGCCGTCATCGGCGAGCGTGTCTCGCGAATTACGGCGTAACAATTCGAGGAACGCTGGAAGACTTTCGGGTTCGACCCGGTATTCGATAATGNTCGACAGTTGGGCTCCTGCAACGTCCATGGCTTATACCGCTGTTTTGTGAGATGAGAGATTAACTCGCGAAACGGATATCAATTCAAGAAGGTAGTTAAATGAAGATCACGATATTCGGTGTTGGCGCCGTTGCAGGTTTCGTCGCAGGGCGTCTCGCCCGNATCGGGCATGCGCCTGTATTGATCGCACGCGGCGAACGTCTGGATGCTTATCGCGAAAACGGTCTCACATTAATCGACCTCGATCGCGAGACGCAGCATCAACTACCGGCGACCGACGATACGGGGTCACTCGGCGAACAAGATCTGGTGCTGATTGGTGCTAAGGCGCACGCCATTCCAGGTGCCGTCGANCAGATNTCGCCGCTTCTTGGCNCCGAGACGACGGTTGTTCCGATGATCAATGGTATTCCCTTTTGGTACTTTCACGGCGTTTCGGGCGATTGGCCGAAACGGCATTTGGACGCCGTGGATCCTGGGGGGCGCGCCTGGTCGGGTCTTGGGATCGAACGTGTGCTCGGGTGTGTCGTCTATGTGATGAATACCTCGCCGTCGCCGGGNGTNATTCAAAANCACGGACAAGAAGCAAAGTTCGCCTTTGGCGAACTTGCGGGNAANNACNCCGGNCGAATCGAAGANGTTTCGTCGCTCTTCCGAGACGCGGGNTTCGACGCGCCGGTATCCGACGACATCCGCCNCGACCTTTGGGTTAAATTATGGGGCAACCTGTCCGGGAATTCGATCAGCGCGATCGCAGAGGGAACCTGCTCTGTCTTGGGTGCTGACCCTGAAATTCGGTCGATCATGGCAGANATGATGCGGGAGTCNGTNGCTGTNGCAGCAGCCTATGGCGTTGAACTTGCGGCGGACGCTGCGGAACTTGAAGAAGGCATCGCACGACGAATTGAGTACTTCCGTAATCTCGGCGACGTCCCGACATCTATGCTTCAAGACTACCAATCGGGTCGCACCCTCGAACTTGATCCGATCGTGGGCGCGGTTCGTGAGATGGGCGAGATGGCGGGTGTGCCGACGCCGACCATCGATACGATTTATGCACTGACGCGCAAGAAAGCCGAGGTTAAGGGGCTCTATCGCCCACTCGCGAGGTAGAGTCGGCTGCGGTCAAAGGCGAGCGAGATTGAGGCTCGTCCCCGACATAGCGGGCGCGTGGGCGGATCAGTTTGGGCGACGCATGCTNCTGCGCATGTGCGAGCCAACCGGCGCTGCGGCCAGTGGCGAAGACGGCGAACGGTCCCGCCTCCGNTAACGAAAGCGCGCGGCACATTGTGGCCAAGGCGAAGTCGATATTGGGGCCGAGACCGACGGCATCTCGCGCCGCCTGAATGATATCGTGTGCGAGATCGAGGGCGGGAATCCAGCCGAAATTCTCCTCCATCCGGGATAGAATAGCAGCCGCTCTCGGGTCCAAGTCTGGATAGAGCGGCATACCGAACCCCGGTAGCCGCTCGCCGCGTTTGAGACGCGCCATGACAGCGTCCGAAGCGGATGGCGCGGCCGAGATCTCATCGATGAGCGCGATCGCTTGTGCGGTCTGACCGCCGTGACGCGGTCCTTGTAGGGCACAAAGTCCGGCATTGATTGCGCCGTAAGGTGTGGCACGTGTCGAAGCAACACAGCGGACCGTAAAGGCGGACGCGTTTGGTTCATGATCCGCCGCCAGAATCAGGGCTGTCCGAATCAAATCGGCCCCGGCTTCGTTCAATCCCCATGCTTCCGCGAAGCGTTCATGAACAGGCGCCGTGGTGACCGGCATCTCGCAAAAGCTGGCCGTCAGGAGGCGGATAATCCGGGCGCCGGTTTCCGCGACACCGCGCTCCGTAAGATTCAAACCCTTGAGGTCTTGTTCGCCGGCGATTGAAAGAAGACTAATAGCCCGTGGCAGCGGCGCCATGCCGGTGGGGAGAGGTATCTTGAGAGGCGGTTGTGCAAAGGGGTCTGCGCCGTCCTGCTTCCACAGAAGTGTCGCGACTTGTTCAAAGCGCGCAGAACGCGCGAGTTCGCCCACATCCCGGCCGCGATAGTAGAACTTGCCGTCGGCGATAAGCGTCACGGCGCTATCCATAACCGGAGCGCCGAAGCTCAGCGACTCTCGGGCGATGTTGTCTTGCGCCTTTCTTGGGGTCTTTCGCGCCCGTAGCGCGCGCACGTCTTCGGCTCGATAGAGACGGTTGCGGCCGTTCTCCGAGGCTTCGGATCGAATCAACCCACGTGAGACATATGCATAGAGCGTTGCGCGGCTCACATTCAATTCCGTCGCAGCTTCGCGGGCCGTCAAGTAAATCGGGTCAGTCATGACATGATATATTGATTATATTTATCAATGTTGATTTTAGTGGTTTTCATCAAGATAGTCAATTTGGGGGAGAAAAAAGAAGGAATGAGAAAATGAGCGAAGGACTCGAAGGTGTTGTGGCGACAGAAACTAAACTCAGCCGGGTTGACGGCGCGGCGGGTCGTTTGATCGTTGCCGGTCACGATATTGAAGAACTGGCGGGTCATTGGCGGTTGTCGGAAGTCGCGGCTTTGTTATGGAGCACGGCGGATGGGCAATCTTGGAATGCCGACCGTGTCTCGGAAGGTCTCGGCCTCGCCCGTGTCTACGCAAATTCTCTGGTACCCCGCTTTTTGTCGGTGACCGAAGGCGCCAGCCCGGTCGAAGCATTACGGACGGGATGGTCGCTCTTGAAAGATAGCGAACCGGAAGCCGAGAACCTCGATGTCTCGCTCCTCCTGAGTGGCGCGGCACCGGTTTTTCTCGCCGCGCATTACCGGCATATGCAAGGCATGTCACTGATCGCCCCGAATCCTGATCGAGATCACGCGGAAGATTACCTGGCGATGTTGGGCCTCGACCACACTCCAGTACCGGCGCGTGCCTTCGAGCGATATCTGATCACGGTCGCCGATCACGGAACCAATGCATCGACTTTCACGTCGCGGGTCGTTGCATCGACTTTGGCAGGCGAAATATCTTCCGTCGTTGCGGCGCTATGCGCCTTGAAAGGCCCATTGCACGGCGGCGCTCCGGGACCGGTGCTCGACATGTTCGATGAAATCGGTGGGATGCAGAATATAGTGCCCTGGATCGAGCACGAACTCGATGGCGGATCGCGGCTCATGGGTTTTGGGCATCGGGTATACAGGACCTGCGACCCTCGTGCCGATATCCTCAAAGGTATTGTGGGCAGCTTAGATCAGTCGACGGACCGTATGCAGTTTGCCGAGGCTTTAGAACGGGCGGTGCTCGACGCGCTGGCAGCGAAGTACCCGAACCGCCGGCTCGATACGAATGTCGAGTACTACACCGCCTTGGTGCTCGATGGCGTCGGCCTACCGCGCGAACTCTTTACCCCGGCCTTCGCCATGGGACGGGTTTTTGGATGGTGTGCTCATATCAAGGAGCAGGTCGCGGGTGGACGTCTCATTCGGCCAAGCTCTCGCTATACCGGAACGTTGCCGGAAGGCGCGGTCGCATTGCAGATGGCCGGTTGATCTAAGGGATGATCTAAGGGAGAACCTCGTCGAGCGCGACCAGTGCATTCAGAGCCGGTGGAAAGCCGCTATACGGCGCCGTCTGCATCACCGCCTCGACGACTTCTTCTCGCGTCATGCCGATATTGAGCGCGGATTGGCCAAACTTCTTCACCTGGCTCTCAAGGCGGAGCGTTGTGAAAGAGGCCAGCGCCGAAATCATCCGCTGACGGGTCGTCAAGCCGGCTCGATGCCAGAGCCAGCCATAGCCGTACTCAATGGCCATCGTATAGAGCGGGCCAGTCGTCTTGTTCGCGGGATCCGCATAGCCTTTCGTGCCGCGCTCACCATGTAAGTTCGCGAGCAGGTCTTGGCCCATACTCATGAATTCCTCGAGCGTTTCGTTTCCGTCCTCCTCGACATCGACCTCGGCGCCCTCGGCGGCGAACACCTCATGCGCGATACTCATGGCGTTCTCGGCGGTTGGGAATCCGCCATAAAGACCCGCTTGTACGAATACTTCGAGAATTTCGCGGGCACTTAGGCCGACTTTCAACGCTCCGCGTATATGCCGACGCAGCTGCGCTTCATTTTTGTTCAACATGAGTCCGGTCAATACGCATATGTAGCGGTCCGTCAACGGCAGGCCATCCCGTGCCCAGAGACCGCCGTACAAGGCTTCTGAGACCATGCGTTGATATCCGGGGGCCGTATCCGCATCGCTGCCCATGGCATCGATACGGTGTCGTATTTCTTCCCCGCTCGATTTGAGTTCGTCTCGTGTTGTCATCGTTGAATCTTCCCTACTTTAGAGACCCGCGTTGTCGAGCCAGTCTTCAAAGACTTTTGTCGCCAAAGGTTCCAAATCCGGTGCGGCTTCTGCGGTTGCAGCGCGCAAACCCGGGACATCAATCCCATCCGTTGTCGCGATCTCAAGCGTATGGCCGATAAACCAGCGTTCGAGATTTTCAGCCGTCACTTCGAGATGAAACTGTAGTCCGAGACCGTAAGAATCGAGCGCGAAGGCTTGGTTCTCCACGACATCCGTTGACGCCAGCAGTGTTGCGCCCGGTGGTAAATCGAACGTATCGCCATGCCAATGGAGAACGGAAGCACTGCCGACCGCGCTAAGCGGCGAAAACGTACCGGTATTGGTGAACTTAAGGGGCTTCCAGCCGATCTCTTTGGCCGGTCCCGGATAGACACGCGCGCCCAAGGCCGCGGCCATAATCTGTGCGCCAAGACAAATGCCAAGGGTGGCCCGTCTGGCGCCGAGGCGACGGGCAATAAATTCAACTTCCGCGTCGAGGAAGGGGTAGGCCTCTCGTTCGTAGACGCCAATCGGTCCGCCGAGCACAACGACGAGGTGGTCCGCCATTGGGTCAACGTCATCCAACGGGCGCACGCCGGCATCGAGATATCGCACCTCATGGCCGCGATCGTTGAGTATATCTTCGAGAAGGTCCAAGTGTTCGAAGCCGACATGTCGAATGGCGAGCGTCCGCATTAGAACAAATCCATTTGTGCGGGTTTCGGTTTTTCCGGCGGCGCGGCTTCGGATCGCGCCACCAGTTCCGGGCCGTCGTTCTGAACCTTATTGACCAAGGTATCAACCGGCCAGGCTTCCATCTCACCGCTATAGGGTGTCATGAACGCGGCAGCTTCCTTCGGTTCCGCGGTCAGCCAGGTCTCGTGGTTTTCCGGCGATAGGATCACCGGCATGCGGTGATGAATTGGACGCAGGGCATCGTTCGCATCCGTCGTCACGATAGCACATGTCTCCCAGTGATCGCCGTCGCCGCCCTCCCAGCGTTCCCAGATACCCGCAAAGGCAAACGGAACGCCGTCTTCAAGTTGAATGTAGTAAGGTTTTTTCGGGCCTTTGCCGCCACCTTTCCATTCGTAGAACCCGTTCGCCGGTATCAAACAACGGCGCCGCTTAAAGGCGGAACGGAAGGAAGGTTTCTCGGCAATCGTCTCGCCGCGCGCATTGATCATCCGGTTTGCCGCCGCTGGGTCTTTTGCCCAAGAGGGAACCAAACCCCAGCTGAATGCAGCCAACTCGCGGCCTTGTCCGGAATATCCGATACGCACCGCCGGTATTTCCTGTGTCGGCGCTACATTATACCGCTCCGCAAGGTTCGGCCGCGCTTCGAACCCGAAGAGCTCGCGCATGCTGTCGATCGGCATGGTGATGGCATAACGTCCGCACATGCCGCGCATAATGCCGGGTGACGGCGTGCACGCCAATCACCTTAATACGGGGCATCTTGCGATTTTGCGCCGCACCGCCACAATGACTCGGAACGCAAAGGATGCATCTATGAAATTTCACGATCTTCGGGTTTGGCCTTCTGCCGAACCGCACGCCCGCGAGGAAGAACTCGCCTGGCAACTGACTGAATTGGCAAGCGATCCGGTTGCGGTCGATCAAGATGTCATCGAGATGATCGGCAATCGAATTATCGACAACGCATCGGAGGCCATCGCGTCCTTGCAACGGAGCCCTGTGGCGGCAGCCCGGCAACAAGCCTTGGCGCATCCTCGCACGGGGGGCGCAACGCTTTACGGGCTATCGAGGGATTGCCGCGTCTCGCCGGAATGGGCTTCCTGGGCAAACGGAACGGCCGTGCGGGAACTCGACTATCACGACACCTATTTAGCTGAGGAATACTCTCATCCCGGCGATAACATTCCGCCGCTACTAGCTGTGGCGCAGCAGATGGATCGTTCGGGCGCCGATTTGGTGAGGGGGCTTGCGACCGCTTACGAAATTCACATCAACTTGGTGAAGGCGATTTCACTGCATAAGCACAAAATCGATCACGTGGCGCACTTGGGTCCGGCGGCGGCGGCGGGCATCGGTACGATGCTGGGCCTTTCGAAAGAAGTCATCTATCAGGCGATCAATCATGCATTGCATGTAACCACCTCGACGCGGCAGTCGCGTAAAGGTCAAATTTCGAGTTGGAAAGCCTATGCGCCCGGACATGCGACCAAGCTCGCGGTTGAGGCGGTCGACCGGGCGATGCGGGGCGAAACCGGTCCGGCCCCCATTTATGAAGGCGAAGACGGTGTCATCGCCTGGCTCCTCGACGGGAAGGATGCGCACTACAGGGTCCCCTTACCCGAGGCGGGCGAATCTAAACGCGCTATTTTGGAAAGTTTCACGAAAGAGCATTCGGCGGAGTATCAAGCGCAAGCGTTGATCGATCTGGCACGACGGATGCGGACTCAGATCCCGGATATTGCCTTGGTCGAGCAAGTCTTGATTCATACGAGCTACCACACACATGCCGTGATCGGCAGTGGCGCCAACGATCCGCAAAAATACGACCCGGATGCAAGCCGCGAAACGTTGGATCACTCGATTCCTTATATCTTCGCGGTCGCGCTTGAAGATGGCGGCTGGCATCACGTGGATTCGTACACCTCGGAACGCGCGCACCGACCGCAAACGGTGGCGCTTTGGCGGAACGTTGAGACGCGGTTGGATGAAGAATGGGAGCGGCGCTATCACGATCCCGATCCGTCTAAGAAGGCGTTCGGCGGGCGTGTCGAGATCAAACTGCAAGACGGGACGACATTGGTTGACGAGATCGCCGTTGCCGACGCGCACCCGGCAGGTGCGCGGCCCTTTGCACGGGAGAATTACGTTCAAAAGTTCGAGACGCTTGCTGCTTATGCTGTCGGAGACGGTGAACGGTCGGCCTTTATCGATGCGGCGGGTCGCGTGGCGGACCTTACTTCCGAAGAACTCGCCGGACTGACACCTGTCGCGGACACACTGGGTCTTTCCGGTGCGGTTGATGGACAAGGTATTTTCGACGCGTAGGAGGTTTTTGTGGGCAATATTCCAATCACTATCGCAACCAACGATTATGACCGTACCCGGGCGGTGAAAGACGGTGCAGTGCCCGTCGACGGATGCGATGTGACTTACCTTACGATGCTGCCGGAAGAGATGTTTTTCCGAGCCGTGCGATATGCGGAACTCGACGTGACGGAGCTCTCTCTATCGACCCACATGTTGCAGACGCAGCGGGGCGACGCGCAATATCTCGGCATTCCGGTTTTTCTCTCTCGCGTCTTCAGGCACTCGGGCTTCTATATAAGGACGGACCGCGGTATCGCGAGCGGCGCCGATTTGAAAGGCAAGACGGTGGGCGTGCCGGAGTATCAAATGACGGCGGCTGTTTGGCAGCGCGGTCTCTTGAAGGATGAGTTTGGGATCGAGCCATGGGAGATTGCCTGGCGGACCGGCGGTTTGGAAGAGACCGGACGTGAAGAACGCACGCCGATCAACTTGCCGGATAAATACGATTTGCAGCGTATCGGCCCCGATCAGACCTTGTCTGGTATGTTGGAATCGGGCGAGTTGGACGCCGTGATTTCGCCGCCCATGCCATCCTGTCTACAGCGCGGCGCGCCGAACGTTGCCCGTCTTTGGCCGGAATATCGGACTGCCGAGCAAGACTATTTCCGGCGGACGGGCATTTTCCCGATCATGCATATCTTGGGCGTGAAAAAGACATTGGCCGAGAAATACCCATGGCTTCCTGTCAATCTTTACAAGGCCTACGGGCAAGCGAAGACGTTGGCTTACAAGGAGTTGGAAGCGATCGGCGCGTTGAAGATTTCCTTGCCTTGGGTGGGTGCTGAGTTACAGGAAACGCGAGCCCTGATGGGTGACGATCCGTGGACCTATGGCGTGGATCAAAACCGGTCCGCGTTGGAGGCGCTCATACGATATTCAGCGGAACAAAACTTGACCGTGCCTGGCCTTAAACCCGAAGACTTGTTCGCCGAGACGACTTTGCAGACCGCGCGAAGCTGACACCCAATTGGATTTGAGAAGACATAGGAGACAGAAATGGATCTGACGACGAAGACGGCGGAGATTGCCAAGATTCTAATTGAGCGCGGCGAGACGGTCGCGGTCGGCGAAAGTTCGGCCGGCGGCTTGGTGTCCGCATCGCTCTTGGCTGTACCCGGCGCATCGAAATACTTCATGGGGGGCGGCGTCATTTATACGCACCGCGCCCGCAAACGGCTGGTGAAGATCGATTTCAAGGATCATCCGGGTGTGCGCTCTTCGAGCGAGCCGTATGCGAGCCTTCTGGCCGGCAGCGTCCGTGAGTTGTTGAGCGCGACATGGGGTTTGGCGGAAACCGGGGCCGCGGGGCCGACCGGAAACAGCTATGGCGACGACGCAGGGCACACGTGCGTTGCCGTCGCCGGGCCCGTGACAGACGTCCGAACTTTGGAGACGGCGTCTTCCGATCGTGAAGCGAATATGTGGGCCTTCACGGACGAGGCGCTGGACCTGTTCATCGAATGTCTGAAGCGCGCGCCCTAATTTTGTCAGCGTTCGGCGACCATAAAAGCGACATATTATTGCTTTAGTTGAAGGATGGAATTTCCGTTCTTTGACAAGTGACTCAAAATTTCAGGCCTTAATAGGGAGCTGTACGCGACCGATCAGCGGTACCGTAATACGGTGCATGGGGTTGTTTTCCGAAATAAATTGATCCGTCTCAATGCCGGTATACCTGCCATTGTCTACCCTTCTCTTTAGGTTGCTCATCTGAAGTAAGGAGGCAGACAATGGTTGAGAAGTCTCACACAGCTGCGGGTCATGAAAGTGGATTCTGGCCGCACGTTTTGGACCCGCTTCGGAATGCCGGCGAGAAGATTGCGAATTTCTTCGCGCCGTCCGCGGATGCCGCATCAACGGGTGATGTGTACGAAATCAACGTGGAATTGCCGGGGGTCGCCGAAGAAGATGTCACCGTCGAGCTACACGGCAATGTCCTCGTGGTGAAGGGCGAGAAGCGCTTCGAGCGCGAGGAAAAGGGCAAGACGTACTACTTCTCAGAACGTCGGTTTGGGTCTTTTCATCGGTCCTTCCGGCTGCCGGAGGATGTCGACGCCGAGCGGATTGAAGCCGATTTTAAAGACGGTGTCTTGTCCATCAAAGTCAGCAAACGCACGATGAATAACGAAGAGCCGCAAAAGATTCAAGTCCGTAAACATTGATCCAACCTCACGTTATTGTTAAGGGCGGCGCCTTCTTTGGCGCCGTCTCTTAGTTGGCCTGCGCCCGCTTTAGCGGTAGATTTCTTAGCCTTCCACATTTTGAGTGGAAGTGGGGACAGCGGACGCATGATGAATGGCAACGTGGCGCACCAGCTGCGGCTCTATACCGGTTTGGTGCTCTTCTTTTTTGCCCTAACGCATTTCATCAATCACGCCTTCGGATTGATTTCCGTCGAAGCGACGATGCAGGTGCAGGAGGGGCGTACATTTATTTGGCGGAACCCGGTCGGCGGCGTCATTCTGTACGGAGCGTTGGTCGTTCACATCGGTTTGGCGCTTCATAAGGTCTACCAACGCTACACCTTGAAGATGCCTTTATGGGAAGCCATTCGTTTGGCGCTCGGCCTCGCCATCCCGGTATTCTTGCTCAGTCACATCGCCAATACGCGCTTTGCCCACGAGGTGTTCGGGGTTGATGACACCTATATCTATGAGTTCGTGAAGCTTTGGCCGAATGTCGGCGTCGATCAAACCATCCTGTTGCTGTTCGTCTGGGTGCATTCGTGTATCGGCCTTCACTATTGGCTCCGTATGAAGATGTGGTACCGCCGGACCCAGAGTCTTTGGTTCATGCTTGCGATCCTGATACCGACTTTGTCGCTCCTCGGATTTTACGCTGGCGGCCGGCTGATGGAGCAGCTTGAAGCGGATGCGGCGTGGCTTGCCGCCCTAAAGGCGGAAACGAACTGGCCCGATGCCGTTGAAGCGACCGTCATTGCGGACGTTAAGAAACTGGGGCTCGCGATCTTTGCCGGTCTCGTCGCTTTGGCGTTCTGCGGCCGGCAACTACGCGGTTTCATCCAAAGCCGGGCTGGCATGATCAATATAACCTACGCAGACGGCCGGAGCGTGCGCTCGAAGCCGGGGCCGACACTTCTGGAGATCAGCCGCGCCAATGGTATTCCCCATGCGTCGGTATGTGGCGGACGTGGGCGTTGCTCGACTTGTCGTGTTCGGATCGCGTTCGGCATTCGGTATATGGAAGATCCGGCTCCGGCAGAGCAAGAGCTCCTCGACAAGATTGGTGCGCCGCCCACGGTAAGGCTCGCCTGCCAGTGTCGACCGAAAAGCGACGTTCGAATTCAACGCCTTCTGCCGCATGACGCGGGTGTATCGTCCGTGCCACAAGTTGCCGATGCTTTTGACAACGGGGTCGATATGAACATTGCGATCCTGTTTGCCGATATCCGGGAATTCACCAAACTTTCAGAACGGAAACTGCCATACGATCTGGTATTTCTCTTGAATGAGTATTTCCGGGCCATGGGCGAGTGTATTACGCGTGAAGGCGGGCGGATCGATAAGTTCATCGGTGACGGAATCGTGGCCCTTTTCGGCCTAGACGGGGATCCGCAAAAGGCATGCGAGGACGCTCTCGCCGCCGCGAGGGCGATGAGCGAAGGCTTGCAAAAGCTGAATATTGCTTTGGAGAACGATCTGCCGCAGCCGCTACGGCTGGGTATCGGTATTCACTTTGGTTACGCAGTCGTCGGTAAGATGGGTTATGAGATGGTCTCTTCCGTCACGGCGATCGGCGATACCGTGAATACGGCTAGCCGGCTCGAGAGCGCCACGAAAGAATTCAAAGCGGAGTTTATCGTCTCGGACGACGTTGTGCGGACGGCGGGTGTCGATCTCTCCGCCTTCCAGCGTCAGCAGCTATCAGTGCGCGGGCGCGAGAAACCGCTCAATGTCTACGTTGTCGAGCAGGCGCACATGTTGCCGGTCCGGATGCCAAAAGATCCGAATGCCCCGCCGACGAATTGGCTGGCGAGACTAACGCCGAATTGGACTTAGGACACTGGCTCAGGTCATCGCGGCGAAACGTTTGGTGTGATGGTCTTGATCTCCGAAGGTGAGATCGATCATCGTCAGACGCTTGAAGTAATGGCCGATCTTTAACTCGTCTGTCATGCCCATGCCGCCGTGCATTTGGACCGAGTTCTGACCGACAAAGCGGGCGCTTTTGCCAATCTGCGCTTTGGCGGCGGCAACCGAACGAGCACGTTCTTCCGCATCGTCGCTATCCATCATCGCCGTCGCGACATAGGCCATCGAGCGGGCTTCTTCGCAGTTGATCAGAATATCGACCATCCGATGCTGCAAGACCTGGAACTTACCGATCGGCTGGCCGAACTGTTCGCGCGTCTTGATGTATTCGTTGGTCTCTTCTTTCAAGACGTCCATGCAACCGACCGCTTCGGCACAAAGGGCGGCGACGGCAAATTCCGCGACCCGCTCGATCACGGCGTGTCCGCCGTCGACTTCGCCAAGGACGGCATCGGCGCCGACTTGGACATTCTCGAATGATATCTCCGAAGCGCGCAATGCGTCATTGGTTGTATAGTCCCGTCGGGATACGCCGCTCGCGTCGGAATCGACGAGGAATAGCGTAATGCCCTTGGTGTCGCGGCTATCGCCAGACGTTCTCGCGGCGACAATGATCTTATCCGCCGACGCTGCACCGAAAACGACGCCTTTTGCACCATTGATCGTATAGCCGTCACTGGATTTCTCGGCTTTGGTCTCCACATCGTGCAGGTCGAATCTCGCCTGACGCTCCGCATAGGCGAAAGCGAGTTTCAGACCGCCTTCGGCGAGCTTTGGCAACAGGTCTTCCTTTTGTGCCTCGTTGCCGGCCTGGAGGATCAAATTGGCACCGAGGACGACGGTTCCGAAAAACGGCTCGAGAACAAGGCCGCGCCCGAAGCCTTCCATAATGACCATGGTTTCCGTCGCACCGCCGCCGATACCGCCGTACTCTTCCGGCAAGGAGACAGCGAGCCAACCGAGCTCGGCCATTTGTTTCCAATTATCTTCGCTATACCCTTCGCCGGTGCCGGCGAGTTTGCGACGATCTTCGAACTCGTAGTTCTCGCGCACGAAACGGTCGACGCTGTCTTTGAGTAGCTGTTGTTCTTCGGTAAGCGAAAAGTCCATTTTCTCAACCCTGTGTCAGACAGTTGTATTTGTTTGTACCGGACTTAGAGGCCCAGCACCATTTTAGCCATAATGTTCTTCTGAATCTCGTTTGTACCGCCATAGATCGACGTCTTGCGGACGTTGAAATAAGCAGGGGATAGACTCGGCGCGAGGCTCGGGCCGATCGGGTCTTCGTTCCAACCGTGTTCAAGCGCTTCGGGCACGTACGGGTGGGCATACATACCCATTGCTTTCATCGAGAGTTCTGTGAGCTCTTGTTGAATTTCGGTGCCGCGGATTTTCAGCATACTGACTTCCGCCCCCGGTCCTTCGCCATTCGAGTCGGCCATCAGAAACCGAAGTTCGGTAAACTCAAGCGCTCGCAGTTTGATTTCGAGCTCAGCGACACTTTTACGGAAATCGGCGTCTTCGATGATTGGGCATCCGCCGGCGTGTTCTTCGCTCGCCATTTGCTTGAGGCGGCGCAAACGCGCTTTCGAATGACCGACGCGCGCAATGCTGGAACGTTCGTTGCCCAGCAAGAATTTTGCGTACGTCCAACCCTTGTTCTCCTCACCAACGCGATTGTCGATCGGAACCCGAACGTCTGTGAAATACGTATTGTTGACCTCACGACCGCCGTCGATGGTTACGATGGGTGCGACTTCGATGCCGGGCAACTTCATGTCGATCAACAAGAAGGAAATACCTTCCTGAATTTTGCCTTCGTTTGATGTCCGAACGAGGCAAAAGATCATGTCCGCCCACTGTGCATAAGACGTCCACGTCTTTTGGCCATTCACGATGTAGTCGTTTCCGTCCGGAATCGCATTCGTTTGCAATGACGCGAGGTCCGATCCGGAACCAGGCTCCGAATACCCTTGGCACCAGAATTCTTCGCCGGAGAGGATTTTCGGCAAGTAGCGCTCTTTTTGCGCTTGCGAGCCGAAAGTGTAAATCACGGGACCCACCATCGTGAGGCCAAACGGACTGAGCGCCGGCGCATGCGCGCGAGACAGCTCCTCGTTAAATATGTAAAGGCGAACGGCATCCCATTCGCAGCCGCCATGTTCTTTCGGCCACGCGGGCGCGGCCCATCCTTTTTCATAGAGCGTCCGATGCCAACGGGCGACGTCTTCCTTCTCGATCTTTAGGCCGCGATATCCTTTGTCGCGAATATCGGCTGGCAGATTTTCCTCGATAAAGGTCCGCACTTCGTCCTGGAACGCGGCATGCTCGGCTGAAAAATTCAGGTCCATTTTCGGCACTTTCAAGACAACAATGTCCGGCTTTGAATTGCCTTCAAGCCTGTTAGAGGCATATAGCATATTGAGGCAGCGGGAAAAGCCCGATACCGCCGGAAATGAGGAGAATTCATGGGATACGATGCGCCTTTTGAAGGTCTAAAAGTAGTCGATATCAGTCAAGGTGTCTCTGGTCCCTACGCAGGTATGCTGATGGCGCAGTACGGCGCGAGCGTCGTTAAGGTCGAACCGCTCGAAGGGGAATGGGGTCGGTTCATCAGCCGGGATTACGATAAACATTCGGCTTTTTCGGTCACAACGAATCTGGGCAAGCGTAGTCTAGCCCTCGACCTGAAGAGTGAAGAGGGAAAAGAAGCGCTCCGTAAGCTTATTAACGATGCGGATGTCTTTATCGAGAATTTTCGGCCGGGCGTCACGGACCGGCTGGGGTTTTCGTATGATGAAGTAAGCAGAATCAGTCCAAAGGCGATCTATCTGTCGGTCTCCGGATTCGGTAACGGCGGGCCGATGCGCGAGCGCCCGGCGATGGATCCGGTCCTGCAAGCCTTTAGCGGATTGATGTCGGTGAATATGGGGGAAGACGGCATCCCGCATCGTGTCGGTGTGGTCATATGCGATATGGCGACAGCCCTATATGGTTTCCAAGCATTGTCGACGGCACTCTACGCACGTCGAGACGAAGAAAAGGGCTGCTTGATCGAGACCAACTTGATGCAAGGCGCCGCCTGTCTCAGCGCCATCCGGATGATGATGGTTAGTCTCGAGCAGGGGGCCTATGTTGTCGGTCGTGTGCCGGCCGGTGTTTTCGAAGCGGCCGACGGTTACTTGACGATCCTTATGTATAGGGACGAGGAGTTTCCAAAACTCTGCGACCTACTCGATCTGCCGGAATTGGGCGCAAATCAGCAGTTCGCGACGAACGCTCAGCGGGTCGAACATGAAGCTGAAATCATGCCGGCCATTCGGGATGCCTTCAAACGGAAACCTTTGAGCGAGCTCACCGCGAAACTCACCGAAGCGCGGATTCTGCACGAACGTGTAAACGATTTCATTGAGTTCATTGATCACCCGCAGGTTCGAGAGACGGGCCTGATCTCTTGGCTCGATCATGTGGGTGTCGGGCGGGTGCCGGTGCCAAATATTCCCGGATTGAAACCGTTCGATGCCGTGAATGCAAAATCACCCACGATCGGTCAGCACAGCCGCGAAATCCTGACGGAGCTTGGCTATAGCGAGAGTGAGATTTCGGACTACGCCGCGCGTAAAATTACGCTCGCTTAGCTGCAGATTTTCACAATTGCGTGCCATTCGGCGCTAGACATTGCCGGTGCTTCATTGCGTTGCAACGGAACGTTCGTGCTGGCCTTACGCTCGGCGAAACTTGGGTGGGTGCTCAGCCACGACATTACTGTACCGACGGAGCCGTCTTCACTCGTCTTATGTTTTTCCTCCATGCGCGCGAAGAAGGTCGATAGACCATCGGCTCTAATGCCGGCCTTCTCCAGAGCTTGCACCGCGATGCGGTCGGCATCCCGTTCATCATCTCGGGAATGAGAGAACATCAGCAAAAGACTCGCGCCCTGCGTGACGGCTTCGATAGCGCCGGAGTTACCGCCGGAGAAAACTTCCAGCAGGAGCGAAATGCCGAGCACGCGAACGACCCGGCTCATCGGGTGACGTTCGGCAATATGGGCCATTTCGTGGGCGACGACGCCGGCCAATTCTTCGGCGGTTTGCATTTCTGCGATCAGTTTATTGCCGACGACGATAAATCCCCCCGGGGCGGCGAAAGCATTGGCCATGTCGAGCTCCGCGATCGAGACGTCGACCGGGTAAGGGAGGTCCATGACGCCTGTTAAGCGTTCCGTAAGTTGCGCCAATGCGCGCGCACCATTCGCTTCGGTGCACGACTTTTGAGCGCCAGGTATCGAGGCCACGACACTTTCGCCGAGTGTGCGTTCCCATTCGAGGGGGACGAGGGCGGCCAACGGTTTCGTGAAGGATGGAATTGCAAAATAAAATACCGTGGCTGTGGCCACGACAACCGCCAATGTCACGGCAACGTGCAACCAGATATGGCCGCGGCGAAGACGCTTTCCAAAGACTTTGGGCAGCAACGTACTGAGTCGCCCGATGAGCGACGGATCCTCCACCGTCAGGCGGGCATCCGGGAAATGGGCGTTCGTCAATTGCAGATGATTGTCGCGCTGACCGTCCGGAAGTAAGTCGACTTCGTGCAACGGCCATTTCGCCAAGACCTGGCCCGTTTCGCTTTGGATAACTATTTCGGTGCCGATCACGGTAATCGAAACTGCATGTTTCACCGCACTTTGCCCGTCGAAGAAGTAGCCGTCGCTCTTCATCTAAACAGCGCCGATGTCAAAGGCATCGGCCAAACCTTCGCCTAGTCCCGACCTCTTCTCAGCATTCTGTATAATCGCGTCGATATCGATCTCACCTTCCGCAGACAATCGATCGCAGACAAACCGAAACACGCGCATTTGTGTGAATGGGAGACCAAGCCCAAGAGTCAGCAGGTTTATCACAATATTCCCAACGATGAGCCAAAGAAGTGCGCCGACTGTTGCATTGAATGTGAACCGTGCAGAGTCGAATGTCGTGCATTCGGCGAAATAGCGAAACTCCTTCACCGTATAGGCACAGAATATGATTGGCGGGAGGATGATGAATGCCATGAGTCCGGCCACTACGATCATCCAAATCGGAAATTCATAAACATGGAAATTCTCAGGATCGACATAGACGAAGCTATCCGGATTTCTGATGAACGAATGCGTTTCCGGCAGCAATAAATACAACAACCAAATTGCGACACCTGCTGCCGCGCATCCGAGCCAGATGATCGCAAATCGTTTGAATAACGGTCCGCTGCTTCCCGAAAATTCGAACTTTCGATCGCCAAACCATGTATGGTTCATCATTCGGGACATGAGCCGGATCCGCATCAGCGGATATGTCCAACCCAGCGTTAGTAAGTTTAAGAAGAGAAAGCCAAGGTATTGGGCGCCGTATGCGGCGGCGGGCCCCGTTTGGGCCGCGCGAACCCCCCGCCATCGTGTGCGGCTGAGGCGATATCTTCGGGCTCGGTAAATTGCGACCCCAATCAAGAACCAAATCGCGACAAGCAGTGTGAAATTATAAACGCCGTAAATTATGTCGTTATCCGCGAAGTAGAGTTCCGCAATGATATTTGTAACCGTGATCGGAAGCAGGACGGCAAATAGGACAAAGAGAAACCCTTTGAACAACTCACCGCCGGTACCTGTGTATTCAAATCTGTCGCCGAGTAAGGCTGTATTGCCCCAGAGAAACCGCCGTACGCGCGTTCTGGCCCAAAAGCGATAGAATCCGAGGGTCAGAATGTTCAACAATGCATTGAGCAGGACAATCGGCAGAAGTTCGCCAACGCGCCCTTCATGTTCAAACCTCATCGTTGTCAGCGATTTCGCATACCCAATCGGGATTGTCATTCGGTCAGTCCCGTTGAAGGAGAGGGATAACAATCTCTTATAGGTGTACCCTATACTGGGTTGCATCATCAAACGGGAGGTTCCGATGCCCTACGCGATTTTCTCTCAAGATAAACCGGGTAGTTTGCAGCTTCGAAACGATACACGGCCACAGCATCGCGAATTTCTAGCGACGCAGGCGGACGTTTTGCTCGCGGCGGGACCGCTTATGGCGGACGACAATTCTGGCGGCATCGGCAGTTTGACCGTTCTGGATACCGAAGAGCGTGCGGTCGCCGTCCGCTTCGCCGAGGCGGACCCGTACTTTCAGGTCGGGTTATTCGAGAGCGTCACGATATGTCGGTGGAAACAGACCATTCGTGACGGTGAACGAATCGCGACTTAGACCGCTCTCAAGAAATCAAAGTCGCAGCCATCCTCGGCTTGCAAGACGTGATCTTGATAGAGCTTGGCATAGCCGCGCGGCTCGGCTTCGACCGGCGTCCATTCTGCGCGGCGCTTTGCCATCTCTTCTTCTGAGACAAGCAGGTCGAACCGACGCTCTTTCACGGAAAGACGGATTCGGTCTCCGTTCCGCACGAGGCCGAGAGGCCCGCCATCGGCGGCTTCCGGTGACACATGTAGGATAATCGTGCCATAGGCGGTGCCGCTCATTCGGGCATCGGAAATGCGGACTATGTCCTTTACACCGGCGCGCGCAAGCTTACCGGGAATGGGCAAGTACCCACATTCGGGCATGCCGTAGCCGCTCTTGGGGCCGGCATTCTGCAAGACGATGAAATCGTTTGGCTCGACGTCTAAATCAGGATCGTCGATCCGTTCCGCCATATCCGCGGGAGAGGAGAAGACGACGGCTCGTCCCTCGCTTTCGAAAAGTGCGTCGTCGGCGGCGGCGCGTTTAAGTATGGCACCGTTTGGAGCCAAGGTACCGAAGAGCGAAACCAAACCGCCTAGCGGATAGTGGGGCTCGGCAAAAGGACGGACGATATCGGGATCGATGAAACCAGGGTCTTCATTTAAGCGGTCGCCGAGAGTCTCGCCGGTGATTGAGAGCGTATCGAGATGCAGAAGGTGTTTGATTTCGCGCAGCACCGCGCCCAAGCCGCCGCCGGCGAAAAAGTCTTCCATATAGTGATCACCTGAAGGTTTCAGGTTGACCAAAACAGGTGTCTCGTCGCTGATTTCGTTTAGGCGGTCGAGCGAAACGTTGACTCCGGCGCGGCCGGCGATGGCCGTTAGATGGATAATGCCATTGGTTGAGCCCCCGATCGCGAGAAGGACGCGCAGTGCGTTCTCGACGGACTTCTCTGTAACCACCTTGTCCGGTGTCAGGCCGCTCCGCGCTATCTCGACAGCACGTTTTCCAGACTCTTCCGCGGCACGAAGGCGGTCTGCGTGCACGGCTGGGATCGCAGCCGTTCCCGGCAAAGCCATTCCCAAGGTCTCTGCGATACAGGCCATTGTGCTGGCGGTTCCCATTACGGGGCACGTCCCGGCCGTCGTTGCGAGACGGGATTCCACAGCGACGATCTGTTGGTCGTTTAACTCGCCGGCCCGATACATCGCCCAAAATCGGCGGCAGTCGGTGCAGGCGCCGAGGCGTTCTCCTTCATGTCGCGCTGTCATCATCGGGCCGGTAATCAACTGCACCGCCGGTCGGTTGGCTGAGATGGCGCCCATCAGCTGCGCCGGTACCGTTTTATCACAGCCGCCGACCACAACCGCGGCGTCCATAGGCTGCGCCGAAATCATCTCTTCCGTATCCATCGACATGAGGTTCCGATAGAGCATGCTGGTCGGATGGAGGAAGGTCTCCGCGAGAGAGACGGTCGGAAACACCATCGGCAGGCCGCCCGCGGCCAATACACCGCGTTTCACGGCCTCGATTTGTTCTGGCACATTGCGGTGGCAATTGTTGTAGCTGCTGGCCGTGTCGGCGATTCCGACGATCGGTTTTTCGAGGCTTTCACTCGTGAAGCCCATGGCCTTGGCGAAGGAGCGGCGGAGGTAGAGCGAGAAATCTTTGTCGCCATAGTTGGTTAGGCCCCGTGCGAGGCCCTTTTCTGTTTCGTCCGCCATGTCTCTCTCCCAGAAGCTTTTGGTTAGTTCGTCTGTTCCTTTGTCTTTAGGAACTTAATCTCCGGCCACTCTTTTTCCGCCGTCTCCAGATGCCATGCATTCCGGGCGAGGAAGATTGGCGCGCCGTCATGATCTTCCGCCATCGCCGACGGTCCGGAATCGCGGAGCCCTTTGATCTCCCGCGAATCCTCGCATTCGAGCCAACGCGCGGTGTGAAGCGAGCTTGCTTCGAACTTCACCGGAATGTCGTACTCGGTGCGAATCCGATCCGCGAGAACGTCGAACTGTAGGGCGCCGACGACACCGACAATCCAATCCGGGTCCATGACCGGTTTGAAGACGCGGGCCGCACCTTCTTCGGCGATCTGTAGGAGAGCGCGCCCGAGGTGTTTGGCCTTCATTGGGTCTTCCGGCCGCACTTTCCGCATCAATTCGGGTGCGAAACTAGGAATACCCGTAAAGACGAGCTCTTCGCCTTCCGTAAGTGCATCGCCAATCCGGAGGTTTCCGTGGTTCGGAATACCAATAATGTCGCCGGCCCAGGCCTCTTCCGCCAGTTCGCGGTCCTGTGCCAGAAACAGCAGTGGATTGTGCGCGGTGATCATTTTGCCGCTGCGGACATGCTTCAATTTCATGCCGCGCCGAAACTTACCGGAACATAGGCGGACGAATGCAATACGGTCGCGGTGCTTTGCATCCATATTCGCCTGAACCTTGAAGACGAAGCCGCTGACTTTCTCTTCATCAGGCGCAATCTCGCGCGCCGCGGTCGGTTGCGGCCGCGGCGGCGGTGCGTATTCGCCGATGCCATCCAGCAGTTCGCGGACACCGAAATTATTGATCGCGCTACCAAAATAGACCGGCGTAAGCGTCCCGTCGCGATAAGCTTGCAAATCGAAATCGGGACAGAGGCCACGTGCCATTTCAACGTCTTCGCGCAATTTGGTCACTGCGTCGGCAGGCAGAAGTTCGTCAAGTTGCGGGTCGTCTAAGCCTTCACAAGGAATTCCATCGGCGACGATGTCGCCTTTACTGCGTTCCGTCAGCAAAAGGCGGTCGCGCAAGATGTCGTAACAGCCGAGAAAGTTCCGACCCATGCCAATGGGCCAAGAGGCTGGGGTCACATCGAGGGCGAGGGTTTGCTCGATTTCATCCAATAGGTCGAAAGGGTCCTGCGCTTCCCGATCCATCTTATTTATGAAAGTCGCGATGGGGACGTCGCGGAGGCGGCAGACCTCGAATAGTTTGCGTGTTTGATTCTCGATACCGCGTGCCGCGTCGAGTACCATGACGGCAGAATCGACGGCGGTGAGCGTGCGATAGGTGTCTTCACTGAAATCTTCGTGGCCCGGTGTATCGAGGAGGTTGAAGGTATGGTGATCGTAGTCGAAGGTCATCACCGACACGGTTACGGAAATCCCGCGTTCGCGCTCCACCTTCATCCAGTCCGAATGCGCCCGGCGGCGGTCCCCACGGGCTTTCACCGCACCGGCAAGTTGGATAGCACCGCCGAACAGAAGCAGTTTTTCGGTCAGTGTCGTCTTGCCGGCATCCGGGTGAGAAATAATGGCGAAAGTTCGCCGGCGTCCCACGGGGTGGTCAGACGCACCGTCGCTCGAGGCGGGCAGTGCAGAAGCCATGTCAGATTCTCCGTTGTCGTCGGCACCCATATGAGCGCAAAATGATATAGATGCAATAAAGAGTGCGCTATCGTGGCGCTTTTTAACGGAACGATGAGCGATCGCAAAGACATAGACGTCGGTGCGTTGAAAAAACAGTTGATCGAACGCCGTGACGAATTGAATCGCTTGGTGACTGCACATCACGATGATACCAAGCCGGTGATCCTGGACCAAACGACCGTTGGCCGCCTGTCCCGCATGGATGAGTTGCAGACTCAGGCCATGTCGATCGAAACCGAGCGGCGTCGGAAGGACGAATTGCATCGCATCGATGCCGCTCTATCGCGGGTCGATGAGGACGAATTCGGCTATTGTGTGACCTGCGGTGACGAGATTGAAAAGAAGCGGATCGAACTTGATCCCGCAATTCCGACTTGCGTTGGTTGCGCAAGATAGACGCCAATTGCGATCCCGTAACGGGCTCCTATATTACCCTCGAAAACGCAGGATCGAATCTGAACCATGCAAACAGCACTCGTGACAGGAGGAGCCAAACGGATTGGCGCGGCGATTGTGCGAGGGCTGTCGCGCGACGGTTGGCGCGTTGTCGTTCACTACAATTCATCGAAGTCGGAAGCGGAAACGCTGGCGAAAGAATTGACTGCTAACGGCAGTGCTGTGGATATCGTGGGTTGCGACCTCACTGACCTTGCCGCGACGGAACGCCTTGTGCCGGAATGTGTCGAACGCTTCGGGCCGTTGGATTGCTTGATCAACAATGCGTCGCTCTTCGAACCTGATTGGCTTGAAACGGTCGAGCCGGCTCTCTGGCAGAAACAATTGGACGTCAATCTTCGCGCACCCATGCTGCTCACAAAGGCGTTTGCCGCCCAGCTGCCCGACGGCCGGGAAGGTTGTGTCATCAATATGCTGGATAACAAGGTCTTCAGCCCGAACCCGGACTATTTTTCATATTCCGTCGGCAAATTCGGCTTGAAGGGCATCACGGAAATGGCCGCGATGGCATTGGGTCCACGCATTCGGGTCTGCGGCATCGCGCCCGGCCTCACGACGATCAGCGGCGATCAATCGGCCGAGGATTTCGAAAGCCAAAGTACGATGAATTTGCTCGAGAAATCGAGCAGTCCCGAAGAGATTGTGAAGACCGTTCGATATATACTGGCGTCCGATATTCTAACCGGGCAAATAATCGTCGTTGATGGCGGGCAATCGTTGTTGCGATTGCCGCGCGACGTTGCGTTTCTAAACGAAGAATAACAGGGAGCTGACTTTGCAGCGGCGAATATTCCTACGCGACTATGAAATTATCGCGTCCATCGGTATACATGAATTCGAACGCCAAAATCCGCAGCGAATTATTGTCGATGTATCTCTCGACCTGGCAAATGACATGCCGCCGGATACCGCGGAAGATCGGATTGAAACTGTTCTCGACTATGATTTTCTCCGCGATCGAATTCGTGAGATCGTCGAAGGCCGTCACTTCAATTTACAAGAGACGCTCTGCGCCGAAATTCTAACCACTTGTCTGCAGCCGAATAAAGTTAAGGCGGCGCGGGTGTCGACGCGTAAACCAGACGTCTACCCAGACTGCGACAGCGTTGGCGTGGAGATGGAGAGCCGAAAAGGATGACTCGGCATTGCCGTCTCGAATATCATCACCACAATTATCGCTAAGAAGAATTTACAGGGGGAGGCAATCATGCCCTATGCAGTGGCGAGCGATGACGTAAAGCTTTACTACGAAGAAGCAGGCGAAGGGACGCCGATCCTGTTTATCCATGAGTTTGCCGACGATCTGCGCACGTGGGAGCACCAGTTCAATCATTTTTCACGCAACTACCGTTGCATTGCGTACAACGCGCGGGGGTATCCGCCTTCGGATGTGCCCGAAAACTCGAGCTCATACAGCCAACTGAGAGCGGCCGAAGACGCACGAGACGTTCTCAAGCATCTCGGAATCGAGAAGGCGCATATCATTGGCCTCTCGATGGGCGGGTTCGCCTCGCTGCATTTTGGATTGAACTTTCCGGAAATGGCATTGTCTTGTGTTGTCGCTGGGTGCGGTTACGGCGCCGGAGGGGATCGCGATCAATGGCGACAAGAAACCGCGGAAATTGCGCAGCGCTTTATCGATCTCGGTATGGAAGGCGTCAGCAGCTTCTACGCCTATGGTCCGACGCGTGTCCAATTCGAGAATAAAGATCCGCGAGGGTTTGCCGCGTTCGTGAAGCGATTCAATGAACACTCGCCGCTCGGCTGCGCCAATACATTCATCGGCGTACAGGGCGAAAGGCCCTCGCTCTACGATCTGCAGGAAGGTATGGCGAAGATGACGATGCCCGTCTACATCATGACGGGTGACGAGGATGAACCGTGCCTTGATCCGAACCTCATGATGAAACGGACCATTCCGATGTCTTGGCTCGCGGTAATGCCGAAGGCCGGCCACGCAATCAACTTGGAAGATCCCGGCCTGTTTAATCAATTGGTCCAGGATTTCCTGGTTGCGGTCGAAACCGGCGGCTTCAAGACCCGCGACCCGCGATCCATCGGCCAATCGATGTCGGGTCTAAAATAACGCTTAAACGCCCTCGAAATGCGCCTCGATAGCCCGCGCGGCCGCGGGGCGTGCTTCGATGGCATCGAACTGGGCTTTCACTTTCGGGAAGCGGTTGATGTCGACACCGTCGCCTTCCATCCAACGTGCGACCGTATAGAGGTATGGGTCGCACATACTGTAGGTATCCCCGAGAACCCAAGGTCCTTCGATCAAGGTGTCTTCGATAAGCTGAAAACACGCGCTCACGGACTCAGGCACCTTTTTTCGCATGTCTTCGAAGGAAGATTCTTCGTAAGCCCAACGCTCACCCCGTCCGCGGTGCGCATGGGCGACATGGACTGTCGCGCAAAGGTAGCTGTTGAAGGATTGCGCTTCCGCCAAAGCGAATGGATCGTCAAGCGGCGCCATATTCACGGCGGGGAAACTCTGCACCAGGTAGAACAGGATCGCTGGCGTTTCCGTTAAGATGCCGCGCTCGGTCACGAGGGCCGGGACGCGGCCTTTCGGGTTTACCTCCAGAAACTCCGGGCTCTTCTGTTGTGCCGAGCCGAAGTCGATACGAATGGCTTCGTAATCGGTCCCCGATTCTTCGAGCGCGATATGGGAAGCGAGGGCACAGGAGCCTGGCGAGTAATACAATTTCATGGCGATCCGATCCTGCGAATAAAGGAGTGGTTAGGCGCTCAGCGCCCGTTCGATATCACCAATTAAATCGATCGGGTCCTCAAGGCCAACGGAAAGTCGCACCATCCCATCGGAAATGCCGAGCCGCGCCCGCTCTTCTTCTTCCAGGCGTTGGTGTGTGGTCGTGGCTGGATGCGTAATCAATGTCTTGGCATCACCTAGATTATTGGAGATGTCCGCAACCTCTAGCGCATTGAGGAAACGAAATGCGCGTTCCTTCCCGCCGTCGAGCTCGAACGTGACGACAGTCCCGCCGTCGCGCATTTGCTTCTTAGCGAGTTTGTGTTGTGGATGTGTTGCCAACCCCGGGTAGAAGACATTTGCAATCTGAGGGTCGTTCGCAAGGAATGCGGCGATTTGATGGGCATTCCGCGAGTGTCGTTCGACACGAAGATCGAGCGTCTCGAGGCCTTTGACCAGTAGCCAGGCATTGAACGGTGATAAGGTCGGACCGGTATGGCGCATAATATTGGAAAGTTTTTCTTCAACAATTTCGTGCGGCCCAAGAATGGCGCCGCCCAGGCTCCGGCCCTGACCATCAATATGTTTGGTCGCGGAATAAATCACGACGTCGGCGCCAAGCTGCAGCGGTTTCTGGACGACCGGTGAGGCGAGTGCATTGTCGACGACGAGCTTTCCGCCGGCCGCATGGGTCAATTCCGCGACACGCCCGATATCGATGATCTCAAGTGTCGGGTTCGATGGGCTTTCCAAGAAGGTAACGGTAACCTTGTCTCCGATTGCTTGCTCCCACTGATTGTAGTCGGCGCCGTCGACAAAATGTGTTTCGACGCCGAACCTTGGGAGAAGTTCGCTAATGATGTAATGGCATGAGCCAAACAAAGCCCGCGATGCGACGACTTTGTCGCCTGCCTGCAATTGGCAAATAAGCGCCGCGTGCACGGCGGCCATGCCGCTCGCAGTGCCTTTACAGACTTCCGCACCTTCCAAAAGACGAAGGCGTTCTTCGAATGCAGCGACGGTCGGATTGCCGTACCGGCCGTAGATGTAACGCTTGTGATCGCCCTTGAACGCCGCTTCGGCTTCTTCGGCGGTGTCGTAAACGAATCCTGACGTGAGAAAGAGCGCCTCGCTTGTCTCTTGATGCGAGGAGCGGTGTAAGCCGCCGCGAACGAGCGATGTCTGTGGTTGCCAGTCTTGAGTGAACGTTTCGAATGAGCCGTCCATGTCATCCTCCTAAAGGTTTGGACGGTCGGCGTGCCGCAAAAAAAATCCCCCAACCGGGAGGGGTCAGGGGTCCTTGCGAACACTCCGACCTTTTAGCTAGTTGTTTTACGTGGCCGCAAGCCGGTCGGGCCAAATCACCACGCTGACCGTTACCTAAGGGGCAGGCGGCAGAGAGTCAAATACAATTGCGCTCTCGCCGTCGATGCATACGCCGCTACTTCAATTATGAGATGGGCTGCTAACGAGGATGTATGCGATGAAAATCGATGACGTGACGCTAACGATATTCGCTTGGGACGATATTCCCTCGACCAAGTACGGTGGTCATACACAAGAGTTTAAAGGGCAGTCCCACCTCGGATTGGTGACGATCCAAACCGACGATGGAGTGGAGGGACATGCTTTTCTCGGCTCGGCGTCGCGGACGGCCGCGCATGATGCGTCGTCGTTTATGAAGCATCTAAAACCCGTCGTTATGGGTCAAAACCCGCTGGACCGTGAACGTCTTTGGCAAAGCATGTGGCAAGGCTACCGGTCGACGACACTGCGTGCGATCGGTGCGATGGATGTGGCGCTTTGGGATATTGCGGGGAAGGTCGCCGGTCTTCCGGTGCATCAGCTGATCGGATCGTATCGTACGAGTGTGCCGGCCTATGCGAGCTCGCCCGTACATCAAACAACGGAGGCCTATGTCGAAGAAGCGCAAGAACTGAAATCACGCGGATGGACCGCCTATAAAATTCATCCGCCGACGGAATGGGAATGGGATATTGAAGTCTGCGAAGCGGTTCGCAAAGGCGTTGGCGACGAGCATCGCGTCATGCTCGATTCAACCTGGTCCTATCGCTACGAGGAAGCGCTACGGGTCGGTAAGGCGGCCGAAGCGTTGAATTTCTATTGGTACGAAGATCCGCTCGCCGACGACGATTTGCTCAACTACGTAAAACTCAGGGACAAGCTTGATATTCCGATTATGGCAACGGAGTACGCACCAGGTGGGCACCCCGCATCGTATGGCCCTTGGATCGTGCACAAGGCAACGGACTTTCTACGAGGCGATGTTGCCGTCAAGGGCGGTCTTACGTCATGCCTTAAGACGGCGCATGTCGCGGAGGGATTCCGGATGAATTACGAGGTTCACCACGGTGGCAATTCGCACAACAATTTCGCGAATATGCACCTCATCATGGCGATCAAGAACTGCGAATATTTTGAAGTGCTTCTGCCGGATGCGTCACAGAAATATGGCGTCGTCAATGAAATCGAAGTCGACAGCGACGGGCTTGTACATGCACCGATGACACCCGGTATCGGCGCTGAGATCGATTTCGATTTGATCGAGGCGAAGAAAGTCGAAGTGCTTCGCTAAATCGCTTACCCTTTCGCATTCTTTGCGCGAATGGCATCGCATTTGGCGATGACCCGTTGGGCTCTCAGGACCACCGGGACGTCGATCATCTTGCCTTCGAGCTCAAATGAGCCGCGGCCGGCAGCTTCGTTTTCATCCCAAGCATCGACGATGCGGCGTGCCAGGTCTTCGTCTTCTTTCGCTGGGGTGAAGCCCTCGTTGAGCATCGGCACGATTGCCGGATGTATACAAGATGCGCCCTCGAAACCGAACTTTGCGGATTTCCGGACCATCGCCTTATAGGCTTCGTGGTCGGAATAGTCGGCGACAGTGCCGATAATGCCATAGGGTAGAATGCCGGCCGCACGTGCAGCGATCACGGCGTGTTGTTTCGGATAGAGCATCGTCTCCGGGGTCGGCTCCATATGGAGGGAGAGGGCGAAGTCTTCACCACCGAGCATTAGGACAACGACGCGTGGATGCGCTTTGGCGATTTCCCGCAGCTCAAAGAAAGCGTCCGCCGTCTCCACCATGGCAAGGAATTTTGTATGGCCTGTGACCATGCCGCGCTCCTCTTCCAACTCCTCAACCATCTCGGCGAGAAGCTGGATATGTCCCGCGCTGTTGCATTTGGGGAGCGCCAACGCCGCAATGCGCGGTGAGATACAGGCCTCGATATCCGGCACGGCGTGACGGAGCGGTTGGTTGATCCGCACAACGACGTCGGCCCCAGCTTGCGAGACGATGTCAGCCGCTTCCTGAACCATTTTGCGGGCTTCTGCCTTCTGCGAATTGGGTACGCTGTCTTCGAGATCGAGTTGAATCGCATCGGCCCCGCGGGTATGCGCCTTGTCGACGAACTTCGGCACATTGACGGGGACGTAGAGAAGGGATCGCCAGACCGGCAGGTCGACGCGCTTTGCCGTATCGCGAATTGGCATGGAAAGTCTCCTAAATAATGCCGCGTGATTTGAGGTCGGCGAGCGTGTCGGCGTCGATACCGGCCCCGCCTAAAACGTCTTCGTTGTCTTGTCCGAGGTCGGGGGCCGGGCGGCGGAAAGCGCCGGGCGTTCCGGAAAGTTTCGGAATAATGTTATGCATCGGAATCTGACCCATTTCGCTGTCTGGCAGATCGACGATAATTTCTCGCTCCTTGAAATGGGGGTCTTCGACTATCTGCGAAATATCATTGATGGGCCCGCCGGTAATGCCTTCGCGCCGAAACACCTCAAGAACGTCGTCGAGTGTTCGACGACCGATCCATTCACCGACGATGTCATCAACCTCGGCGCGGTTGGCCACGCGGTCCGCATTTGTCTTGAACTTCGGATCGCTGTTCATGTCGTCGCGGCCGATGACCCGGAACAACCGCTCGGCCATGGTCTGGATCGAACCGGAAAGGGCGACATAGCCGCCGTCGCTGGTGGCATACGCATTTCGAGGCGACGTTGTATTGGACCCGCTTCCGGTCCGCTCTGGCACTTGCCCCGTAACTTTATAGGAAGCCGCCTGTGGGCCGAGAATTGAGAAGATCGGCTCGAGCAGTGACAAGTCGATGACCTGGCCCTTGCCGCCGTTCACCTCTTTCTCTCGAAGCGCGATCATCACGGCCATGGCACCGTAGAGCCCGGCGATCATATCGGCGAGCGCGAGCGGCGGCAGGACGGGTACGCGATCGGCGAAGCCGTTCATTGCGGCGAAGCCGGACATCGCTTCGACAACAGTGCCGAAACCGCCCTGGCTGCTGTAGGGGCCGGTCTGACCGAAGCCGGTCACACGAGCGATGACGAGATCCGGATTGCGTTCCAGTAAGACATCGGGGCCGATGCCCATCTCTTCGATTCGACCCGGTTTCATGTTTTCGACGAAGACGTCGGCGCTCTCGACCAATTTCAGTAAAAGGTCGAGACCCTCCTTCTCTCGAAAATTCAGCGAAACACTTTTTTTGTTCCGCCCGTAAACCTTCCAATTCGTCTGGATGCCGTTTGCATTCCAGGCCCGCAACGGGTCGCCTTTCGGCAGCATCTCGAGCTTGATTATCTCCGCCCCGAAATCCGCGAGCTGCAAAGACAGCATGTTTCCAGCGACGAGCCGGGTCATATCCAGCACACGGACACCGTCTAGGGGACCTTTGGCGTTCGGGTCGAACGATTTCTGGGCGAAGTCCATTCTATTCTCGCTTCCCGTATTGGAACCGCGTAGCAAACTAATCGCTAAGCGCGAAGCGGCAACGGATCAATTTGGAATGCTTAGCCGAGGAGGACGGTGTCCAAGCTATTCGCTTCGGCGTTCCTTATCCTCGGATCGGACTTCCAGCAGGATGTTGTCCGGGTCGCGGAAGTAGACGGAGCCACGTTCTTCGTCACCATGAATATCGAACATGTGCTCTCGCGCCTTAAGATTGGCGATCACGCCTTTATACTGTTCCGGTGTCGCCTTTAGGGCCACGTGATGCATCGCGCCGATTCCGCGTACAACCGGTGCGTCTCCATGTTTTGGGAAATCGAAAAAGGCCATCGAATTGCCGCCGCCCATATCGAGAAAGATATGCGTTGACGAAGGCTCGTCGCGATTTTGAATGATATTGGTCACCGTCATGCCGAGGACGCCGGTATAGAACTCGATCGTACGCTCGATGTCCGAGGAGATCATCGCCAGATGGTCGACGCCGCCGGTGCCGGCCCCGTTCGCTGGTTCGGAAGTCACGCTTTCCTTGCCAATATATTTCTGCCGCAAGGTCTCTCGTTTCGCTTGATAAGCGCTCAAATCATTCATATATACCTTCCGTCTCGGGGCTGCTTGAGACCCGATGCTGCCAGTTCGAAATCCGCTGAACAAGGCAGCTGGTCCAGAAGGCCGAAAAAAAATCGAAAAATTTGGTAACAAACCCTTGAACTCTCTGAGTTCATGGACTATTTGCCGTGTTAGCACTCATTCATAAAGAGTGCTAACAACTCGCGTGGGGGGGCGATTGGGCCCAACTACGGACATTTTTGAATCTGGGAAACTCTTAAGGAGTGAACGAAAGATGGGCATGAATTTCAGGCCTCTGCATGACCGCGTAGTGGTCAAGCGCCTCGACGAAGAAGAAAAGACCGCGGGTGGCATCATCATTCCCGACACGGCAAAGGAAAAGCCGATGCAGGGTGAAATCGTCGCCGCCGGACCCGGCAAGCGTAACGATAGCGGTGATCTGTCGCCGTTGGACGTGAAGGCTGGCGATATCGTGATTTTCGGTAAGTGGTCGGGCACGGAAGTGACGATCGACGGTCAGGACCTTCTGATCATGAACGAAAGTGACATCATGGGCGTCCTCACGAAGGGCAGCTCGAAGAAGAAAGCCGCCTAAGCGGTTTTTTAGGAAAAGGAATACAAAAAATGGCAGCGAAAGACGTCAAATTCGATACTGACGCCCGCGACCGCATGCTCCAGGGCGTCAATGTCCTGGCCGACGCGGTTAAGGTGACGCTCGGCCCGAAAGGCCGCAACGTCGTTCTCGACAAGTCGTTCGGCGCGCCGCGCATCACCAAAGACGGTGTGACGGTTGCGAAGGAGATTGAACTCTCCGACAAGTTCGAGAACATGGGCGCACAAATGATCCGCGAAGTCGCGTCGAAGACGAACGACCTCGCCGGTGACGGAACCACGACGGCAACGGTTCTGGCGCAAGCGATCGTCCGTGAGGGCGTGAAGGCCGTGGCCGCCGGCATGAACCCGATGGACCTCCGCCGGGGCATCGACCTCGCCGTTGGCGCCGTTGTTGCGGACATCCAAAAGCGGTCCCGCAAAGTTTCCTCCAACGAGGAGATTTCGCAAGTCGGCACGATTTCCGCGAATGGCGACACCGAGATTGGTGATTTCCTCGCTCGTGCGATGGAAAAAGTCGGCAACGAAGGCGTGATCACGGTCGAAGAGGCGAAGAGCCTCGATACGGAACTCGACGTCGTCGAGGGCATGCAGTTCGACCGCGGCTACCTCTCGCCGTACTTCATCACCAACCCGGAAAAGATGATCGCCGAACTCGAGGATCCCTACATCTTGATCCATGAGTCGAAGCTTTCCGGCCTGCAGCCGATGCTGCCGTTGTTGGAAGCTGTCGTTCAAAGCGGCCGCCCGCTTCTCGTCCTCGCCGAGGACGTCGAAGGCGAAGCGCTCGCGACGTTGGTCGTCAACCGCCTGCGTGGCGGCTTGAAGGTCGCCGCCGTCAAGGCGCCGGGCTTCGGCGATCGCCGGAAGGCCATGCTGCAGGACATCGCTGTCTTGACCGGTGGTCAGGTTGTTTCGGAAGACCTCGGCATCAAGCTCGAGAACGTCACCATCGACATGCTGGGCCGCGCCAAGCGCGTGTCCATCGATAAGGACAACACGACCATTATCGACGGCGCCGGCAAGAAGAAGGACATCGACGGTCGGGTCAACCAGATCCGCGCTCAGATCGAAGAAACCAGCTCCGACTACGATCGCGAGAAACTGCAAGAGCGTCTGGCGAAACTCGCCGGCGGTGTTGCGGTGATCCGTGTCGGTGGTGCGACCGAGATCGAAGTGAAAGAGCGTAAAGACCGCGTCGAAGACGCCATGAACTCGACACGCGCTGCGGTCGAGGAAGGCATCGTCCCGGGTGGCGGTTCCGCGCTGCTCAAGGCGGTCAAGGCGCTCGATAAAGTCAATCCGGACAACGACGATCAGCGTGTCGGTGTCGAGATCGTGCGTCGCGCGATTATCGTCCCGGTCAAGCAGATTGCCGAGAACGCCGGTGCCGACGGTTCGATCATCGCCGGCAAGCTCTCCGAGAGCAACGACAAGAACTACGGCTTCGACGCGCAGTCGGGCAAGTTCGTCGACATGATCAAGTCCGGTATCATCGATCCGGCCAAGGTCGTGCGGACGGCTCTGCAAGACGCGGCCTCCGTTGCCGGTCTCCTCATCACCACCGAAGCGATGGTGGCCGAGAAGCCGGACGACAAGGCGGCTATGCCCGCGATGCCGGGTGGCGACATGGGCGGCATGGGAATGGGTATGTAATCCAACCCCATCGACCCAAGGTTACGGAATGGGCCGCGGCATAGCCGCGGCCCGTTTCTTTTTGAGCGATGGTTTAACGCGCGCTCGTTTCTCGAATTCGCTTCAAAGAGGGAACTCGGCATTGGCTCAGCGTTTAGAGCCAATCACCGATGCAACTATTTCCCGTAAAATCATGCCAAACAGTTTCCTGACGCCTATGCGTGTCGAATTGCTGGGCTCGAAGCTTTGGCGAACTGGCGTGCAACTAGAGTTGATTTTGGTCGGTACGGTAACTTTGGTCGCTGAGGCGATCGACCGTTTCGCTTTGGTTTAACGAAGTTTTGGGCGAAGATGGTGCACCACGTTCCGTTGGTTACCAATCTTTGTCCTCCTTGAGTATTGGATAATAATGCCGATATTTCAGTGAGTTGTTACAAGGCCGTTCGCGTTGTTACAATTTTGTATTTAAGCTTTCCATAATTCGGGCGAGGACTGAAAAACAGGTAGATAAGCAATGCAAGAGTACTGGCCTACTGAACATGAGCTATTACTTTTCTCTATAGGATTTGGCATTTTTGTTGCCTCAACTTTATATGGTTATCTAACGAACAAGGGGCCATTCCCGGAGCGGATTAGGGCTGCGTTTGGCTGGTGGTCTTTTTTATTGCCTGTTGGGTTTCCTTTGGTCGTATATCTTCTGCGGATTCTTTAACTTGATATATTGTGCGCGGCTTCGGGCGTAATTTAAGCACCTCATTTGGTGTTCGCTTGCAAATTATAGCGTGCATCCTGGATTTGCTGGGCGAGCTTGCCTCTCGATTCGATCAATTTTCGGATACTATCCCTCATTTGTTTGATCGTGCGTGGCGTGATGATTTTTCTGTCGAACTGATCAAATATTGATAGACAAATTAGAGAATAGTTTGACGCTCTAAAAAAGCTTTGGAGGCCTTTGAGCTTCTCTCCCAAATCTTTGGCTTCTGGAGGCAATCCGGTCGGAGACTCGTAGTTTTCATCTCTCGCCATCAAGTGACTCAACATTCTTTTTTGATGTTCGATAATTTCGTCCAATCGGCGCATGCCTTTCTCGCCTAACTCGATTTGTTTGCGAAGCTTCTCGGCGGTTAGAGGGACGGTGACGCTGTTTGGTTGAACCGTTGAAGCAGCGTTAGTGGCCTGAGGCGTTCTTCTGTTGTCCGCTCTATTGCGCGAGTCGTCATCCCGCGTCCTCATAAATGTGCGGTCCCCAACTTCTCCCGCGTGAGCGCCGGGCAGAACGCGGATCGGGTCCGCCGGAATCGGCGATGCCTGCCTCGGTTGCACCGGTAGGAGGTGCAATAATTCCCTCTCTTCTCCCGTTAATATGTCGTTCTCGGCCTCGCCTTCGGAGGGAAGACTGAGGCGCGGCGCCTTCGGTTGTTCGATACCCGGTAATGGTGCTGGCGGCGTGGGCCGGGCATTACGAATGTGGTCGGGAAGCGGAGCCGGTGGAACGTTGGGGTTCGCGCCGAGCAGGGTCTGAATGCCGAGGGCGCGGCGGAGCTTGAGGGTGCTGTCGGAGAGACGGTCGAAGATCATGGGCGTGCGCTCTTTCGATTGAATTATCCGGTGTCGGTTTACTGCCGGACCGCGGCGGCTGGATAGGCAAGAGCGTAAAGCTCGTCCATCTGGTCCTGGGCGATGGCATGGTTGGGATGGGTACGGTCGCCATAAGCGGCCATGAAATCGGCGTTGGAGCGCAGACGAAGGATTTGGCGCTGCGCCTGCGTGGCGTTTGCGGGGACAGCCGTCGGTGTACCGGCGGCGGCTTCGTCCGTGGGGATGCCGCCGCCGTTCCCCGCGAGCAAGCGTCCCATATCGGCGAAGGTGCGGACCAGCAGCGGGTGATCACCGAGACCGGTATCGTTCAGAGTATCCTTCAGCGATTGTCCGCCGAAACGCTCTATGGCGCGACGTGCATCCTGCATTCGCCCTTCAAAACCTGCGCCCCAGTCCCGCCTCAGGATCGCTTCGCTCTCGTCACGTTTCTGAGCGATGGCTTGCCAATACCTGTCCGCCTGCGCGGCCATGTGGTCGCGGAAAGCGTCGTGAAGGGATTTAGCCATATTAGCGGGCATGTTCGCGTCGTGGGCCGCCTGGCGAAACCAATCCGATAGGTCGATGTCGTATCCGGTCGCGGAATCACCCGGAGATAGTTCGTATCCGTCGGCCGTATCTGGCTTGCCGAGTTCGGCCCAAAATGCGGCGACGTCTTCCGGCGGGGCTTCTGGGCTTAGTGTTTGACGCGGTGCGCCACCGATCTGCGAGGTGGAAACTTCCTCCTGTTTCTCGGAAATGTCGGGGGCGTCCGATCCGAAGGTTTCACTCATGCATAGAATCCTTTGTGCTGTTCGCGACTATACGTCTATCAGAAGAAAGACAAAATGTCTAGTATTTCTGCACCCCAACCCATTGAAGGCGACGATCGGCCTGCTATTCTCGCGCCGAAAGGAGCCAAGATGTGAATGCCCGATGCGCAGCGTGAGATTTCTAAAGCATTGGAGAATTTGGGTCTTTTGCCGCCCAATATGAAACCGGAGATGGCGCCGCTGACGGGCGGTGTATCGTCCGATATTTGGCGTGTGTCACTGCCCGACCGAACAGTGTGTATAAAGCGGGCGCTTGCAAAGTTGAAGGTTGAAGCGGACTGGCAGGCGCCGGTTGAGCGCAACGCATACGAAGTCGCTTGGTTCAAAGCGGCGAGGGCGATTGTCCCGAATGCTGTGCCGGATGTATTGGCGCATGACCCTTCGGCCGGCTTCTTTGCCATGGAGTACTTTGATCCAAACGAGTTCGAATTATGGAAATCGGCTCTGTTGGCGGGGCGAATTGAAGCAGACGTCGCCCGGTCTGTTGGTGCTGCGCTGGCCGCAATCCATTCGGGCACCGCGAATGATCCGAATATCGAGGCTGCCTTCCAAACAGATGAGACATTTCATGCCATACGCCTCGAGCCATATTTAGAGGCAACGGCAGGAAAGCATCCGGAACTATCGGAAGCTCTCTTCGATCTGTCTCGGCGGACGGCGACAACGAAGCGCACCCTGGTGCATGGTGACGTTAGTCCGAAGAATATCCTGGTGGGCCCCGATGGACCGGTTTTTCTCGACGCCGAATGCGCATGGTATGGCGACCCCGCCTTCGATGCTGCGTTCTGTTTAAACCATCTATTGCTAAAGGCGGCTTGGCGTCCCTGTGACGTGGCGGAGTATCTCGGTTGTTACGGGGCCTTTGCAGAGGCGTACCTTAATGCGGCGAATTGGGAGCCGAGAGATATCTTGGAAAGCCGTATTTCAACTTTGCTGCCGGGCCTTTTCTTGGCAAGGGTGGACGGCAAGTCGCCGGTCGAGTACCTCACAGATGAGAACGATAAAAATAAGGTCCGCCGCACGGCACGAAACCTTCTATTAAACCCCGTTACGCGTCTGGAAGACGTCGCTGCAGCTTGGAAAGAGGAATTAACTAAATGAGTAAGACGCAGATCGTCGGCGTGAAGGGCCGTCGCGTGTGGGACTCTCGGGGGCGGCCGACGGTAGAGGTCGATGTGACGCTTGAATGTGGGGCCATGGGGCGTGCGATTGCGCCTGCAGGTGCTTCGCGTGGCCGTGCGGAAGCTGTTGATCTTCGCGATGGAGAAGAGACGTTTGGCGGTCTGGACGTGACGCAGGCAATTTCGGGGATCGACGGCGAAATCTCTAGCGCGCTCGTCGGTCTGGACGGTGTGGACCAGGTGGCCGTGGACGACACGCTCATTTCTCTGGACGGTACGCCGAATAAGGCGCGGCTTGGCGGCAATGCGACCGTCGCGGTTTCCATGGCGGTCGCACATGCATCTGCAGCCTCGGAAGGAGTCCCGCTCTGGCAGTATCTTGGTGGTGCGAATGCCGGTCCCATGCCTTTGCCAGAAATTCAGATATTCGGCGGAGGTGCCCACGCGGCGCGGCGTGTTGATGTGCAGGACTTTATGGTTATTGCGACCGGCGCCGAAGACTTTGCGATGGCGCTTGATTGGACCGCTGAAGTCTATCGTGCTGCCGGTCAAACCATGGAAGAGCAAGGCCTCCTTCAGGGTGTCGCGGACGAAGGCGGCTATTGGCCGGCATTCGATACGAATGAAGCGGCGCTTGATAATTTGGTTGCTGCAATCGAGCGGGCCGGATTGGTGCCGGGCGATCAAGTGTCGATCTCCCTCGATATCGCCGCATCAGAATTCGGTGAGGCGGGGTTATACCGGCTGGGGCTCGAAGAACGGGAACTCGACAGTGACGCCCTTAGCGACATGCTCGTGGGTTGGACCGAACGTTATCCGATCGTGTCCATTGAAGACCCTCTCGGTGAGGACGATGAGGCGGGCTTAAGGAAATTTACCGCCGCTGTCGGGAATCGCATTCAGATCATTGGCGACGATTATCTCGTCACGAATGCCCGGCGTGTCGAAGATGCCGCCGCACGCAGTGCGTGTAACGCGTTGCTCTGTAAGCCGAATCAAGCAGGTACTTTGAGTGAAGCGAAGGCCGCGGCCGATGCTGCCCGGAAAGCGAACTTCGGTGTGATCGTATCCGCCCGTTCGGGAGAGACGGAGGACGCGACCATCGTCCATCTCGCGGTTGGCTGGTCGGCACCGCAGCTAAAAGTCGGCTCCTTCGCCCGTTCAGAGCGCATGGTAAAATGGAATGAAGGCCTGAGGGTTTTGGAAGCGCTGCCGGGCGGGGGACGCCTGCCGCCGCGCGAATTATTCCCTTGGGGTCAGAATTAGAGAAGACGGCTTTCTTTCTCGCGCGACCAGTCTTCGACTCGGGCAATCCGAATGAGGTTTGTGGCGCCGGGGGTGCCGAACGGGACACCGGCGGTGATAATGATACGTTCGCCCGCATGTGCAAAGCCGTCGTAAAACACATGTTGGCCCGCCTTGCTGGTCATGTCCTCGAAATCATTAGCGTCGCTCGTGTAGATGCTGTGGACGCCCCACACAACCGCGAGACGGCGGGCCGTCGCTTGGTTCGGCGTCAGGCCGATAATCGGTACGTCGGGTCGTTC
>PAZH01000020.1 GCA_002716125.1 Rhodospirillaceae bacterium
ATCGTGTCGCCGCTATCCACGAACGTCTAAACGATATCGACGCCCACGCAGCGCCGGCTCGTGTCGCGCGCATTCTTGCGGGCCTCGGCTTTGACGAAGATGCTCAAAACAGGCCTTTGGAGACCTTCTCCGGCGGATGGCGCATGCGCGTCGCGCTCGCCGCAGGCTTGTTCAGTGCCCCCGATTTTCTGCTCCTTGATGAGCCGACAAACCATCTCGACCTCGAGGCGACGATTTGGCTCGAAGGTTTTCTCGCACGCTATCCGAACGGCTTGCTCTTGGTCAGTCACGACCGAGATCTGCTGAACCGCGTGGCCGACGGCATTCTACATTTGGAGGGTCAGAGCCTGACCTACTACGCCGGCAACTTCGAGCGCTTCGAACGGACCCGGCGCGAAAAACTGGCGCACCAACAGGCCATGTTCGAGCGCCAAGAGGCGGAACGAAAGCATATTCAAGCCTTCGTGGACCGTTTTCGCTACAAGGCGAGCAAGGCCCGGCAAGCGCAAAGCCGCCTGAAAATGCTAGAGCGGATGGAGCCGATTGCCGCGGTCACCGGAGACCGGCCGGCGAAATTCGAGTTTCCACAGCCCGCCGAACTTGCGCCGCCGATCTTCGTACTGGAGGGCGCTTCCGTCGGATACGAGGCCAACACGCCCATTTTGCGAAACCTGGATGTGCGGATCGATATGGACGACCGAATTGCGCTCTTGGGTGCGAACGGTAACGGCAAAACGACATTCTTGCGGCTTCTGGCAGGCGAGCTTGAAGAGATGAACGGACATGCGCGGCGTCATGGCAAGCTTGATGTCGGATACTTCGCGCAGGACCAATTCGATCTCCTCGATGCATCCGCAACGGCGTTCCAACACTTAGCGCGCAAGATGCCGGGCGTGAGCGATGCAAAAGTTCGCGGCCACCTCGGCCGGTTCGGGCTCGAACAAGACAAAGCCGATACGAAAATCGACAACCTCTCGGGCGGCGAAAAAGCCCGCTTGGTTCTGGCCACCATTACCACGCGGACACCGCATTTGCTGCTCCTGGACGAGCCGACGAACCATTTGGACATCGACGCACGCGAAGCCCTCGTACAGGCGCTGAACGCCTTCGAAGGCGCTGTCGTGCTTGTCAGCCACGACCCTCATCTCGTCTCGCTCGTCGCAGACCGTCTCTGGCTTATCAAAGACGCGACCTGTGCACCCTTCGACGGCGACGTAGCGGACTATCGAAAACAAATCTTGGACGACGGCCGGCAAGCGCGGCGCCAAGAAAAGCAAGATATATCGACGTCCGGCTCAAAGCGGGAAGAACGCCGGCGGCGCGCCGAATTGCGGGCCGAAAAGGCGGATCTCAGAAACGCCGTGCGAAATGCGGAAAAAGAGATGGAACGAATTTCCGCCGAACGCGAAAAAGTGTCTGAGAAACTCGCCGACCCGAAAATCTACGAAGGCCCCACTGCCGATTTTGCAGAGCTGGCAAAGCGAAAGGCCGAGCTCGACGATGGGCTGGCGGCGGCCGAAAGTGCGTGGCTCGAAGCGCAGGAAGCGCTTGAGGCCACTGCATGACCTCGCAAGCCAAGCTCGAAATTCGCCGATCGGACGCAACGGATGCCGAAGACCGCGCCTTGGTCGACCGCATCGTCGCGATCGTTAATGCCGCTTATTTCTGGTCCGAGGCCGAACAATGGACGGACGAAAAAGAACGAACATCGACGCCGGAAATTACGGATTTGCTAAAATCACGGAAATTGCTGCTGGCATTTGCAAGCGAACAGCTCGCCGGCGTGGTAAAAATCGAGAAAATCGACCCGAAAACTGCGGGTTTTGGGATGCTGGCGACCGATCCGAATGGTTTACAACGCGGTGTCGGCAAAGCGTTGGTTGGCGCGGCGGAAGCCTGGGCTCTTGCGGAAGGGTTCGGCGAAATGGAGATCGAAATCGTTCGTGCCGAAAATCCGAACAGCCACAAGCAGTTACTACATGATTGGTACACAAGATTAAATTATATCGAAATCGCAACATTCCCTATAATTGAACGCATTCCAGAGATTGCCCCCTTACAAAAGCAAACCTGCGTTAGTACCGTTTATCGCAAGCTACTCAGCTAACACAGCGCAACAATCGGAATGCGGATACAGACGATATACCGGTAGTATGCTCGATATCGCATTTGGGAGCATAAATTTATGACCGGTTTGGGTTTTAGAGGGATCGATTGGACGCAAGTCGCGCATGAAATATCGGCGCGCGGATATGCCAAGCTGCCAAATCTTATCGACTCAAAACTCTGTGCATCGCTCAAAAATTCTTATGAAAATGAGGAGTTATTTCGAAATCGTATTGTAATGGCGCGGCACGGATTCGGCCAAGGCGAGTATAAGTATTTCGACAACCCTCTACCGCCCGCCGTCGCGGAACTCCGAAACAACCTTTATCCGCCGCTCGCGGAGGTCGCAAATCGCTGGATTGACGCGCTAAAGCTCGCGCAACCTTTCCCATCGACCCTTTTCGCGTTTACGAAACGCTGTCATGACGCCGGGCAAACCCGCCCAACCCCGTTGCTGCTGAGATACGGCCCCGGCGACTACAATTGTCTTCACCGCGACCTGTATGGCGAATTGGCCTTTCCGCTCCAAGTCGCGGTGCTTTTGGACCGCCCCGGCACTGACTTTACTGGCGGCGAGTTCATCCTCACGGAGCAACGTCCGCGCATGCAATCACGCGCCGAAGTCGTGCACCTGACGCGAGGCGACGCGGTGATATTTCCCGTCGATGAACGGCCCGTTCAAGGCACACGAGGCACATATCGCGTGCGCATGCGGCACGGCGTCAGTCGGATTCTCTCCGGCGAACGCCACACCCTTGGTATCATCTTTCATGATGCGGCGTAGGTTCGCCACTTGGGCTTAATGCGGCAGACCATCCATGCCGACATAGTTCGGTAACGCCTCAATGCGCCGCATCCAGGCAATCACATTCGGATATGACGTGAGCTCTACCTGACCTTCCCAAATAAGGCCGATATAGGGATAGACAGCGATATCGGCGATTGTCGCGCCGTCCCCGACAAGCCAATCCCGCCCGTCCAGACGATCCTCTACGATTTGGATCGTCGCCCGCGCCAAATCTTGGGCCGCCGCATGGTCACCCGGACGATTGAATTTCGGGATGGCCCGCGCCGTCGCCGGCCCGTCCCACATTTCCTTCGCCGCGAAAGACAGCCATTGCGTGACGTGCGCCTGCCCGACCGGATCGGTCGGCAACCACGTGCCACCGGAATCGTATTTCCGCGCCAAATAGACGAGAATGGCCTGGGAATCCCAAACCGTTACATCGCCGCCTTCCAACGCAGGTACTTTCCCCAATGGGTGGCGGGCGAGGTGCTCCGGTGTTTTCTGCGCTTGATCCGGAAGAGAGATATTCACCTTCTCATACTCCAACCCCAAAAACGCCAGCATCATGCGGGCTTTCTGGCAATTTTCGGAAGGCGCAGCATCATATAACTTCATTTTTCTTTCCTCGGATTGATCGTTTGCTCACTCGGATATACGCATTTCCCCCATGCATAAACCGTGAATTTCTAACAAGTCCGTGAGACGTCCTATTGCGCGGCGCTTTCGGCTTTCTTCTCCCAGGCGCCCTGTTCCGTTTGCTGCCAATACGTGAGCGCAAAACCAGTATCCTTGCGGAGTTTCCAGTGTTCGCGGGCGACCGCGACCGCATCGTCATCGCGGCCGTCGAACATTTCGCAACAAAGGTCGAATTCCGAAATTTTCGCCGAATCGACACCGTCGACCAGGAACAAGACGGTGGCGGCATTGGGGTTTTCGTCTTGATCCGTCAACCATACCGGTTGACGGTCAGGATACCCGTCTTTCTTACTACCGTGCGGCAGGAAACCCTCCCGCGAATAGTTCCACAGAATTGCGTTCAGGGCCTCGACCCGATCCTCCGAGCCGGCCATCACGACAGCACGCCAACCACGCTCCAATGTCTTCTCCAGGAGCTTCGGCAGCGCCTGCTCCAAAGCGCTGCGTTGCAAATGATAGAAGCGAATTTCGGTCACGGCGCTCTAACCTTCGTAATTCTCCTTCACGAAGCGATCGAGCAGCCGGACGCCGTAGCCGGTCCCGCCGCGCGGCATCGTCGGCGACGCCGAACTCGACCACGCCATGCCCGCGATATCGAGATGCGCCCACGGCACCTTGTTGACGAAGCGCTGTAGAAGTTGCGCCGCGGTGATCGAGCCACCGTCGCGGCCGGCAACATTCTTCATGTCGGCACCATCGGTGTTGATCTTCTTGTCGAATGCGTCGTGCAACGGCATGCGCCAAACCTTTTCGCCCGTCGCAAGGCCAGCTTTCGTCAGCTGATCCGACAATTTGTCGTCGTTGGAGAACATGCCCGCATATTCGTGCCCAAGACTGATGATGATGGCGCCTGTCAGAGTCGCAAGATCGATCATGAATTGCGGCTTGAATCTGTCCTGGCAGTACCAAAGCACATCCGCCAAAACGAGGCGCCCTTCGGCGTCCGTATTGTGAATCTCGATCGTCTGACCCGACATGGTCGTGACAATATCACCCGGCCGCTGCGCATTGCCGTCCGGCATATTCTCCACCAAGCCGATCAACCCAACCGCATTTACTTTCGCTTTGCGGCCAGCGAGCGCCTTCATCAATCCGGCGACCGTGCCAGCGCCGCCCATATCCCATTTCATGTCTTGCATGCCGGGCCCGGGCTTCAACGAGATACCGCCGGTATCGAACGTCACGCCCTTGCCGATGAACGCAACCGGCTTTTCGGATTTGGCCGCTCCGTCCCATCGCATGATGGCGATCTGGCTTTCACGAATGGACCCTTGGCCGACGCCCAAGAGCGCACCCATGCCGAGCTTCTGCATTTGTTTCTCGCCAAGAATCTCGACCTTAACGCCGAGTTTCGTAAGGGCCTTCACCTCTTTCGCGAAACTCGCGGGGTAGAGGACATTCGGTGGCTCCGAGACGAGATCGCGGGTAAAGAAAACGCCGTCCGCGATCTTCTCGAGAGGACCAAACGCCCGCCGGGCGGCCGCCGCTCCCTTCACGCGAAGGGAAAACGTCTTCAGTGTCGGTTTCGCGTCGGCTTTTTCTTTCGTCCGGTACTTGTCGAAGCGATAGCTCCGGAGCAATGCGCCGTAGGCAATATTCGCCGCCGCGCCCGCCAGATCGCGGCCCGTTGCCTCAACGGCTAAATGCGCCGCTTTGATACCTGCTTGATTGAGTCGGGCGTAAAGCCGCCCCCCCAAGGCCTGCTGGTCGTTTTCGTCGAGACCTTTCCCGATACCCGCCAATACAATACGGCCGAACGCGACACCGCTTGGCGCCATAATGTCGAGGAATTGCGCCTTCTTACCCGTGAACCGGCTTTCCTTGATGGCGCGGGACACGGCGCCACCTGTCGCCTTGTCGAGTTGTCTGGCGCTCGCGGATAGTTTGCTGCCGTCTCCGACACATACGATAACGGTACCGGTTTTCGGCAATCCCGGTTCTGAAAACGAAAGTTTCATGAGTTCCTCTCTCGACATTTCGAAAGCCACGCGCTCCGCAGCAGTTGACGCTCACTGTACTCCCGTGCGGATAAAAGAAAAGTATGTCGACCGGACAATTGACGGCTCCAACAGACTGGCGATAGGGTACGGCGACATTCGGCGAAAATCTTATTTTCGCCGTAGAACCTCTTTTCGGTCCGAATATGAGAACGCTCTTTCGCTATATCACGAAACAGTTGCTGTTCATCACACTGATTTCGACAGCGATTTTGTGCATGATTTTCTGGTTGGCGCGCGCATCTACGCTGCTCGACTTCATTTTAAACAGAGGACTGGATTTCGGCTTCTTCCTCTATATGAGCATGCTCATTCTGCCGAGATTGCTGCTCATTCTGTTACCGATCGCAACGATCGCCACAATCTTGTTCGCTTATTACCGCTTGCAAACCGATAGTGAACTTGTGGTCATGCGGACCGCCGGCATGAGCGCCTATGCGTTGGCGAAGCCGGGACTGGTCGTCGGCGGGATCATTTCGATCTTCATGACCATTCTGACGCTTTATCTCCTACCCGCTTCGTATCGTGAATTTAAGGATCAGGAGTTTTTGATCCGGCATCAATTCGGCACTGTTTTCTTACAGGAAGGTTCGTTCAATACCATCGCACCGGGCGTGACCGTTTTTGTTCATAAGCGGGGCGCCGATCAAGAACTCCACGGTATTATGCTCCACGATAATCGTGACCCGGAGAAACCGCAGACTTGGCTTGCCGAACGTGGTGCACTGGTTACGACAGAAGAAGGACCGCGAGCCGTATTGGTAAAGGGCAACCGCCAGCAAGTTGACCGTGTTCGCGGCAAGTTTTCGATGCTGTTGTTTGATCAAACGACACTGGATGTTGGTGGCGCTACCGGCAACAACGCCAACCGCTGGCGTGAACCGCGGGAGCGCTATCTCAACGAGCTGTTCAATCCAACGGATACCCGCCCGAGCGAACCGTACTATGCGGATCTGATCGCTGAAGGTCATAGCCGCATCGTCCAGCCTTTGCTGCCGATCACTTGCGCGACCGTCGCGCTCGCAATTTTGCTGACCGGCTCCTACAGCCGGAGAGGCCAGGCCGTCGACATTCTTAAGGCAATCGGCCTAACGGTTCTTATTCTCGTGGCGAGCCTCGGCACGCGGAGCTTGGCAGGCAAGCAGCCGATCATGATTTACATGATGTATGCGAGCGTGGTCCTACCGTTCCTGATTTCGTTCTGCTACTTGCTATGGCCGCGCAAACTCAAACCGTCCTGGTTGGCACGGCGAGCGCTTAAGCAGAGCGACCTCGCCTAACGCTTCCCCAAACATTTTGAAATGTCGAAATGTTTATAAATTTTTGTTAGACCGTCGAGCGCTCGATGAGGCCATTCCTGCACCACCCGCCAACGACCTTGATTTTGCATGAGGAGTGCAGCGCTTCCCGGGCGCACAGACGTCCCCAAGCGCCGGCCAATCCAGTCGGCGGGGCAATACGCCCAGATATGTAAGGGACGCTCTCCGGCAGACGACAAGAATTTATCCAGTTCCGCATCGTTGTTAATCGGCGCGGAGTACAAGTCGGCCCGGGACTGCCGAACATAATAGACGAACATCGAAGTGAAGTTCCCCTGATCGCCCGGTACGATCACACCGACGGCGGCATTTGGAGGAAGCGTTCCCGCGAGCGCCCGCCCCGCGTCCCGCAGCATCGGCTTCGGTACTTCCAAGTCGTATCGCCAGTAATTTGCTGTCGCCACTTGCAACAGTGGTACGGCAACGACCAGCACCATCCCGATGCGCGGGACCGTTCGGCCGCACCAAATCTCGATTTTCTCTCTGTTCAAACGATAGAGTTGGCCGAGCCCGAAAACGGTCGCTGCCGTTATCAGGTAACCGATATGCGTGTTGAAACGCCAATACGATTGCGGATACCCACCGAAGTGAGCGATGAATATCAGCATGAGGAAGAGATTGTATCCGACAAACGTTGCGCCAACGATGATCGCCAATCGGTCAAAGGGTGTGGGCGATCCCTTCATCCATGAGCGCAAGCCCCAAACGACGAACCCGAGCGCGAGCGCGAAGTAGAGCGCCTTTCGGTAAACGACAACACCCATATAACGCAGCAGTTCGGGCAGGCGTTCGATTGGCCAATCTCCGACGGCCGCCATCTTGTTCTCGGTGAGCGGCGACACGACCACAAGGTAATAGCGCCAGGTGAAATACATGACGAGCGGTAAGCCAATCAAAAGCGGCAGTCGCTTGAGAAAGATACTGAAACGGATTTCGCGGTCGCGAAGCGCCACCATCCCGCTGGATACGACCAAGGCGACAACGAGAACAAGGTTGGCTTGCTTTATATTCACCAATAAGGCCAACAAGAGTGCGAAGGTAAGCGCGCGGCTGCGTTCGGACCCGTCGGGTTTGGCGGCGGATAAAATCCAAGCCCATGCCGCTATGCCGGCAAATGCTACGACCACGGATGTCGCCATGTCCGGATATGAGGTCAGCCATATACGTCGTACGAAGACTGGATTGAGAAATGTCGCGAGCAAAATTGTAAGCGCCGCCAACTTCCACGTATCGGCCGCCGCCGCACTATCTGTCCTGCGCAAGAGCCACCCCAGCAAGCTCGCGAACAACAGTAGAAAAACGACATTGAACTGAACGATCGAATTCTCGACAAATTCGCCCGCGACTTGGCTTACGGCGTAAAACAGAAAAGTGACGTTGTAGGGAAAACCGGGGTATGCGGACTGACTTGGTGGGCCGTCTGCGCGCAAAAACCGATCCGCTTCGAAAATAAACAGACCGTTCGGCAGCCAATGGGTGAAACTGTCCACTTCCGACGGTGCTTTGCCCGCCAGGATAAGGATCAGCGGGAGCCCAAGAACAAATACCGCGCACAGCGAGAGAACTTCAGTGATGACGGCGCGCCTATTCCAGATCAGCAGAGCGAGACCAACGATCCAAAGGCCCCAATAAACCGGCGAGAAAGGCCAGCCGCCGAAGACGCCGACAATCGTCATAACCGCTGCGAAAACACTCCATCCGCGTAAGAAAGAGACGCCCGGAATATCATCGTCGTCACCGCGGATGCGACCCAAGCCCGCGAACAAGGCCAGCACGAGAAGCATCGCAGCCAATCCAAGCCATTGGCCCGCCTCCGGCAGAAAGGCTTCGACTATCGCCAACATGCGTCGGCTCCGATCAAAGCTCGCATCGATCCGTATTTCTGAAGAAACCCCGCATCTCGGGACTAAATGCTCATTTTCTTAAATATGCGTTCCGGTATGGTCTTAATGATCAGCATGATATACCGCCAGAACCAAGGGAAATAGGCGACCTCCCGACCTTTCAATCCGAGCGCCCAACATGCTTCTGCACAGGCGGTCGGCGTTGCAACCAAAAACAGTCCTGGGGCGCCGAAGGTCATATCGGTATCGATGAACCCCGCTTTAACGGTCGTAACAAACGAGCCCGAACGATATAGCCGTGCCCGCAAACCCTGCAGATAGGCGTTTAATCCCGCTTTGGCGGAGCCGTATACATAATTCTTGAGGCGACCTCTGTCTCCTGAGACGGAACTCAAGACGATCACCCGTGAGCCGGTCCTCTCATCTAACAGTGGGGCCAAACGCGAGAGAATTGAGACCGCCCCGGTATAGTTCACATCGATCGTCTGGCGTCCCAACTGATGATCGCCATCAATCTCCGCCTGTTCCGGCATAAATCCAAATAAGAGAAATATGCCGACCGGACCGTCGCGCTCAGCCAACATCTCACAGAGCGCGTCATGCGACTCGGTATCAAGCGCGTCAAACCGCGCATTCTCCGCCGTTACACCGAAGCGGATTTGAATATCCGCGGCCGTTCTTTCGAGGTCTTCTAGATCTCGTCCCGCCAATACAACGTTCGATCCGGCCGCCGCGGCCGTCGCTGCGAACGCCCGTCCTATGGACGAAGACCCGCCTAAGACGACCCATGTTTTGATCTTTGCCGCGGCTGTCATGACAGGGTCGGCCGAATTTTAAGACGCTGTGCCAAATCCGAGTCGAAAACGCAATCCGGATCGTAGCGCGACAAAGTCTCGCGAAATTTATCCAACTTCGGGTACATCATGGCAAAACGCTCGGCGGTCAACGTTGCGTCTTTCGCAAGATACACACGCCCCCCATGATCGAGTGTCAAAGCGTCTAAACTCTCGACAAATTCTCGGCCGCCGCCACGTGCAGGAATATCCAAACTCAACGTGACACCCGGCCGCGGAAACGACAAATCGCCCAAACCTTCTTTGCCAAAGGTCTTCAGCACTGCCAGGAAGGAAGCCGCCTGGGCGCCCGAAATGCGTTCCAACAACCGGCGAATGCCGATCGCCGCGGATTCGTCCGGCAACACGCATTGGAATTGAAAAAATCCGCTTTTCCCATACAGGCGATTCCAATCTGAAATCGCATCTAACGGATGATGAAATGCTTCGTATCCGACGAGTCTCGAGCGTCCATTCTTTGGAACCCGACGATAGTAAATCGAATTGAAGGCTTGGACCGACGCTCGATTTAACGTCGCGTCCGGACAAGTAAATGGTATTTTTCGGTTCGATGTACTTGGAGAAAAACCGTCTGAAAAAACCGGTTCGGCGGCCTGGAAAATACCGCGGCCAAGGGACCGGCCCTTCTGAAGGGCATCGACCCATCCGACTGTATAGGTGGAAGAAGTGCGGTGCTGATGCATCAGATCGAAGAAGCTATCGAGGTCTTTAACCCGCCACTCTTCGACCGATACCGCATTCGCCTTGAGTTGGCGGAGTCGTAGTCCGATCGCAGAGATAACGCCGGTCAAACCGCAACCGCCGATCGTCGCCGAAAATAGTTCAGGATGTTCGGAACGAGAGACGCGAATCACATCTCCGCTTGCCACGACAAGGTCGAGCCATTCGATATGATCGCCGAGACACCCTTGCGTGTCCTGATTCTTACCATGGATATCGCTCGCGACACCGCCGCCGAGGGTCACAAATGCAGTCCCGGGCACTACCGGCACTAAATAGCCGCGTTCAGATGCGAAAGAATGCAATTCCCGAAACGTGACGCCAGGTTCCACCGACACAAGGCCGGTGTCTTTCTCAAACGACAAAATTCGATTCAAACGCCGCGTCAGAACAACACGTCCGTTTTGACGCATCGCCAGGTCGCCGTAGTTCCGACCGTCGCCGTATGCAATCGTCCCAGTGCCTACTCCCGGCTGTCGAAGCGCTGCGGTTACAGCAGATAAACGTTCCGGGCGGAGTGCGGTCATCTCCGCATTCCGATTCCGGCCCCAGGACGTAATGGTCATACTTTTTTGTTTCATGACGGCACGGGACTCACCCATACATTAAAAATGCGAAGGTCGCGAGCCAGGCCAGAAACGAGACCAAAAGGCCGGGGTCACTTGTCGCCAACTCCGTCGGAGAGCCACTTCGGCGATGGACAATCGTCAATTGCAACTGACGGAGCGTCCCGCCGACCACAAAGGGTATGGTGAGATAAAGGTTTTCACTTCCCAGTCGGTGCATTGCATCGGCATCGGTCGTAAAGACCACGTAGGACACGACCAGCGCGGTCGACACCATTACAAATGAAGCATCGAGAAAAGCGATCGAATAGCCCCCGAGGCTTTCACGGTGGTCGCTGCTCAATTCCTGCGCTAGATCGTCTCGCCGTTTGGTAAGAGCGATGAACAAGGCCAGCATACCGGTACAAACAAGAATCCAAACCGTCGGCTGGACACCTGCCGCGATCGCGCCAGCGTAGACGCGCAGGACGAATCCAATTGCAATCGTCAGCACATCGATTATCGCTAACCGTTTGAAAGCAAACGAATATAAAACCGTCAGCACAAGATAGGCGACCAAGACCCAGCCGCCGGCGGTCCACGAGAAAGCCACAAATAGCCCGGCTCCGCAGAGGATGACGAAGAGGGCGATCGCCAGCCCTCCGGAAACATCGCCCGAAGCTACGGGCCGCTTTCGTTTCTCCGGATGGAGTTTATCCGCCTCCCGGTCGCTAAAATCATTAAGGCAGTAGAGACCGCTCGCGACGAGACAAAACGCGGCAAACATGATTGCCACGTTGAAAAACGCACCCTGACCCGTCAAACCTGGGCTAAAGAACAATGGCGCGAATACGAAGATGTTCTTCACCCATTGTCGCGGCCGGAGCAACTTTACAATAGCGGTCAGACTCATGATCGGCTGCTGTCCCGTCCCATTGCGCCTTCGGCAAAGATGAACTTGAAAGTGACGCTGCAAGTCGCTGGTCAGTTCAAAAGCGTGTCGAAAAACGCTTTCTCAAGTCACCTTGAATTCCATTATTCTAAACGAAAAAGACTTTTAAAGTCATAACGTTCCGGTCTATTACTGTGCTCGATAAAAAAAAGCCAGGGCACGGATAGAAAAAGAACTATAAACGTTGCGCAAGTTCGTTCGGCGAACATTAGAGAATTATTGTAGGCCTGTTGAACAATAGTAGGCCGCAGCTTTGATGAAATCGCTTCTATGATTGGAATTTAATCGAAGAATTTCGATCAACAAAGTTCCTGCCGACTATCCAGTTCCGGGTGTATTGGAGTTTAATCGACTTTGGTTCGTTAGAACCGCAGCGACCACTATTGCCGAGGTACTAGAGTGCGACTGTCACTCACCTTGTCCACATATCTGGGCCGCCAGTACGCATTCTGGCTGGCAAGCGCCTTCTGTGCGCTCATGGGGATCGCACTTTTGTTCGATCTTGTGGAAATGATGCGGCGCGCCTCCGGCAAGGAAGACGCCACAATGGCGGTTATTTTGCAGATGAGTCTGTTCAAACTGCCGCACCTCGCTGAATCAATTCTGCCGTTCACCGTTCTTTTCGGCGCGATGTTTGCATTTTGGCGTCTGGCGAATGCCAACGAGATTGTTGTCGCGCGGTCTGCCGGAGTTTCTATTTGGCAGTTCCTTTTCCCGGCGATGATCTGCACACTCGGGGTGGGAATTTTTCAAATTACAATCTTCAATCCATTTTCAGCTGTCATGCTTTCGAAGTTCGAGAGCATCGAAGCCAAGTACCTAAAGCGGACGACGAGCATGCTTGCCGTATCGCGAAATGGGCTATGGCTCCGACAATCCGATGCTGGCGGGCAAGCGGTCATTCATGCGCTTCGGGTCTCCAAAGAAGAAATGAAGCTGCACGACGTAATCGTCTTCATGTTCGAAGGTAGCGATAAGTTTGTGGGTCGCATCGACGCCGAAACCGCACAGCTGAAAGTCGGCTACTGGGACATTCGGGACGGCTGGATTTCAACGCCGAATCGGGCCGCCCATAAGATCGCGAAATACGAACTTCCGTCCGACCTGACTTTGACCAAGATCCAAGAAAGTTTCGCTTCGCCCGAAACCATGTCTTTCTGGGATTTGCCAGACTTCATCGACGAATTGGAAGCGGCTGGCTTCTCAGGCCATCGTCATCGATTGCATCTGCATTCGCTGGTCGCGCTGCCGGTCCTACTGTGTGCGATGGTGCTGGTTGCCGCGGCGTTTACCGTCCATATCAATCGGCGATCCGGTGCTTTTTTTGCGCTGATTGGCGGGGTCGTCATCAGTTTTCTGCTCTATATTTTGGGCGACGTCGTGTATGCGTTGGGCTTATCGACGAATGTTCCAACGCAGCTTGCTGCCTGGACGCCGGCCGGCGTCACCATGATGATTGGCTTAGCGCTTTTATTGCACCTCGAGGACGGCTGATGGTGCGCGTCGTAATCATCGCGACCTTGTTCGCTGTCATGGGTCTGCTTCAGAGCGCGGCTGCCCGCGAGCAATTGTCCAGCGAATTACCTGTGTTGATGCTGGCAGACGAGATCAACTACGACGAAGAATTAGGGACGGTTGTCGCTAAGGGGAAAGTCGAAATCGTCCAAGGCGAACGAACGCTTTTGGCGGACACGGTTAGCTACAATCAAAAAACGGATACGGTGAGTGCCTCCGGCAACATCGTGCTGCACGAGCCTTCCGGCGAAGTCATTTTCGCGGAATATGTCGAGCTGACGGAAGAACTGAAGAACGGCGTCATTGAGCGCATACGCGTTCTCTTGGAAGACGAGAGTCGTTTCGCCGCGAATTCTGCGGTCCGGCGCGACGGCAATAAGACGCGAATGAAGCGCGCCGTCTATTCGCCCTGCCGACTATGTGAAGAAAACCCGGAAGCTCCGCTCCTATGGCAACTGAAGGCCGAGCGGGTCGAACACGACCAAGAAGATCGCGAAATCCGTTATAAAGATGTCTTTCTGGAAATGTGGGGAGTGCCTGTCGCCTACGCACCTTATCTCGCGCACCCAGATCCAACGGTGGACCGGAAGACAGGTTTCTTGGCACCAAGTTTTGGCACCGGCGGCAACGTGGGCGGCTTCATCAGCACGCCTTACTTCATCACGATGGGCGACGATAAAGATGCCACAATCACGCCGATTTTCACAAAAGATGAAGGGTTGGTGCTGAGCGGCGAGTACCGGCAACATTTCAAGGATGGCGAATTTGCTATCGCCGGAAGCATCACCGAAGCGCAACGCAATGAAGGCGATCCGAATAATGCGATTGTACGGGATGATCGCGTTCGCGGGCATCTGGCGATCAACGGCGAATATCATTTCGACGAGACGTGGCGTGCGCGCGTCGACGTCTCACGGGCAAGCGACAGAACATATTTAAGAAAGTTTGATTTCTTCGAACTCGACCGCAACACCCTCCGCTCCAATGTAGTCGCCGAGGGCTTTCGCGGGCGAAACTATATTTCCGCCAACGCTTTTTGGTTCCAAGATTTGAGAACTGACGAACGCGACGAACAACCGATCGTCATTCCAATGTTGGATTTCAATCATATGGGAGAAGCTGACCGCCTAGGAGGGCGGTGGCAACTCGATGCGAATCTACGGACATTGTTCAGACATGATGGTTCGGACTCACAGCGCATCTCATTGGCCCCCGGTTACACCATCGGTCGAACATGGGATACCGGCCTCGTAACCAGCGCAACGGCAACGGTTCAGGCCGACGGCTATTGGATCCGAGACATCACTCGAAGCGATGGAACGAACGATGATACTTTCGACGGCCGCGTATTGCCGCGTCTGGCCATCGACGCCCGCTTCCCGTTCGTCCGCCATTCCGGCGACTTAAAACAAGTCGTGGAGCCAATCGTCTTGGGCATAATAGCCCCGAACGGCTCTAACCCTTCGGATATTCCGGACGAAGAAGACACCGTATTCGAGCTCGACGATACGAACCTTCTAAGCCATGACCGGTTTGCTGGCCTAGACAGCGTCGACAGCGGTTCGCGGATCGTCTACGGCGCCAAGTTCGGCCTTTACGGCCCGCAATTCGGCGCGATTACCGGCTTCTTTGGACAAAGCTACCGATTTAGTAAAGATCGGGATTTAGCGGTATCCAAACTCCTGGAAGCGGATTTCACCGATTACGTTGGACGTGTCGACATTAAGCCGCATGACTATGTCGACATTCTCTATCGCTTCAGATTCGCCGAATCTAACTTCAGCAATAGCAGCAGCGCAGTTGGGTTTTCGGTCGGCCCGTCTGCTTTCAAGCTAAGCGGCGAGTATTTCTTCATCGAGGAAGGCACAACGACGACAATCGGCGAGGGCCGGGAAGAATTGTCGATTGCCCTAGGATCTCAAATTACCGAATACTGGTCGGCATCAATAAGTACACGGCGGGATCTGTCCTCGGATGGGGGCTCTCTCCTACATTCACTCAGAGCGCAATACTCTGACGAATGCTTTACTTTCGAGACAGTCGCTCAACGGAGCTTTACGCGGGACGCTGATATTCAACCAGAAAGTCGGTTGTTCTTTCGCTTTATCTTCAAACACTTAGGGCAGGTTGAATCGAACGCTGGATGAGTTCATGCGTAATTTAATCTTTCTACGACTTGCGACGCGGAACTTGCGTCTTATCCCAATTACTGCGCTTGCGATAATGGGGTACGTCACCGCAGCAAATGTCGCTTATGGTCAGCAAGATGTGGTGCGCATCGCCGCTATCGTGAATGACGAGATAATTTCAGGATTCGATCTCGAAAATCGTGTACGCCTCGTTGCGACCTCGACAAATTCATCCAAATCGCCCGCCGCCCTCAGACGCCTCGCTCCGCAAGTCTTGCGTCAGATGATTGATGAGAGAATTCAGCTACAGGAAGCGAAGAAATTAAATGTCCGCGTAAGTTCTCGCGAGATCAACGGGACAATTGCAAACCTAGAACGCCAAAGCGGTTTACGCCCCGGACAAATCTGGACCGTCCTCCGAAGCAACAATGTTGATCGATCTGCGCTCGAATATCAGATTAGAGCCAAGATTTCTTGGCTTAAGCTCGTCAACAGACGAATCCGGCGCCAAATTTCCGTTGGCCAAGAAGAGATCAACGAAGAAATCGCGCGGCTAAAAAGCCTCCAAGGGAAGCCTCGATTACAAGTTCAAGAAATTTTTCTGAGTGTCGATTCCCCTGACTTGGAACAGCAAATTCGACAAACAGCCGATCGGCTTGTCTCGCAAATCCTGAACGGGGCCAATTTTGACGCCCTGGCACGCGAGTTCTCGCAAAGCACAACAGCGGGACGGGGCGGCAGACTAGGTTGGATAACGGACTCCGAAATCGACCAGGAACTTGCGACTGCCCTTTCTGTGATGCAACCGGGACAAGTTTCGCGCCCCATTCGGACATTGACGGGTTACTATATTCTTTTCTTGGCCAATCGCCGGGCTGGGAATTCAGGTAACGTCAACGATCTCTCCGTCAAATATCGACAAATGACAGCCCCCGTCACGTCAGGTGCCCCTCAGTCAGAAATCGAAGCGCAACGGCAATTAGCCATCAAAGTCGCATCCAATGCCAATTCCTGTGACGAACTGCTGCAGCAAGCGCGTCAGGTTGGCGCTCGCGATATGGAAGCGATATACGAAGTCGCCGTCGCCGATCTGACGCCTTGGCAGCGGAAATATTTGTTGAGCAACGATATCGGGCAAGCGAGCCCGCCAACACGCACACCAAACGGCTTCCTAATCATTATGCCTTGCGAGCGAACACAGCAGGCTGCGGGTATCCCATCGGCCAAGGCGTTGGAAGAGCGGATGACGCGCGAACGCCTTGAGTTAATGGCACAGAAATATATGCGCGACCTTCGGCGGTCCGCATATATCGACCTGAGACAATGATGAACATTTCCCTCCCAATCGCCATCACAATGGGAGAGCCCAGCGGGATCGGTGGCGAAATCGCGCTTAAGGCATGGCTCCGTCGTGAAGAACTCCGATTAACGCCATTCTTCTTGGTCGACGATCCCAATCGATTGAGCAGTATCTCATCTCGGTTGGATTGGAATGTTCCGGTCGAAATCATCGATACGGCGCGTGATGCATTAGAGGTGTTTCCGTCTGCCCTGCCCGTTCTGCCAACAAATCTCAGCGTACCGGCGATCCCCGGCCAACCGAGATCGGAGAACGCGAATACTGTGGTCGAGTCCATCCGCCGGGCGGTCGGACTTGTTTTAAGTGATGAAGCCGCGGCGGTCGTCACCAATCCTATTCAAAAGAAGACTCTTTATGATGCCGGTTTCGATCATCCTGGACATACGGAGTTCTTAGCGGAATTGGCGCGGACCACGACACCGCCGATCATGATGCTTGCCTGTGACGCCCTGCGCGTGGTTCCGGTGACCGTTCATCAGTCATTGGCGGATGCCATTCGATCGCTCAGCAAGGAGAAGATCATCGCGGCCTCCGAGCAAACGATCGTATCGTTACGCCAGGATTTCGGCATTGATCGCCCTCATCTAATGGTGGCGGGATTAAATCCGCATGCCGGAGAAGATGGTTCAATGGGCCGCGAAGAAATCGATATTATCCAGCCAGCCATAACTCACTTAAAACGCTTAGGATATTCAATCACCGGACCGGCGCCTGCGGACACACTCTTTCATGATCGCGCTCGTGAGAGTTACGATGCCGCCATCTGTATGTATCACGATCAAGCGCTGATACCTCTAAAGACAATCGATTTCCGATCTGGTGTGAATATAACATTGGGCCTCCCTTTCGTTCGCACGTCGCCGGATCACGGCACAGCGCTCGAAATCGCCGGCACCGGCGCTGCAGATGAGTCCAGTTTCGTTGCCGCACTGAGAGCCGCTGCTTCGATTGTCGTCAACCGGAATGCGAGTCAACAGGCCGGACATGAACGCATATTCCGCCTCGCGCCTTGACGCTCTGCCCCCGTTACGCGAGGTCATTGCCGAATACGGGCTGGGCGCCCGCCGATCTCTTGGACAGCATTTCCTGCTCGACCTGAATTTGCCCCGCCGCATCGCAAATGCCGCTACCTATTTAGAGGACGGTACGGTTGTCGAAGTGGGTCCAGGTCCTGGCGGGCTAACTCGATCCCTGCTTTCCGCCGGTGCGTCCCGACTCGTTGCGATCGAACGAGACGACCGCTGCATCGACGCTCTATCGCCCCTGCAAGCCGCCTCCGGTGGCCGCCTTATCATTTCGCACGGAGATGCTTTGGAGTTCGATTTCGATGAATTGGAACCGAGACCAATCAGCATCGTCGCCAACTTGCCCTATAATGTCGCAACCCCGTTGCTTATCAATTGGCTGCGTATGGGTACGCGTATCAACGAAATGATACTCATGTTTCAAGCGGAGGTCGCAGATCGAATTACTGCGACACCTGGGAACAAGAGCTTCGGTCGTCTATCGGTGATCAGCAATTGGTGCGCGGAGACCCAGCTTCTATTCCGAATTCCCGCCCGCGCATTCACGCCGCCACCGAAAGTGGATTCCGCTGTTGTACGGCTAACGCCCAAAGCGGAACGAACGCCCAAGATCGATCTTTCGTTGTTGGAATCTGTGAGCGCTGCTGCGTTTGGCCAACGTCGCAAGACACTCCGACGGTCATTGTCTCAATTAGACGTACCGATTGCGGAGCTGCTGCTGAAATCCGGCATCGACGGCGGACGACGCGCCGAAGAGCTTTCCGTTGAAGAATTCGCGGTGCTTGCCGCGGCGCTTAGCGACCTTCGCGCAAGCCCTTAACAAATTCGCCCAAGCCGGTCTGTCGCTCGCGCTTTAACCTTTCGGCACGCAAGATGGACATCGCCATTTCGATGCTTCGATCAACGTCACGATTCACGATTATGTAGTCATACTCGGGATAATGACTCATTTCGTCCGGCGCCCGCTTCATCCGGTTCGCGACGACTTCAGGCGAGTCTTGGGCCCGGCCCTTCAGACGCTTTTCCAGCTCCGATGTTGAAGGGGGCAAAATAAATACGCTGACCAAGTCGGCTCGCGCTTTTTCGACAAGCTGTTGCGTGCCCTGCCAATCAATATCGAATAAGACGTCCTTACCATCTTCCAAAGCTTCCATCACCGGACCCACCGGAGTCCCATAATAGTGGTCGAAAACTTTGGCGTATTCCAAGAGCTCGCCTTGATTGACCATGACATTAAAATCTTCGGTATCGACAAAATGATAGTCGCGTGCCGCGACTTCACCTGGCCGTTTCGGGCGTGTCGTCAGAGAGATCGACATCACGATGCCCGGGTCTCGTTCCAAGATCGCCCTGGATATCGTCGTCTTACCGGCACCTGATGGCGACGATAAAACAAACATCAAACCCCGTCTCTGGATTGTGAGATCGTCGTCCACTTCCCTACTCCACGTTTTGAGCCTGTTCTCGAATCTGATCGATAGCCGCCTTCGAGGCCAAGCCGATTTTCGTCAGCGCGTCGGTTGTCGATTTCGAGCACAGGGTATTCGCTTCCCGATTGAGTTCCTGACAGAGAAAGTCGAGTCGGCGGCCAACGGGCTCCGCCGCCACCAACAACTCTCGCATCGCTTCACAATGGGCGGCTATTCGGTCAATTTCTTCCCGGACATCCGCTTTCGTTGCCAATATCGCAACTTCTTGAGCCAATCTCTCTTCCGGTAAACTCGACGGAACTTCAAGCAATTCCGCGAGTTGCGCGCTGATACGATCGCGAATTTGCTCCACACGAGCGCCATCGCACGCGTGTGCTTTTGATCGTAGCGTCTCGAGGGCGGACAACTGATCGGTGATGATCCTCTCCAACCGGTCGCCTTCTTCCGTTCTTGATCGACGTAAATCTTCCAGCGCGGTCGTCAAAGAGCGCAATATTTCAGCGTCGATCCCATCGACTTCCGTCGGATCGTCTTCGCTTTCAACAACTTCGATCGCGCCTTTAACGCCCAGCAGTGTCTCGATTCTCGGCGGTTCCACCGACACGCGTCCATCGAGCTCTTCCTGCAGTGCCAATACCTGTTCCACGAGTTGACGGTTGATTTTTAGCGTCGACTCCTCGCGTTCGACTTCCACAGTCAGCATCAAGGAGACGGATCCTCTGCCGAAAATCTCGGCAACGGATTTCTTGGCGGGAATTTCCAGACGATCATAGCCGTTGGGCACCCTGACGCGAACGTCGAGCGATCGGCCGTTTACGCTCTTCGCTTCCCAATTCCAATGCAGATGCCCGTGCCGGCCTTCCGCACGGCCAAAGCCGGTCATGCTCGATAGAGACAAACGTAATCCTCGTTGGACAGCGATATAACGTGACCGCAATATATCGTCGGCTCAAGGCGGCAACAAGCAAACCGCGATTTTCACCAAGGATACCGAAGCATGTTGAATCCGTCTTCCATCCTCATCACGGGCGCGTCCAGCGGTATTGGTGAAGCGCTGGCACTTCACTACGCCGCTGACGGGGTCTCGCTGCATCTCGGCGGCCGAAACCAAGCACGATTGGACGATGTCGCAGCGCGTTGCCGCGCCGCGGGTGCCACCGTGACAACCCATTCGTCGGAAGTTTCCAATCGCGAAGCCATGGCGGATTGGATCGCTGCAGCGGATAACGCAGCAGAACTCGATCTCGTCATCGCAAATGCTGGCATCTCCGGCGGGACGTCGAACGGCAAGGAAGCAGCGGAGCAAGTCCGTCAAATTTTCGATGTGAATTTGAATGGTGTCCTGAACACCGTTCTCCCAGCCCTGGATCGGATGATGGCGCGTCAGTCTGGTCAGATCGCGATCATGTCTTCCCTCGCCGGATTTCTACCTTTGCCGGGCGCCCCAGCGTACGGCGCAAGTAAGGCAGCCGTCCGTCAATACGGCGAAGCACTTCGGATGTCCGCCCGTTCAAGTAATGTTCAGGTATCGGTAATATGTCCTGGCTTCGTGCACAGCCGCATGACAGCCGCAAATCCTTTCACCATGCCTCTGATCATGCCGTCCGACAAAGCGGCACGGATCATCGCCAATGGTTTGGCGAAAAATCGGGCGCGCATCGCCTTTCCTTGGCCGATGTATGCCGCCGTCTGGTTGCTGGGGTCCGTCTTCCCCGCCGCGTTCAATCAAAGAATACTTGGACGTCTGCCTGAAAAACCGCCGTCCGACGCAACAGCTTCGGGTTAGCGTTATTTTTTCCGCTCGCGTTGCACCTTGCGCCATTTCGCGACGTTTCGGTTATGTTCAGCCAACGTCTTGGCAAAGGCGTGCCCGCCCGTACCGTCCGCGACGAAATAGAGCTCGTCGGTCTCCAATGGATTCAGGGTCGCTGCGAGTGCTGCCCGCCCAGGGTTGCTAATTGGGCCCGGCGGCAAGCCCTTAATCCGATAGGTGTTATAGGGGTGCGCCGCATCCAGATCTTTGCGCGTGAGCGGGCGGCCAAGCGGCCGCTTTCCGTTCGTGGCCGCATAGGCAACCGTTGGATCGGATTGGAGCCGCATGCCCCGTCTTAATCGATTGACGAAGACGCCCGCCACGCGCGAGCGTTCTTCCGCGACACCGGTTTCCCTTTCGACAATGGACGCGAGTATGACTGCTTCAATGGGGTCGTTAAAGGGCAGGCCTGGCTTCCGGTTGGCCCAAAGATCCGCCAACAGATTCTGCATCGCCTTTGACATGCGGTTCAAAACCTCAGCCCGCGTCTCTCCGAATTGATAACTATACGTTTCAGGAAGGATGCTTCCTTCCGGCGGAACCGGCGTGGTTCCTTCCAACGCCGGTGCCCCATCGAGAATAGCGACCACTTCCGAAACCATTAGGCCTTCTGGAATAGTCACTTGGCGCAACGCTGTCTTGCCTGCCATCAATAGGCCCAAGATCCGTTTCGGACTTTGCCTCGCTTCGATGACGTACTCGCCAGCCTGGATTTTACGGGCCGCCCCTAGAAGGCGAACGCTCCATTCGAACCAAAACGGGTCGGCAAGCACACCCGCTTGATCCAAAATTCTTACGACGCGCGGCAGGCTGGCGCCTTTCGGGACCACCACGGCAACTGCTCGATTTAATGGTCCCGGCGCGTTGTAGACCGTCTCTAGCCGATTAAACGCCAGATAGCTGCCCAATATACAAAAAACAATGACGAGAAGGGCGAGCCGTACGATGCGCCGCATCACGGACTAATCGACAGCGCTTAAAACCAAACTGGCGTTCGTTCCGCCGAATCCGAAGGAATTCGACATCGCGTTTCGGACGGGGCGTTCTTTCGCTTCTTTCGCGACCAAGTCCAAGTCACACCCTTCCGATGGGTTCTCTAGGTTCAGCGTTGGCGGCACGCCACCCGTCTCGATCGCTTTGATCGAGAAAACCGCCTCTACCGCGCCAGCAGCACCCAAAAGGTGACCGATGGCGGATTTCGTCGAAGACATGGAAAGGTTATAAGCATGATCGCCGAATAGGCGCTTCACAGCACCCAATTCAATCTCGTCCCCCAACGGCGTGGAAGTTCCGTGCGCGTTGATATAGTCGATGGCGTCCGCATTCAATTGCGCACGCTTGAGGGCCGCCTTCATCGCCCGGAAGCCGCCGCTGCCGTCGGACGCCGGAGCGGTTATATGATACGCGTCGCCCGAGAGCCCATAACCGGTCACTTCGGCATAAATCTTGGCGCCGCGCGCTTTCGCGTGTTCAAGCTCTTCGAGCACAACAACACCGGCGCCCTCGCCCATGACGAAACCGTCACGCCCAACATCCCAAGGCCGAGAGGCCACTTCCGGCGTATCGTTATATCCGGTGGATAGCGCTTTCGCCGCCGCGAATCCCGCTATACCCATTCGGCAAATCGCGGCTTCCGCACCGCCCGCGACCATAACATTCGCATCTTCGAATTGAATGAGCCGGGCAGCATCGCCGATCGCGTGTGCGCCTGTGGCACAAGCCGTTACGACGGAATGGTTCGGCCCACAGAAACCATGGCGAATGGATACGTGACCCGAGGCCAAATTTATCAAGTTCGCCGGTATGAAGAACGGGCTGACGCGCCGCGGTCCCCGCTCGTGAAGCGTCACCGAAGTCTCGGAAATACCGGGAAGACCGCCGATGCCGGAACCGATAAGAACGCCCGACATCTCCCGGCTTTCATCTTCTTCCGCCACCCAACCGGAATCCGCGATCGCCTCATCAGCCGCCGCAATTGCAAAGGCGATGAAAGGATCCATCTTGCGCTGATCTTTTCGATCAACCCAGTCGTCGATCTTGAAAGCACCGTCAGCCGTTTCGCCGACAGGAACGTGTCCCGCGATTTGGCATGCCAAATCGTTCGGCTCATAGGCCCGTATCGTCGTGATACCGCTTTCACCATTAAGAAGTCGGCGCCACACATGGTCGACGCCGACACCCAAAGGTGTAACAGCTCCCATTCCTGTTACGACGACTCGCCTCATCGCAACGCTGCTTCCCGTTATTTAGACGAGATGACGGCCTTATTTAGCCGTCGGCGCTTTCAATAAAACTGATAGCGTCTTTAATCGTCAGAATTTTTTCCGCGGCGTCATCCGGAATTTCACAACCGAATTCTTCCTCGAACGCCATTACCAGCTCGACCGTGTCGAGACTGTCCGCGCCAAGATCGTCGATAAAACTGGCATTGTCTGAAACTTTCCCTTCATCAACACCAAGATGCTCGACAACAATCTTCTTAACGCGATCCGCAACGTCACTCATGTCTTTTAACCTTCCCAATGTATGAGCGTAGTCTCGAAATTCCGCCCTGCCTTTTGACCCCAAAATGACGACGTCTCGCGCGGCGGCGGCGTTTCGTAACACACTTTTAACCGACTGACCAGCGCCTGCGCCAGCAGCCGGAATCTGCCTTAAATCATCGCCATTCCGCCATTAATATGAAGGGTTTGGCCTGTAACATACGAAGCTTCTTCACTTGCCAAATACAGCGCACCCGCCGCAATTTCTTCCGACTCGCCAAGCCGGCCCGCCGGAACGATCTCAAGAATTCGGGCCTTCTGATCGTCCGACAGCACATCCGTCATCGCTGTTACAATCATCCCCGGCGCAACACAATTCACAGTGATCCCCCGACTCGCAACTTCTTGCGCCATCGATTTTGACATCCCGATCATGCCCGCTTTCGAAGCCGCGTAATTTGCCTGACCCGGGTTTCCCGTCACGCCAACCACGGAGGTGATATTAATAATTCGTCCCCAGCGGCGCTTCATCATGCCGCGAATAACAGCTCGCGAGAGACGGAAGGTCGCTGTCAAATTAACATCGATGACCGATTGCCAATCTTCATCCGTGAGACGCATCGACAACATGTCACGGGTCAATCCGGCATTGTTTACCAGGATATCAACGCTTCCCATCGCCTCTTCGGCGAGGCCGATCAGGCCTTCGACGGATTCCGCGTCGGAGAGATTCGCCGGTGTCACATGTGCATTCTCACCCAATTCCGAGGCTAACGCAGAGAGGGCTTCTTCACGCGTTCCCGATAGCGCAACATTGGCACCCGCGCCATGAAGAGCGCGGGCGATCGCACCGCCAATTCCGCCCGAGGCGCCCGTGATCAGCGCTGATTTTCCTGTGAGATCAAACATCACTATTTCCCCTAGAGGCTTCCAAGGAACGCTTCAATATCTTCAGGTCCCTGAATTGAAGTGGATGACAGTTCGCGGTCGATGCGTCGCGCAAGACCGCTCAGGACCTTTCCAGCCCCCGCCTCAACCAGCGTATCGACACCTTTTTCCTTAAGGCATACGACACTTTCCCGCCAACGAACGCGCGCGGTGACCTGGGAGACCAGATTCGTCCGACCCGTTTCAGGGTCACGCACCTCGTCCGCCGATACATTCGCGATAATCGGAACGCTCGGAGGCGCAATTGCCGTCTCGGCCAACGCTTTTTCCATCGCGTCCGCGGCAGGTTGCATCAGTGCACAGTGAAACGGTGCACTGACCGGCAGCATAACGCTTCGCTTTGCACCGCGCTCAGCGCCAATTTCGACAGCCCGTTCAACGGCCGTCGTGCTGCCGCTGACAACGACTTGACCCGGTGCATTGTCGTTCGCGACATCGCAAACTTCGCCTTCCGCACCAGCCTCGACTGCGGCCGCCGCAATCTCTTCCGTCTCTTCGACCGTTGGCCCCATCAAGGCCGCCATCGCACCTTCACCGACGGGTACGGCCAGTTGCATGGTCGTACCACGAAGCTTCAAGAGACTTGCGGTATCCGCCAACGACAACGCGCCAGCCGCCGCCAGGGCGGAATATTCGCCAAGCGAATGTCCGGCGACAAAAGACGCCATGTCCGGCAAGGTGACATTGCCTTCCTTCTCTAGAATTCGAACAATGGCGACGCTCATAGCCATTAGTGCAGGTTGAGCGTTTGCCGTCAGACGCAGTTGATCGTCCGGTCCTTCAAACATCACTTTAGACAAGTTTTGCTTAAGTGTTTCGTCGACTTCTTCGAAAACCAGGCGGGCTTCAGGAAAAGAGTCCGCCAGTTCTTTTCCCATCCCAACGGCCTGCGAGCCTTGTCCAGGAAACACGAATGCGCGCGTCATAAATTTATTTCCGTTATTTGAATTGCGGCTCAGTCATAGCGACCGGTGTTTGACTGTCAAGCAACCACGTGATTTTCACCGAAGCAACGATTGCCAAACGCCGCGAAATGCTTATAGTGCCCGCCTTCTCGCGACTCGCGGGAATTACATAGCTCCTTGCTGGCGCCTGAGCGTCGGCTAGAGCCGGGCGGTCGATGGTCGCAAGATAATCGACGCCGGATCATTCAACAGCCGTAGGGAGTGTACGGATGCCGCTTTATGAAAGCGTGTTTATTGCACGCCAAGACATCTCTGCCGGCCAAGTGGATACCTTGGCGGACGAGATGGAAAAACTTATCTCAGACAATGGAGGCAGCGTGGCCCGCCGCGAATATTGGGGCCTGCGCAACCTCGCCTACCGGATGAAGAAAAACCGGAAGGGTCATTACATCATGTTTAACCTGGATGCGCCCTCCGAGGCCGTTCAGGAAATGGAACGAAATCTTCGCCTACACGAAGATGTTCTCCGCTACATGACCATTCGCCTCGAAGAACTCCGCGCCGACGCATCGCCGATGATGCACGGCAAGGGCGATCGTGATCGTGCCGACCGGCGTGGCCGCGACGACGAAGAAGGCGGAAAAGAAGAAAGCGTCGCTGAAGCAGCGCCTGCCGAAGCGACTAAGGAAGCCCCGGCCGACGACGCGCCTGAGGCAACCGAAGAGAAGGAGACCGAAGAATGAGCAACGGACGTAGCGGTGGTGGCGGCGGACGTCGCCCCTTCTTTCGGCGGCGGAAAAGCTGCCCCTTCACCGGCCCAAATGCACCGACGATCGATTATTGCGATACGAAACTCCTATCGCGCTATATCTCGGAGCGAGGCAAGATCGTGCCGAGCCGGATCACGGCCGTATCGACCAAGAAACAGCGTGAACTGGCGCGCGCCATCAAGCGGGCCCGTTACCTTGGTCTGCTGCCTTACGTAATCCAATAGAGCGTTAAGACAGGACCACTCGAATGTTCTCGCAGAAACAATGGATGACCATTGCGGCCGGAGGCGTGATCAGCGCGCTTCTGTACGCCTTGGTGACCCGTGGTTCGCTCGGGGGCGTTCTGCTCGCTTATTTTTGCCAATTACCGTTGTTCGTCATTGGGCTGAGCCTCGGTACGACGGCAAGCGTCATAGCGGGTGCGGTGGCGGCCGCAGGAGTCATCGCGGTCAGCGGCGTCTTAGGCGCGTTCGTGTTCATTCTCGTGAATGCGGCGCCTGTCGTGTTTCTCGTCCGGCAAGGATTATTGTCGCGTCCGGACGGGAACGGGAACACCGAATGGTATCCGCCGGGATTGCTCGGTGTCGGCGCGACGCTGTACGGCCTCGGCCTTTTGGTCGTCGCTTGGCTCTGGCTCAGTGTCTCGACCGGCGGAATTGAAGAAAGCGTCCGCGCTTATTTGGGCGAGGTAACCTCTACCATTCTTCAAGGTCAGCCGGCCGAAATGCAGCAAGCGCTGATCGACAACGTTGCGCCAATACTGCCGGGCACAGTCGCGCTCTCGTGGCTTGTGATGTTGGTTATAAACGGCGTATTGGGACAAGGTCTGGTTGCACGGTTTGAGCGAAACCTGCGTCCAAGCCCCGATTTCGCCATGCTGGAGTTGCCGAACTGGCTAACTGTACTCGGGGCTGCGCTCCTAATCGGTGCGATCCTGCTCCCTGGCACGCTTGGCTATTTCGCAAAAAGCGCGGCATTTATTTTAGCTCTGCCGTTCTTTTTGGTGGGTCTGTCCGTCATTCACGTGGCGGCAAGACGCATATCGGCCGGTACGCTCTTATTGGTCCTGTTTTATCTATTGATGCTGTTGTTCGGATGGCCCGCTGTCTTCGTGGCCTTCTTCGGACTTATCGAACAAAGGGCTGGGTTCCGCCAAAAATGGGCGGGCGCCGGCAAGGAGGAGTAAGATGGAAGTCATTTTGCTAGAACGAATCGAACGGCTCGGCCAGATGGGCGACGTCGTGAATGTGAAACCGGGCTACGCCCGAAACTTTCTGTTGCCGCAAAAGAAAGCCCTTCGGGCGACGAAAGCGAACCTCGAACATTTCGAGGGGCAACGTCAGCAATTGGAAGCTGATAACCTGCAACGGCGGGACGAAGCGCAATCCGTCGCCGATCGCCTGGATGGGCTCAGCGTCGTCGTGATTCGTAGCGCCGGCGATTCGGGTCAACTCTACGGTTCCGTGAATGCACGCGATATCTCGGAAGTCGTCACTGAAGCCGGCTTCACCGTGACCCGCCAACAGGTCATCGCCGATAATCCGGTTAAGGCCCTCGGGTTCCACGAGTTCCGCGTACGCCTCCATCCGGAGGTCGAAGCGACGGTCACGGCGAATGTGGCCCGCAGCGAGGAAGAAGCGGAGATCCAGGCTAAACTCGGCCGCGCGATTGTTGGCGACGACGAAGAAGAGCAGCAGGATGACGGTGTCGAAGAGGCCGCGCCGGACGCCGCCGAACTGCTGGAGCCGGAAGCGCTCGAAGCCATCGAAGCCGCCGCCGAAGCGGAAGCTGCGGAGGCCGCCGATGAGGAAGCTGCCGATGCACCGGAAGAAGCTGCCGCCGATTCGGACAGTGCAGAGGGCGAAGAGGAAAAATCCGAGTAGAATTTCTCGGGATTTTTGCTCAAGGATTTTAATGACGGCGTTCCGACTCGGGGCGCCGTCATTATTTTTGCGCTAATACCCGATATCCTCGTTATCCACAGGCCGGTTTCGATATCCTCGCAGGACCGATGCGTGTAACTTGCCTGTCATGGCAACACAGGCAACAGACACTGCATTCGCCACCATCGATGGGGGCGCCGCAGACGATTATCCCGGCTATCGGACTCCGCCACACAACACGGAAATCGAAGCCGCGTTGATTGGCGCAATTCTTACGAACAATCGCGCGCACGAGAAAGTCAGCGAGTTTCTTCGAGGAGAGCATTTCTACGAGCCCGTTCTCGGCCGTATCTTCGAAGCGGCCACGAAACTCATCGAACAAGGTCAGGTCGCCAGTCCAGCGACGTTAAAACATTATTTTGACCGAGACCCAGCGCTGAGCGACGTCGGCGGCGCAGAGTATCTGTTCGATCTCGCCGCCAATGCCGTCATGATCGTTAACGCGGAGGATCTCGGTCGCTCGATCTATGATCTTCATCTCAAACGCGAGTTGATCGCCGTTGGCGAGGATATGGTCAACGACGCGTTCGAGCCCGATATCGACACCAAGGCCAGCGAACAAATCGAAGCGGCGGAACAACGTCTCTACGACCTCTCCTCCACGGGTAATATCGAACGTAGTTATTTCGAAATCGCAGATGCCGCGAAACTCGCGCTGCAAGCCGCCGAAGAGGCGTATAAGCGCGAAAGCCATATCGTCGGCGTCACCACGGGTTTTCGTGAAATGGATACGATGCTCGGTGGGCTTCACCGCTCCGATCTTTTGATCCTGGCCGGCCGACCTTCCATGGGTAAGACAGCGCTCGCAACAAACATTGCTTTCAATGCCGCGAAGGCGTTCAAGGAAATCGTCGATGAACACGGCCGAGTGATGACGGAAGGCGGGCACGTTCTTTTCTTCTCGCTCGAAATGTCGGCCGAACAGCTGGCGGGACGTATCCTTGCCGAGCAATCCGAAGTCCCTTCCGATAAAATTCGGCGCGGCGACATCAACGCCGAAGAGTTCGAACGATTGGCCGCCGCTAGCCAAGACCTCTACAAACTGCCGCTTTATATCGACGACACGCCGGCCCTCTCGGTATCGGCACTTCGCACACGGGCGCGGCGGCTGAAAAGCCAATCGAAACTGCATATGATCATTATCGATTACTTGCAATTGATGCAGGCGTCACCTGGAAGCCGCCCCGACAATCGCGTGCAGGAAATCGCAGAAATCACGCGCGGGCTGAAGACATTGGCCAAGGATTTAGACGTTCCGGTTATCGCGCTCTCGCAGCTAAGCCGACAAGTCGAGAACCGCGACAATAAGCGCCCGCAATTGGCGGACCTTCGCGAATCGGGAACGATCGAGCAGGACTCCGACGTCGTCATGTTCATCTTCCGTGAAGAATACTATTTGCAGCGAGACCAACCGGCGCGGCGCGACAACGAAGCGGAAGATAAATTCCAAGACCGCATCGAACTCCACAATACCTTGTTGAAAGAATCGCGGAACATCGCCGAAGTTATCGTCGCCAAACAGCGTCACGGTCCGGGGGGAACAGTGGAACTTCACTTTAACGGCGATCTTACGAAGTTCTCCGACCTCGATACCTATCACCACGACCCGGATGCCGAGTTCTGATTTGTCCCGTACAGGTGGTTCACAAACAACAGGTCTTGTCCGGTCTTCGCTGACCGTCGATCTGGACGCGATTGCAGCCAATTACAGGCTATTGCGAGACCGAGCGGCACCCGCGACCTGCGCTGCCGTCGTGAAAGCCGACGCCTATGGACTTGGTGTCGTACACGTCGCATCGCGATTGTGGCGCGAAGGCTGCCGCATCTTCTTTGTGGCTTCTCTTGAAGAGGCGATCACACTCAGAGAAGTGTTGCCGGCGGCAGAGATCACCGCATTGAATGGTCTCCTGCCGGGAGAGGCCGCGTATTATCGCGACCACACGATTTTGCCGACATTGAACGATCCGGGACAAATCGATACATGGGCGCAGTTTTGCCGAAGTCATGAGCCGATGCCGGCGGCTGTGCATCTGGATACGGGTATGTCGCGCCTCGGCCTGGCGCCGACGGATCAAGACCGCCTCGCCGAGAATCCTGAACGCTTAAACGATTTCGATTTCCGGTACCTCCTGAGCCATCTTGCCTGTGCGGACACGCCGGAACATCCGATGAATGAACAGCAACGCGAGGATTTCGCTGCCATCGCCGACAGACTTCCGACGGCGACAAGATCGCTTGCCGCGTCATCCGGCATATTCCTAGGCCCCGAATGGCACTTCGACATGGTCCGTGCCGGGATTTCGATGTACGGCGGGGCACCAAATGCGACCGCGCCGAATCCGGTCGCGCCGGTCGTGACGCTAAACGCAATCGTATTACAGATTCGTGACGTAGACAGGCCAGAGACCGTTGGATATGGTGCGACACATCGGTTCACAGGCAAATCCAGAGTCGCAACCATTGCGGCTGGATATGCCGACGGTTATCTTCGCAGTGCGAGCGGTCAGGCCACCGCCTATTGGGGGGAAACCGTCCTCCCGCTCGTCGGAAGGGTCTCTATGGATCTGATTACATTGGACGCAACAAAGGCCAAAGGATTAAGTGTCGGAGATACCGTGCAGCTGATCGGTCCCCAATACGGCATTAACGAATTATCTGCGGATGCCGGTACCATCCCATATGAGATTTTGACGTCGCTTGGTCACCGCTATCACCGCCAATACACCGGCGGCGATACATGAGTGAAAAGAGCCTACGCGTGAATTTTCTGCGCCCCATCGGTGCCGCTACGCTCGGCTTTCTCGCGACCATCGGACAGCTGTCGATCTTCATGGTCAACGCCGTCTCGCACTTCGTCCGCCCGCCCATCTATTTCCGCTTGATTGGCCGGCAAATGATCGACGTCGGCTATTACTCGTTACCCGTCGTCGGGTTGACGACGCTCTTTTCCGGCATGGTCATCGCGCTGCAAAGCTACACCGGCGCGGCCCGGGTGACGGAGGACGCGGCATTGGCGCAAGTCAGCTCCGTCGTCGTCCTCGCGATCACGCGCGAATTGGCGCCTGTCCTGGCCGGTCTGATGGTTGCCGGGCGTATCGGCGCGGCCATGGCTGCGGAAATCGGCACGATGCGCGTGACCGAACAAATCGATGCCTTGACAACGCTCTCCACCAATCCGATCAAATATCTCGTCGTGCCACGGATTATCGCTGGTCTCACCATGTTGCCGCTGCTGGTCCTTGTGGGCGATGTCATCGGTATTTTCGGCGGCTATATCGTCGGGGTCTATAAGCTCGACTTCAATGCGGCGATCTTCATTCAAAAGACATACGAATTCGTCACCTTCTTCGACGTCTTCTCGGGTCTCGTGAAGGCAGCCGTCTTTGGCTTCGTTGTGACTTTGCTCGGCTGCTATATGGGTTACTATTCGAGCGGCGGTGCACAAGGTGTGGGTGCCGCGACGACGAACGCGGTCGTTGCGGCTGCCATTCTTATCCTCATCCTGGACTATCTCATCAGTCAGCTTTTCTTCGGCATATGACAGAAGCCCCGCCCAAAATTCGATTGAAGAATCTGCACAAGCGGTTCGGCGATAAGGTGGTTCTGAACGGCCTGAACCTGGACGTTCAAGAAGGGGAATCGGTTGTCATCATGGGGGGATCCGGTAGCGGAAAATCGGTTTCCCTCAAATGCCTACTAGGCCTTTTGACGCCGGATGGCGGCGACATACAGATCGACGGTAAATCGATTATCGGCATTTCTGAGGACGACCGCGACGAGATCAACAAGAAGTTCGGCATGTTGTTTCAGCATGCGGCCCTGTTCGACAGCATGACAGTCCTAAACAATGTCACTTTCGGATTGACCCGCGGGAAGGGAATGTCTGCCGAAGAGGCCGAAACGATCGCCTATTCTAAACTGGAACAGGTCGGGCTCGACGAGAGCTTCGCGCATCGGATGCCGGCCGAATTGTCCGGTGGCCAACGAAAGCGCGTCGGGCTCGCGCGCGCTGTTGCGCTTGAGCCGGAGATTATCCTTTTCGACGAACCGACAACGGGCCTCGATCCGGTGATGGGCGATATCATCAACGAGCTGATCGTCGAATGTACCCGGGATCTGGGTGCCACGACGCTGACCATTACGCACGACATGGCGAGTTCGCGGATCATCGCAGACCGGATTGCGATGCTGCATCAAGGTAAGATCATCTGGGTCGGTCCGCGCGATAAAGTGGATACATCCGGCGACCCGCGGGTCGATCAATTTATTAACGGTCGTACCGAAGGACCGATTAAGATGGAACTGCGGCGGCTGTGACGCGGCGAGGCAACACTATGCTGCGGGAGCGAATCTAGCGTGGCGAAGTCGAAAGCAAGTTACGTCTGCCAGGCCTGTGGGGCCGTCCATCCGCGATGGATGGGCCGGTGTGACGCTTGTGGCGAATGGAATTCGGTCATCGAAGAAGTTTCGAGTTCTGCGCCGATCGGCGGAAAAGCCTCGGGCGGAGCCGGGCGCGGCCGGCCGATCGAGATGTCGAGCCTTGCCGACACGGGCGAGCCGGTACCGCGCCGCAAAACCGGGATCGAAGAGTTCGACCGCGTAACGGGCGGCGGCCTTGTGCGGGGCTCCGCCATCCTGATCGGCGGCGACCCCGGTATCGGAAAATCTACGCTTTTGCTGCAAGTCACAGCGCGCTTGGCGAAAGGAACGCGCTGCGCCTACATCACCGGCGAAGAAGCCGTCGATCAAGTGCAGATGCGGGCACGGCGTCTTGGCGTCGAACAAGCACCGGTTTCCGTCGCCGCCGCGACGAACCTGGCAGACATCTTGGCGACATTGGACGCACCGGACGGTCCCGACCTTGTCGTCATCGATTCCATTCAGACAATGTATATCGACGCGCTCGATTCCGCGCCGGGTACGGTGGCGCAGGTCCGCGCCTCCGCGCAGGAATTGATCCGTTTGGCCAAGAAACGCGGCTTCGTCTTACTGATCGTTGGACACGTCACGAAGGAAGGTGCCATTGCCGGGCCCCGGGTGCTCGAACATATGGTCGATACGGTCCTTTATTTCGAAGGCGAGCGCGGCCATCAGTTTCGGATCCTGCGGGCGGTCAAGAACCGGTTTGGCGCGACGGACGAGATCGGCGTCTTTGAAATGACCGACCGGGGCCTATCGGAAGTCGAAAACCCATCCGCCCTGTTCCTCGCCGACCGACAAGGCGAAGTGGCAGGCTCCGCCGTCTTCGCGGGTATGGAAGGCACCCGGCCGGTCCTCGTCGAGGTGCAGGCGCTTGTTGCGTCTTCGCCCTTGGCGACGCCGCGGCGCGCCGTCGTCGGATGGGATTCCGGACGTCTTGCAATGGTATTGGCCGTCCTCGAATCCCGATGCGGCCTCAGTTTTTCCGGTGGCGAGGTTTATCTAAACGTCGCCGGCGGCCTTCGAATTGGAGAACCCGCTGCTGACCTCGCCGTCGCAGCGGCGCTGACCTCGTCGCTGACGGGCGTTCCCCTCCCGGCCGACATGGTGGTCTTCGGCGAGATCAGCCTGTCCGGCGAAGTCCGCTCGGTCGGCCAAACGGACACGAGATTAAAGGAAGCCACCAAACTCGGATTCCGTTCGGCGCTCGTTCCAACGCGGCGCGGCAAATCGAAGAAATCCGCAAGCTCGATGAACCTTCGCGAGATTTCCGAGCTTCGCGACATGGTGCAGATATTCGAGCAAGGCGGCGATCATGCGATGCGGGCGGTGAGTGGATAATATGGAAGCGCTCGGCCTCACAGTCGGAGATATTACGGTCGTCGGCATTTTGGGAATTGCCGCATTGATGGGGATGGCCTTAGGCCTCGTCAAAGCCATTCTCTTCGTCGCGAGTTGGGTCGGCGCCGCGGCAATTTCCTATTTCACTTATCAGGACGTCACGCCCTATTTCCTTGAGCATATTCAAACACAAAGAATCGCTGAAATTTCCGCGGCCGCAGCCGTCTTCGTCGTCGCGTTGATTGTCTTGTTCTTTATCTTCTCGCGGATATGGAAACGGGTTAAAGAAAGCGAATTCAATAGCTTGGACCGCTCGCTCGGATTGCTCGGCGGGCTTGTTGTCGGGCTGCTGTTAGTTTGCTCTGCCTATCTGGCCGCGCATTGGGAACTCGGCGAAGACAACTTACCGCCTTATATCGCCGAAGCCCGACTCCGGCCTTACGTTCAATACGGTGCCGATACGATTCGGCCTTTCTTGCCGCCAGAGGTACAAGAAAAGACAAAATCGGTGATTCGAGAGACGCGAAATCGCGCGGAAGATGCAAAAAAAGTTGAGAATGCACTTAATAAGCTCAACAAACTTCACGGTTTGACAACAAAAGAGCCTTCAAAGCCTGCTGATCAACAAAAGGGCTACGCCACACCGTCGCGCCGTGATATGGATCGACTATTCGAAAGCAAGCAGTAACGGGCATGGCGACCACCAACCCTTACGACGACGACCATCTGCACGAAGAGTGTGCGATTTTCGGAATCTACGGCTCGCAGGATGCTGCGGCGCATACCGCCCTCGGCCTCCATGCACTTCAGCATCGCGGACAAGAAGCGGCGGGAATTGTGGCGGCCGGAAACGGTCAATTTCCCGCGCATCGCGAGTTGGGCCTCGTCGGCGATATCTTCGGCGAAGAGAATGTCATAAAGCAGCTGGAAGGCGATATGGCGATTGGCCATACGCGTTACTCGACAACGGGCAAACCGAACCTGCGGAACGTGCAGCCGTTGTTCGCCGATCTGGAGTTTGGCGGCTTTGCGATCGCACACAACGGTAATCTCACAAACGCCGTCGGTATTCGCGACGAGTTGGTGTGTCGCGGATGTATCTTCCAGTCGACAACCGATACGGAGATCATCATCCATCTTATGGCGACGAGCAGCGGAAGCGTCGTTGATCGTATTGTAAATGCGCTACGCCAAGTCGATGGCGCCTATTCGATCGTCGCCTTGGCGGAGGATTGCGTTATCGGCTGCCGCGATCCACATGGCGTGCGACCGCTCGTCTTAGGCCGTCTCGGCAAAAGCTATATGCTGGCCTCCGAAAGCTGCGCCTTCGATATCATTGGTGCGGAGTTCGTCCGCGATATCGAGCCCGGCGAGCTGGTCGTCCTGGACAGCGATGGCGTGCATAGTCACAAGCCATTTCCGCCGGCACCGCAACGGTTCTGCATATTCGAGTACATCTATTTCTCGCGGCCCGACAGCGTGATCGAAGGCCTATCCGTCTATCAGGCTCGCAAACAGATCGGAGCCGAACTTGCACGCGAGGCACCCGTTGACGTGGATCTTGTTGTCCCAGTGCCTGACTCCGGCGTGCCTTCCGCCATCGGCTATGCCCATGAAGCCGGCGTGCCTTACGAAATGGGCATTATTCGGAACCACTACGTCGGCCGAACGTTTATCGAACCGACCTCGGAAATCCGGCACTTGGGCGTCAAATTGAAACACAACGCGAACCGCGCCCATATCGAAGGGAAACGCGTGGTGCTTGTCGACGACTCGATCGTGCGCGGCACCACATCGCACAAGATCGTCGAAATGGTGCGTAGCGCTGGTGCTAAAGAAGTTCACATGCGAATTTCGAGTCCGCCGACCACGCATTCTTGCTTCTATGGCGTCGACACGCCGGAGCGAACGGAACTCCTCGCGTACAAACACAACATCGAGGAGATGCGGAGAGAAATCGGCTGCGACAGTCTCGCCTTTATCTCGATGAACGGCCTCTATCGCGCCATGGGCGCTTCCGGACGTGATGCCGAAGCGCCGGCATTTTGCGATGCGTGTTTCTCTGGCGACTATCCGATCCGATTGACGGATCAGGATGACGGTGCGACCGGCCGCCAACTCTCACTTCTCGCCGAAATCGCCTGATGACGGGGCGGTTGGCCGGTAAGATCGCGCTCGTCACGGGCGCCAGTCGAGGCATTGGGGCCGCTGTCGCGAAGCGGTTCGCCGAAGAAGGCGCACATCTTATTCTCACAGCGCGAACCGTCGGCGGCTTGGAAGAGCTCGACGATGAGATCAAAGCGGTGGGCGGTAGCGCCACTCTCGTGCCGCTCGACCTCAAGAAGTTCGACGAGATCGACCAGATGGGTGCCGCCCTGCATCAGCGCTTCGGCAAACTCGACATTTTGGTCGCCAATGCCGCCACGCTCGGCGTTCTGACACCCGTCTCTCATATGGACCCGCATGTCTGGGAAGACGCGGTTCAACTGAACCTGACGTCAAACTACCGACTAATCCGTAGTCTGGACCCGCTCTTACGCGCCGCCGATGCAGGCCGCGCTATTTTCGTCACCTCTGGTGCCTCGCGGGGCATCGCCTTTTGGGGAGCTTATGCGGCAACAAAAGCCGGGCTCGACGGACTCATCAAATGCTATGCCGACGAAGTCGAGAACACGGCCATCCGCGTGAATCTGCTAAGCCCGGGTGCCACCCGCACCGGGATGCGGGCGGCAGCCTTCCCGGGAGAGGATCCGGAGACGCTTAAGACGCCCGAATCGATTACTGGCGTGTTCGTCGATCTCGCCGAAGAGGCATGCACACGCCACGGCGAAATCGTGAAAGCCGACGATTACGTCTGATTAGACGACGTTCTTAGGCACTTCACGGAACGGACGATCCGTGTCGAAGCGCGGTTCTTTCGGCATCTTCAAGACACGTTCCGAAATGATGTTCTTCTGAATTTCATCCGTGCCGCCCGCAATCGAAATCGCCGGCGTCGAGATCAAAATCTCGGCAATCACACCGTCCATCGGACTGTCGTCGCCTGTAAGCATCGATTCCGTACCGGTAATCGCCGTATGAACGCGATTGGCCGCGCGGGCAACATAGCTTGCCGCGAGTTTCCCCAGCGAGCCTTCCGGCCCCTGCGGGCGTCCCCCTTCTTGGGCCGCCCGAGCGCGGCGCGCCGTCCATTCCGCGGACTTCGCCATGATCATCAATTTGGCAATCTCTTGGCGCAACACCGGGTCGGCATTCATTCCGGTCGCCTTGGCACGCTCCAAGACGAGATCGACGCGCCCCGCCCGCTGCGGGTACCACTTATAGGGCTCAAGCGCGATCGCGTGCTCTTCCGCTTCTTCGCGGTAGATACGCTCTGGACGATCGGAGGCTTGCGCGTAGCGCCGCATACCGTCCGCACCACGGCGTTCATGCATCAAGGTCGTGGTTGCGACCTTCCAGCCGTCGCCCAAATTTTCGACCATGAATTCAGGCGAAATCTCAGCATCCGTGAAGAAAACTTGGTTGAACGACGCGTGTCCGTTCATCTGGCGCAACGGCACGACTTCGACGCCGGGCTGATGAATATCAATGATGAAGTACGTCATGCCTTTGTGTTTCGGAACATCCACGTCTGTCCGAGCCAACAACAGGCCATAATCCGCGTGATGGGCGCTCGTCGTCCAAACCTTTTGGCCGTTTACGACCCATTTGTTTCCTTTCATCTCCGCGCGCGTCGTCGCGCCGGCAAGATCGGAACCGCTTCCGGGTTCGCTGAACAGCTGACACCACGTGTCTTCACCCGTCAGGATACGGCGCAGGAACTTTTCTTTATGCATATCCGTGCCGTGGGCCAGAATTGTCGCCGCCGCCAAGGTCCGTATTCCCATCTTCGCGACGCCGACGGCACCAATCCGGTCGAACTCTTCGTCCACAACGGGCACCAATCCAACCGGCAAATCGCGACCATACCAGTCGCTCGGCCAATGCGGCGCGCCCCAGCCCGAATCGACCAGCTTGTTCCGCCATTCGACGAGGCCGAGATCGGTATCCCAGTTCGCTTCCAGCCAAGCGCGCACTTCGGCGCGGACGGTCTGTTCGTTCACTTCTGTCATCTTACCGTCCTCCTCAAACGTTCCACTGCTGCATCAGACGCTCGCGATGATAGGCAGAGCCACCGAGAAAGACTTCGGAGCTCTTCGCGCGTTTGAACCACAGATGCGTGTCGTTATCCCAGGTGAACCCGATACCGCCGTGTATCTGAACGGTATGAATAGCGGTCTGCATGTAGGCTTCCGCGGCCGCCGACTTGGCGAGCGAGGCCAGCGCTGACGTCTCTTCGTCGTCCTCGTCCGCCGCTGCAGCCGCATAGTATGCCGCCGACTTCGCCAATTCGACGTCCAGCAGCATATCTGCCGCTTTATGCTTCAAAGATTGGAACGATCCAATCGCCCGGCCGAACTGTACCCGCATATTGGCGTATTCGACCGCCGATTCCCGCAAGCGCTCCGCCCCCCCAACCATTTCGTTAGCGAGACAAATAGCAGAAACGTCGAGTGTTTCAGCGAGCGGATCCGCAGCACCGCCGTCCTCGCCAAGAAGTTCGGCTTCCACCGAATTGAAGGTCAGCTGCGCCAGTTTACGCGTTGAATCCATGGAATTCAGTGCACTTCGCTCCAAACCGGCGGCGTCTGCCTTCACCGTAAAGAACGACAAACCATTCGCGCTACGAGCGAGCACAACGATCAAACCCGCTGTACACCCGTCTAAAACGAAGCGCTTCGTGCCATCTATCGTATATTTGCCGCCGCTTTCTGTTGCGGTTGTAGAGACGTTTGAGCCGTCCCAAGTGCCGTCTTCTTCTGCGACGGCGAGCGTCGCAATTGTCTCGCCAGCCGCGATATCCGGCAATAACAGTTGTTTCTGATCCTCGCTACCGGCCTTTAAAATTGCCGTGGCGGCCATGACCGTCGATGCGAAATACGGGGCACAGAGCAAGGCGCGACCCATTTCCTCGACGGCAATCGCGAGTTCGCCGATGCCGAATCCCTGCCCGCCGTAAGTCTCGGGAATATGGATGGCCGTCAGTCCGAGTTCCTGGCTCAACTGTCGCCAGACATCCGGGTCGCACCCCTCGTCGGTCTCCATCAGGCGACGGACTTCGGTCGTTGGCGACTTATCTTCGAGGAACCGGCGCAGGACGGAGCGGAATTCCTCCTGCTCGTCCGTAAAACTGAATCTCATTTCCAATGCTCCTAGGCAGCGTAGCGCGTGATTATCGCAGACCGGGCAGCTACCCAGCGTCTCACCTCGCACAACATTTCTACTGGTGAAACTTAGATTTGGATCATCCCGCCGCAAGATGCACCGCGGATCAAATCCATCGATCGCGAGATTGCTCGCTGCCGGCATCCGGACGCAAACAAGCCTTTAAGCCAGTCGTAGATACACTGCTGATATCCCGATGAAAGCCCCGACCATCGCGATAACAGCGCCATAGGTCAGCCGGTCCCGCCGCAAACACCAGGCAATCCCTTGCAGGATGGAACGAATCCACGGCGCATCGATCGGCGGACGCAGAAAGATAATGCCGGAAATCAATGCCGGAATGGAACAAACGAGAAAACCAACACTGTATGAGTTCGTGATGGCCAGCAATCCCCCGTAGAGCGCGGGATAAATCATCATGGCCACGCTCGTAAACGACAACACGCCACCGGTGACGCCGCCCACTCTGTCGGGCGGCGATAATCGGGCGATCTCCGCCAATAAAATACCGTGCCAGCTCAATGAGGTAATGTTGTAGAGAATCGCGACCCAGAGGATGAGGGAATAACTCCAACTTGCGTCATAGAAGCTGGTAAGCACCGCCGCGAGCGTCCCGAAAATCCCGATCCCCCCCAGAATCGTGCGCGCCGAGAACAACGTACTGCCGAGGTAGCCCCAAAAAATACGCGCGCCCACCGCGGTAAAGGCGGAGATCGCAAATGCGGATCCTGCCTCAGCCTCCGTGTAGTCGAGCCCATCAATCAGAAAAAGAATAAAGAAACCGGCGAAGATCGACTGTAAGCCGCCGAACGCAAAGGCGCCGAACGATATGTCGCGTAGCTGGGGATGCGAAATCACGAATTTCATCGTCTCGGAGACGCCGGAGAAGGTGAGCTGCACGTTCGGATCGCGGTCGGCATCGAAATGCGCCCGAATGGGTTGAAGCGACAAGGCCACAAGGTAGACGATCAACCCGGTCACAAACGCGGTGCCGTAGGCATCAAGATGAATCGGTGTTTTGAATGTGGCGCTGTAGACGCTGATCGTCAGCAGGAACGGTATTAGTAACCCGCCGATGAGACTGCCGACCGGAACGCCTGTCTGCTTGACGGAAAAAACGACGGGCGCCAAACGCGGCGGGCAGACCCGCGCCAAGATGTGCGAGCTCGCCGGCGTCGAGACCGCCGCCATGCCGAGAAGGATGGCACCGATCGGGTAAATCCACAGAATACCCGTCGAGACGACAAGCAGACTTCCCCCCATCAGGATCAAACACCATTGGCTGATCCGTAACGCGCCGTATCGCAAGATAAAGCCGCCGCACCCCATGGCGCCGATAATGGCCGCAATGTTCTGAAGAAAAAGGTAGAAGCCGAGCCACGCGCGGGAGATGCCAAAATCTTCTGCGATCCGGTCCGCAAGGATCGGCATGGCAATTTGGCATACGTAAGAGAACGCCTGCTGCATCAGCATCGAAAAGACGGCGATACTCAAGATAACCCGCCAATCGAAGCGTTCGAGATTCATCAGAACCTAATTTGATCGTAAATCTGAATGTTCACTTCGACCAACATCCCGGGTGCAATTTTCTCCGGCGGGTCGAGAATCTTCATTCGCACCGGGATTCGTTGCGTCTGTTTGCGCGACCGCCCGTTATTGGACGCCTGGTCGCCCGCCATCTGCGACGCCGTCACGCTGCCGATGAACGTGACTACGCCATTGAATTCCTGAAACGGATATGGATAAGCGTCCATGTCAATGATGACCCGCTGCCCGATCTCAAGGTGCCTTACCTGCGATTCATCGACATTCGCTTCGATCCATAGGGAGTTCTCGTCATGAAGCAGGATCATTCGCTCCGCTTCTTCGACATGTTCGCCTTTATATTTATAGACGCTGTCGATAATGCCGTTAATTGGACTTCGAACGTAATGATAGGTCAGTCGAGCCTCTTCTTGGTTTTTTAAAGTATTTATTTTCGTTATATTTAGATTTGTAATTTGCTTTTCAGCTTTTAATACTTCTAATCGTGACCTAGATGCTTTTATTTCTTTCAATTCGAGCTCTGATACCTTAATATTAGCCGCCGAATTCTCGACTTCCGCTTCAATTATCAGCGTTTTACTCTGCTCTTCCTCGAAACTTTTCTTCGATGTGAGCTTTTTTTGGTACAGAATACGTGTCCGCTCGAGATTCTTTTTTGCCAAATCGAAGCGGTTTCGGATGGTTGCGTGCTTAATATTCAATGCCTTGATGGCTTCCCGTTTGGTCGCCAAGCGGGAAGTCAGGTCTTGTTCGAAGGCTAAAATCTCAGCTTCAATTTTAGCGCGCTGCCCCTCTTCGCGAACAAGATCCGCTTCCAAGGCTCTGATCTTTAGTCGTTGTACGTTCGCCTTTAACGCAACAAGGAGATCGCCTTCCTTTACCCGGTCCCCCTCTTTGACATAGACCTTCTCGATCTCACCATCGATCCGCGACGAGAGCGTCGTGAGCTCTGCCTCGATACGCGCGTCATACTCGTAGACATGCGTCAACCAATAGAAAATCTCATATGTAATAAGTGCGATTACACCGACGCCCGCCAATACGCCGAGCTTCTTGAGGATTGACTTGCTTTTCGTATCGAGCGGCATGCCGCACCAACGTCGTTGGACCAAGGTATCGAAGCATCAATCTATCGCGACACCGTCAATCAGCAATCACCGCAACATATTTGTGAAGTGCGTTCAGCTGTCCTTGACGTATGGATTCCGCCCTTTGCGCATCTGGAGCCGGAGCGGCACACCGTCAAGTTCGAAATCTTCGCGCATGCCGTTTTCCAAGTATCGCAGATAGGCATCGGGAAGTTCCGTAGGTTGCGAGACCCAGAGGGCAAATGTGGGCGGCCGGGTCTTGATCTGCGTCATGTAGCGAATTCGTATCCGGCGCCCCCGCGCCAGCGGCGGCGGATGCGCTTCGATCATTGCCATCAGCCAATCGTTAAGCGGCGATGTCGGAATACGCCTATTCCAAACCTCATAAATCGAAAACACGGCGTCCAGAAGCTTGTCGAGATTGCGCCCATGCAGCCCGGACGTATGGATGACCGGAACGCCCTTTACCTGCGGCAATGACGTCTCAAGCCGGTCCCGCAGGCGTTGGCGGGCATCCGCCTGGTCCTCGACAGCATCCCACTTGTTGGCGGCAATGACGAGTGCGCGCCCTTCCTCGATCACGCGCCGGGCGATCTTCAAATCCTGGCGTTCGAGCATGGCGTCCCCATCGAGCACCAAGACCACGACTTGCGCGAACCGAATGGCGCGGTTCGTGTCGCCGGCAGACAATTTTTCAAGCTTATGTTCGACGCGCGCCCGACGGCGGAGACCCGCTGTATCGACCAACTTGATCCGCCGGCCGCGATACGCCCAATCAACCGATATGGCATCCCGTGTGATACCGGCTTCCGGCCCCGTCAGTAGCCGCTCCTCCCCGATCAATCGGTTCACCAGAGTCGATTTACCAACATTCGGACGGCCAACGATCGCGAGTTGTAACGGCGCGCCGTCATCGGGGTCATCAGAGCTATCTTCTCCAAACTCTTCAGCGGCCTCGGACAACACCTCGAAGAGATCGACCATGCCTTCCCCATGTTCCGCGGAAATCGGAACCGGTTCTCCCAACCCAAGCTCGAAGGCCTCGTATAGTCCCCCCTCGCCCGCCTGGCCTTCGCATTTGTTGGCGACCAAAACCGCACGCGCGCCCGCCCGCCTGATCCAGTCCGCGAAGTGCCGGTCGAGCGGTGTAATGCCCGCCCGAGCGTCGATGAGCATGAGAGCAACGTCGGCTTCTTCGACCGCCACCTCGGTCTGTTGGCGCATGCGTCCTTCAAGGCTCTCGTCCGTCACCTCTTCCAGACCAGCCGTATCGATGACACGGAATGACAGATCACCGATGCGCCCTTCGCCTTCTCGGCGATCTCGTGTCACGCCCGGCATATCGTCGACGAGCGCCAAGCGGCGACCGACAAGGCGATTGAAAAGTGTCGACTTGCCCACATTCGGGCGGCCGACGATGGCGACGGTAAAACTCATTTTTCACACAATCGGTTTCGTGCAAGCCTGGTTATCGGCCGCTAACGATAGACGATCAAGTCTGCATCGTCGGATAAGAAAAATACACTTCCGCTTGCGACAACCGGCGCAACCGACAATTTATCCGTCAGTTCGAGTTTACTCAGAAATGCACCCGTGTAGGGCGATACGCTCAGCACTTCGCCATGATTCCCGACAACCATCAATCGGTCGCTGGCGAGCACCGGCCCGAACCATTTGATCGGGCCGTCCTTATCTTCCGGATCTTCATATTTCGGTAGTGACTGCACCCAACGCACCCGCCCGCCAAGCCGCGTTAAACAGTACAGATCGCCCTGGTTGCTCAGGACATAAATGAAATTTCCGGCGACCCAAGGCGTCTCAGACCCCCCAATCGATCGATCCCAAACACGCGCGCCAGTCCGCAAATCGATCGCAACGAGACGACCTGAATGACTGATCGCATACACGACACCGCGGTCGACGACAGGGTGGCCACGAATATGCGCGACAGTCGACAACGTATCGGTGCGTCTTACGGCGACAAGACTATCGGACCAGACGACACGGCCATTCGTAACGCGAAGGGCGACAAGTTCGCCCGAAGAATAGGGCGAGATCACCGTATTGCCGACAAGTGCGGGGCTTCCACCGCCCAACAACCCAGCGGACTCAGATATGCCCGAATGAGTCCACAGCTTCTTGCCGCTTTCCTCGTCAAACGCGACCGTCTGATTGTCAATCGTAACGACGAAGACGCGGCCGCCGCCAACCGTGGGGCTGGATCGACTGGGGCCCGGCAGGTTGCCGCGCCACAACTCGGCACCGTTGTCCGCACGTAAGGCGATGATTTTTCCAAATCCGGTCGACATGAAGACCCGACCACCTTCGTAAGCCAGTCCTCCGCCAAACGTCTCTTCGTCTTCCTCAGGGACGTTCGGATCGTAATTCCAAACCTGTTTTCCGGTCGAAATCTCGAACGCGTTCACTTCAAATTCCGCATCCATGGTGAAGACATAACCATCGGCGACGACGGGGCGCGCTACCAGACGTCTTTCGTCGCTCGAACCTTCCCCAATACTTTGGTCCCACGCCTCGACAACAGTGTTACGAATTTTCAAATGGTGCATGGCATGCATCGCATTGCCGCCAGCTTGCGTCCAATTCGGATTTTCTCGAGGGGTCGGCAACAAAACACGCAAATCGGAAACGCGTGGATCGGCTTGCAATTCACCTTCGTTCAGCATTACCGGAATTCTTTGTCCCGGTAGCGGCACTTCCTTTTGGCCGGTGACTTCCTTAATCCAATCGCAAGACGACAGCGATAATGCGACGATCGTTATGACGATCATTCTTCGCGTCGTCGAACGCCCAGCAGACGTAAGCACCTCAGAACCTCAATTCTTATCGGCCAAGAATCTGCAAAATTTCCGCAGCCCGAGATCGAGCACCGGGAGGCGCCGTCAGATCATCTGTCAACTTCTGGAACTCGGTCTTTGCCAATTCCTTGTCGCCGACGCGAAGGGCCAAAGCTGCGGATAGTTCACGTGCCGAATGTCGCCAGGCTGCTTCCGGTGCAAGAAGCGGTGTGAGACGTGTCCGCAAATCATTCGGATCCCCCTCGTCCAACGTGTGCATGATCGCTAGCAGAGACGCCAGATCGCGATAGAGCTCGTCGACACCGTCGTCGGCTGCGATGGCGTCCAACTCCTTAACGGCACCCGCGATGTCGCCCGATTCTTTTAGGGCATCAACCGTGCGAAACCGCGCGAGAAGCGCGTAGCCGTCCTGCGCTTCGGCGGCCAAAACACGAAATGCTTCGGCGGCTTCCAGCTGTTTCCCTTCGGCCGATAAGGCGGCGGCCGCGACAAAACGGTCGCTGTCATCTTGCTGGCGCTGCGCCGTGTATTCCCGCCATCCAACAGATGCGGTCGTTCCCAAGACGAGGGCGACAGCCGCAGCGATAATATATCCGCCGTAATCCTTCCAAAGTTTGCTGTATCGATCACGACGGACCTCTTCTTCGACTTCTTGGAAGATGTCGCCCACGCTGCGCTGCCTCTCTCGATTGAATTCGCTGTTTATTCGGCCCTTTCGACCGTGGCGGTAATGTAGCGATACGCCCCTATGGAGGCAACCGGAAGTCACGCTTCGAAGTCAGCATGCTTGAACCGTATTCGCCGATGCGTAACAATGATCGTGTTTCGTTTTTGGCCTCTTTTTTAGGGGCGGGAAACAGGAGCGTTCTGAGCAACTACGATCGGACGCAAACATGGAGGATACGCTAGAGCCACAATCCTTTCGCTGGACGGGTCAAGGTTTCCTGCTCGGCACGGCGTTGATGGTTCTTGCCGCCTGTGGCTCGAGTTCTTTCCTCGTGCTTTCCGGATCGGTTGCGAACTTTATTCAAACCGACAAATTGCCAACGGACTTCGTTGCCGAATGGGCATCCGGCAAGGAATGCCGCGCCCTGGTCGCTATGAAGGACGGCGGCCCCTTGTGCCGCAAAACATTTGACGCGCCGCGGGTTTATGAAAAACCGGTTTATTGCTATCGAACGCTCGGTTCCATCACTTGTTACGATGAGCCCGATCCCTACCGCACCAGTACGCAGAGGGTTCGGTAATATGATCATGCGTGCGTGCTTCATCCCAACGGGTCCCGCCGCCACATGGACCGACACAGGTAGCGAGGGGGCAATTCGTTGAGTGATCCAATTCGTCTGGCGGATTACCGCCGACCCAAAAATCGCGTGTATTTCGATCGGCAGGAATTGCGCCGCCTGCTTGATGTCTACAGTCGCCGCGTCATGTCAGGCGAATGGAAGGACTATGCGATCGACTATCAGAACGGCAGCGCGATTTTCTCTATTTTCCGGCACAGTTTTGACTCGCCACTTTTCGCCATCGCCAAACGCCGCGACGGCAAGAAATCCGCATATCAGGTTTTTAGTGGCCCTCGTAAACTCAAGCAAAGCGCTACGATCGAAGACGCGCTCTCTATATTCGACAAAGAGCTGCGGGAAATTCCAACTCACCGCCGATCGCGCTGACAACCCACACCACATTGTCGTTCAAATAAGCTTGTTATTTGTTCTCTTTTTGTTCTAATTGTTCCCGTACCGTCCTAGCCGGGACCGTCGAGAACAGAGGATCACGTGGGTCAACACAAACGCCGATATATCGAAGCGCAAGACGCGCAGCGCCGTGCGACGCTGCTTGCCGAGATCCAGGCGCACAATGTCGACGTGTTTTGCTGGTGCAACCGTTGCGGGCACAACGCCACGATATCGTCGAGCCGCTTGGCAGCGGAACTTGGCCCCACTTTTCCCGTCCCGGACATCGGCAGCCGTATGCGCTGTTCGGGCTGCGGCTCGAAAGATGTCGCCGCTCGGCCGGATTGGCCCTCGCTCGGTCAGGTGACCCGCCACGACTCTCCGGTTTCAAAATAGATCCGGCGACCCGAAAAATTTAGCACCTTTAGGGAAAATTTTTCGCGGCCGGCAGCGGAAAAGAATCGCCCCCGAGTCGCATGTGTGATTCCAAACACTTAGCCCAAAATTGCGCTCGCAAAGTCGGTGCACAAAGTGCGGAATATGGCATTTACCAAACAAATTCGACTCGAAAAAATGACAAGGTTTCAGTCAGAAAGACTTTAATTTCGTCGGATTCGCACACGCGGCGTTGACGATGCCGAAGACTCTCGCCATAAAAGGGGGCGCTGGAGTTGCAGCGCAAATAAAAACACTATATTGTAGGGGAGGTCGTAGGGCACACAATATATAGTGCACTTAACTACGACGACGCCAATTTAGGCACGCTAAGTAAAACGGGGAATGATTATCATGGAATGGACTGAGGCACGCGTTGATCAATTAAAACGTCTGTGGGAAGAAGGTTTGAGCGCAAGCCAAATCGCCAGCCGCTTGGGAGACGTTACCCGCAACGCGGTCATCGGAAAGGCTCACCGCCTCGGACTCTCCTCTCGACCATCGCCGATCAAACGCGTGAACCATCCCATCACCGCAACACAAGAGCGGATGTGCCAATGGCCCATCGGCAATCCACGCGACCCGAGCTTCCGTTTTTGCGGCAAGACGGCGGCGCCGGACCGACCCTACTGCGAAGAGCATTGCGCGATGGCGTATCGCCGGAAAAGCGACAACGCCGCGTAATCATTTCGGCATCATTGCCTTCAGAAAGATAGAAGGCCGCTTAAATCGTTGCGGAACGGTTCAGGTGGCCTTTTTTATTTAGTCGACCAAAGGTTGCAAAATTTTTATTCCGCAACAGCCGCCATCTTGTTACGAACTAGACTCATCGCCGTCAAAACAACGTTCGTCGCTGATTCGTTTCGGTGTGCATTCTCACTCAGATAACGCCGCCATGCGCGTGCGCCGTGCATACCTTGAAACAACCCCATCATATGCCGCACAATTGCACGCAAAGGCACGCCATCGGTCGTTTCTTTTTCGATATACGGCAACATTTCATACACAGCGTTTTCTTGTGTACGGATTTCGGACACGGGATCGAAATAGTATCGGTCGACCGCTGTTAGAATCCCGGGATTTTGATAAGCCGCACGCCCCAGCATAACCCCATCAACAGATTGAAGATGTGCGGCGATCTCTTCGTGTGCCGTGACGCCACCATTGAGGACGATTGGTAACATTGGGTATTCCGCTTTTAAGCGATACACCAAATCATACCGCAAAGGTGGGATTTCCCTATTTTGTTTCGGACTCAAACCATTCAAAATTGCTTTGCGCGCATGTACAATATGGCGGCTTGCACCGGCATCGAGCATCTTGGCCGCAAATCCGGAAAGCGTCGGCCACTCATCCTGGTCATCGACGCCAATCCGCGACTTTACCGTCACCGGAAGATCGACCGCAGCGGCCATTGCTTCGACACTGCGCGCAACGAGGTCAGGCTCTAACATCAGACACGCCCCAAATCGGCCGGACTGAACCCGGTCGCTTGGACAACCGACATTCAGATTGATCTCGTCGTACCCCCAATCGGCACCGATACGCGCACATTCCGCCAAATCACCGATATCAGCCCCGCCGAGCTGCAGCGCGATCGGGTGTTCACTCGCGTCAAATCGGAGAAGTTTGTCCCGATTGCCGTGCAAGATCGCATCCGTCGTCACCATCTCCGTATACAGCAAGACGTGCCGCGACAACCGCCGCAGAAAGTAGCGGCAGTGCCGATCGGTCCAGTCCATCATCGGCGCGACGGAAATTCGGTGCGCGGGTGTCGTGCTCATAGCGTTTAATAACGCGACATTGGGGTATCGGCAAAGCCCCCACATTGCGAACAACGCGGATATCCGTAAGCTGCCTTCTGAATGAAACAATCTTCCCGGGATATGAAAATGAGCAAAGCCGTAAATTCCGTCATGGTCATAGGGTACGGAACGATGGGCCGCGGAATCCTCGAAACATTTGCCAAGAACGGTTTCGAAGCCGCCGTCCTCACGCGGGATCCGTCGCGGATCAACGACCTCCCCGCAGGAGCCGACGCCTTTTCGGAATTGCCCGACACGGCGCCCGACCTGATCATCGAATCGATCCCGGAAGATATGGCGCTTAAGCATGAACTCTTCCACAGACTGGAAGACAAATACGGCGATCATCCGATCTACGGTACGAATACATCCGGCCTGCCGATCGAAGCCGTCGCGGAGCCGCTGCGCCACAAAGACCGTTTCATCGCCATCCATTACATGCAGCCGGCGGAAGCCTTTCCGCTCGTTGAAATTTGTCGACTGCCGGAGACGACCGATCTTGTCACCGATCTTACGATCGAGGCGTTATCACGCTCGGGTAAGGACGCGATCGTCCTAAACCGTCCAATTACTGGTTTCCTGATCAACCGGCTACAACACGCGCTCTTGCATGAGGCCTACTGCATGATTGAGGACGGCGTCGTGTCGGTCGAAGATGTCGATAAATTCGCCCGCGAAGCCTTTGGACCGAGGATGTGCGTCACCGGTCTTATTCAACAGAAAGATCTGAGTGGCATCGACGTCAACGCCGCGGCCCAAAGATCAATTGTTCCAAGCCTTTACCACTCCGGCGTGCCCTGCCAAATGCTGCAAGATATGGCGGCACGCGGCGATCTCGGCGTGAAAACCGGAAAAGGATTTTACGATTGGTCCGGAAAAGACGTCGACACTTTCAAACAAAAGGCAGCCGCAAAACTCGAGCGGCTCTGGGTCGCCCTCGACGACGACGCATAAGTTTATCGATGCATTCGGCGCTCGGGAGTTCACGCGAATTTAGGGGACGCACCGGCCGGAGAACGATGAGACCGGCCGACGGGAGGGGAATTGTCATTACCGGTCGAGCATAGACGAATTAAAAAAAACCCGCTGCCCTATCCCTCCACCGGCCGGCGCGTCACTTGCGGGGGACACGGGCGGCATCCCAAGCAAGACTGTGAAACTCAGTTGATCCTAACTCCCTTTTTCGACAGCGCTTCAGCCAAGGTCACTTGTTGGGGCGTCATCTGTCCCGCCAATTTCTGTAGCTGATTTTCAGCAGCCGTCTTCAAATCTTTCTGCGAGCTTAGTTGGGTCAACACACTGAACCAGCGGTACGCCTGAACAAGGTCACGGTCCACGCCCTGTCCGTGTTGGTAAAGCCGCGCGAGCTGGAACATGCTGACAAAACCAGCACGGTTCTTTGCATTCTGAGCACCGATGAGATAGGCGTCGTGGGCTTCCTTCAAATTGCCCTGCTTCGCTTGCATCCCGGCATAGAAATAACAGCCGTTGTCATCCCCTTCGACGCACATGAGAAGCAAATCGCCAAGCGATTGCTGCATGTATTTCTTATACTTGGAGTTCGCTTGAGCAGGTGCTGCAACGATAACAACAAGAGCAAGCAAAATCGCCGATTGCTTGATTGTTCTTACCATTGATTGTCCCCCTCTGCGCCCATGTTCATTTCGCATATTCGCATACCTCTATCGGCAATTCTGACACCCTGCCAAAAGCGGAATCGCGCTCGAAAATTGAGTTAAGTTTGACAAATTAAGCTGACAAGAAGTTGACCGTGGCTGCCATCTTTTTGCCAAACTCCGGCTATAGGGTCGGCGCCATGACAGCAAAACGTAGAAAAAAGCGTACCGACAGCTCTGAACTTAAAGAGCGTAAGTGCTTAATGTGTGGGCGAAAATTCTGGTCCGAAGGAATTCACAACCGAATATGCCAGCGCTGCACCGCCACCGAAACATACCGAAGCGGCCAACTCCCAAGCCATTTCTGAGGTCCGGTTTCCCACCAATGACCTAATCGACCAGCGTCATTCCCGCGAGCCGCAGCAAATGGGTGTCGCAAGTGCGGCAATCAGAGGCCCCGAAGCCCGGCACAGCCGGATATGCCGTCGGTAAACCTTTCAATGCGTCCGCAATCTCGCACTCGCTCCCCTTAAGCGTGAGCCAAACGCCAATCACGTCCGCATAGGCGCGCAGATAATCGATATGCCAACGAAACGCTTTCTCGTGACGGTAATGCCGCGCAAGCCGCGACGATAAGCCGCCCGCGCCCTTCGCGCTTCCGGCATAGCCGTAAAAACCCGATTTAAAATGCAGATGCCCAAGACGCCCGACCTCAATGTCACAATCCTGCCAAAGCGCCAAAATTAATGCGTAAGAGCCCGGTAAATTAGGTATTTTTTCTATATCGTAACAAATCTCGCCAGGACAACAGACGCGCAAGGCCTGTTGCACGTCATCGATGAGGTTTTTGGACCGTAAATCCATCTTTCGACACGTCCCACGCATAAGCAATCTGCGGGATCGACTCGCCCCATAATCGCTCATCGCGTTCGGCAATCTTCCGCCCGCCGATCGCTTCATAGAAGTATTTAGACGGATTATCACGCAATACCCATACGATGACGGATTTTCGCCCGTCCCGAGCAAGCGCACCGAACATAGACGCCATCAGATTCGAACCAAAGCCTCTTCCTTGAAAATCCGGCGAAACATAAAGCGTATATACCTCGCCTTCGCTCTTCATATTCGACAATCGTTGTGGCCCATAACTGCCAAACCCAACAATTCCACAGTTCTCGGTTTCAGCGATATAGACCCTCTCCCGGTTCAATAACGTACCGCTCCAGCCGCCTTTCTCCCGGGAGATGGACATGTTGACCAACACCCGGTCCGGCAAGATCCCGGCGTAAGCATCTCGCCACGTCTCGACGTGTATCCGTGCGATAGCGTCCGCATCATCTGGGCGTGCCGAACGAATGTTCATTCCGCGTGCCGTTCGAACAGAGCGACGAAAAAGCCATCCGTCTGATGATTTCGCGGTGTCAGCTGCAACGTCTCAGCCCCGTTATTGGGCTTCAATCCATTCATTTTAATTATTTCTTTTGATATCGTAACTAAATTAAAGGGGATCGGACTCTCGCGGAGAAACTTATCAACTTGTGTCTTATTTTCCGCTTCAAATACGGAACAAGTCATATAGGCTAAGCGCCCCCCGGGCCGCACGAAATGCGCGGCTTCCGCCAATATTGCTGCCTGCGTTTCCGTCTGTTGCGCGATGAGTGCGGGCGTAATCCGCCATTTGGTCTCTGGGTTTCGGCGCCAAACACCCGACCCTGAACAAGGCACATCTAATATTACGATATCAAATTTATCGTTGATAACCCTATCTTTCTCTGGTGTTTCGCAGATCGTCACCCCCGCACGTTCCAGACGACGCTTCGCTTCCGCCAAGCGCTTCTCATCGACATCGTGCAAGACGATCTGGCCGCGATTCTCCATCACGGCCGCCAATGCGAGCGCCTTGCCGCCGCCGCCGGCGCAAAAATCCAAAACCCGGTCGCCGGGTGCCGCCCCCACCAACTCTACTGCGATTTGCGACGCTTCGTCCTGTGGCTCAAACAAACCGTCCTTAAAACCCTGAAGATGGCGGAACGGGCGTCGTTCACTGAGGCGAATGCCATTCGGCGCAAATTTCATTGGCACGGCGTTCAATCCCGCATCGGCAAGCAACCGAATTGCGGTGTCTCTATCGATCTTTAACGAATTCACCCTCAGATCGACGGTCGCTTCGCTATTCAGCGCCTGTAACTCTGCTTCCAGATTGGCGTTTAGATTCGACGAAAAGGCACCGTTCAGCCACGCGGGATAATTCAGCCGCACATCGTCCGGTTGCTCATCGTTCTCTATTGTTTCATGCAACCAAGCTTCAGCTCGGAGATTCTCCGCTTCATCAAGCGCTTGAGCACCATACCTATCACCCGCAAATGCGGTGTCCAGGCGAATACTTTCCCAGGCAATCCGAAAACTTAGAGCCGCGAGGACACGTTGCCGGACAGTCGGCGTAATACCGGCACGATGACACCACCAGTCGAGCTGAGCTTGTTTTCGCAAAACGGCGTAGACGAGTGATTGGATTGCGCGGCGGTCGCCACCGCCCGCGTAACGCCTCTTCCTGAAATAGGATTGAAGGATCGCGTCGGCCGGACGCGAAGACGATCCGATCGTTTCCAGAAGTTCGATAGCAGCCTGACATCGGGCGGACGGAGTCATAACCCCAGATGTTCCCGCGCCATACGGCCCAAGTCAAAACCTGCCGGCTTTGCCTTAGTCGAGACGGTAGTTCGGCGCCTCTTGTGTGACGGCGATATCGTGCACGTGGCTCTCACGAAGACCGGCCCCCGTAATGCGCCGGAAAGTCGCTTTCTTGTGCATATCTTCGAGCGTCGCATTGCCGGTATAGCCCATCGCTGCCTTCAAACCGCCGACCAGTTGATGCAACACGTTACCGATCGGCCCCTTGTAGGGTACGCGGCCTTCAACCCCTTCCGGTACCAATTTCAGGCTCTCCGTGACTTCTTCTTGGAAGTAGCGGTCCGCCGAGCCGCGCGCCATCGCCCCGATCGAACCCATGCCACGGTACGACTTATAAGACCGGCCCTGATAAAGCATCACTTCCCCCGGCGCTTCGTCCGTCCCGGCGAAAAGGGAGCCGATCATGACACTGTCCGCACCGGCGGCAATTGCCTTTGTGATATCGCCGGAGAACTTGATACCGCCGTCGGCGATAACGGGAATACCCCGTTCGCGACAGGCTTCCGATGCCTCTAAGATCGCGGTTAATTGCGGCAAACCCACGCCGGCAACAATACGTGTCGTACAGATCGACCCAGGCCCGATACCGACTTTAATGGCATCCGCACCCGCATCCATCAGCGCTTTGGCACCATCGCCTGTGGCGACGTTGCCTGCAATAACCTGCGTGTAGTTGCTCAATCGCTTAATCGCATCCACGGTGCCGAGAACACCTTCGCTATGGCCGTGTGCGGTATCGACGACAACGACATCGCAACCCGCGTCGAGCAGCGCTTCCGCGCGTTCCCGTCCATTGTCGCCAACGCCAGTCGCCGCCGCGACCCGCAAGCGTCCTTGTTCGTCCTTACAAGCATCGGGATAACGTTGCGCTTTTTCGATATCCTTGACCGTGATCAGTCCGACACAGAGGCGATCCTCGTCGACGACAATCAGCTTCTCGATCCGGTGTTTGTGCAAAAGGCGCATCGCTTCGTCTTGGCCCACACCTTCGCGCACCGTAACCAAGCCACGTTTCGTCATGAGCTCTCGAACAGGCTGATTCGGATCATCCGCGAAGCGAACGTCGCGATTTGTCAGAATTCCGGCGATGCCTCCCGTCCGTTTCGAGACCACCGGGATACCCGATATCTTATGATGATCCATCAACGCCAAAGCATCGGCGAGCGTGCGGTCCGGTGTGATGGTGATCGGATTGACGACCATCCCAGCCTCGAACCGTTTAACCCGGCGTACTTCCTCGGCCTGTTCGGCAATGTCGAGATTCTTGTGAATGACGCCGATACCGCCAGCCTGCGCCATCGCAATCGCAAGACGCGCCTCAGTCACCGTATCCATTGCGGATGAGATGACGGGAATCCCCAACTCGATATTTTGAGTGAGTTTTGTACGCGTGTCTGCGTCGTGAGGCAGGATGGCGGACTCGGCAGGTTGCAGCAGGACGTCGTCGAACGTCAGCGCTTCCAGAATTTCCAATTCCGCCTCCGTCGCAAATTTGGCCGCACTATACACAACACCTTGTGCAAGCCAAGCGGAATAGCGGGAATACCTGCTATACGTCCGCTGCGTCCCGGAATCCGCGGGCGACGATATACATCTCAGCGGATCGATCTCGGCTCGCGGGCGGCTTCATCCGGTCCACTTTTGCGAATCGCTCCCGCAATCGCGCAACATACGCGCCCTCTTCCGCCCCCTGTAGCAATTTGACGACCATTGCCCCGTCATCCGCCAACACTTCCGTGGCAAATTCGAATGCCGCCTCCGCCAGAGCCGCACTCCTCAAATGATCGGTTGCCGCGTGTCCGGTCGCGGACGCACCCATATCGCTTAGCACAAGGTCGACATGTCCCCCCAAACGCGCGCGAACCGCTTCTTGCGTTTCAGCCTCGTGAAAATCACCGACCAAGGCATCTACACCGCGAAGCCCATCAAACTCGAGCAGGTCGACCGCGACGATCCGCCCCTCCGGACCGATACGCTCCGCCGCGACCTGACACCACCCGCCCGGGGCCGCGCCTAAATCAACCACCCGCATATTACGTCGGATCAGTCGATACTTATCGTCGATATCGATCAGCTTGAACGCCGCGCGACTTCGATAGCCGACGCGCTTCGCCTCTTGAACATAAGGATCGTTGAGTTGGCGCTGAAGCCAGCGTGTCGAGGAATTAGACCTTCCCCGCGCCGTCTTTACCCGCTGCTTGGCATCCGCGCGTTTCGGCCCACCGCGTCGCTTACGCGCCATCTGTCCAACTCAAGCGCCGCCGCGGCGTTCGGCATCGGCTTTGCGCATCATCTCGAAGATAATTCCTTCACGAACGCCGCGGTCCGCGACCCGGATACTGCCCACGGACCATCGTCGCATGATCGCTTCGAGGACGGCGCATCCGGCGACGACGAGCTTCGCGCGTTCAGCGCCGATACACGGATGCGAAGCGCGTTCTTCGCAGGCCATGGCCCGCAATCGTTCGCTCACCTGCTGGACTTCGTCGAAGTCGAGCGTCGCGCCATCAACCATAGAGCGGTCGTAACGCGGCAAATCCATATACACGCCGGCCAGCGTCGTAACGGTTCCCGAAGCACCCAACATCTGGACATCACCGCGACGAACGGCGTCGCCGATACGATGACGGCGACAAAATGTTTTCAGCCGCTCTTCCATCTCATCGACAATTTCACCGTAGGGCTCCTGGCAGATTGCATCTTCGCCATAGCGCTCGCTCAAGCTGACGACACCATGCGGAATCGACATGCTGTCGAGCATGTGCGGGTGCCGCCCTGTATTCTCAAGCCAAATCAGCTCGGTGCTTCCCCCACCAATATCGAACATTAGCCCATTCGGACATTTCCGGTCGATCAGCGGAACGCAGCCTTCCAGCGCCAAACGGGCTTCTTCTTCGCAAGTAATTGTTTCAATACGCAAACCGGCTTCGCGTTCGACCCGCTCTTCAAATTCTTCACGATTTTCAGCGCGCCGGCACGCTTCCGTGGCCACACAACGTGTTCGGTCCGCACTACCGCGTCTAATTTTCTCGGCGCAAATTTTTAGCGCTTCAACCGTGCGGTCCATTGCCGCTTCGCACAATGCGCCATCCCGCTCTACGCTCTCGCCCAAACGGACCGTGCGAGAAAATGCGTCGATGACCCGAAATGCCCGACGGGTCGGACGTGCCACTAGCAAACGGCAGTTATGCGTGCCCAAATCCAGCGCAGCATACGTGTGTTGCCATCGCCCCGATTTTTCGCGCGACTTGGCTTTCGGTCTCGGTCGGTTGCGCCGACCGTACTGATTTTTGTGCCCTGCCATCGGGCGTTCCCCCAGCGACATATCGCAGTGGACCGCTTAAGCGGCCTCTGCTTGTTATCGTAGCGATAGCGCTCGCATAGACAAGGGGCTGAAATTAGGGCTCTAACGGCTTATCTATGGATTTGCCGTAAGCAATGATAAAGTTCATTCGACTCACGATCGATCGCAATTGGATTACACGTTGAAAAAACGCCTGATCATATCGCTGCTTGTATGCCTGGGTGCTGGTCAAAGTGCGATTGCGCAGAATGCGCCAGGCATGTCCCAAGAAGAATTAGAAGCTTTGCGGGGTTTTATCGGAAAAGAAGACCCGCTTGATCTGACGGGCAAGCCCAATAAGAGCGGAAAGGGCGGATTCTTCCAAGGCGATCAAGACGATCCAAATGCCCCATCGGACCCCAATAAAATCAGCGTCGCACCGAAATCCGTCATCGGCACGGGAACGATCATAACGAAGGCGCAGCAGCACGCCGCCAAAGTCAGCGTATCGAAAGACTTTCTGAAGCAAATGGAGCGGCTGAAGGGCATTCCGCCGGAACAAGCAGACCTCTATCTGCGCTACCGACCGAGCGCTGCCGCGCGAAAGGATGTTTCGGTCCGCACCTACGAGAAACAGCAATGGGACCAATTGGTGTCCGGATTTAAGGCGAAGCACCGGAACAAAGCACGCCTCGACGCCTTCGACCGGGAGATGAACCAATCGCTTGGGAAGCCCGGCACGGGCGGCAATGCGCAAGCCGCAAATCCTTCAGGACAACAGAAGACAACCGGCGTTTCAGGCCGCGCTGCGTCAGCGGGCACTCAAACGACACAAGGCCAAGAGGGACAAGGCGCGAGCACGGGCACTCAGAAGACAAATCGCCAACCTGGCAGCAGCGCCTCTTCATCTGCTGCCGGTCGCCAAGGTACAGGGGCAATAAGCGGGCGCTCTTCAGGCACACAAAACATTGGCGCCAGCACAGGAACGGCCGGCCCTGGCGGCAATCAGCCACAAGGCCGCCTTAAGGGCACGGGTGTTCCCGGCGGCTCTTCTAGCTTTGCACAAATGGTACAACAACTCGGCATCGGAAAATCCGGCGCCGGATCTTCGACGTCTTCGGGTTCAGGTTCCGCCGGCAACACACAACAGTCATCCGGTAAAGACCAATCCCAAGGCCAAACGAAAGGACCCTCCGCACGTCCATCGGCGAGTGGCACCCAAGTTGCCGCCAGCACGCCGCGTTCAAACACCCCATCGGCGACGACAGGCAGCTCTCCGCGCAATACGCAGGGACAGTTGAACGCCACGAAAGGCGCATCACCGTCACAAGGCGGTACGCTGCCGGCCCAACAAAACGCGACACAAGGCACCCAACTGCAAGGCGCGAACATTCAAGGCAACGCGACAAAAAGCGCCGCCACCCAAAGCCGACCATCTGGCAAGGTGGCCCAAAAAAGCCTGAGCGGCGCTTCTGCCCAAGGGTCGCAATCCGGTAGTCAGACGAAAAGCGGCTCATCGGGCGGAACGGCTTCAAGCCAAGCAACCGGTAGCTCGTCCAGTCGCAGCAAGGCCACGACAACGCGGCCGGCGGGCACGGCGCGGCAAACGGCTGCGGGACCGCAAACCGGAACGAGTGCGCCCTCCAGTTCGAGCAACAAGACCACCGGCTCTCCGTCTGGATCAACGTCTTCGTCTAGCTCCAGCAGTGGCTCAGGAACTTCGAGCACTGCACAAGCGCTTCAACAGGCTTTGGCGAATGCGACTTCCAATAGAAGCCAGTCATCTTCGCAAAGCTTCTCGTCGATATTCGGATTCAAAAATGAACTGAAGCAATCTCAAGGCACTGGAACGCAAAGCACCAGCGGCGGCGGCAACCAGGGGCAAAGCAGCCTGTCCGGCCAGCAAAGCGGCACGGGATCACAGGGCGCTGGAAGCGGCGGAAGCTTGGGACAAAGCAACGGCCAATTGGGACAACAGGGCGCGGGCACGCAGGCCACTCGCAGCGCTGGAAACCAAGGGCAAAGCAGTGGCCAAGCCGGGCTCCAAGGTGCGAGCGCACAGAGTGCCGGAAACAGCCGTCGCCAAGGACAAGCTGGCAGCCAGGCCGGATCACAAAGCGGCGCCAGCACCCAGGCCGCCAACAGCAGTGGTGCCCGTCAAAGCCAAGGCAGCGGCCAGACCGGGCAACAAAGCGCCGCCGGCTCGCAGAACGCGGGCGGTAGCAGCCAGGGCCAAAGTGGCAGCCAAGGGCAAGCGGGCAGCCAGGCCGGATCACAAAGGGGTGCCGGCGCCCAGGCCACCAACAGCAGTGGTGCCAGTCAAAGCCAAGGCAATGGCCAAACCGGGCAACAAAGCAACGCCGGCTCGCAGAACGTCAGCAGCGGCAGCCAAGGACAAACTAGCAGCCCAGCGTCCGGCAACACTGGATCCCCAAACACGAGTCGCGAAGGGGGCGCCCTCGCACCACCACCACCGCCACCGCCGCCGCCCGCACCGCCCGCAACTTCCGCTGAAACTCAGCTGGCGAACCTCACGCAAAAATCTGAGGAAATTTCCGCGCCTGAACGTGAGACCTCCCTATCGAAGCGGGAAGATGCCGGATCCGAAGGTACGCCCCCGGCTTCAGGCGACGACGACCGTTCGAACGACGCTGCATCTTTGTCTCAATCAAACGAAGCGCAAAGTGCGGATACGGTACCTTCAAGTGCTCCAGAACAAGAATCACCAAAAGATATCCACGAAGTCCGCATGGAAAAATTTGAGCAAAACGCAAAAGAGATCGCGGCCATGAGCAAGTTTATCGGGTCGCAGAATGACCCAAGCATCAAGTTGACAGCAGAGGAAGCTCAGATTGTCGAAGAGCAAAGACAGAAAGCTGCCAATATGACGGCAGAGGATGTCCAACATCTTCAAGAGAGAGCAGGCGATTTTCATCATGCCGCCGAGGCTTTGCCAAGCGACGCTGAGTTCGCAGCATTTAAAGAGGAAGTGGAAGGCGGCAAAACATGGACGGACCGCCTTGCCGCGGCCAAATCTATTGTCTTGGGCTCGAAGATCGCGATGCCAGTTGGTAAATATTTTGGCGCCTCGAGAGTCGTCGCCGAAGTCGGCGAGTCGGCGATTAACTATACAGAAGCGGTGGTCCAGCCGCCGAAGAGAGCCGATATCGCCGTTCGGAAACAAGGCGACCTGCAGGTTAAACTGGCTGCGATCGCCGATGCTGGCCGCAACACTCAAACAAGGCACCTTTGGGATGGTATGAAAGGCATTCACACTTCGTACCTAGGCGCAGAAGGTCTTGCGACAGCGAATGACTCCACAACCAAGATGAAAACGACCGAAAATACGGTCGCACTCATCAAGGGAAAATACGACGCCGCGACGGCGTTGGCGAAGTATCGCGAGGAAGAAGCGCTCGCGAAATCAATCGAAAAATTCACCCGGCCGTTAAGTATGGCGCACGATGCCGCGAAGACATGGAACGAAGCCGACAAAATCAAGACGGAATGGACGGAAAACCGCCGTTACTTCGTTGACCTCGGTAAGAATATTTCCAAGCAAGCACACCGCAACCGCCAGACACGCTACTACCTTGAATCACAGCGAGATCGCCGACAAACACAGGTCTTGCTTTACGAATTCGAACGGTCGAAATTTAACAATGCGCTTCGTTAGCAGCGTTCACACCTAATCACTGAGTGCTAGATGCCGTGATCATCAAAATCGGACGCAGCCCGAACAACGATTATGTCGTCAACAATATGACAGTCTCCCGCGAGCATGCCGTTCTCGAAGTGGACGATGGCCATATCATTGTCAAAGACGTCGGCAGCAAGTCCGGCACCTATGTCGTCGTCAATGATAAGCTTGAGAAAACGTCATATAAGGAAGTCACCGAACGCGACGTCATCATCGTCGGTGACGAGAAACTATACGTAAAAGACATCATCAGCGCCGCCTCAAAGAAGAACCGAGAAGCGGTCTATGTACGGAACCCCCTCACCGGCGAGATCGTAAAGAAATGAGAAGATTGATCCTGTCGGCCGTCTTCGCGGGCCTCGGTGTGGTCGCCATCCTGGTTATGGAATCCGCCCTCCCGGATAACTTCGCAATCGCGATGCTCGATAAAGGGGGCGTAACCTATCCCTTTTCCGTCCAAAACGTGATGTGGATGATTTTCTTCGTCGGCTTCGCTGAAATTATTAACCGGTTTCTCGACGCACGTCGCGAAGGCAGTCAGCTTTCCGTCGGTTACTTGCCGGAGGACGAAACCACATTGCTCATGAANNCCAACTTGCCGGCCATCTTTAAGAAGACGGCATTGATNGANGGNGCGGATGTCCTGTTCCTGCCGAGCTTGATCAAACGCATCATTANCGTCTTTCAGACGACAAACTCCGTCGAGAATGCGAGCGCCGTNCTNAATAGCTCGATCGAGCTTCGTTCACACGACCTCGATCTTAAATACAGTATTTTNCGCTACATNATGTGGGTGATCCCGACACTGGGNTTTATCGGCACCGTCATCGGCATCGCGCTCGCTTTGGCCTATGCCGGCGAGCCCGGCCGCGCACAAGACCCCACTCTCTTGACCGAACTCACCAAACGATTGGCCGTCGCCTTCAATACGACTCTCGTCGCACTCGTTATGTCGTCGATTCTGGTGTTGATCATGAGCGTGGTACAATCGTTCGAAGAACGTGTTCTGAACCGTTGCGGACAATATTGCTTGGACAATCTTGTAAACCGTCTGTACCGCCCCGAACGAGACGAGGACTAAAATGCTCAAGAAAATCTTTTCGAAGAAGGGCAAATCCGGAAAACCTGGCGACGGTTCCCCGGCCACAAAGGCACCAATCGTCGATGAAGATGAAACCATCGTCATCAATCTCACCGGCGCCGAGAAACCGCCCACGGAAGATATTTCGATCAAACCGACCGCACAGAGAGAGACAGCCGCGCCGGAGACCGAAGTCCGCTTGGCCGTTACGGAAGAGCCCAAATTGCGTCTCGATACAGAGACGACAGCCGAGAGCACGCCGGAGACGACAACAACGGAAACCGTCGCCGTACCAACGGCGCATGGCGACGAGACCGTCGTTTTGCGGACGAGTACGCTCCAAGAGCCAGCCTCGGGATCGTCAGCAGCACAAAACACCGTCTCGACAGATGTCGCCGGTTGGCTTTGCGTTATCTCGGAGGCGATGCAAGGTGCCAGTTATTCGGTCACGAGCGGCCGTAACACCGTCGGCCGAGCAGAGACCAATGATCTTTCAATCGAGAATGACGACGCCATGATCTCGCGCGAGACCCACATGAGCATTGTCGCCGACCCGAAATCTCAAAAATTTTATCTGGTACCGGGTGAGACCAAAAATCTAACCTATTTGAATGGGGAGCCGTTATTGGCCCCGGGCGAGATATCCGATCGCGACAAAATCCAAATCGGCGTCACCGAATTCATTTTTGTGCAGTACTACGGAAACTACACGGACTGGAGATAGTCTTTGGATGTCCGGGCGTCGAAAATTCGATACCAAGGCACACGTGACGAACAGCAGGATACAGTCAGTGTATTTCAGGTATCCACGGAAACAGGCAATGCCATTGCGATCGGTGTCTTAACAGACGGCATCGGCGGCCTGTCGCACGGCGGAGATGCCAGCTCGTTGGTGAATGCCACGGTCGAGAAAACAATCAAGGCAGCATTCGAAAACATCGAATTCTCATCAAAACCATTGATTGACGTTTTCGTCCTGGCCGCGAAAGCCGCTAACCAAGAATTGGCCGCATATCAGAATTCGCAGAATATCGAAATCTGTGGGTGCACACTGCTTGTCGTCGGACTTGGCATGGATCGCCTCAATTTCATAAGTATTGGCGATTCCCCGCTGTGGATGACGGACCGGAATGACCGTCTGATTCGACTGAATATTGACCACACGACGGACGTGAACGGTAAATCCGCGCTCACCTCGGCCGTGCTCGGCGACGAAATTTCCGAAATTGATGCGGGCGAGGTTGATTTGAGCGAACAAGATATCCAGAACGTCTTACTTTCCTCCGACGGTATCCGCTCTTTGCCCATCGATCGTGTCACGGAACAACTAACCTCTAGCGAAGACAACAAGCTCCGATCAATTGTGCATGAGGTTGCAGCGCTCGAGAGCGATTCTCAGGATAATATGTCTATGATTTTGTTCGAATTTTAGATATCTCGACCTAATAACCTCGTGTACCGCGATACTTGTGCTTCAACAGAACGCCCGGACCAATTAATTGTTTGTCTCGCGATCATAATTTCTACCTAATATGTTTGGTGCCAATCTCTATGAATTTAACCAGTGGATGGAAGACGGATATGGTTCGGAAATTAAGTATCTTTTTCTTCGCAGCTGTATTGAGCTCATGCCAAACGACAAGCGACTTCATGGGCGTGTTTAGCACGGGGCCCTACCCCAACAATATCGGCGGCAAAAATCTCGCATCACCGTCAATCGCGAACTTTCGCGGGCTTCCGGTTGTCCAGGTTTCTTTTCTCGTAAATGCCGATGCGACAGCAGAGAGCGCATTCTTTACCGACTACAATGAGGTTCCAGCCGTTGTATCGTACAGCGATGACGAGCCGGAATCCGAGACGTTATCGGACCCAACCACCGCGTCCACAAACCTTCAGGGCATGTTCGCAAAATCAGCGTACTACGCCATCCACCTGGCAAAGTTTCTAAAAATAAAATCAAACGGCGAGTTTATCGTCATCTTGAATCCGATGTCGCTGCGCTATGATTCGACTCTTGGTTACAGCTACGAGCCGTTCGAGAAGAACATGCCGAGCGCCGACGTTGAGATATTCTTCGGCGCCTATGTGCATCCCAATACCAAACCGTCGACAAAAGGTAATTTGACGACGACCTATGGAGAAAGCCTGGCCCCGATCGTCTCCATTCGCACGGACCCAGCTTTCAATCCTAAGGTCTCTGGTGCGATTGCGTTGAAGAACGCCTTCCAACAATATGCCGTAAATGCCGATGGGAAGGGCGCCCGCGCACAGTTTATCGACTTGTTAAACGCGAAACGCTACAACGCGAAAACACTGAATATCGCGGACGAAGGCAAAAGCACGGGGACCTTTGAGCCCGGCAGGTACTACAGTCTCGATTTCGACGCAGAAGATCTAGAGCAAACCCCAATCCCGGAAACTGTCATCCCGGCGGCCCAGCTTAGCGGGCACGACTACAACCCGGGTACGTATTTCGCTTATCGCTTTTACGAGCCGTACTACCGAGCGATCGTGACGGCATTGAGTACCGTAGATAACCGGCGGGTGATTACCGCCGCCCAGAAAGCGTATCTCTCGTACTACGATCCAAGTGGCACCGTCGATTTCGAGTCTGTTCTGTTGGGACAGAGCGATCGGCGAATGAAACGTTTCTTAAGCCGGGCCAGACAGATTGAACTCCAGTATCTGGAGGACCGCGACAATCGATGGATGGACTTGGTCCTGAGCTCAAACGATTTTCGCGCAAATTTCTCGGGCCTAAGGGATGCCGAACAAAATGCGCGCGACGAGTACATCAACGCACAAGTCCAAGCGGGTATTGGCCTCCTCCTGGCGGTTGCGGGTGCTGCGGCGGCGGCCCACAGCAACGACAACAATAACTATTTCGGCACCGCCGGTGGAGCCGCTCTTGCGGGCGTCGGCGTAGCTATGGTAGCCAGCGCTATGGCCGAATTGGGTGAGATTGACATCGCCTTTGGAACTGCGTTCGAAACGGCGTACAATTCCCAGAAGGACTATGTGTTCGAGATCGCCGAAGGCGAAAAGATCAATGTCAGAGCCAAAGACTATGCCGGTTTTAAGGCGCAGCTCCGCAAGCGCTTCGACCAACGGTTCCAATCGACGTCTTAACGTGTTCGGCGCCGGATTCGCGGTTGCGTTGTTTGGTGCTGCCAACTTCGCTTCGCTCCCGGCGTTCGCCGCTCAATCGGAACAAGCACAAGCGGGCATTCAATCCGGGCTCGTTTGGAAATATTGCGAAGAATATTACGTTGCGGTCGAGGACCATCGAAAGCGCAACGAGCATTACGAAATCCGCGATATCTCTGACGAGTTTCTACAATTGGCATCGACGCTGAAACCGCGTAGCGAACAGGAAGCGATGCTGTTCGGTGAGTGTATCAATCTCGCGAACGGCAACGCGTTCAGAGCTTTTGAATTGATTCAGCGCGAAGAAAAGGAAGACGACAGCTTCTTCTCCGCGGCATTAACGAAAGCGCAAAACGACTCCGCGGCTTCAGAATTCCAATATATGAAGGACATCGACGGGAAATATAATTTCAAACTCGAGTTAGAAGGCGCGAAAGAAGAGTACAAGAGCCAATTGCAGCAAGCGCGGAACAAAGCGCTTCGCTATGTCATTCAAACATTCCAGATCGCGCAGGCGGCCTTCCAAGGCCGCGTCCCGGTTTATTCAGATAATTTCGGCTACAACAGCTTTGGCTATACCAACGTTGGCGTCGCAAATCCCATTGGTTCTTTTGCTGGATTGATGAATGCCGCCACGCAACTCTACGCGCAAGGGACGGGATCAAGCGGCGCGCTTCAACCGAGCCGAAGCGGCTTTGGGGGCGGTGGCAGTAACACGCCACCAGCGGCGGCCAGCAATTTCACCCCTGCGCCGCCGGCAGGGAGTACGCCCCCCGCCGCTGCGCAGTCCTTCACACCCGCCCCACCGACAGCCAATGCAAACACGACAGGCGGCGGTACCGGCAACAAAGTGCACAACGTCACGCCACCGCCGCAAAACACTCTCGTCGCCGCGAACACGCCGCCGGCGACACCAGAACCTGTTGTCGACCTTCGTGCGAAACACGCCGATGCCGCGTGTGCGGACTATAGGATCGAAGGTTTTGACGGTGTCCTGGCCCGTGTCGAAAACAAATGCGATCACCCGGTTCAATGGCATTGGTGCTGGGTTCCCAAGGGCAAGAATGCTTGCGAGCCCAACAGCCTTTCCGGGATCATCATGCCCGGCGAGTCGGAATTGGTTGAAGGTCCGTCAAAGCGAGAACAACGGACCGCTTCGTTCGTCGTGTGCGATATGACCGACACCACGAAAATTTGTACGTACTAGTACAAATTGACGATACGTAGTTTATGAGCCTCCTCCCTAAGAACGCCGGAATTCTTGAATTCAAGATTTTGGATCATTTGGGAAGCGGCGGCTTCGCCAACACGTATCTCGCACGGGACGAAAATCTCGATAAGCAAGTCGCCATCAAGGAATTCTTCCCGCGAAATATTTGCGAACGTGGTGACGATTTTAACGTGCGCCCCCAAGCGGGACACGAAGCGACTTTCCAGACCTATCTGACGCATTTCTTGGCGGAAGCGCAGATCCTCGCCCGTTTCGACGAACCGAATGTCGTAAAGGTCCTGCGGTATTTCGAAGGGCTTGGCACCGCATACATCATCATGGAGTTCGTTGAGGGCCGGCATCTCGACGACTACATCCAAGAAACGGATTTCATCACGGAAGAAACCGTGACCGATTGGTTGGATGGCATTTTGACCGGCCTGAATGCCATACACGCGAACGATATTATTCATGGGGACATTAAGCCGAAGAACATCATCATCAATTCGGAGAACCAACCCGTATTGATCGACTTTGGCGCGTCCGTCATCTACCAAGCGAAGAAAGATGACGGCGAACTTTATGATGAGGTCTTCGTCTCTCCGAATTATGCGGCCCCGGAACAACTCAGCGGTGCCGCAACGATCGACCACCGCGTCGATATTTTTGCGTTAGGCGCGGTGTTCTTCGAAGTCATTACGCGCGAAAAATTCCGGACCGCGGAGACTTCGTCCGCCGCGGATATCCTGAATTACGGCAAGTTTTACGATTCAAAGATCCTGCGGTCTATTGAAACGGCGCTTCGAGATGAACCAAACGAACGTTTCGAAAGCTGCGAAGAATGGCTGTTTTACGTCACGCTTTCTAAAGGCCAAAAATTCGGCCGCTTTCTTAAACGGCGGAAATGGGCAATCGCAGCCGCGGCAGCGTGTCTTGCGAGTATCGGATATTTCGGATTCTACCTCGTCGAAAACGAAGTCGACGAGAAAAACTATCGCTATAAGCTTTTCGCGTCCCAGACTGAAGTGACCCAAAAACTGGACGAAGGCGAAGCACTTCTCGCGAAGATGGACGGTGCAATCGGCTATCTCAACGGGTTCGCCAATACGATCGATGTTTATGCAAACCAGATCGAAGCACGCCACCTCGTGACCGGACGAACAAGTAAGCAAAACTTGGCCGCGAGCGCGGCAGAATTCCGAAATCGTGCCGCAGAGCTTGAGACGATCAAAGCTGAGATGGCGGAGTTGCGCCGCCAATATTACTTCGACGACTACCCGGCAGCGCTCTCTCGAGCGGATAAAATCACCGGCGGTCTCGACAAGGAATTCGCGGAAGCAACGAGATATGTTTTCGCCTCTGTCGTCGAATCTCAAGTTTCGCGTCAATCCGAGGAAAGGCGAATAAAGGTAAACGACGCGGACTTTTCGTCCCTTATCAATACCGTGCTTCAAAGCACGGCTGCGCTTGATGTTGCCGAGATTTCGGCACGCGCGGCGCCCGTCGTTCGGGCGTTTCTGGACGACCAATTAGCAAAGAACAATGCGAAGGCCTTCGCACAATTTCGCGAGCGTGCCGCAACTGAGATCAGCGGCGTGTATCAAGCCTACAAAGGCCGCAAACGAAGCAACAATCTCAGAACGATTTCCGACAAGATCAAGTCAGCGAAAAGCGTCCAACAAATCGAATTATTGCGGCGTGAAGCAAAGGCTGTCGTCCAGCGGATCGAGAAAGACAGACACACAGCGCTTGCCACCCAACAACGTCTACGGCGTGAGAATGCCGCTCGCGCATTCGTCCAAAGGATGGAAGCGCAAATGCTCCATATTCCCGGCGGTGCATACATGATGGGCGGCAACGACCACATGTATGCGCGACCCGTTCATCCGGTCCAATTACAACCGTTTTGGATCGGAAAAACGGAAGTGACCGTTGGAGAATGGCAGCGCTGCGTCGAAGACAAGAACTGTCCGGCGACAAAATCGAGCGGCAGCAAGTCGCATCCGGTCACGGGGATCAACTGGAACGACGCCCAGGCCTTCATCGCTTGGCTCAATAGCAAAAGTCGGGTTCTGAAGTTTCGTCTGCCGTCGGAAGCCGAATGGGAATACGTCGTCAAGAAATACGGCTTCAAGGTACAGGAACTGCAAGGTGGACTGGACCGGACGACTGTCGATCAGAAGAACCAAAAGGGGATCAACTCGATTCTCGGCAACGCCTTGGAATGGTTGGACGACTGTTGGCACGGTGGTTATCGGAACGCCCCAAACGACGGGTCGTCCTGGAACACCGGTTTGGAATGCGACAAACGCGTCGTGCGCGGTAGTAGCTGGGAGGGTGAGTACACACTGACCGAACAAAACGCCTCTTACTTTCGGCCCTATGGTATCGACAAGACGACAACACGACCGACACTCGGTTTCCGGTTAGCCGGTGACAGAAGATGATGTCGCGCCTCAAGCATTTGGTCTTAATTATGGCCGCAGTCGCAGCCGCGCCGGCAATCGCAGCGGCGGAAGAGACGGTTCAAACGTTTCGTCACGCGGAATTCGGCATCAAGTTTATTACCGAACAACCGGACCGTCGGAATGCAGCAAGTCCGCAGCGCCGCGCGACCATTGACGTCAATCGCAGGACCGCCCCCCAATCTGACGATCAAGAATACATAAAGTTGTTCGCCGGGAGCCCAGCGCAGGAAATCTCTGACAATTTCACCGTCGAGCCGCCCAGACTTGCGGTCATATATGAATTTGTCGGACTCACACCGGCCCGCCAATGCAGATGGAAAGTCTACCTCGACGCGCTGCTCAATTTTTCGGGCGCACCCAATCTCGCGCTCACCGATGTTCCGAACGACATTTGCCAGCAATTGGGATTCGGCTCCTTGGCGGGCGGACTCACAAAAATCTCCGACCCGAACGGTCGTTACTTGAGGACGCTCGTCGTACGCGTCGAAGCAGCGCCGTCAGAAACCCAACTGTCTTTGCCGGAGACGGTTTGGGAGCGGCTGACTCTCGCGGATAATGCGATCGATACGGACCGCCGAGGGACCAGCCGCACACTTGGACGTTTCGTGCGCCAGAACACCAACGGCCTCTTCATTTTTCTTGATGAGTCCCTCGTATCCGGCGGACAAGCTTTGCAACTCGTCGTCTTCCGGCAAGATAAACCTTTCTGGTCTGTCGATCTCCGAAAAGCGCCTTCGATGTTCGGCCTACCGGCCGTGTCGCCGCAACTACTTGCCGGAATTGCAATTGCCATTGTTCTCGTCATTGGCGTCTTTTTTGCGCTTTTACGCCGTGGAAAACCCCTCCACGAAATGACGGTCGGATACGGACCGGAATGCGACATTACGCTCGGCCCCGGCGGCGGCGGCCCACTGGTCCGTCTCAAGGTTTACAAAGGCGACAAGCTCGAACTTGAGAAACTCAAAACTTCAACGGAAGTCGTTATCGGCGATGAGCCGGTTAAACAGAAAGCACGCCTCACCTCCGCTGATAAAGTGCTGATCGACGGCAAGAAAGTTCGGTTCTCCTGAGATGCGGGCGCGGCGCCGGAATATCGAAATTCTGAGCCTTTCCGCATTGGATCTTTTCGCGTCGGCACTCGGCGCCTTTGTCATTATCAGCGCAATCCTGATCCCCTACTATCCGAATATGAAGGAAGGCGGGAAAACCAAGGAACGCTTGGAAGCGGAAATAAAGGCGAAGCAGTTGCAGGCGGAGGAAAGCCTTCGCGAGACGGAAAAAATCGTCAGCGAGAAGAACAAACGCCTTAAAGAAATCGCGGCGTCGGAAGTCGCCAAGAAGAACAAGCAGGCGGTTTCGCAGAAGCTGAAGAAGGCGCAAGCCGACGGTATCGCCCGTTCGAACACGATCGCCAGACTCCAAAAAGATCTGGATAACTTGAAGAAGCGTAACCGCAAGAAAGGGCGCCAATTCGATCCCGCCGGCGATATCGATTTCTCCATCCTTGGAGTCACAAGCAAGTCCAAGTCGTTCGTCCTTCTTGTCGATCTCTCGGGCAGTATGGATCAATGGCAAGACTTGTTGCGAAATACGCTGTACGAAATTGTCGATTCATTCACGGATGACGTCAGCTTCGCGATCCTTGGATACCAGAATGTGAGCGTGACCCATTACTGGCCTCCGAAACGACGCCAGCTCGCATTGGCAACGCCGCAGAGCAAGCGCGCAGCACGGGCTTTTATTGATTTCATTGTCTCGAAGGTCGAGGGCGGCACGCCAACGAAATCCGCCCTCATCCGCGCGATGGCTTATCGGGCAAACTCCATTATCCTCGTGAGCGACGGTGCGCCCAGCGATGACGAACCGAAAAATATCGTCAAATACATCCGAGACCTCAATCAAAAGCGCACTGAGATCAATACCGTTGCCGTCGGGGATTTCTTGAAGTTTCCGATCCTCGTTCGTTTCCTCAATCAGCTGGCGAAAGACAATAAAGGTCAGTTTGTCGGGGTGATGCGATGAAGAAGAAGGATCGAACAGTCGAAGTCTTCAGCCTCTCGGCACTCGATCTTTTCGCATCGGCGATGGGCGCATTCGTACTGCTTTCCGTCATCATGCTGCCCTACTACTACAAAGGAAAAGAGCTCGAAGCAGAGAACGGCAACCTCGAACAAGCATTACAGCTCGCGGCAACCCAGGCCGCGGAAGCGGAACAAAAGCGCAAAGAAAAGGCGGACGAACTCGAACAAATCGATACGGCGGAACAGGTCACGTCCTCGACGGAACAGCGCAAACTCCTGCAACGGTTGAAGCAAAATGCAGCGCTCTCCGCAAAGATCGAAGACCTCGAAAAGCAAATCGACAGCGAAAGACGGAAACTCGCGAAAAAGCCGAAAGCCACCAAGAAGCCGAAAAAGAAGGTGTCGTTCCGATTTCTCGGTCTCAAGACGAACAAGAGTCGGTATCTGATCCTGGTCGACGGATCCGCCCGTGTGAAACACTTCGCCAAAAATTTACCGCAGATATTACGCAACACGATTGCCGTATTCGGATCCGAAGTCGAGTTCGCTTTTGCCTTCTATAGGTATGGACCGAACGGTCCCGAATATCGCCGATGGCCACGGACCGGATTCGAACAGGGCGGTCCGGAAGGCCGGGCCAAGGCGCTTAAATTCGTAGCCGACGAATACAATCGGATGAGCGGTGGAAGCTCCACCTACGACGCACTTCTGCGCGCCGTCAAGGAGCCGACGGAATCCATCATTCTTGCGACCGACGGGTTCTTGTTTAAGAAGCATAATCAGGGTTTGGGTTGGCAGGCGATCGTCCAACAGGTGACGGCGCAAAACCTGACGAAGAAGGAAATCAATACGGTCGTTATCGGCGACTTCTTCCGCGACAAATCAGGAACATGGGCGGGATTTATGAACGAGCTTCGCCGGCGAAACGCGGGCGACTTCAAAGCGATCCCGCCCTGATTCAAGCCGTATTCTCGCCTACACATAAGAGAATGGATATGATAGAAGCGTCGCCCGCACCGATGGGGTATGGTGTAACGGTAGCACGACGGACTCTGAATTCGTTAGTCCTAGTTCAAATCTAGGTACCCCAGCCAGATTTCCATCGCATGTCTCCTCTATTCATAACGCCCCGGCACTGGACGCTTGGGGACCGAACTCGATAACCTTGGATCGTCTGCAACGCAGGAGTGCCTACCATGGCCGACGCTGCCTATCATAAGTTTCGGACGGACCGTGCGCCGGCGCCCAGCGGCTGCCCCGTCAATCACGACTTCTCGCCATTCGCCTCGTCCTACATGGCCAATCCATATGCGGAGCTTGAACGCCTACGCGGCGAACAGCCGGTTTTTTATTCGGAAGAACTCGGCTACCTCGTGCTTACCCGCATGGAGGACGTGGCCGAGGTGTTCCGGAATGCGGATGTCTTCTCTTCGGAGAATGTCCAAGACCCAGTCCTACCGATCTGCGACGAGGCCGCACAGGTACTAGCAGCCCCGGACTACAACCCGATCGCCGTTATGTCGAACCGAGCACGGCCAGACCACACCCGTATCCGTAAGTACACGCTTGCCGGATTTTCGGGACGCCGCATGCGAAGCCTCGAACCCTTCATTCGTCGGCGATGTGAAACAATGGTCGATGCGATGCTGACAGCCGGATCGCCGGTAGAGTTTGTTGCCGCCCTCGGCCATCCCCTGCCGGGTGAGACGATCTTCCGCTTTATCGGGTTTCCCGAAGCCGACGATGCGAAATTGAAGGAATGGACCACCAATCGTCTCGCCTTCACCTGGGGTAATGCAAGTGATGCCGAACAGGTGGATATCGCCACGAAGATGCTCTCCTACTGGCGCTACTGCGTCTCATTCGTGAAAATGCGCCAGTCCGAGCCGGCCGACGATTTCACGTCCGAACTCCTCGCCGCACATGCGGAAGATGCCGATGAACTTTCATATAAAGAAATCGAATCCATTGTGTACGGTCTCTCGTTTGCCGGGCACGAGATCGTCACCAATTTCCTCAGCAATGGCCTCGTCAGCCTCTTGAGCGACCGGCAACAGTGGGAAGCGCTTTGTGCTGATTCGTCGCTGATTTCCAACGCCGTCGAAGAGATACTGCGTTTCAACTCTCCACAAACGAGTTGGCGCCGGGTCGCGCTCGAAGACACGGAAATCGCCGGCTACAAGATTCCGGCAGGCACGCAAGTTTTTCTATCGCTCGCATCTGCCAATCATGACGAAGCGGTTTTCGACGACCCTGAATCATTCGACATTCATCGAGAGAACGCCCGCGCCAATATCGCGTTTGGCCGTGGCATCCACTTCTGTCTCGGCAATCGCCTCGCGATTATGGAAGCTCAAATCACGCTCGAAACACTGACTCAGAGGGTGCCGAGCCTCGATTTGGTCGCGGATCAAACATTCGAATTCTTTCCGAATTTTACATTTCGCGGTCCCAAAGAGCTGTGGCTGAAATGGGGCGGTTAAGTTCAAAGAACGGTTAAGCAATCTGAAAGGCTGAGAATATGACGGAGAAACCGATCGCGCTCATCACGGGGGGCGCGCAAGGCATTGGCTTTGCGTGTGCAGAGGCAATCGCTGAAGACGGCGCACGTATTGTCTTGGCGGATGTGAACGAAGACGGCGTCAATGCCGCCGCCGCGAAGCTCGGTGAAGATACCGCTGCCTATGCCTGCGATATGGGTGAGCCGGATCAGATTGAGTCGCTTTTCGGAAAAATCGAGTCAGACATCGGCAATGTGTCGGTTCTCGTGAACAACGCCGGCATTGCACTACCGGCCGATTTCCTTGAAGTCTCGCATGCCGATTTCCAGAAAGTCTTGAACGTCAATTTGACCGGCAGTTTCCTTGCCACGCAACGCGCCGCGAAATCTATGATCGCGGCCGGCATCGAAGGTGCGATCGTGAATATGTCCTCCGTCAATGCGCAGGTCGCCATTCCGTCCATCGCCGCTTATTGCGCGTCGAAGGGAGGTATCATGCAGCTGACGAAAGCCGCCGCCTTGGCTTTGGCGCCACACAATATTCGCGTCAACGCCGTCGGACCCGGTTCGATCGATACCGACATGATGGCAGCGGTTAATGCCAACCCGGAAGCAATGGCGATGGTAATGTCGCGCACTCCACTTAAGCGCATTGGCAGTCCGCGGGAGATCGGCGATGTCGTCGCATTCCTCGCGAGCTCTAAAGCAAGCTATGTGACGGGAGAGACCATTTACGTCGACGGCGGTCGCATCGGCATGAACTATACCTGCTAATTTACCGGGATCGGGGTCGTCTTCGTTAGGACAGCGCCAATTCTTTGTAGCCATTAGCGGCGACAGTATCCGCTCGATCTCTATATTCCGGTGCTGTGCCGCTGTAGCGCGCAATAATCCGCTTCTGTTTGCCCGCGACGTTCTGATTGACGCCGGTCATCCAAGAATCGATCTCATTGGCAAGGTTTCCCTCGCCTTTCTCAAGGACGAATTGTGTCCACTCGTCGACGGCTTCCGGGCGGGCTTCCGCCCTCGTAAATTCGTTATCCCGCAGATAGCCGATTAGATCGGCGACCCAATCGACATTATATTCGATGCTTCGCGGAATATTACCGAGCGCCGTATGCGGGCCCATCACCATGAACATGTTCGGAAAGCCTGCGACGTGAACACCAAGGAAGGTCTCCAGCGCCTGACGCCATTTATCCTTTAGGCTTTCACCCTCGACGCCTCGGATGTCGATACGGTCGAAACTGCCCGTTATCGCATCAAACCCGGTCGCATAAATGATCATGTCGAATTCGAATGTGCGGTCGGTCGTCTCAATGCCAGTCTCCGTGATCCGCTCGATTGGGGTTTCCAGGATGCTGACCAACTCCACGTTTGGCTGATTGAAGGCTTCGTAATAGAAGGTTTCCTGCGGCACGCGGCGTGTCCCGAAACCGTGATCCTTGGGTGTGAGCATTTCCGCGACCTTTGGATCGTCGACGCGTTCACGGATTTTCTCAGCAACGAATTCGGAAACGGCGTCGTTTGCCGCACGGTCCATAAGCATGTCGCTGAAGCCGCCGATCCACATGGCAAAACCCGGCGCATTGAATTGCTGATCCCAAAAGGCCCGACGCTCATCTTCCGGTACATCGAACGTTTTGCGGGGATCCGGCGTATGCAAAAAGCACGAAGAGGACTCAGCACAGCGGCGAAAAATCTCGTCGTAATTCGCGCGAATTTCCTGCATTTCGGCTTTTTCGATCTTCCGGTTCTGCAGCGGCGTCGTCCAATTCGGCCGCCTTTGGAACACGGTCATATGACCGACGGTTTTTGCGACCTCTTGAATTGTCTGAATACCGGTCGCGCCGGTTCCGATAACCGCGACACGTTTACCTTCGAAGCTCACATTCTCTTTCGGCCAAAGGCCAGTGTGATAAGCCTCACCTTTAAAATCATCGACACCGTCGATATTCGGCATGGTCGGCGCGGAAAGTGGGCCGACTGCAGTCACGAGAAAACGTGACCGGTAGCACTGCCCATCATCCAAAGTAATGTCCCAATACGATCCCGCCTCATCGTAATGCGCCGCCGCAACACGCGCCGAAAACTGAATATCCCGACGGAGATCGAATTTATCGGCGACATAGTTTAGATAGCGTTCCGTTTCCGGTTGGGGCGAAAACTGTTCCGTCCAATCCCATTCCTCGAGCAGCTCCTTGGAAAAAGAATAACCATATGAATAGCTCTCGGAATCGAATCGAGCGCCCGGGTACCGGTTCCAATACCATGTCCCGCCAACACCGGTCCCCGTCTCGAAAACACGTACCCGAAAACCGCGCTCCCGAAGGCGGTAGAGCTGGTACATGCCTGAGATACCCGCCCCGATGACGATAACGTCAAAATTGAGCTCAGCTGCCGACTCATTTTTTGCTTCGGGAGAAACTGTCATCTTTCGGAATTTTCTCAGCTGCTAACGGTGTACGCGCGCACTATTTACCGCCCGTTCCTGGATTCGAAAAGCGATCATTTGCGATAAAGGCCAAGGCGCAGTTCAATACGTAACGTAGTCTGATCCAACGGTTATGAAACGAAACCGAATAGGAGTACTTGGATGATTTCGGTAACACCAAGCGGACAAGGATGCGGTGCCACGGTGACAGGCGTCGACCTGGCGTCGGATTTGGATGCAACGACCGTAAAAGAGATACGGAATGCCTGGCTAACGCATCACGTCTTGGTATTTCCCGATCAAGAGCTGGACGATATCGCGCTCGAATCGTTCGCTGAAACCATCGGTCCGATCGGCGCCGACCCCTTTTTCGGAACCATTGCCGACGACAAACGGATCGCCGCAGTCAGTCGGCGCGCGGACGAAACCGGACCGGTTTTTGCGGAAGTCTGGCACTCCGATTGGAGTTTTCTGGAAACGCCGCCGGCAGGCACTTGCCTCTACGGCATCACCATTCCACCAAGTGGCGGCGATACCTTGTTTCTCAATGAGCAAAGAGCGCTCGAAGAAATGCCCGAGCCGCTTCGCACAAAATTGGAAGCGAAAACAGCGCTTCACTCGGCGCGCCGTGCTTACGCGCCCGATGGAAAGTATGCGCCGGACAAATACAAAGGCAGTATGGACATCCGACCGTCCGAAGAGGCTTTGGCTGTCTTTAGCCACCCGCTCATCAGAAAGCACCCGGAGACAGGCCGGCCAGGGCTGTTTGCGGGCTCCTATGTCTTCGCTTTCGAGGAAACATCCGACGACGAGGCCGCGGACATCTTAGATGAATTGAACGCGTGGATGACGCAACCGGCGTTTCAATATCGACACAAGTGGCAAGAAGGCATGCTGGTCTTGTGGGACAACAGATGTGTCCTTCATAAGGCGACCGGCGGGTACGAAGGATACGACCGGCTGCTGCATCGGCTTACAATCGCTGATGATCCGACCTATTACCTGCCGTCAGATGGCCTTTAGTGTTCACGCAATCGTTACAGGACCCAAATTGGCTTGTTAAAGGTTCCTTAATTGCACCTTTCCTATATCTATTAATGTAAGATACAGTGACTCGCGGCAGAGGGGGCTGCAAATTGCGGGGATTTGAACGGCAAATTCGCGACCCAAATTTCAAGATGATCTTGGTGCCCATTTGGCCCAGGGGCGGTGAGCTGTGATCCCCCCTATCATCCCTGCCGACGAAGACCATCGTCAAAACGCCGTCGAATCCCTTGGGCTTCTGGATACGGGCCCGGACGAACGGTTCGATCGAATTACCAGGCTCGCGAAGAATATTTTTGACGTGCCTTACGCCCTCGTCTGTTTTGTGGACCGTGAACGCGTTTGGTTCAAATCGAAGCTCGACTTGAACGCCGAAGAAGTTCCAAGAAGTACATCTTTTTGCGGTCACACGATATTGCAGGACGAACTGCTCTTCGTGCCTGACGCATCAGAAGATGAGAGATTTTCAGGCATTCCCTTGGTCACGCAAGAGCCGCATGTCCGCTTTTATCTCGGCGCCCCAATGATCGAGGCGGACGGGTTTCGGGTTGGAACCTTCTGCCTCATCGACTTAAAACCTCGACCTTTCACGGAAAAGGAATTCGACCTGTTCCGCGACCTAGCTGCCAGCGTCCAAGAGCAGATTAGGCAATCGGGCCGAGAGGCCATTTACAACGCTGCAAACGCCAGCCGCTATTTACTAACGGAGAACGCCCAACGCCTCGAAGAGTATGAAGCGCGCTTTCACAATCTCGTTGAAGGATCATTGCAAGGAATAATGGTCACAACCGGAGAAGAAATTTCATTCGTGAACCCGGCTTTGGCGGAATTGTTAGGATATCGGATCGAAGATCTACGGAAAGTCGAAAGCTGGCTGGAACTTGTGTCGCCGGAAGACCGTGAGCGCGTGTTGGGTTATTGCAAGTCGCGCGCAAGTAACTCATCAGCGCCATCAACCTATGAATACCGAGGCCTACGCAAAGACGGTTCGACAGTCTGGCTGCGCAATCTTTCAACTAAAGTCGTATGGAACGGTAAACCGGCCGTGCAAGCGACAGTTATCGACATTTCAGCACACATAGCGGCCGAGAAAGAACTCGTCGACGGCGAAGCCCGATTCCGTGACTTTGCCGAGTCCAGCTCAGACTGGTTCTGGGAGATGGACGAAAAACCTTCGCTACACTTGGTTCTCGGAACGAGTCGAGGAATTCACAGATTTCCCGCGTGAATGGCATTACGGTAAGACGCGTGAAGAACTCGGTATCCCAGAAGGTCAAGAAAAGCTCTGGGCTGAACATCTCAAACTGCTCGAAGCGAGAAAGCCTTATCAGAACTTTGAATACCGTCGAGAAGCTCCCGATGGCGTTCGTTGGGTTCGATCGAGCGGCGTGCCCATCTTTGATCAAGACGGACAGTTCAAAGGGTATCGCGGCACCGGTATCGACATTACGCACGAGAGAGAAATTCGCGAGCTCGCGGATTCCGCAAACAATCTCGTAAAAACTGCGATAGACGGCTTGAACGAAACATTCTCGCTGTGGGGTCCGGACGACCGGCTGATCCTCTATAACAACAGATTCGCCGAGTTCAATTCACCCATCATGGACCACGTCGAACCAGGGATGACCTTCACCAAGTTTGCGCGAACTGCCCTAGAGAACGACTTGTATGAAGAAGCCAAAGGCAATGAAACGACGTGGTTCCGCAACCGCTTACGCATGCACAAGAATCCGATCGGCCAATTCGAGCAGAAGCGCGCGAATGGCGTATGGTTACTCATCAACGAACAAAGACTTTCGGACGGCAGCACGATCACGATCTCGGTGGATATAACCCAACGCAAGCAAGCGGAATTTGACCGTCTCGAAAGCGAAGCACGTTTCCAAGATTTTGCGAGATCGAGCGCCGAACGATTCTGGGAGATGGATAAAGACCTTCGGTTTACGTGGTACTTGGACATGAACCCAGCGAAGATCGAAGAAGCAGAAGAAGATTTTATCGGCAAGACGCGTTGGGAACGCGCGAAGGTCGACCCCGATAGCGATCCCGTTTGGTCCAAACACAAGGCGGACTTACTTAAACACTTGCCTTTCCGCAACTTTGACTACGTCATCGTCAATGCTGAAGGGGCGGAAACGTGGTGGCGCATCAGCGGTGTCCCGATCTTTGATGAATCCGGTGCGTTCAGTGGATATCGCGGCGTTGGCGCCGACGTTACGGCGATCAAGGAAACGGAGCGCGAACGCGATCGAGCAATTCAAAAGGCGGCGGAAGCCAATGCCGCAAAATCTGTCTTCCTCGCGTATATGAGCCATGAGCTTCGGACACCGTTGAATGCGATTATCGGGTTTTCCGAGGTCATGACCCATCAAACATTCGGTGAAATCGGTCATCCAAGATATGCCGAGTATGCAGGGGATATAACCGCCTCCGCACAGCACCTGCTTTCGCTCATCGACGAAGTTCTCGATATATCGAAAATTGAAGCGCAGAAACTCGACATTCGGGAAACCGTCGTCGAAGTCTCCAATGTACTGGAGATTTCAACATCGATGCTCGCACCGCAGGTCGAATCAAAACACCTCCTCGTCGAAACGAAGGATACGCTCAAGCACGTTCGCTTACGTGTCGATGAGCGCATGCTTCGCCAGGTGATCATTAACCCCTTAGCGAATGCGATCAAATTCACGCGCGATAACGGCTTCATTCGGATTTCGACCGCCCTCACTGAAGATGGGTGCATTGTTATTACGGTCGCCGACAACGGCATCGGCATTCCGGAAGGCGACATTGAACGCGTCTTAGTACCTTTCGAGAGAGTACAAACCGGTGACACAAACGCCTATGAAGGCACCGGTCTTGGGCTGCCGCTTTCGAAGCGATTCGTCGAATTACATGACGGCACACTATCGCTCGGGAGCACGCTCGACCAAGGCACCACCGTTACGGTCGCCTTTCCGGCGGAACGTACCATTCGACCGGAACAAACAGCTGCGGCCGACTAGTCGCCGACCCAGGCCAAATTCGGGCGCGCATCTTTCCAATTCGTCGCTTGTTCGTAAGCGTAACCTGCGCGCAGGACGACCGCTTCATCGAAGGGCTTTCCGTTCAATAGCAATCCGATGGGAAGCCCTTTCGAAGTGAATCCGCACGGCAGGGAAAGACCGCAAAGGCCCAGCCGATTCCCGACATTTGTGTTGGCCATGTACTGGCCGGCGTAGTCCAGATAAACATCCAATGATTCGTCGACCGTCGCCACGGGCATTGCAGGAATTCGCGCTGACGGCGATATCACGACATCGACGTCGCGAAGCGTCTCCATCTGCGAAGCACGCAACGCTTTCAATTCATTCATCATTTTTACGTAGTCGGTTGCCAAGTAATCCCGTTCACCCAGCATCCGCGGACCCACAACCGGATCCATTAGATCCACCTTCGTCTTTAGTCGTTCTTCATGAATCACCGCTGCTTCCACACCGTTGACCACTGAAGACATTTGGGTGACCGCTTCAGCTTCCGGATAAGGTACGTTTTCAACGGTTGCGCCCAATTCTCGAAATACATCAGCCGTCGCCAAGACCGCTTTCTCGACCTCAGGATCGAGGTTGTCGAAAAATGCATGCTCCGGAATTCCAAACCGTAGACCTTTGACGCCGGCCTTTAACGAACGCAGGACATCTTCCGGTTGAATGCCGATTGTACTTTCGTCCCGTGCGTCTTCCCCTTGCAGAATTTGGTAGATGAGCGCCGCATCCTCGACACTGCGTGTCAACGGTCCAACCGAATCCAATGTCCAACTTAGCGGGAAGACCCCGAAACGACTGATCCGTCCGACGGTCGATTTGAGGCCAACGGTTCCGGACAGACCTGCCGGCACGCGGACAGATCCGCCGGTGTCCGTACCGAGTCCCATGGGCGCCATACCGCTCGCCACCGCGACCGCCGTGCCCGCACTTGAGCCGCCTGGCACACAATGTTCCTCGCACCAAGGGTTATGCGGCGTACCTTGAATATGATTGATCCCGACGATGCCTTTAGCGAATTCGACTGTGATTGTCTTGCCGAGGACAATCATACCGGCCGCTGCAAGACGACGGGTGACTTCGCTTTCTTCGGTCTTCGGATCGGGATCGAGTGTTTGCGAGCCTGCTGTCGTCGGCATACCGACAACATCATAAAGATCCTTCACACCGTAAGGGATGCCATGCAGCGGCCCCAAGTCGCGCCCCGAAGCAAGCAGCGCTTCGGCGGACTTGGCTTCCGCCATCGCGCGATCCGCCGTCACGAGATTGAAGGCGTTGAGCGGGCCGTTCAATTTTTCGATTCGTTCAATAAAATGCGCGGTTAATCCAGTCGGCGTGATCTCCCCCGACCTCAGCATCGCGGCCAATTCCGTGATAGATCGATAGTGCAGCGGCTGTTCGCCCATAACGCCCTCCCAAAGGTTTGTGAATCTGTCCGTCGGCTGGAAAGTACCGCCGCGCGAGCGATCTTGATAACCTGAGGCCGGTTTTACAAGGAATTGCCGCATGAAATTCGGGGTCGCCATCTTTTTCACGGACTACTCGATCAAACCGACGGTGCTCGCCCGGGCGCTCGAGGATCGGGGCTTCGATTCGCTTTGGTGCCCCGAGCATTCCCATATTCCAGTTTCGAGGATGTCCGAGTGGCCGCAACAAGGTGAATTGCCGCAGAAGTACTACGATGTCATGGATCCGTTCGTGACGTTGTCCCAGGCGGCCGCCGTCACGGATAATTTAAAAGTGGCGACCGGCATCTGTTTGGTACCCCAACGCGACCCAATCCAGACGGCTAAAGAAGCGGCGTCATTGGATTCATTGTCCGGGGGCCGGTTCTTGATGGGGGTGGGATCTGGCTGGAATCAGGACGAACTCGCCCATCACGGTACGGAATTCAAATCCCGTCATAAAGTGCTGCGTGAGCGGATCGAAGCGATGCGGATCATTTGGTCGCAAGAGGTCGCCGAATATCACGGTGCGTTTGTTGACTTCAACGAGATGAAGACCTGGCCGAAGCCTGTCCAACAACCAGGGCCGCCGATCTATGTTGGCGGCGAATTTCCCTACGGCGCGCGGCGCACGCTTGCCTTTGGCGACGGATGGCTACCGCACGCGAAACGTCCGAAATACGATCTGCTCGATATCCTCCCGCAATTCCGCCAGATGGAAGCGGAGCACGACCGAGATCCGGGATCGACACCAATTTCCGTTTTTGGCCCGGATCCGGATGCCGATGTTATAGCCCGCTATCGTGAGTCGGATGTCGAGCGGCTAATCTTTAATCTGGCGCCTGAAGGCGAAGATTCGGCGCTCACAACGCTCGACGCGTGGGCGAAACTAATCGCATAGGAGAAACCGGAGATGGCGATTGAAATCACACCGAAACGCCCGTCGTTCTTTGCGGAAGTTTCCGGTGTCGATCTACGTCAACCACTGGCAGCGAAACAATGGCAAGAAATTCAAACCGCGTTTCACGAATACGCCATCCTGTTTTTCCGCGCTCAACCTCTCACGGACGAAGAGCATATCGCGTTCAGCGCTCGTTTCGGTCCGGTCTTCACGGCAACGAACTATCACTGGAAGACGGAAGCGAGACGTGTGCACGCGAAGATGGCCGATATCTCCAACATCGGAACCGATGGCGCGATTCTTCCGGCCGACGACGAGCGCCGATTCCACAGCCGCGCAAATGAACTCTGGCACACGGACAATACGTTCAAATTTGTACCGGCGCGATGTTCATTGCTTCTCGCACGAGAAGTGCCCGAGCAAGGCGGCGATACAGAATTCGCCGATATGCGTGCCGCTTACGACGCACTCACAGAAGAAAAGAAAATCGAGATTGAAGACCTCGTCGTTGAACATAGCATTGTCTATTCGCGCACCTTGCTGGGATTTAACGGCTATACGGACGGTGCCAAGCAGGAATTACCGCCCGTCCCACAAGTCTTAGTGCGCCACAACGGGCAAACGAACCGCAAGGCTCTCTACCTCGCATCGCACGGTTCCCACATCGTCGGGTGGCCGAAAGAACGCGGCAGAACTCTTCTCGACGAGTTGACGACGCATGCAACACAATCGGCATTTACCTATCGTCATAAATGGCATCCGGGTGATCTCATTCTTTGGGACAACCGATGTACCATGCATCGCGCGACGCCCTACGATGAGTTCAACACACGACGCGACCTACAGCGGACAACCGTCTCCGACGAGATCAACTCCGTCGAAAGGCGCGAATTGGAAAGAGCATCCCATGTCTGAAAGCGATCAGAAAACGCGGGTCTCCGAGTTACCCGCGCAAACTGCGACGAACCCCATAACGCCGGCGCAAAGCCGCGCACGTTTCTTTAACTCGGGCAATGCTTTTAACGTACAGCTACCGCCCGTGCCGGATTGCGCCTTTTCCGATGAGCCGAAGGAAGCCCTCGCCGAAGACACGCCGACAGGTATGATCTATTGCGACATATCGGATCAACTCGACTGCCCATTCCCTGCAACATCGCCGTTGGTACTGGCGGGCTATGCGCGTATCAACGCGGGCGAATCTCTTACGACAAATCAGTGTGCGAGCGGCGTGATCGCCTACGTCATTGCGGGCACAGGCACGACCACTTGTGGCGATGAAATCGTTGAGTGGTCGTCGGGAGACATCATGCTTTTTCCCGGCGGTATCCCGCAGTTACATGCCGCCGAAGAAGTAAATGCCGTACTTTGGATCGTTAGCAACGAGCCTCAGGTCGCGTTCGAGAATTTGCAGCCGCCGGCGCCAAACGAAGCGCCGACCGGTGTCGTTCATTTCACGCGCAGCGACATCGAAGGTCAGATCGACCATTTAATCGAAAATGCCGAAGAGGGCGAGTTGCCGGGTTATGCTGTTGTCTTGTCGTCGGAGCAACAGGAAGCCAGCCGGAACGTTCTACCGACATTGACCTTGGCGATGAATTCGCTGCCCGGCGGTACCATGCAACGGCCGCACAGGCACAATTCCGTCGCCGTCAGCCTCGTCGTCAGCGGCGAAGGCTGCTATTCCATCGTCGACGGCAACCGAAAAGATTGGTCCGCTTGGGCGACGACTGTGACACCTGCTGTTTCTGTTCATTCGCATCACAACAGCGGAAATAGCCGCGCCCTTTTCCTCATCGTGCAGGACGGCGGCCTCTACTATCATACACGAGCGATGGGTTTCGAATTTGCGGAACACGGCAGTTGAACGATGGCGGCGACGGGAACCATATCGATCAAGCCTCTCCATCCCGCTCTTGGCGCGGAAATTCGCGGTGTCGACCTTACCCAACAGATTTCTCAAGAAACCTTCCGCGACATTCACGATGCCTGGATGGAATATCTTGTCCTCGTATTTCCAGATCAACCCGTCACAGACGAACAGCACATCACGTTTGCCCGAATGTTCGGCGATTTGGAGACACATCACCAAGACATCATTAAGTCGTCACATAAACCCGAAATTTTTCGCGTCTCAAATGTTGATGACGACGGAAATCTAATGCGGCCAGACGATCCGGTGATCGCTCAAATCTCGCTCGCACAACGCTGGCATACAGACAGTAGTTATCGACCGACGCCGTCGATGGGCTCCATTCTTCATGGCATTGAGATCACAAAGAATGGCGGCAAGACCTGCTTCACGAATATGTATAAAGTCTACGAGGCACTGCCGACGCAACTGGCTGAGCGCCTAAAATGCCGCCGGATTCGTCATAATTTCGGTTTCTTGGAAACCCTGGCGCCGTTCAAACCACTTACGGCGAAAGAACGGGCTGCCATGCCGCCCGTTTGGCAACCGGCCGAACGTCGGCATCCGGTTACCGGGAAAACGTCGCTCTATATCAGCCCGATATATAACGACGGCATCGAGGGCGTCGATGAGGACGACGTCGGCGACCTGATCGCCGAGTTGATCGAAATCGCCGAGCGGCCGGAATTCGTTTATGCCCACGAGTGGGCGCCCCACGATATCGTCATCTGGGACAACCGCTGCACCATGCATCGTGTAACGCCGTACGACCTCTCAGATCGCCGCGTTATGCATCGCACGACGATCGTCGGCGACGGCCCGGTATCGGCCGCTCGCTAAAGCGCCGCGAAACTCGGCGCCTTATTCGGCTTTAAGCATGTGGCTGGGAATCTGCTGATCTTCCGTCTCCGTATCCCAGGCTTGGCCGGCAATTCGCCAGGCACCCTCGGATTTAACCAATAATATTGCTTCGACGTTGCGAGACATGCCCCCTTCGCCTTCATCCAATTCACATACGGCGAGCGCGACCGCGACATTTCCAAATACATAAATCTCGTCGCCCAAGAGCCGTTCATCCAATTCAGGCAGCGACGTTTTCGACAAACCTCTCATGCGATTGATAAATTCCGGAACAGATGTGCGGGTCACGGGTCGGCTTCCCGGATAGAGCGGCGCATCAGGCAGAAAGTCTGCGGCGAACCCATCCCAGTCCGCGCGGCGCGATTTCGACCAAGACAGGCTGCCAAATTGCCGCTCGATCAACGCTCTAATTTGCGCTCGATCATCCACGCTCGGATCCGACACAACCACCCCCGCTTTTCATCGTTTTCTTTGCGTCACGCCGGAGTCTCGCCGGCGATCGAAATACGCCACATTTCACGCCGTTTGCCTTGATAGTCATTCAAGGCAGAATGCTGTACTGCCCGGTTGTCCCAAATAGCAAATGTGGCCGGACGCCATTTATAGCGACACGTGAACTCGGGCAGCGCTTTATGACGGTGCAGGAACTCCAAGAGTGGTTTGCTTTCCGCTTCGCGCCAGCCAACGAAATGGGTTGTGTGCAGCGCATTGACGTAAAGCGCCTTCCGACCCGTTTCGGGATGCGTGCGAACAACCGGATGAATGCCCTCTAACTTCTGATCGCGGTTTATCAGCTTCACGCTTTGGTAAGCATTTCCCGCAGCACGTCCTCCGCCCTTCCGCGCCGATGCACTGTTCACGGCCCGCAAGGGCGCTAGTAGCTCTTTCATTCCCGGCGATAGCGTCTCGTAAGCCTGATACATATTCGCGAACATTGTGTCGCCGCCGGTATCCGGCACCTCAATCGAATAAAGCGCCGTGGCTTTTGGCGGCTGCTCCGTGTAGGTCGTGTCGGAATGCCACCCCTCGCCGAAAATCTTCGTTTCAGACGCCTCTTTGATCAACGGGATGACAAACGGCTCCTCCGGCAGCCCTTCAACGAAAGGATAATAAATGAGCTCGCCAAATTGACGGCCCACCTTTGCCAAGCCCTGCGGGTCCAATCGCTGGTCCGGAAAGACCAAGACCATCCGCTCTCGAAAAGCTTGCCGGATTTCATCCCACACCGCATCGGACGCAACCGTCAGATCGACACCTTGCACCTCCGCCCCCAACGAACCCGACAACGGGCGAACCTGAATATGTTCGAACGACATCATCGATCACTCGTCGTCAAATATCTCCGCCGCGAGTCGCCCGGCATTCACCGCCGTTGGCCAGCCCGCGTAGAAGGCCAGGTGCGTGATCACACCGCGAATCTCATCTTTGGTAACGCCGTTATCCAATGCCCGCTGCAAATGACCACGCAGCTCAGGCGTCCGATAGAGCGCCATCAACGCTGAGATCGTAATGAGACTCCGATCCCGCTTCGATAGTTCCGGCTGCTCCCATACATCGTCATAGACAACCTCATCCCGCAGCCGGCCAAGCTGCGGGACCAATTCATAAGGCGTTTTCTGGGTCACCATCTTTTCGCTCAATCGTCTTCGAAAATTTCCGCCGCAATTCGGCCCGCATTTACTGCCGTCGGCCATCCGGCATAAAAGGCGAGATGGGTGATCATGCCGCGTATCTCATCTTGTGTGACACCGTTGTCGAGGGCGCGTTTCATGTGACCGCGGAGCTCATCCGTCCGATAGAGTGCGGTCAGGACCGATATCGTGACCAAACTCCGATCCCGCTTCGAAAGCTCCGGCTGCTCCCAAACGTCACCGAACAGAACGTCATCGCGCAATTTACCGAGCTGCGGGACGACTTCATAAGGGGTCTTTTTTGCCATTTTGGGGATTCCTTTCGATTACCATTACCTATCGAGCAATATAGACCGAAAGCGCATATTGCCGCCCCGAGCCGTAAGCCCACGTCTTTCTCAAGACAATTTGGACGAAGCAATGTCAAAGCAGCGAATTCTGACGACTCATGCCGGAAGTCTGCCCCGACCGGCAAAACTCGTTGAACTTTACGCGAACCGCGCCCGCGGCGAGCCAATTGACGAAGACGAACTTGTGCGCGAGGGCGAAGCCGCCACGTCCTGGGTGGTGGAACGGCAACGCGAAGCAGGCATCGATATCCCGAGCGATGGCGAACAATTACGCGAGGCGTTTTTCTCTATGTCCAGCGGCGCATGACGGGATTTTCGGGCAAGTGGAAACGTCCGCATGGCGATGAACTTGCCGCCTATCCCGAATACGCGGACCTACGGCGGCGCCAAATCGCAAACGACAAGTCCGTCAGCAATTTCACACCGCCCATGGCGACTATTGCGGTCACATACGCAGACCGCGATGCAAACGAAGCGGAACTGAAGACTTTTGCAGCCGCCTTAAACGAAGTCGGCGGAGATTTCGAAGACGCATTCATGACGGCGCCTTCCCCTGGTATCGTCGCCGCGGCGATGAAGAACGAGTTCTACTCGGATGAGGACGCCTATCTTGATGCCCTCGCCGACGCGCTCCGCATCGAATACGAAGCAGCACACAAGCATGGCTATCTGCTGCAAATCGATGCACCGGACCTGGCGCTCGAACGGCATCTTTCCTTCGCTGATCGGCCCATATCCGACTTCGTGAAATTCGTTGAACGGGTCATCGCGCGCATTAACCGCGCGCTCAGTGATATTCCCCGCGACCGCGTCCGCCTGCACGTCTGTTGGGGGAACTACGAATCGCCGCACGACAAGGATGTCGCGTTAAAAGAAATACTCCCCGCTATTTTGGAAGCGGATGTTGGCGCTTTCCTGCTCCCTTTCGCGAATCCGCGACATCAGCATGAAATCAAATTGTTCCGCGACACACCGCTCGGGCCGAACCAGTCCCTGATCGTAGGTGTCATCGATACGCTGACAAACTTTGTTGAACACCCGGAAGTCGTCGCCGACCGTTTGGAACGCGCCGCTGAGATGGTAGGGGACCCAGCGCGCATTCAGGCCGGTACGGATTGCGGATTTGACACCTCGGCTGGAATGGGACGCGTTACAGCAGATATTGTATGGGCGAAATTGCGCGCCATGAAAGAAGGCGCTGAAATGGCGAGCGATCGATTATTCTAAAAGGGAATAGATCAAAACAATACCGACGTCTTCGCCGCCATTCCGGAACGGCAACATGACCCTTTCAATTTGCACATACGATTTCTCATAAGTTTACTGCGGCTGGCCAATGCGATAATTGGGCTCACCACTTTCCGCTGTTCTTATGAGATCCGCTTTTGTCAACGTGCTCGGAAAATGCGGAAACGCTTCATCCATCCATTCGCCGGTCAGATTTCTTCCGTAATGTAGGATCACCTCCGATCCCATAAGACGGAATCGGAACCGCCAAGGGTCTCGCTCAACTTCTACAAGTGTGACGCCCGGCAGCAGAAGCGGGATTTCGACGGGGTCAATATCCGCTCGATCTGGAAGAATCTCGCCATCGCAAAGGGACGACCAGTACTCAATCATTTCTTTTACGGACTCGTCGGCTGAATCCGGGAGCGAAAAATCGCCAACCATAAAATGCCGCGCTTTTGTGATAGTTATTATCGCACGGCGAGACCAGCCTAATAGGTCGCGCGCAACGACATTATTTCGCCTAACCACCGATAAATAAACAATTAATTTTAGAAAATTTAGAATTCAACCGTTTGCAGAATGCCTTTATCGCATTAGAAACTTTTTGGTCAACACGGAATAAAATATCTCTTGTTAACCATAATTTGAGGCAGACGCGGCACTTCTTTCAAAAAGAGGTCTGTACGCATCGGCCGGACCTTGAGCAAAATTACATGTGGTTGCATCGAACTTGCGACCCTCATTTGAGAGCCGGAGGAGGTAAATTTTGGCGGACCTTCGTGTCGAGAATCACGGAAAACATATTGCGCTGATCACGTTGGACAACGAACCCCGGCGCAATGCGATGACACGGCAAATGCTGTTCGATCTGGCGGACTTGTGGGACGACCTTGCCCGTTCGGAGCATCGGTGTGTGATCATTACAGGTACCGGAAACAAAGGATTTTGTGCAGGCGCGGATGTGAGCGGCGATTTGACTGCGTCGCCGGAAACAGCGGCAAAGATCAACAAAGCCTTACTCAAGACAGAAGTATTTCCAAAACCGATCATTGCGGCGGTCAATGGCGACTGCGTCGCAGGCGGTGTTGAACTTATGCTCGCCTCCGACATCCGCGTGGCCGCGCCGCAAGCGCGATTCGGTCTGCCGGAAGTACGCCTCTCGATTTATCCGTTTGGCGGCGCCACAGTGAAACTGGTTCACCAAATCGGCTATGTGCATGCGATGAAGCTGATCCTTGGCGCGGAACTCATCGACGCGGAAGAAGCCCGACGGATTGACCTGGTAAATGAAATCGTCGACGCAGATCAACTTATGGACTGGGCACTTAAAATGGCGGAGACGATTGCCACCAACAGCCCGTCCGCCGTACAAGCGGTGAAACGCAAAATCAGCACGGAAATCGCCGAACATGCGTTAACCCAAGAGGATCTCGACCAAGAATTGGGCGACGCCGTGCGCAACGGCCCTCATTTCGAAGAAGGTGTCGCCGCCTTTCTCGAAAAGCGAAAACCGAACTACGACTGAGCGGCTTCCGCCATTAAAAGAAATCGGCCAAGCGGTTTCGCTGCAGCTTTCCGGTGGTCGTCAACGGCAGGTCTTCGGCTTTTACGAACCGGTAGTGACGCGGCACTTTGTAGCCGGCCAAGGCTTCTCGTCCGAACGCAACGAGGGCCGCTTCCGTCGGTGGTTCGTTCGCACAGACGACGACCGCTGCAAGCGCTTCGTCCAGACGGTCGTCGGGTATACCGGTCACATAAATCTCATCGATCTCATCGTATTGCGAATAGACCGCTTCGATCTCCGCCGGCGCGACGTTGATGCCGCCAGTCTTCACCATTTCTTTGAGACGCCCCCGATACGTCAAATTTCCTTCTTCGTCCAACGTACCGAGATCCCCGGTTCTGAGATATCCTTCCCGATCGAATGCTTCCGCCGTTCGTATCGGATCGTTCAAATAGCCCTTCATCAAATGACCGCGGAGCCGAATTTCCCCCATCTCGCCGGGCGCCATATTCGCACCGGTCTCGACATCGGCTATTCGAATTTCGACACCGTCGAGCGCCGGCCCGGAGCTGACCAAACGGCGCGCGAGTGGCTGTTCCACATCGATGACGCAAGAGTTCCCAAACGCCTCCGTCAATCCATAAACATTGCAGATTTCTTGCGCGCCGAGGTCGACGACCAATTGCACCTGCTCCGGTGTGCCGATCGTGGTTCCCGTCCGCAGTGAAGAGAGGTCCCGCTCGAGCCGCTCGGGATGCTCCAGCATGGGTCTGGACATTGCCGCCGTTCCATAAAAGACCGTGCAGCGCTCGCGCTCTATTAAACGCAGGGCTTCACCCGGCTCGAAGTGATGCTGGAGGACGATCGTGCCGCCGTGCGTCATCAAAGCGAAGAGCGCATTCACACAACCGTAGGACCAAAACAGAGCGACCCCCAACCACAACCGGTCATCCGGCGTTAAATGCTGCCGTTCGCCGATCGACCAGGCATTATCGATCATCGCCCAATGGTGAAGCGGAACCCCCTTCGGCAGGGCGGTCGATCCGGACGTATAGAGAATGCAAGCTGTGTCTTCGGGACAGATCGCCGATTGGGCTGCCGTCAACGTATCATCGCCAATCCGGGCGCCTAGTTCTGGCAACTCTTCGAACGTGACAGCCCCCGCAGGGCCCGTGTCGACCGGCAGGAACTTCGGCAGAGGATCCAGACCGTGTTCATTTTGAACTTCGCCCAATACCGCGACAAAATCCCGGTCGCGATATTGCGGCTCGAACACGATAACCGTTACCTCGGCATGCGACAGTTGGTATGCAAGTTCGCGTGCCGTCGCCATTGTGTTGAGTGCGACGACCTCCGCGCCGATGGTCATAGTCGCGAAATAGGCAATCAACCATTCTGCCCGATTGCCCATCAGTATCGCGATACGGTCGCCCCGCGTCGCACCGATCGACAATAGGCCCTTCGCATGGTCTCGCACGGCGTCACGGAACGCGACGTAGGTCAGACAACGCTCGCCATCAATGATAAACGGACGCTCGGGTTGACGTTCGGCGAATGTATCGAGAAGGTCTGGAACCGTTCGGCTCGTTGGTTTATCCATCACGAACGACTAGCGGGCGGTATAGCCGCCATCAATGACGAGCTCCGATCCCGTCGAAAAGCTGGCCTCGTCGGACGCCAAGAATAAGACGCCTTTCGCAATTTCCTCGGCTTTCCCGAGACGCTTCATCGGCGTTCGTGCCGCGAAGCGCTGTCGCAAGCTATCTGCGCCGAATTCATCCGCCATCGCCGCAAACATACCCGCGTCGATATAGCCGGGATGGATGGAATTGATCCGGATCGGGTACCCGAGATTGGCGCATTCAACAGCTGCCGATTTCGTAAAAAGCCGCACCCCGCCCTTGGACGCACTATAGGCCCCGACAATCGCCTCACCGATTAGCCCCATGATGGAAGAGAGATTGATAATCGAACCGCCCTTCTCCTTCATCGCGCCAATCCCGTGCTTCACGCCCAAGAAGACACCGTCCATGTTGACCGACATAACCCGTTTCCATTCGTCATAGGACGTCTCTTCGATGGTCTTCGTTGCCGGCATCACGCCAGCATTGTTTACAAGGACTTCAAGCGAACCAAAGCGATCGCGTGTTGCGGCGATGCACGCCTCCCAATCGGATTCGACGGTCACGTTGTGGCGAAGATAGACGGCATTCTTGAGAGATGCCGCACGTGCCGCACCGGCCGCTTCGTCCAAGTCGGAAATGACAACGTTCGCTCCCTCTTCGCTTAAAGCGGTTGCGATTGCGGCGCCGATGCCGGAAGCGCCCCCCGTTACCAAGGCCGTCTTACCGGAAACCCGTCCTTCGGCCATTGCGTGTCAGCCTTCGAAACGCTGCTTAAGGTAGTCCGCTGCCTCGTGCAGCGCGTCCCGCGCCGCCGGTATGACTTGCCCCATCTGCAGGAAACCGTGAATTGTCGTCTCCCAGCAACTGTAAACGACGTCGACGCCCGCCGCTTCCAGCGCATCCGCATAGGCTTTGCCTTCGCTCATAAGGGGATCGAGGCCGGCCGTCAGGACATAGGCAGGTGCGGAACCGCTTAGATCTGGATGGTGCAACGGCGACGCGTCGGGCTCGGTCATCGGATCGTCGTGCCCAAAGTAATGATTGTGGAACCACGCCATCAGCGGCTTACGGATCGGAAAAGTGTCCTCATGATCCGCCCGGGACGCGTGGACCGACAGGTCGCCGTGATCCGTTACGGGATACAGTAAGGCTTGTGCGACCAAGGCTTTCCCAACCGAATTGCGCACACGGAGGGCCGCGACAGCGGCAAGATTACCGCCCGCACTATCACCCGCTACCGCTAAGCGGGTCGGGTCGCCTCCGATCGCAGCACCATGCTCCGCCGCCCAATGAACCGACGTCACCGCATCTTCAACCCCCGCGGGATACCGATGTTCGGGGGCCAATCGATACTCGACGGATATGACAATTGCGCCCGCGCGATTTGCCAAAACACGGGGAATCGAGTCGTGGGTATCGATACTTCCAATCACGAACCCGCCGCCGTGGTAATACAAAATGATCGGCGCTGGTCCATCCGCCGCGGTCGCCGGATGATAAATTCGTATCGGCAACGGGCCACCCGGCCCATCAATATCGAGATTGTCGACTTTCGCCACAGGCTCGAGATCGAGCGCAGTCTTGGCCGTACCGGCTGCCGACTGCGCCCGCGCCGCCGCTGGCGCCAAGGACTGGAGCGGCGGCAATCCGGCGGCTGCCGCCCAGTCGATCATGCGTTGTGTATCCGGATCCGCCTTAAACATGCGCACTCCCCCGTGTTATTCCGGCGCCGTGCCTTTGACCTGAACCCGGTGCATCAATCGTCGATGACCGGGATAGTCATTTAATGCCAAATGCTGGGCACACCTGTTATCCCAAAAGGCAATCGAACCTTCCTCCCATTGGAAGCGGCAGGTCAGCTCCGGACGGGTCGAATGCTCATAGAGAAACTGCAACAGCGGCTGGCTTTCGTCCACTGTCATGTCTTCGAAGCGTTCTGTGTGCATCTCATTCACATACAGAGCTTTTCGACCGGTCTCCGGGTGTGTGCGGACAACCGGGTGCGTAGCCCACATTTCCGCCCAGTCAGCCGACATCGATTCCGATCCACGCGGTGGGGTTTTGCCTTCGGCAAGTGTCCGCAGAATTCGTCCGTTCGAATGCACCGCGCGCATTCGGCTCAACATCTTCTTCATGCCGTCGGAGAGGCTGTCATAAGCCAGATACTGATTGGCAAAGAACGTATCACCGCCCGTCGGCGGCACGATCTTCGCGACCAAAATCGAGCCGAGTGACGGCACTTCCAAATGACTCGTATCTGAATGCCATTCCCAGCCAAAGTTCAGCTTGTCTTCCGGTTTCTTGTCCACAACAAGGAGTTCGGGAAATTTACCCGGAAACTGCCGATGCGGCGGGAGCGGCGCCAACTCTCCGAATTGCCGACCGAAGCGCGCCAAATCAACATCGGAAATTTTTTGATCGCGAAAGAAAATCACACAATGCTCGAGAAGCGCGGATCGCACCGCCGCGACCATCTCTTCGGACAGGTCTTCGGACAAGTCCGGGCCAAAAATCTCCGCACCGATGCCCCCGGCCACGGGCCGCACGTCAATCAGCTGGTTCCTCATGTCGATCTCCTTTGCGAGACAGGTAGCCATTTGCCCTCGTAGGACAAGGTGCCTGCAAACTTCGCCACACGAACAGCAGTCTCCTAGGCCGGTAGAATTATCGAACCGGGTTCATGCTTGCGCGCCGGCCCTCAATATCCGCCCGATAAGGATTGCATGACAGTTAGCGGTGACAAACTACTTTAAAATTGATAATAGAATGTCCGGACTATATGGGATCCTGGTATTGAATTAATTGTTTCAACTCCAAAAGAATGCTTGTTAACCAAATCTAAAACTTTCAATGTAAGGTTCGGATCAGCGTTTTAAGTATAGACTTTGCGCAGTTGATGTAATCGGGAGTGAATGGAATGAGCGAACAACTCGGCGGGGCACCCGTTACCCCCAATGTGTTCGATGAAATCGAAGAGAAGATTAAAAACCTTTTCTCCGAGATTCAGAACGTCGGCAAAATCGCCCAACAAATTGAAGAAGTTGCCAGCCAAACGAACCTCTTGGCGTTGAACGCGACGATCGAGGCCGCGCGCGCTGGAGATCACGGTAAGGGATTTGCCGTTGTCGCGGGCGAAGTTAAGGCCCTCGCTGGTCAGACTCGTACGGCGACGTAGGAAATTTCCGGTACAGTTTAAAAGCTTACGAATGAAGCGACAGAACTGGAAAATAAGATTTCCGACGCCCGGCGCAATTTGGGCTAGTTCGCGCATACTTTTATTGCGCTCTCCGACATTCTTAGAACCCCGGTTATCTGAGTTATCCGGCGCCCCAATAGGCGCCGGATCGTTTTTTGCGACTACCACTCGGGATTCTATTTTTAACGGATAGCAGAAGGATCGGCGGAGCATTATGGATATCGAAGCGGACGTCGTTGTCGTCGGTTGTGGTATCGCGGGACTGTCCGCTGCGGTCTCGGCACAGCAGGCGGGTGCAAAAGTCGCCTTGCTAGAACGGGCCCCGAAAGATCAGCGGGGCGGGAACACGCGATACACCGAATCGTTCTGGCGGATGAAAAGCGAGAACGAGGTTTCCGAGGACTTTATTTCCCATTTTGCTGAGAATTCCGGTAATTATCTCGATCCCGAAATAACAAAAGATGCGGTGCGGGATTTCTCGGATTGGCCATCCGTCCTCAAGACCCTCAATTTCACGGACCCAAACCTCATCTCGAATTTCGCTGACGCCGCGGGGCCGACGTTGAATTGGTTGAAATCGTTCGGTGTCTCGTTCGATTTTCTGCCGAACTATTTCATTTCGGAATCCACGACACGAATTGCGCTGATCGGCGGCGGCCGCGCACTCCTGGAAGCACTCGCGGAATATGCGGAGTCCGTTCCGGATGATATCTCGATCCATTATCGAACGACCGCCAAGTCGATTGCGCTCGACGACAACGGCGCTGTCCGCGGGCTCGAGGCCGTCAGCACGAACAATCGCCCCCTACGCCTCAAAGCGAAAAGCGTCATCCTCGCGTGCGGTGGATTCGAGGGTAACCCGGAAATGTTGAGCCATTATCTAGGCCCCGATGCCCAATGGGTCCGGCCGATTGCGCGCGGCGGATACTACAATCGGGGCGAAGGCATACGAATGGCGCTCGATATCGGTGCGGCACCGGCGGGCGACTTCGGCAGTTTCCATGCACAGCCTATCGATCCGCGCTCGGGTGCGATCGAGCCTGTCGTCCTGAGTTACGCGTACGGTGTTTTGGTCAATCGCGAAGGCAAACGCTTCACAGATGAGGCGCCGGACTCCGTCGATGCGACTTACGAAGCCGTCACGCGGATCATCTTGAAGCAGCCCGAGGGGATCGCCTATGCGATCCACGATTCCCGGATGGAAGAAATCGACAACTGGCGAAAAGCCGTCCGGAGCGACCAACCGCCGATTGAAGCCGGCTCCCTCCAGGAACTCGCGGACAAGTTGGCGCTTGATGAAGAAACGCTCGTCTCCACGCTGGAAACCTACAACGCCGCCTGTCCGCCGGATTTGTCACGGTTCGACCCCAAGAAACCCGACGGTCTCGCCACGTCCGGTTTGGATCCTCGCAAAACCCATTGGGCGCGCCCTATCGACAGGCCGCCCTATCTCGCGTGGCCGATTATCTCCGCCGTGTGTTTTACCTTTGGCGGTCTCAAGACAAACGCAGAAGCCCAAGTCCTCAATATGGATGGCGATGCCATACCGGGTCTCTATGCGGCCGGCGAGACGATGGGCATTTACTATCGGACCTATACGGGCGCCACATCCGTCATGCGCGGCGCTGTCTTTGGGCGGAAGGCGGGGTCGGACGCGGCCAATAGGTTCGCGCGCGCAAATACCGTATAATCCCTATCTCTTGCCGCATTCAGGGGCCGGTGATAGCTTCCGCCGCGTCCCGACAAGCCCCGGAGAGAAACATGGCCCTCGATCAGGAAACCGTGCGCCGAATCGCCACCTTGGCACGCGTCAAAGTGCCGGAAGAGAATCTCGAACCGTTGGCGGGCGAGCTGAACAATATTCTCGGTTGGATCGAGCAGTTATCCGAGGTCGATACCGATGACGTCCAGCCCATGACGTCGGTTGTCGAAACCGTAGCGCCGCAGCGCGCCGACGTTGTTACCGATGGTGGCGCCCCGGATAAAGTTTTGCGGAACGCACCCCAGGCCGAGGGCGCCTTTTACACTGTTCCGAAAGTCGTCGAATGAACAGCGAACTTTTAAGGCTCACGCTCGCCGAAGCGCGCAACAAGCTCCGCAGCAAGGAAATCGGCGCCGTCGAGCTCACCGAATCCTATATCGAAGCCGTCGAGGCGCTGCGCCCCCTAAACGCGTTCATTACAGAGACGCCTGAACAAGCGATGGACATGGCGAAGCGGTCGGAGGCCCGGTTGGCGTCGGGCGAGGCCGGCGCGATGGAAGGCATACCCATCGGCATGAAAGACCTCTTTTGTACCGAAGGGATTCTGACAACCGCCGCGAGCCATATCCTCGACGGCTTTTCGCCGGCCTACGAATCCACCGTCAGTGCAAATTTATGGAACGCGGGCGCGGTAATGCTCGGGAAAACGAACCTGGACGAATTCGCGATGGGTTCGTCGAATATGACGAGCCACTACGGCGCCGTCGAGAACCCGTGGCGTACCAGCGCAACCGACAATAAGAAATACGTTCCTGGTGGTTCCTCCGGCGGCTCCGCGTCGATCGTCGCCGCCCATGGCGCGATCGCAGCAACCGGTACCGATACCGGCGGTTCGATCCGGCAACCGGCGTCCTTCTGCGGCATCGTCGGCATGAAACCGACCTATGGCAGATGCTCGCGTTGGGGCGTGGTCGCCTTTGCGTCATCGCTGGACCAAGCGGGTCCGCTGACGCGAACCGTCCGTGACGCCGCCATCATGTTAGGCGCAATGGCCGGACACGACCCCAAAGACTCGACCAGCGTCGATGTTCCGGTCCCCGACTACGAAGCAGCGCTGGGCGGAGACCTGCGCGGCAAACGTATCGGCGTGCCGAAAGAATATCGGATCGACGGGACACCGATCGAGATCGAAAATCTTTGGAACGAAGGCGTCGAATGGCTAAAAGCTGCAGGTGCTGAAATTGTCGATATCAGCCTGCCCCACACGAAGTACGCATTGCCCGCTTACTACATCGTTGCGCCGGCTGAGGCATCGTCCAATCTCGCGCGCTACGATGGCGTTCGCTATGGCTTACGAGAGGACGGGGATACGCTGCAGGAGATGTATGAGAATACCCGCGGCGCCGGCTTTGGCGAAGAAGTCCAGCGCCGCGTTATGATCGGAACCTACGTTCTGTCCGCCGGATACTACGACGCCTACTACCTCAAAGCTCAGAAAGTGCGCACGCGGATCGCCGACGACTTCCGCAACGCCTGGGAGAAAGTCGATGCGATTTTGACGCCGACAACGCCGAGCGCTGCGTTCGCGCAAGGTGAGAAAATGGACGACCCCATCGCGATGTATCTGAACGACGTTCTCACCGTTCCGGCCTCCATGGCAGGACTACCGGCAATCTCGGTGCCGGCCGGTCTATCCAGAGACGGGCTCCCATTGGGCTTACATGTCATCGGCAAACCCTTTGACGAAGAAACGGTTTTCCTGGTGGGTCAGCACCTCGAAGACGCCGCCCAATTCAGCGGGCAGCCGCAAACGTTGGCGGGGAGTTAGACAATGGCGAACCTTTTAAAAGGCGCGACAGGCGACTGGGAAATGGTTATCGGTCTCGAAGTCCATGCACAGGTAACGTCTGAGGCGAAACTATTTTCCGGAGCACCCACCACATTCGGTGCCGAGCCCAACACTCAAGTCAGCCTCGTCGATGCCGCAATGCCGGGGATGCTGCCGGTCCTCAATGAGACCGCTGTCCGCCAAGCTGTCCGGACGGGATTGGCCATTAACGCCCAAATCAACAAGCGATCTATCTTCGCGCGGAAGAACTACTTCTACCCGGACTTACCGTTCGGCTATCAGATTTCTCAATACGAAGAACCGATAGTCGGCGAAGGAGAGATCGAAATAGACCTACCCGACGGCGAAGCAAAACGTATCGGTGTGGAACGGCTTCACTTGGAACAAGACGCTGGCAAGTCGATCCACGATCAACATCCGACAAAATCCTTCATCGACCTTAATCGAGCCGGTGTCGCCCTCATGGAGATCGTCTCGAGGCCCGACATGCGTTCTTCGGACGAAGCGGGTGCCTATGTCGAGAAATTGCGCGCCATTCTGCGCTGCATTGAATCTTGCGACGGCAACATGCAGGAAGGCTCACTCCGGGTCGATGCCAACGTTTCCGTACGCCATCCGGGTGATGAGCTCGGCACGCGGTGCGAAATCAAGAATGTGAATTCTATCCGTTTCCTAAAACAGGCGATCGAATACGAAGCGCGACGCCAGATCGAGATCATCGAAGATGGTGGTACGATCGATCAAGAAACGCGGCTGTTCGATCCGAACCGCGGTGAGACCCGGTCGATGCGCTCGAAAGAGGATGCACACGATTATCGGTATTTCCCGGATCCGGACCTGCTGCCGCTGGATTTAAAGCAAGAGTTTATCGAGGAACTGAAGGCGTCTCTCCCCGAACTTCCGGACGAACGGAAGCAGCGGTTTATCAGCGAATTTGAGCTCTCCACGTATGACGCAGGTGTTCTGGTCGCTGATCGGGAGACCGCTGAGTTTTTCGAAACATCGGCCACCGGTCGCGATGCAAAACAAGCCGCCAATTGGGTCACCGGCGACCTCTTCGGCCGCTTGAACAAGGCCGGTCTCTCGATATCGGAGAGTCCGGTCAGCGCGGACGCCTTAGGTGGTCTGCTCGATCTCTTGGCGGACGGCACGATCTCCAGCCGGATTGCGAAAGACGTTTTCGACGAAATGTTCGAATCGGGTAAAGACGCGGCCGCGATCGTTGACGAGAAAGGCCTGAAGCAAATTACCGATACGGGCGAGATCGAAGCCATCGTCGACGCTGTAATCGAACGCGGTGCGGCGCAAGCCGAACAGTACCGCTCCGGAAACGAGAAGATCATCGGCTGGTTCGTCGGTCAGGTTATGAAAGAGACGCAAGGCAAAGCAAACCCACAAGCCGTCAACGAGTTGTTAAAAAAGAAGCTACAGAGTTAGCGAACTGCCTGACCGGTAAGGCAATGTTGAATAGCGACCAAAACGCGGACCCATCGTGGACGAACAACGAGCTTCCATTGCCTCGTTGGTTTTCGTATCCGGTCGCTTCCGTCCGGCGTTTCGGGATTTGGCCGACGATCGGGTATGGAACTCTATTTGCGATCGTGGCGTCTTCGGCACTTTGCCATCTCTATTATTATCTCGCGGATTTTACCCTCAGCTTGACGCCGATATTGCTGCCAATCCTCGCACCGGCCCTCACTGCGCCGTTCATGCTCTATTTCTGCCTTCGTGTAATTGTCCTACTCGACGATGCCGCGAAAAGGATGAAAGCGCAGAATGATGAGCTTTTGGATACAGTGACGTTTGCGCAGAACGAAGCAAAACGCGCTGAAGAAGCCGCTCAAGCCAAGGAACAGTTCATCGCGAATATGAATCACGAACTCCGAACGCCTCTCAATGCCGTTCTCGGGTTCTCGGAAACAATCCGCGACGAACGGCTGGGTCCTCTCGGCAATCCGAAATATCAAGAATACGCGACGCACATCCATGAAAGTGGCGGATATCTGCTTTCCCTCATCAATGACACCTTAGACATCGCGCGGATGGGTTCCGGCCATGTCGATCTTGAGCCGGCAGAGTATCTTCTATCCGACATCATAGGTGAGAGCTTCGAACTCATAGAAAATGCAGCCAAGAACGGAAATGTCGTTCTAGAAAGGGAAAACGTCCCCGATAGCTTGATGATCTACGGTGATCGCCGTGCGATAAAGCAAGTCGTCATAAATTTACTTTCCAATGCCGTTAAATTCTCCAAGGACGGAGATAAAGTCAGCGTTTCCGCCTATCGGAAGGCGGACGGCACTATCGAGGTTGTTGTTTCGGATTCGGGAATCGGCATCCCTGATACCGAGATAGAGAGTATTTTCGAACCCTTTGTGCGCTTGGATGAAAGTGCAACAGGGACCGGCTTGGGCCTACCGTTGGTGAAAGGTATTGTTGACCTACATGCCGGGTCCATTGAGATCGAAAGCGAAGTCGGATCCGGAACCACAGTGCGGATTCTCTTCCCACCAAAACCGCCTGAAACCAAAACTTCATAAAGACGACCTCGCGCGTCGTTGCGGGCTGATCCTTCTAACGGCATGATGGCAGCTGGACGGTGCGTCTTTCACTCTGTCGACGAAAGCGCGACCGTATCAACGTTCGGTCGGACAGTGCGCGGGGCACAACAAAATGTCGGCGCTTCGTACGTCAGCCGTCTTCCTCATCGCCACGGTTTGCAGCGCTCAAGCGTTTACGCAAATCGGGTCGTTTACATTCTCCGCCCTGCTACCCACCTTCTTCACGGAATGGGGGATTACGCATACGGAAGCGGGCTGGCTTTCCGGCATCATCTTCCTCGCTTACGCAATGTCGGTACCTTTTATTTTGCCCCTGACCGACCGTGTCGACCCGCGTCGGGTATACATATGCTTCGTCACGTTGACCTTTTTATCGCATCTCGGCATGGCGTTTATCGCAAACGAATTTTGGGGTGGATTGCTCTTCCGGATGCTCGCCGGAATCGGCTGGGGCGGCACCTATATGGTGGGCTTGAAGGCGCTTGCCGATTTAATTGAAGGCCCCAAACAGTCACGTGCGGTGGCTTTCCACGCGGGCAGCATCGGCGCGGGCGGCGCGCTTTCCTTCCTTATCGCGGGGTACGCGGCGGAACACCTGGACTGGCAAACCGCCTTCATCATCTCCGCCCTCGGTAGTTTTACGGCACTTATCATCATGATCACATGTGTGCCGAGCCGCAAACCACCACCGCAAACCGAGAAATCTCATCCATTCGAATTCCTGCCTGTATTGAAGAACAAATCCGCCATGGCTTACGCCATCGGCTACTGTGTCCACACCTGGGAAATGTTTACGCTGCGGTCGTGGGTCGTCGCCTTTCTGGTATTTACCGCGGCGCAAGGCGATCAACCGAATTTCTTCATTCCGACCGTAATCGCCATGCTGATGGAACTGATCGGCACGATGATGAGTATCGTCGGCAACGAAATCGCGATCCGCATCGGCCGGCGACGCTGGATCTTTATCGTCATGATTGTTTCGATGATGTTCGCCGTCTTGATCGGCTTCAGCGCAGGCTTGGGGTATGGCGTCGCGGCAATGGTCTGTTTAACTTACAATGCGATAATCTACGCCGATTCATCGTCGCTTACCGCCGGCACCGTCGGCAATGCAGAGACCGGCCGCCGCGGGGCGACACTTGCGGTCCATGCGATGCTCGGTTACGGCGGCGGGTTTGTCGGACCGTTGGTTCTCGGTGTCATCCTCGACACCCTCGGCGGCGAGACGGTGATGAACTGGGGCATCGCCTTCTCTCATGTCGCACTCATTATGCTGATAGGTCCGATCGTCCTTCGGATACTGAAACCGAACGACCTGCCAGGCGACCGCCCCAGCGGCTAAATTTCAGCAAACTCGCTGAAGAGCCAATCCCGGAAAACGCGCACTCTTGGCTGTTCCAGCGCACCCGGGCGGTACACGGCGTAATACGCCATCTCCTCTGGGACAACCGAGTCGAAGAGACAAATCAATCGGCCCGCTCGCAGGTCGTCAACCGCAAGGGCTGTTTTTCCAATGGCGACACCGGCGCCGGCCACGGCAGCGTTCAATACATCGGCCGATGTGCCGAAGCGAAGCCCCAAAGACGCGTCGACCCCTTCCACGCCATGCTGACGCAACCACGTGTCCCAGTCGTATGTCGCGTCATCCGCTTCCGATGGCCCCATATCGTGCAACAGTGTGAAATCTCTCAGATCGCTTGGCGATCGCAACGGCCGTTCACCGGAAAGCAAGAGTGGGCTACACATCGGTGCGACGGAATTGGAAACCAAACGTTCACTTTCAAGACCGGGGTAATCGCCATACCCGTTATGGATGGCAATATCGACGTCTTCGCGACCGAAATCCGGTAGCGCGATATCCGAAGATAGACGGACATCGACATCAGGATGATTTTGTTTAAAGGCGGCCAGGCGTGGGACAAGCCATTTCATCGCAACCGAGGGCGGGACCGACACCGTCTATGCGTTTTGTAGGAACCTGGATTGCAAACCGTCGACGGCCTGGCTGAACGAGGCGAGCCCCGCGCGAATGCCCGGCAACAACGCCTCGCCTGCTGCGGTCAAGGCCAGACCGCGGTGTAAACGTTCAAACAAGGAAACGCCGAGGCGCTTTTCAAGTTCCTTGATTTGATGGCTTACGGCCGAGGGCGTGACGTTTAATTCTTCGGCGGCGTGACTAAAGTTTAGGTGACGAGCCGCAGCTTCAAAGGTCAGCAACGAATTGAGCGGCGGTAAAAGGGCCATCGGTCATCATGCCTTGAGTTTTTCTCATATAAACTATGAGAGATTATCTTTTGAATAGCGAGTGTTTTCCATCTATTTCCTGTTTGTCCGAAGGGGACAGAATTGAATCATCTTTAATGGAAAGCCGACATGGTCGCATTTTCCTGGCTTTGGATTCCGATCACCGTTTTCGCCGCTTTCGTGCAGAACATCCGGTCGGCCGCACAAAAGCACCTGACGTCCGAGTTAAATACGATCTCGGTAACGATGGTTCGGTTTCTGTTCGGACTTCCGTTCGGGCTTTTGTATTTGTGGTTCCTCAATACACGCCGAACGGAAACATTCCCCGATATCGGCTGGGATTTTATCGCTTACACGGCGACGGCCGGTGCGGGCCAAATTATCGCGACGGCGTTGTTGGTCTATCTGTTTTCGTTACGCAACTTTGCCGTCGGCACGGCATACGCGCGGACGGAAGCGTTCCTGACGGCGATTGTCGGCGCACTTTTCTTCGGCGAGGCCATCGTCATATACGGCTGGGGCGCGATTTTGATCAGCGTCTCCGGCGTGATTCTGATAACGGTCGCGAAAACCGGTATCAGAGGCGGCCAATTGCTGACCCTCCTCGCGGATAAATCCGCCTGGATCGGTATTGTTTGCGGGCTCTTTTTCGCCATCGCATCTCTGACGATGCGGAAGGCCACTCTCTTGCTCGGTATGGAAGACTTCCTCTTCCGCGCGGCGTTGACGATGATCTTCATGCTGACCATGCAAACGGTCGCAATTTGCCTCTTCGTCTTGGTCACCAATCCGGCGCAATATTTGATCGTCTGGCGAAATTTCAAAGTGTGTCTGCTCGTCGGCATCACCAGCGTCATGGGAACGATCGGCTGGGCTACAGCCTTCACACTTGAACAAGCCGCTTACGTAAAATCGCTGGCGCAAGTCGAATTCGTTTTCACACTGGCCGCATCTTATTGGTTCTTTAAAGAACGCTCCTCGCCAAAGGAGCTTTGCGGCATCGCGCTCGTCGTGCTTGGGATTATTTTGCTGGTGCTCTTCGGCTAAGAAGCTTCGCCGCTGAGATATTTGTGCAGGACCGCCGTCATGCGTTCCGGCGTCGTATCATGAGGAAATAGCGTCACCAGGTTTCCGTCGGGCCCCATCAAAAAGATTATCGAGCTGTGACTCACGAGATAATCTTCAGGCTCATATCCCTCGGGAACGACCTTCATCGCATGAATACGATAAGCGTCAGTGACCGCCTTTGTCTGCGCCTTGTCGTCCCGCAAGCCGATCATGCGCGGATGAAAATTCGCCACATATTCTTTTAGAAACTCGCCCTTATCTCTTTTCGGGTCGACGGTAATGAAGACAGGCGTGACTTTGGCTTCCGCCGCAGCGTCCTTTGTTCCTAGAGATTCGAGGGCCGTTCCCATGACCTGCAGGTTCGTGGGACAAATATCCGGGCAATACGTGTAGCCGAAATAGATCAGCATATAGCGACCGCAAAAATTCTGGTCGGTGACCTGCTTACCCGCATGGTCGGACAGGGTGAACGGCCCGCCGATCGGGAAGGGGAAAGGCGAATCTTTTGCGGCCGCCGGACTCCCCGCAAGCAGTCCGGCGCACAATAAAATTCCGGCCAGACGTCGTCCAAATGACGTCATCATTCCTTCGGTTTCATTCCCGGCACGCCCAGCACACCGTCTTTCGCAATCAGTTCTTGCACGGTCTTATCTTCCCAAATCCAACCGCTGCCGTCCTCGGCACCGTTGCGCTTCGCCCAATTCTTGGTGAACCAGTTCGCGCGGCTCCACTTCCCGTCGGGTGCCAGACGCTTAAACTGCAGCTGGAAGATATTCATCTTCGCATTGTGGATTTCGAGGCCATCCGCCGTGATCTTCTTGCCGCAGAATTGGATCAAATCGTCCACGCCTCCGACGAACGGATCGTTGTTCTTCACCACGGGCCAGAGCGTGCCGTCATCCTTCAACAGGCCCAATTGACGTTTGCCATCACCGCAATTCGCCGGGCAATCGCCGCTCAACTCACAGAGAATATCGACGACTTTGGCGTCCCATCGCACGACTTTCTCGCCGGCGATCCCCCAACCATCGGCTGCTTGCGCCGTCGAGATACCAAAAAGGACCGTAAAGGCGGCGCCCAATGTCAAAAACTTCCTCATGGCTGCACCCCGTGTTCCTCGTGAGTCATATTTACGACACCCTTGTCGTCATGAACTTGCGTCACAATCAAATACTTCACACCGTCACGCTCATAGAGGTCGCCTTCGACACTCACCTCGTGGCTCTGAATCTTTAAAATAGCCGGGTTCGCCACGCTGGTCGCGTCACCTTCCATCTTGAGGACCATATAGGTGTTGCCGTCATTCCCTTTGAGCGACACGGGAATACCGCCAACAGCGCACCAGATCGCGCAGCGATGATGTGCCGTACCAAGTGCATACATAATCTCCGTGATGTAACACCACGTATCGATTATGTCTCCCGACACCTTAACCCGCTTCGGCGCAGCCGCATCCGCACCTCCCGCAAGGAGCAGTATCGAAGCAGCGATACCGATCGCCAGACCGCGTAATCGTCCCATAATATCGTCCTTCACCCTTTACTAATCTGCCACGCACCATATCCAGGTACGCTCAACACATGAAGTCACATATGCGTCAATGACGCGAGAGGTCGTAATGATCTATATCAAATCACGGCCACGCCGGCGTCTTCAGCCCGCGCCACAAGGTAATCCCGCGCGTCGTTCATATCGTCGAGCGACCCGAAGGCGTTCATATAGTGCCCATTGAAACCCGAATCTTCGATGCGACGGAACATACTGCCGAAATCGATGTTTCCCTCGCCGGGCCGCATATGCACTTCGTATTCGCCGGTACAGTCGGCAATACGGACTTCGCCCAATCGACTCATATCCAGCCCATCGATAAATCCATCGATACCGTCCGGGACCAGATGGGCGTGGTTGACTGTGAACGACCATTTCAAATTCGGTGACGTCAGCCGCTCGAAGTAGTACTGCGCCTCCGCCACCGTATGCGCGAGGTAATGGACTTCGGCCAGATCCGGCTCCCAATTCATATTCTCAAGGTAGAGGACGGCGCCCACTTCCTCGGCATAACGCGACGCTTTTTCGATATGGCCGACGGCGGCCTCCATGCGGGCCTCTTTATCGCCGAAATGGTGGCCGGGATGTACGACGATCCACTCCGCCTTCAAACGAACGGCGACATCGATATAGGCTTTTAAGTAGGCATCAATCGCTTCGCTCAAATAGGGTGAATATTCGGCGATATTGACGCCCGACAGCGTATGCAAGCCGAGGTGAATACCGTTTGCCGCCGCCTTTTCGCGGATCGGCGCACATCGCGCCTCGTCGAAATCCGTAAGGCCGTTCGGCGCAATATCCAATTGCGCGTCGATAAATTTGACACCCTTCGCAATCGCCCAGTCGACGCCGTCCTCCAAGGAGACGCGCCGACCGAGATCGACGCCGATCCTATCCTTTAAATTCATGCCATCCTTCTCCTTCTCACTCACGCTAACATCTCCAAGACGATCTCGTTGAATGCGTCCGGCGCTTCATACATGACCCAATGCCCGGTCCCCCGGATCGTGCGAAAATCGAGATCCGGGTAAAAGTTCCGAAGCATCTGCTCGCGTTCCGGTACCGCGTCGACCGCATAGGCGTCCCGTTCACCCCAAATCGCCGTAAAGCGCGCCGTACAATCCGGAAACGCGCGGAACAACACATCGCTTTCGGGTATGCCGCGGGCACGAATGCGGGTGCGGCCGGTGTTCTCGTCTTGCAGCAGAATTGCCAGATCGTCCGCCGTCTCATCCCGCGCGAACATCACACCGCAGAGGTTATTGTGGTGAATGGCAGCCCGGGTTTCGTAGTCCATATCGCGCGACAATCGCTGCATCTCTCGCCGGGTATGCGGCGCTTCATCCACCCCCATACCGCCGGTACCGATCAAGACAACGGTCCCGATCCGGTCTTTATGGATTGTCGCCATCTGCCCGGCATAAATGCCGCCAAACGAGAAGCCCACGATATCGTAGTTTTCGTTAGCCCCAATGATGGTATCGAGGTGGTCGCACAGCATTTGCGACGAATCGACGACGATATCATCGAGCGGCGGAAGATCGGATGATGCGTAACCCGGCATATCCGGAATGATCAGCCGGTAGCGCTCGGAGAGCGCATCGATATTTCGGATGAAATGCGTCCAAGAGCCATAGTCGCCATGCAACATGAGGAGCGTTGGGCCTTCACCCCAACACCACCAGACCAAGCGACCGTTGCCGTCCACAAAAGGCGTTTCGATGCGCTCGGCGCTGGCCTTTAGCCGCTCGTAGATATCGTCAGTCCCGGTCAATATCCCTCGACGAAGACCATATTGCCGTTCGAGTTGTCTGTGCGGTCGGCGATAATGTTTTGATAGTCGTCCGAGTTGTACCACTTCTTCAACGTGGTCATGTTCGGGAACTCGAGCACAACCATCCGCGTCGGTGTCCAATCGCCTTCCTTCGGCTCTACGTCGCCGCCTCGGACCAAGTATTTGCCCCCGTGCTTCGCAATCGTGGCCGGGACCGCCTCTTGGTATTTCTTAAAGCCTTCCGGATTGGTGACTTCGATATCCGCGATCAGATAGGCCACCATGTTTTCTGCCCCCGGTGGTTCGGTTTGCCAACGTCCGGCATGGAGTCTAGCATCCCGGCCAAAATTGCAAGCCCGCGCGCGAAAATCGTGATCGGGCGGCAGCAACCCGGAGAAACGAATATGACCCTCGATCTTTACGCTTGGAACACCTCGAATGGTCGCAAAATCTCGATCATGCTCGAGGAACTCGGCGTCGACTACAACATCCATTTAATCAATATCGGCAAGGACGAGCAGTTCGCGCCGGATTTCTTGAAGATCAGCCCGAACAACCGGATTCCGGCCATCGTTGACAGTGACGGGCCGGGGGGCGCGCCTTATTCAATGTTCGAATCTGGCGCCATCTTGCTCTACCTCGCGGACAAGTTCGGCAAGTTCAACCCGACGGACGAGCGCAAGCGATATGAAACGCTTGTCTGGCTGATGTGGCAGATGGGCGGCGTCGGCCCGATGTTCGGCCAAGTCCACCATTTCGAACGCGCCGCGAAAGAAGACATACCTTACGGCAAGAAGCGCTATGGCGACGAAGCCCGCCGGCTCTATGGGGTCATGAATGGCCGTCTGGGCGAGAGCGCTTATCTCGGCTGCGACGAATACACCATCGCCGATATCGCAACATACCCATGGGTCGCCCGCTATGACTGGCAAAATGTCGACCTCGCGGATTTCCCGAACGTCAAACGTTGGTTCGATGACATGAGTGCCCGCCCCGCCGTGGAGAAGGGTATGAACGTTCTGGCGCCGCCCGCATCGTGAGTCGGATCGAAGACAAACTAGCCGAGATGGGTTTCGAACTGCCGGAACCCTGGCCCTACCCGAATGCAAACCGCACGGCTGTCGTCCAGGTTGGCTCAATTCTCTATGTGTCGGGCCACGGACCTGGGTTGTCAGACCTGCCGGGGGTCCGCACCAAGGGCCGGGTTGGCGAGGATGTATCGATCGAGGAAGGCTATGCCACCGCCCGGGCGGTGATGCTGATGATCGTCGCCTCGCTGAAACAATTCACCGGCGATCTCGATCGCGTGAAACGGGTCATTCGCCTCTTTGGCATGGTCAATGGGGCGGCCGACTTCCGGAATTATCCGAAGGTCATCGACGGTGCGTCCGACTTCGTCTACGAACTTTGGGGTCCCGAATTCGGTCAACATGCCCGCACCGCCATCGGCGCAGGCGGCCTGCCCCACGACATTGTCGTCGAAATCAACGGCGAGTTCGAAATCGCGGATTGAGCCGCCCGTCTTCGCCCTCGCCCTCGCCCTTCGACAGGCTCAGGGTGAGGGGCTCTACATAAAATTTCGCCTCATCCTGAGCCTGTCGAAGGATGAGCCTGT
>PAZH01000021.1 GCA_002716125.1 Rhodospirillaceae bacterium
CAGTCACACCCAACGCCGGTAAGCCCACCCAACCCAGCGTCAACGCGCCGGAAAGGCCGACCTGGACCAAACTGGCGACCGTAATGGCCCGAGACGGCGTCACCGTATCGCCCATGCCCCGAAGGGCGGCGGCACAGATATAGAGCATCCAGATTGCGACGCCGGCACCAAAGGCGATCCGCGCATATGCAACCGCCCCCGCTAAGGCGGTCCCTTCGCCCCCAAGCAAAACGAAAATCGGCTGCGGGAAAACACCGAGAACGACAACGAATAAGAGTGACATCCCCGCCCCGATCAGAATCGCATGCCATAGCACCCGCGTCGCCGTCTCTTCATCTCCCTTTCCGAGGGCGCGTGCCATGGAAGACGTTACGCCACCGCCGATGGAGCCACCGGCCATCATTTGCATCAATGTCTGAAACGGGAAGACCAAGGCTAAACTCGCCAGCGCCACGGTCCCCAATTGCCCAACAAACCAGGCATCTGCAAACGTGACCGCCGTCAGCACCGTAATCGCGACGACGTTCGGCCCCGCTAGCCGCCAGAGCAGTTCCGGGACGGGCGCCTGCAGCATGAGGTCCAAGTGATTGGACTTTGCCTTATTCATGAAGAAAACGTAAGGTTCATTTTTTGAACTTATATACTTTCGTTCATAAAGTAAACTTATTATAATCCCACCATGAGCGTCCAAACCTATACGCGCCAAGACTGTCCCGTCGCCCATACGCTTTCCGTGGTCGGCGACCAATGGACGCTTCTCATCATCCGCGATGTCTTGGGCGGGCCGAAGCGGTTTGACGAGCTGCAAAACGGCTTGGGTATTTCGCGCAATTTATTAGCGCAGCGGCTCAAACGCATGGTCGAAGCGGACCTCTTGGCAAGACGCCCAATCCCAGACTCGAGACGGTTTACCTATTCACTCACGCCGAAGGCATTGGAACTCCGGCCGGCCATCCTTGCGCTCGCGGAATGGGGACAGAAGTGGCGCCAGCCGGAAGTCGGCACCCAAGTCGAAATTACCGAGAAAGATACCGGCGAAGCGGTTGGGCTTCGCTATTGCCGGCTCTCGGACGGTCAAGAAGTGAAATCCGACGCGATCCGCGTGCGTCGTATCCGCGTTGACGAAACCGGCTAGGTTCCCGCGCCACCGCCCCCTTCATTGCATTAGACCGGCCTCCCGGATTGGGGAATACTGCGTGGCTCACGCCCTCAGACGGAGTCAGTCCGATGCCCTCGACCGCACACGAATCCATCATGTTCAAGGATCTCCTCGGCAGCGACGAGATGCGCGCCATATTCTCCGACGGGAGCACGATTAGCGCTTATCTTGAGGTGGAGCGCGCCCTCGCGAAGGTGCAAGCCAAGCTCGGCATCATTCCACAAGAAGCCGCCGACGCCATCATCGAACACGCGCACCTTCAGAACATCGACCTTGAGCGATACGAAAAGCGGACCCAAGTCGTCGGCGCGCCTATTCTGCCGGTGGTCGAAGAGATTGTCGCCGCGGTCCCGAACGGACTCGGCGAGTGGGCGCACTACGGCACGACGACGCAGGACATCATGGATACCGCTTTGGTGCTTCAAGTGCGTCAGGCATTCGAGGCGATCGAGCGAGACCTCACCAAGATATCGCGCGCATTACAGGATCTCGCGCGTAAATATCGGGACACACCGGTCGCCGGCCGCAGCCATCGCCAACACGCCTTGCCCGTAACGTTTGGCTTTAAGGTCGCGGTTTGGCTTTCCGGTATCGAACGGCATCGGACACGTTTGGCAGAGATCAAACCCCGCGTCCTGGTCGGACAATTCGGCGGCGCGGCCGGCACACTCGCTTCTTTGACCGAGCACGGCTTCGCCATTCAAGACGGATTGATGAAGGAGCTCGGCCTCCGCACACCCGAAGCGACATGGCACACGATGCGCGACACGCTGACGGAATCAGTTACATTCCTCGGCTTGGTTACGGGGACTTTGGCGAAAATCGGCTGCGATATCGCGCTAATGATGCAGACGGAAGTCGGCGAGGTCTACGAGCCTTTCCTCCCCGGACGCGGCTCCAGCAGCACGATGCCGCAAAAACGAAATCCGGTTGGCACGGAAATGATGATGGTGGCCGCCGAGACGGTCCGCGCAGACGTCCATATGATGCTGGGCGGCATGGTACAAGATCATGAACGTGGCAGCGGCCCTTACAAATTTGAGCTGATCGCCCTGCCCCGTGCCTTTATCGCCGCTTCCGCCGCGCTGATGCATGCGGTCGACATCTTGCCGGGCCTGGAAGTGCAAGAAGACCGGATGCGCAAGAACCTCGACGCGACGCACGGATTGATCGTCTCGGAAGCCGTCATGATGGGCCTTGCATCCGCCCTTGGGCGGCAAACCGCGCACGATATCGTCTACGATGCCTGCCGGGCGGCAATCGAACGCGACACCACATTGCTGGAAGTCCTACGCGGCATGCCGGAGATCACCCAACACACGACGGACGAAGCGCTGGCCGCAATGTGCGACCCCGGAAACTATGTCGGCTTGGCGGGCGAAATGGTCGATCAGGTCCTGGCCGCGTGTAACGATTAGATACGGTTTCGCCGTGTCGATGGCGGGACGCTCCACCGCATCAAGCTTCGATAAATACATTCACTGTGCAAGCTTTTAGGAAAGGGCCCCGGCCATGCCGGAATTCACCCAAGAAATTGCGAAATCGCTATATGAAAGCTTCTTTTTCACAATAATAATCGCAATATTAATTGCCCGAATTAAAATAAATTACTTTAAAAATATCTATATTATTGCGATAATAAATTCTATTGGCACAATATTTCACGAATTACTTCATTATATTTTTGGATTAATACTTGGCGCCCGGCCAACGAGATTCAGCCTCTTACCAAAGGCGACCGAATCCGGTTACGTTCTGGGCAGCGTCAGCTTTGCCGGATTGCGTGGCTGGCAAGCACCGCCGGTCGCCCTTGCCCCGCTCGTTTTATTGCCGGTCGCCTACCTGATCGATCAATATTTCTTCTCTTATGTCCCCTTCAATCTCGCAACGTATTTCGCTTACGTCTTTGCCCTTGTTGTGACCATCGAAAATGCGCTCCCGTCCATCGCCGACATCAAGGTTGCCGCATCCTTTCCGCTATCGCTGTTCCTATGGATGATGGCTGTCATCGGCACCGGCGCCGCATTCCTCCGCGTCACGGGCGCGTGGGGAATTTTATAGGTCCGAGCCCTATTCGGCAGCGGCCGCGCGCGATGACATAATATCGCGCACGAACTCGCCGATACGGCTATTCGCCTCGCGTGCTTCTTGGAGCATGGGGAAGTAGCGATGCCAGACATGGATCATCTCGTCCCATACCTCTAGCGTCGACGAAACCCCGGCGGCCTTTGCCCGCTCGTCCAGAAGGACCGCATCATCGAGTAAAGCCTCAATGTTACCGACCTGAATCAACAGCGGCGGCAAGCCCGTGAGGTCACCGTGAAGGGGTGACGCGAGCGGGGGTGCGGCATCCTCCTCACCCAGATAATGCTGGGCGAAAAAATCGAGCGATTCCTTACTGACCGTCGGGTCCACTGCGGCGTTTTTCGTTAAACTCTCGGCCTCGCCCGTCAGATCCGTCCACGGGCTGAGACAAATACCGGCCGCCGGCACCGGCACTTCGTGGTCGATCGCCGCCAACATCATCGATAGCAACAGACCGCCGCCGGCCGAATCGCCGGCTACGACAATGTCTTCCGGCGCATATCCGTGCGTCAACAAAGCAGCGTAAACCGATATCGCGTCCTCCACGGCCGCGGGAAACGGGTTCTCCGGTGCGAGGCGATAGTCGACCAGTAAGGCCTGCAATCCTGTCTCTTCGGACAGTTTCGCAACAAAGTGACGATGGGACGCCGGCGAACCGACGACATAACCGCCGCCATGCAGATACAGCAAAAGCCCATCTTCGCTCGCATTTGGTGCTGTGATCCATTCGACCGGCACGTCCGCAACGCGCGCTGTCGCGACCTGGACGCCGTCAGGCACCGGATGCGCCTCGTTCCACCCATCCATACTCGCGCGGCGTTCCGGTATGGTCATTTCGCTCCGCGGCGGTTGCGCCGCAATCATCTCACGAACCTTTTTGATATCGTCGCTTGGCATCTCGCCCATCTCCCCGTCGCGGACCTAAGAACATCACAAAAATGTTTACCAAAATTTGCGGGCCGTTGCACCAATCACAGTAGAATAACGCTTGGGTCGGCACCGAAATTCCCGTTACGGTTGGTATCTGACAAAAAACGATGGGCTTTCGCCAATGCGATTTCTGCTTTCGATCATCGTCGCCTTCGGCCTGACGTCGACGCCGGGCTTTGGTCAAACCGTGCCCGTCGATCTCGAACTCGCATTCGTCGTCGACGCGTCGGGTAGTATCGACGAGAACGAAAAATTGCTTCAACGCCAAGGTTATGTCGAAGCGTTGACGCATCCGCGGATTCAGAGAGCGATAACAAGCGGCATCCTGGGACGCATCGCGGTCGCATTTATCGAGTTTTCCGCCTATGGCTGCGAACGACTCAGCGTTCCGTGGACGATCATCGACGGCAGTCAGTCGGCTACGGCGTTCGGACGGAAATTATTGGTTGTGGACTACGATCCATGTCTTGGCGGCAATGCCGTTGCCGATGCCCTTGCCTTCGCGGCGCAATCGATGGACGAGAACAATTTTGAAGGCACGCGGCGTGTCATCGATATTTCGGGCGATGGACCGAATACCCTCGGCATGTCTTTACGCGGTGTCCGACGCGATGTCCTACGGCGAGATATCACAATCAGCGCCTTGGTGCTGGAACGCCTCGAGATGCCGGAACTCCCGGATTATTTCCGCGATTAAGTGATCGGCGGCCCGGGGGCCTTTATGGTTGAAGCCAAAAACCATGCGTCTTTTGCAGCCGCAATCTTGAAAAAAATGATGAGTGAAATTGTATACGCACCGAAAAAGGCTTCGCCGCAGACAGCCAACCGTTGAGTATTACGACTAACTATCCTCGGGAACGAGCAAATCCCGCATGCGACGCCGGATCGGGACGACCTCATACTTGGGCATCATATAAACCCAGCCCGACGTGCGTTTCATAATATCGCGGACTTCTTTCTGCACCTCGAGCGAGGCCGCCTCAACGCGAATGCGAAGCCAATCGATATCGTCGCGATTGACCGTTTCAAGAAACGCCCGCACGCCGTCGAACGTTTCGACTTCCGCCACGATCGATCCGCTCCAATCGATGGTCTGATCCGTGACATGGCGCGCATCGTCCATCTCCAAATGCTCGAGAATAGCGCCTAAGCTTTCCAGATCACTAACGTACTTGATCTTCATGCCGGCCGGCATCTCGGACAGCACGAATTGGGCCGTAACGGCATTCGGTCTCAAGATTTGAACGATCTCGTTGTCCGCATGACGGATGGTCACGCTTTTGACGCGTTTTCCGTCAACATTGACGATTTCCCGCGCCAGCCAGTCCTTGGGAAGATCACCGGCTTCAGGATTCCCGCGCGCAAGCCAGCTCTCGCTTTCGTTTGGCAATCGGAAGTAAACGCCGCCGACGGTCAGCCCCGGTAAGAATAATTTTTCCCGCCCGACGACTACATCCGCAACAACCCGGTCGCCCACCTTAAGCGTCAGTCGTTTCGCCTTTGAGCCCGGTTTACTGGGATCGTCCAGTCGAAGACGGGCGAGTTTTTCGACTCGTTCCGTTTTCGGCTCGAAGTACTTCAATTCGGCAATGCCGACGATTGCTTTGAAAACTTCCTTCGGATTTGCCGGATGGTCTCTACTCTCGACAACGCGCCAAGACTTACCGGTTCGCCGAATCGTGATACTCCCTTTCGCGCCGGCAACATTGAGCTCGGAAATATCGTTGACCTGATCGATAAGGCCGGGAAAGACCGGCTGGCCGATCTTTTCGAACCGTGGATCATCGGCGCTGCGCGAGACGATATAGGCTGCAGCCGCGACGCTGACGATCACCAGCAAGACTAAAATGTTAAACGTACGTGCGCGCATTACACAGCCAGCCTCCGCCGGTAACGGCCAATGCCGATAATCAACAGACTCAAGATGGCCAACGCGATTGGAATCGCGCCGATATTGAGAAACTTCAACGTCGCATCCAGGCGTTCGATATCCTCTCGAAGCGCGTGCTGCACCTGACGCAGTTCTTGGCGCATGGTGACAATTTCACGGCGCAACTGGTCAATCCGAGAGCGTTCCGTCGAACTCAACACATCGGCACCCGCCGCCGCACTTTCTCGTGCGACCAATGCATCAACTTCAATCTGCGTATTATTGATGCGATCGATAAGCGCGCGCTCTTTCGAACGGTATCTACGCTCCGCCTCACGTCGAATATTGTCCACATACGTGAACGGACGGCTCGACTCGCGCCGCGCTCTTAGTCCAACCAGTTCTTCGCCGCCCGCCAATGTATCGAGCGCATTGACGACGAAGTCCGCGTTGTTCGCGAATGGCGTCGGAACCTGCTGGTCCCCTTCGATGCGAATGTCCGCCCAAAATTTCTCGTGCAGCATATCTGCATCCGCAACAACGATCACATCGATCGGCTTCTCCGAACGCGCCAAATGATTCGTCGACAGTGCGCGAGAAGCGTTCGGTGGCGGCCCATCCGCAAACGCACTCTTCACATCGCCGGTAAGCCGGGCCGCGATCATGTGCGATTCATTGGCCGATTTGAAATCGCGGAACATACCGATCGCGTCCGGATCGGGCTTCGCCACTTGAGCGACATCAATCCGCATCGTTTTGTTACCGGTGGTCATCAGCGGCGTCACTTCGGTCTTCGGCAATCGCGTCGGTTCGAGGATACCGGGCGTGGCCACGTTGATGCGGCTCATCTCCGCCGTCACGATATCGCGCCGATTGAAATGCTTAGGCTGTAGAGACAGCCAAACGACGTAGTCGAGCACCTGCAAACGCCCGTCGATCGGCATATTGATCCGCCGCGCCGCATCAATATCCGCGGCAATCTTATCCGGGACCATGGCGACGCCCCAATTGCCGAGGAGCAAGTTGATATTGTCCCGGCCAAGCTCGCGGCCGCTCCGCGCCGTTATACTTTGCGCCTCCGCATACGGGTCGACGAAAATCAGCGCCCGGCCACCGCGCATAACAAACTGCTCTATCGCGTAAAGCGTTGCCTTCGTCAGGCGTGTCGGTTGCACCAGCATCAACAGGTCGACATCCGGCGGAATATCGCGCACTTCCGCATTGAGTGCGCGGATATCGAAGAGTGGGTCGAGCTGCCCCATGATCGGCCATCGCGGCGTCGTCCCATAGGGCGGTGCATGGCGGCCGTGGACCGGCAGCGTACTGATGACACCAACAACTTTCTTTACTGGATTTACCAGCGTGTAGACGACCTTCGTCAGGTCGAATTCAAGGAAGCTCTCGCGCTCGAGCGCGAAGAACGGAATGACCGCTTGATCGTCCGTACTGTTCAAGCCGGCTAAACCAAAATATCCGGGATCTCCGGCAGCGGACGTCGCGACTCCGCGCAACCCGTACGCCAACGCCCTGTCCTCATCGGTCGAGTAAGGGCTCGGTTGGTGCAGTTCAAGACGGATTTTACCGTTCGAAAGCGCAACATACTGTTTCAGCAATCCATGAACGCGATCGAAGTGGGTCGCCAAGTCGGGATTAACCTCGCCCACACCCTTTGAGAAGAAAAGGCGAAGGAGTATGGGCTCGTCGATTGATGCAATCACCGTCTTAGTGCTGTCGGAAATCGTAAAAAGAGAGCGCTCGGTCAAATCCACGCGAACGCCGTTTAAAGCTTCGCTTGAAAAGATGTTCACGCAGACAAACACGATGCCGGCCAACACAAGGCCACAATAGGCACGAAGTTTATTGTCGATATTCGCCATCATGTTTATCGCGCCTTCCGAAGTTCGACGACGACAACATTTGCGAACAGCCAAAACACGATCAATGACGCGAAGAATACCAGATCGTTGGCTTCAATTACGCCTTTCGTCACAGCGTTAAAATGCGTGAGGAAACTAAAGGACGCGATCGTGTCGACGAGGATATCCGGTGCCCAACCGCGGAAAAAATTCAACACCAGGTCGACACCGCTCATCGTGAAGAGGAAACAAACCGTCGCTGCCGCGATAAACGCAATCACCTGGTTCTTTGTGACCGCAGACAGGCAAGAGCCGATGGCGAGAAATCCGCCGGCCATCAACAAACTGCCAGCATAGCTCGCGATGATGACGCCGTTGTCGGGTTCGCCGAGCACGTTCACCGTGACCCAAATCGGGAAAGTGAGCATGAGAGAGATACCGGAGAACAGCCACGCCGCCAGGAACTTTCCAACCACCGCTTCCGATGTTGAAATCGGTAAGGTCATCAAATTTTCGATGGTCCCTGTCTTTCGTTCTTCCGCCCAAAGCCGCATGGAGATGGCGGGTAAAAAGAGAAGATAGAGCCAGGGATGATAGGCGAAGAAAGGTTCGAGATCCGCCTGCCCACGGCTGAAGAACCCACCCATATAGAAAGCGAAAGCACCGGTCAGGGCTAAAAAAATGACAATGAACACAAAGGCCACTGGTGTGGCGAAATAGCTCTTCAGCTCGCGTTTCGCGATCAAAACGACGTTACGCATTGCCATCCCCTTCCGTGATCGCATGGAAGACGTCGTCCAGGGAACCACGCTCCACCAACAATTCATCGACAGGTATGTCTTTGCTGCGCAACCACTCGCCGACAATCGGCGCCATATTCCGGCGATCCGAGGAAAGCAGTCTGAGGCGCGTCGAACTGTCCCCAGACAGAACCGTCTCCACCGCGGCTACCCCATCGATTTCTTGAGCTACCGCCTCAACTGCCTGTGCTTTGTCGGCCGCGACGCTCACCAGCACGGCATTGTGCTGCGGCGCACGCGCGCGCAGTTGCTCCGGCGTGCCGTCCGCCAACAACGCACCCCGCGCGATAACAACCGCACGGTCGCGAACAGCGTCGACCTCCTCCAGAATATGCGTCGAAATGACGATCGCTTTGTCGTGTGAAATATCGCGGATCAATTCACGCACGTGGCGCTTTTGGTTCGGATCGAGCCCATCCGTCGGCTCATCCAGAATCAGAACAGGCGGATCATGTAAGAGCGATTGCGCGAGACCGACGCGTCGCTTGTATCCTTTCGACAACGTCTCGATACGTTGATGCAAGACGTTCTCGATCGCGACCGTTTCGACGATGCGGCGAACGCGGCGGCGTTTCTCACCGCCATCAAAGCCCCGAATCTCGGCAATAAACTCCAAGTAGGAACGCGCCGTCATGTCGCCATAGGTCGCGGCACCTTCCGGCAGAAACCCAATATTGCGGCGAACCGCGACTGAATCTTGAAGAACATCGTGACCGCAAACGACGGCGGTACCGGCGGTCGGCTCCATAAAGCCGGCGACCATCCGCATGGTTGTCGTCTTACCGGCACCGTTCGGGCCCAGGAATCCAAGAACCTGCCCTGCCTCCACGGTCAACGACACATTGTCAACCGCGAGCAAGTCGCCAAACCGTTTTGTCAGCCCTTCGAGTTGGATCAACGCGGCCATGACGCGCTCATTCTCGCCTACTGTTTATAAGTGCGGGCAGAATTGAGCGCGTTAGGCCGGAAATTTCAATAGCCTAGAAACAAACGTCTTCAACCTTGCGTGAACTTAGTGCTTGGAAGAACTGTCGTAACTGCAATATGCGACTACCGCCATAAAGACCACTGCGGCACCAACGGCCATCGAGAGAAAAGCAATTTGTCCGACTTCCATAACTAACTCCTTGTCGTTTTCTGTCCCCTTTCTAGCTCGTCGGCCAAGACCGTGCGTTGATTTACATCAAACCGGTCGGGTTTGCGCTGCCGGCGCCGCGTGATACCGTAGAAACAACGCAAAAAGTACCTAAGACGAGGGTAAAATGGACGCTTTGGAAGTCTTCGATCCTTCAGGCGCGACAGAGGTGACACGGCTGCATGCGCCGCGCCTCGATAGCCTGGACGGTAAAACCATTGGATTCATCTCAAACGATATGTGGCAAGCGCACCGCATGTTGCCGATGTTGCGAGATTGGTTGGCCGAGCAATATCCAACGGCAACGCTGATCGCCGAATCTGAATTCCCGATGGGCAACACCTTGATGGATACGGAAGAGGCCGTCGACCAACTCGAAGCGAGCGGCGTCGACGCCGTCATTATAGGGAACGCCTCCTGAGGCGCCTGCGCGACAGCATGCGGCCGTGTTGCCGCTCGTATTGAAAGCAGGGGCATCCCTACAGTTACTCTCGCCCGGACCGACTTCTTGGGCGTCCTCTACAACGGGGCCGCCGGATTAGGCTTCGACCGCGAACTCTCCATGGTGGATTTTCCGATCAATCAGTTCTTGGTTGGAAGCGACATCTCACCCGTTGAGGCCCGCGCAGCGGACTTCAGTGCCGGTTTGACGGACTGGCAACCCGCCACAACCGATACCGGCGTTCGGAACCCGGATAAGATTCGCATCGAAGCGAATGGCTACGAAGCCGCGAGCGATCAGATGAACCAGCTGTTTCTCCGCAACACCTGGGGCGACGGATTGCCCGTAAACCCGCCGACCGGGGAACGGGTCGAGTGGATCCTGAAAGGCACGGAACTACCGCGCGATCTTATTATCGGCAAGATCATGCCCAAAGGCGGCATTGCGACGGTCGAGACGATCGCCGTCTCATTGGCGATGGCCGGTGGGCGCCCGGAATACCTGCCGGTATTGATTGCCGCCGTCGACGCGTTTCTGGACCCTGCTCTTGAGCACGACAAGCTGCAGGCGACATCGGGCAGCACGTTCCCGGTGATTATCGTCAACGGACCGATTGCCAAGGAAATCCGGCTCAATTCCGGCTTCGGCTTGTTGGGCCCCGACCCGCAGCATCCAGCGGGCGCCAGCATCGGACGTGCCTTGCGTCTCTTGCAGCAGAATGTTGGCGGCGCATTGGCCGGCGTCGGCACAATGGCGATTTTCGGTGGCATGCGCTACACGAACGCCGTTTTCGCGGAAGACGAAGACGGACTCCCGGAAGGTTGGCGTACTGTCAGCGAAGATCGAGGCGGTATCTCCCGCGACGTGAACTCGGTGACGGTTTATGTCGGCACCGGTGCTTCCAATATCGTGCGTCGCGGGGTCGGCAAAGAAGAGCCGATGGAAGAAGCCGAGCAGAGTCTTCGACGGGTCGCGAGTTACCTTGGCAGTTCTTGCGTCCACTACGCGCAGGGCTGGGCCAGAGGTACGCCAGGTGCGCTATTGATCCCGCGGCCAGTTGCCATGCAACTCAATAATCTTGGCTGGACCACGAAGCAGTCGATCAAAGAGTTCCTTTGGGAGCATTCCAAAGTGCCGCAATCGGTGGTTCAGGAAACCGGCCTGAAGCAGTGGATCGAAGCCGCGGCCGAGCCAGAGACGATCGCATCCGCCAATGAAGCAATGTGGCCGATTACGCGGACGTCGGAACAGATTATCGTCATCGTCGCCGGCGGCGCGCATCCAACCCATAACTTCTGGATGCAGGCGATGTCACCAGCGGTGATTTGCCGTGAGATCGGAACGCCGGCGAACTGGGACAGTCTCGTCGCGGACGCAGAGCTCGAACTCGGCCCTGGCGGCGATATGTGCGTAATTTAAGAGCGTTTGGGTAGGTCGCCTCGGCGACCTACCCTTGCGCATCTTCCGGATATCGTTCCCGGAACTCTTGTCCTATTTCGGCCATCCGGGCTTCCATCCATGTTGCATATTCCGGACTAGCCCAGCCGCGGTGGTCGCCCCGTGCGAAGGCCATCGCATTCCAATAATAGAGCATGGCGTTTCGTCGATTGGCGACGAAGTTATTCCGCGTGCGGATAACCTTGGCCGGACTGCCGACCGCAATCGAATTATCCGGAATATGTTTGCCTTCCGGCACAATACAATGCCCGCCGATAATGCAGTTCGCGCCCACAACAGCGCCATCCATTACGGTCGAATTGATCCCGATCAGCGTATTCTCGCCGATGGTTGCGCCGTGAACCGTCGCCTTATGGGTTATTGAACAATACGCGCCGATGCTTGTGCCCGTGCCATAACCGATATGTATCATCGCATGGTCTTGCACGTTTACGTATCGACCGAGTTCAACCTCCTGGTCTTCTGCCCGGATCACCGCATACGGCCATAGGCTACAGTCCTTCGCGATCTTGATCTTGCCATAGAGTCGCACCGTCGGATCGATATAAGCGGGAGCGTCCAAATCGACGTCCGGACTGAATGCAGGTGTCACCGTTTGAGGAAAAGTATCGTCCATTTCGATCTTCGATCTATTTTGTGTTGCGCTACATTAGGCAGTGACGCGCTCAACCACCAGAGCGAGGGAGAGATGAGAGAAGCTTATTCGGAAATCGTTTCGGCTTTAGACCTGTTTTTCGACGGGTTCTACGAAGGCGATATCGAGAAACTAAAACGAATCTTTCACCCGAATTGCCATCTTTTCAGTGCCGCCGACGGCCCACTGGAAGACGATGACATGCCGGCCGTCTACGACCTTGTAGAGAACCGCTTGAGCCCCAAAGACCGCAACCAACCGCGTTACGATCGAATAATTTCAATCGACATCTCCGGACCGGAGGCCGCGCTCGCGAAAGTGCAAATCGCTTATGGGGATCGGTTCTTTACGGACTATCTGAGCTTGCTGAAAATCGACGGACGCTGGCAGATCATTACGAAAACATTCACATATGTTCTGCTCGAGATCGCGACCGCCCGGCTCGCTGCAGAATAATCGCCGATTGTCGCAAATTTCTTAATCGCGTTAACCGATCATTAAGAGAATTCGCGTTATCCAGTATCCACACGTTCAGCCAACTTTGCGAGCGAGTGGGGAAAGCGAATATGAGCTATCGACGGCGTCTCAGCGATCAACTTATCGAATCTTTTCAGAATGCCTGCGATGCCCATAACGAAATGTTGGCCGCCGTGCTCCGCGAAGCCGCCAACATCAAACTCGCGGGCGTGCACCGGCCCGATTTTGTGGACCGGCGTCCGAACAGCCCCGCATTCCGTCGCGCCCTAACGCACCACGCGGAAGTCTTTCACGCCTAATTTATCCGCCGGCTAACCGCCGACGATGCCGGACTCCCTTAGCGCCGCGATCTCATCATCGGTCAAGCCTGCGTCCGACAGAACGTCGTCCGTGTTCTCACCGAGTTGCGGCGCACCGTGGCGAATGCCTGCGGGCGTTCCCTCAAATCGCGCCGCCGTCCTCGCCTGCCGCAATCGCCCTGCCTGCGGATGGTCTGATTCGACCAAGATACCGCTATCCCGAATCTGAGGATGCTCGATCAACGCATTGCGAGTTAGAACCGGTGCACAAGGCACATTGTTGGCCTCAAGCAACTCCAGCCATTCTTGCGTTGTTTTCTGGATCAGTGCGCCTTGAACCAGCTCAAGTCGATCGTTGATATTTAGATCGCGCAGCTCCGCGGATTGAAAACGTTCGTCGTCCAGCCATTCTGGATTTTCCGTGGCACGCGATAAACCCGCCCATTGCACATTCGTCATCGTCGAGACACTCATATATCCGTCTTTCGTCTCGTAGATCAGGTCGATGAAGCTTGCTGCACGTTGCGCGCTGATTTGCTTGCCGACATAGGTTTGACCGCCCATGTCGCTCGACCACATGAAGGCAATCACGGAATCAAGCATCGATAGGCGAATGTGCTGACCTTCGCCGGTGCGGAACTTCGACAACAGGCCCGCTGTCATCGCCTGCGACGCCGTAAGGGCCGTCACCTTGTCCGGAACGATCGTACGAATGAGCCGCGGCCGTTCTTGGTCGGACCCAGCCTGAACGGTGGTTAAGCCGGACAAGGCCTGGACGATCGGGTCGTAAGTCGGCTTTTGAGAATACGGTCCTTTCTCTCCAAACCCGCTAATCGACAAATAGACGATATCGGGCTTCACCTTCTTCACGTCATCGTAGGAAATGCCGATCCGTTCGACCACGCCGGGTCGGAAGTTCTGTACCATCGCGTCGCAACTCTCGACCAACTTCAGCAGAACGTCTTTTCCGCGTTGATCCTTTAGATCGACCGTAATGGACCGCTTGTTCCGGTTATTATTCAGGAATGTCGCGGACATTCCGCCTTGCTTGTTTCCGGTCGACCTGACGAAGTCGCCGACACCCGGAAGTTCTACTTTTATAACGTCCGCGCCTTGGTCCGCGAGGATCATCGTTGCAAAGGGGCCGGAAATTACATTCGTAAGATCCAGAATTCTGATTCCCGTTAAAGGGCCTGACATATCGTATCCTTGCATCTCTTAATTCGGTTTTGCCGGATATGCTTCCCTAAACGTGCCGCGTCAAGTCGCCGCAGCATCTCGCACATGTGCCCGGCATTGCCATGTCTGGTCATTTCGACCTATAAATAACCAGTAACTTGGCCATCAATCGACCGGTCACACAATGGACATTCGAACCGCAAAATTCCAAATCGGGCAAATCGTTAAGCACCGCGTGCATCCCTTCCGCGGCGTCATTTTCGACGTTGACCCGGAGTTCGCAAACACCGAAGAATGGTGGCAATCGATCCCGATCGAGAACCGGCCGCGCAAAGAGCAGCCGTATTACCACTTGCTGGCGGAGAATGCCCAAGGTCCCTATATCGCCTACGTGTCCGAGCAGAATTTGGTCCCCGAGGAAAATCCGGACCCGGTGTCGCATCCGGAAATCGATACCTTCTTCGAAGGACTCCGCGACGATCTTTACATCGCCCGGCCGCGCGTCGCCAACTAGCCGAAAATTGAGCGGCGATTTCTGCCGCTGCCCTTGACGAGAAGGCAAGCCAACCCGCAGCATGCTCAAGATTTGCGGAGAAGGCAGGATGTCGGCCAAAGTACAAGTATGCGCGCTCCTTTTCGCGGCGACTTTCGTCGCCAGCGCGGCCTTGTCGCAGCCCCAGTCCCAAAACTCGGCTGACCAGAGAGCGCTTCAATCCCTCGATAACGCATATCGAGGCGTCGTTGCGGCGGATGCCGATCCGACCGCTGCGGACAAATCATTGAAGTTAATTCACCGCGTGATCGATCGCATCGCCCGTTCGTTCATCGAGCCCTTTAGCGTTCGAGAACTCGCAAATTACTCTTCCAGCGCGATCCGGCGATACCCTGNGGGTACNCAGGCGAAAGACCTCGCGGACGCGGCCATTCACGAGATGGTCGTTCGTTTGGGTGATCCCTATGCGACATTCGACGAACGCCGCATGCGGCGCAAAGGCAAACGCATTAGCGGCATCGGGATCGAAGCGACGATTCTCGACGGCCGCCTCAAAGTGATCGCACCGCTCGAAGGCAGTCCGGCTCAGAAGGCCGGCGTCGAGCCAGGCGATATTATTGTCGAGATCGACCGAGAAGAGATCGATGGACTGACGCTCAAAGAAGCGATGGACCACATCCGCGGCCCGATCGGCACCGAAGTCTTATTGCGCATTCAAAGAAAGGGCGCCCGTAAACTCGGTTTACCCGTCCCCCGGGCCCGATTTCGCGTGCGCGAAGTCCGCCACGCCATGTTCGGCGACATCGCTTATATCCGGGTCGCATTCTTTGGCCCAAATACCGAGAAACTGCTTCGTAAGGCGCTGGGCGCAATCAAGAAGGAAATGGGAGGTGCCAAGCCGTCGGGATACATTATCGATATTCGCAACAATCCGGGCGGCCTTGTCGGTCAAGCGATCTTGTTGGCGGATGCTTTCCTCGAACAGGGGATGATCGTTACGACGACGGGACGCCATGCCAAAGGGTCTCGACGCTACGACGCTTATCGCGGGGACTTCGTGAACGGCAGTCCAATACTCATTTTGCAAAACGAAGCATCCGCATCGGCATCTGAAATTTTGGCGGCCGCTCTGAAGGACAACCGTCGCGCCACAATTATGGGAACCCGCAGCTACGGCAAAGGTATCGTACAGACTAGATTTCCGTTCGGTGCCCAAGGCCAAATTAAGTTTACGACCCACAAATACATGACCACGGCCGGCATACAAATTCACGAGGTCGGGGTCTTGCCTGATATCGTCGTCAACGGCGACCCTCGCCCGACTTATGGTGCCGCCGCCACATCTATCGACCGATGCCCGACCGCCGGAAAAGCCCGAGATCGAATGCTGGGCTGTGCCATCTTATTTATGAACAAGGGCCGCTCGATTGATAGCTTTCTTCAAGCCCTGCCCGAACTCAAGTAGCCACGGCGGATCAGCCAGTTGACTCGGCGTGGGTGACGGCGCTCTAGTGTGCGAGATGCGTCTAATTCCGATATTGCTTTTATGTCTTGGCCTTGGTGCTGGCTGCGCGCCGAACCTCAGTTCCGCACCGGCACGCCCGGGTGTCGTGCAGGAGCGCGGGGCGACCGGCAACATTCAAACCGTCCAGTTTGTCGTTATCCCGAACGATGCAACATGCCGTTTATCCGGTACAGCCTATCGTCACGGCATGCAGGGGTCCGGCCTTCTATCGGTGCCGATTAAAGCCTCGCCCGTCACAATCTACTGTTCGAAGCGCGGCTTCGACCCGGTGAAACGCAAGCTTTCAAGCACGCTTGAAGAGCCCGGCGGCCTCGCTTCCGAAGCACTGACCGGCGGCCTGTTCGGTTTCTTTAAATCCGTAATGATCGGAAAGGGGCAACGCTATCCCCCAATGGTCCACGTGGTCCTGCCGCATTCAAGGAGCAACACCAAATCCGAAGAAACGCTGGCCTATAACCGGCAGCTCATAAAGTCGAATTGGAAGCTCTTGAAGCGCGGCCGCGAGATCGAATGTAAGCGAAAGAGCGGAACGGTCGAAACGTCGATCTGGTCGATCCATTGCGATACCGCGCGTTTCAAGGATTATGAATCGGACGATCTCAAAGCTTTCGATACGGTCACGCAGAAATAAGGCCGCCTAATCGGGGCGCCGCGCCACCATATCGATTTCGACCAACGCTTCCTTCGCCAGACCCGTAACGCCGACACAGGTTCTTGCCGGCAGTCGGTCCGCCGGAAAATAGGACTTATAGGTTTCGTTCATCGTTTCGTAGTCGCGATAGAATTCAGTCAGATAGACCCGACACGAAAGGACATGCGACAGATCGAGGCCAAGTTCGGCCAAAACGATAATGAGGTTGTCCATGACACGCCGCGTTTGCGCCTCAACGCCTTCTGGTAGCGGCTTCGTATCGTCCTCGGGATCGGTCGGCATTTGTCCTGTGAGCTGGACCCAGCCATCGCACTCGACGGCATGGCTAAAGGGCGCAACCTTGTCCGGCGCCGCATCGAAACTGTGAAATATCGGCCCCCCCATCAGAACCTCTCCCGTTTAACTGATGATGCCTTTTTCGCGAAGCGAGGCAATCTGTGCGTCATCATAACCGATATCGTGCATGACCTCATCCGTGTGCGCACCCAGCAAAGGAGCGGCTTCGAATTCGCGCACCGGGGTATCTGAAAAATTGAGGGGCGAGCCGAACAGCTTGATCGGTCCTGCCAGCGGATGCTCGACCGTTTGGACCATGCCGCGCTCCTTCACGATCTCGGAGTTCAATGCCTCTTCGAAATTTTGAAGCGAGCCGGCCGGCAAGTGCCGCATCTTGGCCAACCACTCCGCCCGCGTCTTCGTGGCGAAAATGTCGTTCAAGATCGCAAAGAGTTCAGGACGGTTTTCAAAACGGGCGCTGGTCGTATTGAACTTTGGATCCTCAGGTAGATCCGGTCGGTCGATCACTTCCCGACAGAACTTTCCAAACAAGCGATCCGACGCACAGGCCATATAGAGATCGCCGTCCTTTGCACTGAAGAGGTTCGTCGGTGTCGAAAGCGGATGCGAGTTGCCGGCGCGCTTCGGCTGCTCCCCCGACAACAGGAACGATTGCCCGGCGTTCGAGAGCGCTGCAACGGCGACATCCATGAGCGCCAGTTCGACCTGCTGCCCCTTCCCGGTATCCTGACGTGCCCAGAGCGCGGCCATTATGGCCCCTACGGAATGCAAAGCCGTCATGATGTCGATGATAGACACCGGATGGCGCAACGGCGGGCCGTCCGGCTCGCCGGTCAAAGACATCAGACCCGATTCTGCCTGCAGCACCGGATCGAACCCCGGCCGGTCCGACAGCGAGCCTGTCTCGCCATAGGCCGACACAGAAGCGTAGACGAGACGCGCAAACCGCTCCTGAAGCGACGGGTAGTCGAGCCCATACCGGCTCATAACACCGGGCCGGAAGTTCTCGACAAGAACATCGGCTTCAGCCATCAACTTGAAGAAAATCTCCTTCCCCTCACCTTCGCGAAAATCGAGGCCGATACTGCGCTTATTTCGGTTGAACGCTTGGAAAAAATGGGAATCTTTCCCAGCCCAAGGCTTGGTCGCATTCCGCGAATCGTCGCCGGTTTTCGGATTTTCAACCTTCAGCACATCCGCGCCCATATCCGCCATTTGCTGGCAGCAGAGCGGCCCGGCAATAATCCGCGAAAGATCCAGAACTTTGATGCCGACAAGCGGCGGTTGACCCGATTGCGCCATGTCTTGGTACTCCGAATTCGATTAAGCCGTGAAGTAGAACGCGGCGGAACGGGGGAAAGGGGATGACGGGTGTTCGAACCGGCTTATAGTTGATGCCAGATGGAGGAATGCGCGATGGAACTTACCCCGGAACAAGTCAAACAATTTGACCGCGACGGATTTTTACTTTTCCCAAACCTCTTCAGCGAAGAAGAGGTCGGTATCTTGCGCCAAGAAACCGATCGCGTTTCGCAAATTCGTTCAGAAATGGTTGTGCGCGAAGGCGAAACCGAAGCGGTCAAAATAATGTTTCGTTTGCACGAAACCGATGGTGAGACGGCTTCTCCGGCCTTTCGGGCCGCGGCCCACACGCCACGTATATTGCGGGCCGCGCAGCAATGTCTTCACGATGACGACGTCTACATGCATCACAGCAAACTCAACATGAAAGCGGCCATCGAAGGGTCCGCCTGGATGTGGCATCAAGACTTCCATGCTTGGCATCTCGACGGTATTGCCGAGCCAAATATGGCGACGATGACCGTTGTTCTCACCGAAGCGACGCCCCTGAACGGCTGCATGTATGTCCTGCCGGGTAGTCACAAGGAAGGCCGTTCGGATCCACGGCGCGACGAATCGACGGCTTATAAACTTTGGGTCGCGAAAACGCCGGACATGAAGGAATACATGAAGAAGTACCCGGAGCCGGTCCCGATTGTCGGCGGCGCCGGCACGGCAGCGCTCTTCCATTGCAACCTATTGCACGCGTCCGGACATAACCTCTCGGCGGAAGACCGTTGGCAAATTTTCTTCTGCTTCAATCAGTGCAAGAACCGCCCGGCCGATGTCGAAAACCCGCGCCCGGATTACGTCCGTTCGCGCAACTGGACGCCCCTAACCATCGCTGCGGACGACGGCATCGTTACGGCAGGTCGAGAGCTAACGGCTTAATCCACCCACTTCACCTCGACGCTTTCCAGCGCTTCATCCGCGATGTCCATATACGTCGCACCATTGGCAATGGCGGCTTCGAGCGCTTTCTCTTTCTCGGTCGTCCCTTGCAGGTCCGCGAGGACGGCGTCTATTTCCCCACGCTTGACCACCGCCACATTGTCGCTGTCGCCGACGATCAGATCTCCGGATTCGACGATGTAGCCGCCGATGGAGATCGGCAGTCCGATCTTACCGGGGCCACTCTTATAGGGTCCGTTGGGATTGAGACCTTTTGCGAAGAAGGCAATGTCGAGCCCTTCTAAACCATCGCGGTCGCGAATATGCGTGTCCGTTATAAACGCGCGGACGCCGCTGTTCTGTGCCATACCCATCATCAAGTCGCCTGTCACCGCGCATTCACCGAATTCCTCGCCCTTCACGACAAGAACGTCGCCCGGCTTTAGGAACTTCATGGCCACGTGGAGGCCAAGATTGTCCGCCGCAGCGCAACTCACCGTAAAAGCCGTGCCGACAAACGGCTTGTTGTTACAAATGGGACGGATACCGCCGCCAAGCGCGCCTTTACGGCCATTCGAATCACAGACCCAACCGACCGGCAGGCCTTCGAACTTCTCAAGAGTCGCCTGAGGTATTCGCTCGAAGTCTTTTTTTATCGTCAGCATAGGATTGTTGGACATCACGGCATTCCCTTATTTTTTATCTTGTTCGTTCTCGTGTTACGAAAGCGACAATCAAGCTATTAGGTAATCCAAACACAAATTTATCCAGCGCCGACGCCAACCGACCATGATCCGTGCCGCCAGCCTCGTATTGCTATTTCTTTCGCTTCCAGCCACAGCGGAGAACTTGACCGGCAAAGCGACGCTCGTGGATGGCGATACGATCAAGATTGGCGAACAGGTCGTGCACCTGCACGGTATCGATGCGCCGGAAATGGACCAATTCTGTACCGACAAGAAGTCGAAGCGGTTCAATTGCGGACACGCTGCCATGCGGCGGTTGTTTCTCTATATCGGGGTCGATCCGCTCGACTGTACTCTGCGCGCAACACGGGATGACGGCAGCCACGAGGCGAGCTGCCTGGTGAAGAGCTATTTCCGCCGAACGGAGAATGGCGCCACACGCGGTGAAAAATTCGATGTGGGTCTCGAAATGGTACTGACAGGCCACGCATTTGCGGCCCCAAAGAATGCCGAACGTTATCGCGAGGCTGAGGGGCTCGCCAAACGCAAGAAGAAAGGTTTTTGGGCGGGTGAGTTTGTCTTCCCGTGGGAATGGCGGAATCGGTCGAGCAGCGCTAAAAAACGTCCATGACCACAGATTCGCAAGAAAACACACCGCTGTATGGCCTCGACGACATCGCTTCTATGTTCGCGCAGGTCAAGCAATGCAAAGCGCTCGATATTGCCATTGTATCGGTGGAACGGGGAACCGCCTTGCTCCGTTTACCCTATTCCCAATCCATCGTCGGCGACCCGGAGAGCGGGATTGTGCATGGCGGTGTGGTGACGACTTTGATGGATTCGGCGGGAGGATGCGCTGTCCTCGCGCTCACCCCTCAGGATCAGACCATCGCAACACTTGATTTGCGGATCGACTACCTCAAGGCGGCGGGCAGAGGCCTCGACATTCGAGGGTTCGCGGAGTGCTACAAGCGGACTCGGAACCTCGCCTTCGTACGGGGCATCGCCTACCACGAGGATCGAAACGACCCGATTGCCAACTTCACCGCGTGCTTCATGAGCCGGGCGGTCGGCCCCATGCCGGGTTTGGAAGGACGCGGCTGATGGATATGTACCAGCAGTTTCTCACGCTGAAAGCAGAAGGCGACTATCAGGCCATTAATCGCCTCATGCCGTATACGCGGTTTGTGAATATCGATCTGCTGGAAGACCCGGCTGAATTGACCACAGTCTTGCGGCAAACCGAATCAAATACCGGGAATCCGGCGATCCCGGCCGTCCATGGCGGCGTTGTTGGCGGTCTGCTGGAACATACCGCGATAATGAAAGTCCTGATCGAAGGCGAATACACGCGCTTTCCAAAGATCGTCAATCTGTCGGTCGAGTACTTGCGCCCGTGTTTAGCGACACAAGACACCTACGCGGCGGGCACCTTGTTCAAGCAGGGTCGCAGTGTAACCAACGTCAGAATCGAAGCATGGCAAGGCGATAGATTGAAACCGGTTGCCGCCGCGCACGCGCATTTCTTGGTCGGCTGAGCCACTGGAATATAAGCGAATCCGGCTTTAAATCCCCCTGCCGACCTGCGACAATCATTCGAGGTTTGACACTCATATCCGCCCGACTTAAAAAACCGGCGAGATTTGTCCGGACAACCAAGCAAAATCGGGTGCAGGGAGGATTATTGCAAATGCGCGACGGTATCGATATTGAGTTCCGCGAAGTCGGAATGCGCGACGGGCTACAGAACACCAAAGGCTTCTTCCCAACGGAAGCCAAAATTGCCTGGATGAAGGCGGAAGTCGCTTCCGGCATGCCAGCGATAGAAATCTGCTCCTTCGTCCCGCCAAAACTGATACCCCAGTTCAAGGACGCGGTCGAAGTCGTCGAAGCAACCCATGCGACCGATACGGGCGACTGCATCATTTCCGCGCTGATCCCCAATATGAAAGGGGCGGAGCGCGGCGTCGAACTTGGCATGAAAAAGCTCAACTTCGTCGCTTCGGTCTCCGAGACCCACAATCTAAGCAACGTCCGCCGTAAGCCAGAAGAATCGGTCGAAGATTTTCGACGCATCGTCGAGATGCGAGATGCGTTGCCCGACGACAAGAAATTCGTGATCGACGGTGGTATGTCCACGGTTTTCGGCTGTACTTTGGAAGGTAACGTAGACCCGGCAGCCGCCGTCAAACTCGCTCAGCAGTTCGTCGAAGCCGGTGCGGATCACCTGACGGTGTGCGATACGGTAGGGTTCGCCAATCCGAAGCAAGTCCGGGACATGTTCCGATTGCTTCAATCCGAACTCGGCCCGGACGTCACCATGACGGCCCACTTCCACGACACCCGCGGCCTCGCCCTTGCCAATATGGAAGCCGCATTGGATGTCGGTATTCGCAGTTTCGACGCTTGCCTCGCAGGCCTTGGGGGCTGCCCATGGGCACCAGGAGCATCCGGCAACATGGTCATGGAAGACGGCGTATTCATGGCGGAAGCAATGGGAATGCGCACCGGCATCGATGTCGACAAGCTATGCAGTATCCGCGAGATCATCGCCGATAATTTGCCGGGCGAGCCGCTGCATGGTGCCATTGCCAAGGCCGGCGTTCCGAAAGGGCATTCGCCAGCCAGTTCATTTGCAGCCGCAGCGGAGTAGACCATGACCGGAGAAGGCGTTTCACTCGATCTCGGCGAGGACTACCCGGAGATTCGCGAAGCCGTTACGAAAATCTGTGACGAGTATCCCGGCGAATACTGGCGCGGCCTTGAGGACCAAGGACCGGAAGGCAGCTATCCTACGGCCTTTGTGAAGGAATTGACCGATGCCGGCTTTCTGGGTGCCCTGATTCCGGAGGAATACGGTGGCTCGGGCCTACCAATCCGTGCGGGCGCGGTCATCCTCGAGACAGTGCATGCCAATGGCTGTAGCGCCGCCGCTTGCCATGCCCAGATGTACATCATGGGGACGCTCTTGCGCCACGGCAGCGAGGAGCAAAAACGCGCTTATCTGCCGAAGATCGCGACCGGCGAGCTCCGATTGCAAGCCTTCGGCGTGACCGAACCCACAACGGGCACCGACACCACGCAGACCCGGACAAAGGCCGAGAAAGACGGTAACGAATATGTCGTCAACGGTCAGAAGGTCTGGACCAGCCGAGCCCTGCATTCGGACCTGATGCTATTGCTCGCCCGCACGACGCCGGCGGATAAGGTCGAGAAACGCGTCGACGGCATCTCCGTGTTTCTGGTCGACTTGCGCGAAGCCGTCGGCAACGGCTGCGAGATCAAACCGCTCGACGCGATGATCAATCACAACACGACCGAGGTCTTTTTCGACAATTGCCGTATCCCGGCGGATTCGCTCATCGGCGAGGAAGGGCGCGGCTTCCGCTACATCCTCGACGGTATGAATGCGGAACGCATACTGATTTCGGGCGAGTCGATCGGGGATGCTCGGTACTTTACGAAGAAGGCCGTCGATTATTCGAACGAACGCGTCGTTTTCGGACGGCCGATAGGCAGCAACCAAGGTATCCAGTTCCCGATCGCGGCCGCTTATGCGGAACTCGAAGCGGCCGATTTGATGGCCCGTAAGGCTGCCGCTTTGTTCGATTCGGGCGTCGACTGTGGCGCGGAAGCGAATATCGCGAAACATCTGGCCGCGGAAGCGGCTTGGAAAATGGGTGAGGCCTGCATGCAGACGTTCGGCGGCTTTGCCTATGCGCGTGAGTACGACATCGAGCGTAAATGGCGTGAAACCCGCCTCTACCGGACGGCGCCGATTTCGACCAATCTGATCCTCAGCTATATCGGGCAGCATGTGCTCGGTATGCCGCGATCCTTCTAAGGATAGGGACATGTCTCACCCTCCTCGTCGCTCCATGCTTTTCGTCCCGGCCACACGGCCGGACCGCTTTTCGAAAGCCATCGCGACGGGGACCGATATCGTCATTGTCGATTGGGAGGA
>PAZH01000022.1 GCA_002716125.1 Rhodospirillaceae bacterium
AATGCGCGGTTAATCCAATTTGCGTCCAGAAGTTCGCAATTGTTGGCCGAAATTCGAGATTTGGAAACCCATCGAAGAGAAAATGGTGGAGCCGAGGGGAGTTGAACCCCTGACCTTCGCATTGCGAACGCGACGCTCTCCCAACTGAGCTACGGCCCCACAAAGGCCCGGTCGACGCCGGGCAGGCGGAATATGTGGATAGGGCGCATTTCTGTCAAGCGCGTATGGTAAAACGGGAGACTTGCGAGGATTCGACTTTGTTCGGTAGTGTCACCGCTCACAGGTCTCAACGCCACCCGGACATACCATGCAATCCTTGCTGCACCTTATCTCCGCCGTTATCGGAATATACATTTGGGTCATCTTCATTCAGGTGATCCTGAGCTGGTTGATTGCCTTTAAGGTCATCAATCTGCAGAACCAATTCGTCTACACGCTTAGCAACGTGTTTTATCGACTGACGGAGCCGGCACTGCAGCCGATCCGGCGTTTCATGCCGAATTTGGGCGGAGTCGACATTTCGCCGGTAATTTTGATTCTGCTCCTTTATTTCGTGCAGAACTTACTGCACGAGTACTGGCCCGCTTGATCGGCGCTTAGAGAGGCAGGTTGCACGCCATGGCGGATGAAAACATTATCGACGGCAAAGCGTTTGCGGCGGATTTGCGCGCGCGGATCGGAGAAGCCGTAACGCAGCTGAAAGCCCAGCATGATTTGACGCCAGGCCTGGCGGTCGTGTTGGTTGGTGCCGATCCGGCGAGCCAAGTATATGTCCGCAATAAGAACAAGGCGACGCTCGAAGCCGGCATGCAGAGCTTCGAACATGTGCTGCCCGACACGACCTCGCAAGAAGAGCTCCTATCGCTGATCGAGCGGCTCAACAGTGACGACGCGGTTCACGGCATTCTGGTGCAGTTGCCCCTCCCGGATCAGATCGACGAGCAAGCGGTGATCGATGCGATCGATCCGGCCAAGGACGCCGACGGGTTCCATGTGATCAACACGGGTCGTTTGGCGGCCGGCGGCGACGCTATGGTGCCGTGTACGCCGCTTGGCTGTCTCATGATGCTGAAGGACCGATTGGGCGATCTTTCCGGTAAGGAAGCGGTGATCGTGGGGCGCTCCAACATCGTCGGCAAACCGATGGCGCAATTGCTCCTGGACGCAAATTGCACCATTACGATTTGTCATTCCCGGACGGCGGATTTGCCGGCCACCTGCCGCCGAGCGGATATTCTTGTCGCTGCCGTCGGCCGCCCCGAGATGGTCCGCGGCGATTGGATCAAGCCGGGCGCTGCTGTTATCGATGTCGGCATCAACCGGGTGCCGAAACCGGGGGAAGAGGGCAAGTTTCGTCTCGTTGGCGATGTGGCTTTCGACGAAGCGAAGGATGTCGCGGGCGTGATCGCGCCGGTGCCGGGTGGGGTTGGTCCGATGACGATCGCGTGTCTGCTGGCCAACACAGTTACAGCGGCATGCCGGCAAAAGGGAATTGAGCCACCCGCCCTCTAGTGTGGATCGCTACGCGGCACTTGGCGCGGCAGGGTCACGATGGCACCCAAGAACATCGCAGCGCCGCCCAATAAGAACAAAATCCCATAACCGCTGATGTCGAATAAATAGGGAAACGCCAAGCCACCCACGGCCGCACCGCAGGCGTTTGCGAGAATCGTCACACGCATCATGCGCGGCATATCCGCGGCGGACCCCATTTCCCGGGCACGCGCCGCCATAATGGACGCGAGTCCGGGCTGGCCGCCATAAAAGACGGACGAGAACCATAATACCGGCGTCACTGCGAGAAACGCCGGGCCGATGACCCCAAACCCCAGCAACGTAAAGACGATCAGTAGCGTCGGTGAAATGCCGATGCGCCCGGCAATTGCTGCTGTGACGAGTGGACCAAGAAACGCAGACAATCCGACGACGCTCCAATGCCAACCGGCGACCTCCATGCCGAGCCCTACATCCCGTACGAGGAAATCGACCCAATAAATGGTGTGCGGCACGATTCCGAACGAAAAAAGGAAGTTGGCGGCAACCAGGCCGCGCCAAGGCCAATGCGTGGGGAGGCTTTGGGGCGTCTTGTTGTCGCTCTTCGGCAGGATGTCGGCGACCGCCCATCCCCATTGCGCGACCAAGACGGCAAAGAGACCGGCCAGGGCAAATCCGCTCCAAGCCCAAATGATTCCGTGTTGGAGCATCCATGGCGCGAAGAGGCCGGAGAGAAAAACGCCAAGGCCGACACCGGCATAGACGTACCCGGCCGCGACAGGCCGCTTGTCGGCAGGGGCCGCGGCGGTCGAGAAGGCGATGCTTTGCACCATGATCAATCCGGCAATCGCGCCGAGTAACGCACGCCATGCCGCCAGCCAATAGAACCCCCATGGAAGGGCGGAGGCGGCGAGCGCCAGCAGACCGAGCCATACAGCGGCTGTGAGCACGCGACGGATCGAGAAGGCATTGCGCAGGCGCTCCGCATAGAATGCGCCAAGGAAAAAGGCGGCGAGATTCAAGCCGCCGACGTACCCGGCCTCGAGTTCACTGAGCTGCCCCGATTGAATCAACGGTGGCAGCATCGTCGTGTAGGAGAACCGGCCCATTGCGATGCCGACGAACATCGCGGCGCCGCCACCGATGGCGATTCGCCGCCACTGTGTGACGCCGTCTTCGTTGGCCGGCGCCGCGCTCACTCTGAATCGTCCGCTTTCAGACGCAGACGATATACACCTTTGAAATCGTTGGGGTCGACGGGTTTTCCTTTACGCAATATCTCGATGCGGCCCATACGTGCCAAATGTTTGGCTTGCTGACGGACAGCATTCAGGTAGCGCCGCCAGATATCCGGCGGGTCGCTGTTTCGACGGCGCGTTTCCGCGTATGCACGCGCGGCTGTCTCGGGTGAGATGGCCTTGCCGGGCCCCGCATCATTGAGCGACGTCAGGATTGAGATGGCGACAGGGTCGAGTTTTTCTTCATTCACCGGTAAAGCGGCAGATTTTTGATCTTCGTTCATGTACGCTCCTTAGCATGAAACTGGACGCCGCGCCCAATCCTGAAAATAATTAGAAATCATGATCGATTCATTCCAACCGCTTCTTCTGGCCATGGCGACCTTTGTCATAGGCCATTTCGTATTGGCCAGTTTGCCGGTTCGCCAGGTTCTTATCGACAAGATCGGCAACAACGGATTCCGNGGGCTCTTTTCCGTATTTGCACTCGTCACCTTGATATGGGCCGTNCGCTGCTATGTGGCGGCCCCTTATGAAGAGCTTTGGGTACAGACCGAAGCGTTGCGGAGCATACCTGCCGCGATCATGCCGATTGCCTGCATCTTCGCGATTGCCGGTGTCTCGACGCGGACGGTAACGTCCGTTGGTGGCGAGACGATGTCGCCGGAAGACGCAAGACCGCGTGGTATTCTCACGGTAACCCGGCACCCGCTCATGTGGGGTTTCGCGCTCTGGGCATTGGCCCATTTGGCGCCCAACGGCGACATGGCGAGCCTGATCTTCTTTGGGGGATTCGCCTTTTTGGCCTTGGCCGGTATGGCGCATATCGACCATCGCCGGCAATCGGTCATGGGCAGCGATTGGGGACCGGTCGCGCTGACGACATCGGCCATTCCCTTCCTCGCCTATATCCAAGGGCGAACGCCGATCGACTGGAAGGGTATCGGAGTTGCGCGCCTGGCGATGGGCATCGCGCTTTACGCCCTCCTCCTGATCGCCCACGAATGGGCCATTGGCGTCTCGCCGATGCCGGGCGGCTAGCCGCCCCGCTTTTGTGCGAGCCGGAGCCGCAGCGCGTTTAGCTTGATGAAGCCTTCCGCGTCGCGCTGATCGTAGACGGCATCTTCTTCGAACGTGACGTGCTCGAGGCTGTAGAGGCTGGTCGGACTGGTGCGACCGACCGTGTGGATGCCGCCTTTGTAGAGTTTCAAGCGGACGCTGCCGGACACGTGTTCCTGGCTCTGGTCGATCAGGGCCTGCAGCATCTCACGCTCCGGCGAAAACCAGAACCCGTTATAGATAAGTTCCGCGTAGCGCGGCATCAGCTCGTCCTTGAGATGCGCCGCGCCCCTGTCGAGAGTGATCGATTCCATGGCGCGGTGTGCGGCCAATAGAACGGTGCCGCCTGGCGTCTCGTAGACGCCGCGCGACTTCATGCCGACAAACCGATTTTCCACCAAGTCGAGCCGACCAATACCGTTGGCGCCGCCGAGCTCGTTGAGTTTGGTGAGTAGTGTCGCCGGCGACATGGCTTCGCCGTCGATGGAAACGGCGTCACCCTTCTCGAAGCCAATCTCGACATAGGTCGGCGTATCGGGTGCTTCTTCGGGAGAGACGGAGCGGGAATAGACGTATTCCGGCGCTTCTTCGGCTGGGTCTTCCAGAACCTTTCCTTCCGCCGAGATGTGCAGCAGGTTGGCGTCGACCGAGAACGGTGCTTCGCCGCGCTTGTCCTTCGGCACGGGAATTTGGTGCGATTCCGCGTATTCGATAAGGCGGGTCCGGCTGGTGAGATCCCACTCCCGCCACGGTGCGATCACCTTGATGTCCGGATTGAGACCGTAATAGCCGAGCTCGAACCGCACCTGGTCATTGCCTTTGCCGGTTGCGCCATGCGAGACCGCGTCAGCGCCGGTCTCGGCTGCAATCTCAATCTGACGCTTGGCGATCAGTGGGCGGGCGATCGATGTGCCGAGCAGATAGACGCCCTCATAGACGGCATTGGCGCGAAACATCGGGAACACGAAGTCGCGGACGAATTCTTCGCGCAGATCTTCGATGTAGATCTCCTTCACGCCCATGAGTTCGGCTTTTTGGCGCGCGGGTTCCAGTTCCTCACCTTGGCCGAGATCGGCGGTGAAGGTGACGACTTCACAATTGTAGGTATCCTGCAACCAGCGCAGAATCACTGAGGTGTCGAGGCCGCCCGAATAGGCGAGTACGACTTTTTTGACGTCCGTTAGATCGTCGGCCATGGGGTCTCTCCGGCCCTTGAAAATTTCCTATAAGCGGGCGCGGAGTATAGGGCTTTACGGCTTGTCGGCAAGCGCTTGCAATGCCTGGCGAATCCCGATTAGGTGGCCACCGGGAATTGGGCGGGCGCAGTCCCGAGTCACAGGGAGATCGTTAAACAATGACGAAACTGACTGAGGAACAACTAGCGGCATTGGCGGCGTTGGACACACCGACGGTGTGCAATGCGCTGGAGATCGTGGCGCCTGAACGCCGCGGCTACGGCTACACCACCAAGCCTATGGTTTGCGCCCGCCCGTCCCTGGCACCGATCGTGGGATACGCGCGGACCGCCCGTATTCGGGCCAAAACACCGCCGCAACGCGACGCCGCCGTCATGAAGCAGCAGCGGCTCGACTACTACCAGTACATCGACGAAGGGCCGAAACCGTCGATCACGGTGATCGAAGACCTCGACGAGCCGGCTGGATTCGGTGCGTTCTGGGGAGAGGTCCAGTCGAATATCCACAAAGGGCTGGGCTGCCTTGGTGTGGTGACCAGCGGTAGTGTGCGCGATATCCCGGATTGCGCCGAGGGTTTTCAGATGATCGCAGGCTCCTTCGGTCCTTCGCATGCGTGGGTCCACCTGGTCGATTTCGACACCGAAGTCTCGGTCCACGGCATGGATGTGGCGCCGATGGATATCGTGCACGCGGATCAGCACGGCGCTGTGGTGATTCCGCTCGCCGTGGCGAAAGACGTGCCAGAGGCGGCCGCGATGATCGCACGGAAGGAAGCCGTCACGATAGGCGCGGCTCAAGAACCGGGCTTCAACTTCGAGCGTCTTAAGCAAGCCATGGGTGACGCTGAGGACGTGCACTAGGCCCAAACCGGGCGAGACGGAATGTTGGCTCGACTCACCGCTTTCTTCATCGCCGCATTCCTGGGCGCGTGTAGCGGCCTTCTGGAAACCGGAATCGGCCTCGACCAGCAGCTTGAGCGGTACCAGTTTGCGCCAGGCATCCCGGAACCTGTCGGACCGGATCACCCGCTCTACAAGAACGTAGAAGTTGCCCCGATCGAGAAGATGCCGGAGCGCATTTCTTTCTATCTCAGTCATATTGCGGATCGAGAAGAATATCGCCGCGGCCTAGAATCGGCGCTGCGCGATGCGAATCTGTTGAGTCCGGACCGCCCGTCCGCCCGCTACATCTTGTGTATGATTATGAAGAATTTAAACATCCCGTTTCAGATCGGATGGACACAAGACAGCAGCGCGCGATTTAGGTATGTGCTGACGCCGATCTATTCGACCGGACCGCGCCTGCAGCTCGATCGGACCTATGTGGTTGGAGTATCGGCTTCGACCAACAACGCAAATCGCGCGAAAACAGCGTCGGCCCGCGTTGCCCTATTGAACAGTATTCGCTCCGCGACCTGGTGCCTGGCGAGTTATGATAACGGCCGTTTTCCCGGAGATTGCAGCCAACGCATACAAAGACGTGAGTGAACCGATAACGAAGTCAGCCCCTAGCCGAATTGTTTCGCTGCGTGGGTGGCCTATGTCCCTGATTTCAGGAGGACTGGCAGTATGAAAATCGGTGTTTGTATCTCGTTAACCGAAGAGCAGGCGATCAGCCGCGAGAAACTGGTCGAAGGCCCGAAAATGGTCGAGCGATTGGGGTTCGACGGATTATGGTTTTTCGACACGATCGGCCGTGCCCGCGCGTTGCCCGACCCGCTGATCGGCGTCTCGGTCGCGGCCTCTGTAACGGAGCGGATCACACTTGGGACCTGCATCTATCAAGTTCCGCTCCGCAATCCGGTGGAATTGGCGCATCGGATGATGACGGTAAACTTGCTGGCGGGTGACCGCTTGCTTTGGGGTGTGGGGGCCGGTTCGACGCAGGACGACTTTTCCGCGGTTGGCGAAGACTATGAGGGGCGTTTCAAGAAATTGCGCGCCGCATTGCCGACCATGCGACAGCTTTGGGCCGGGGATACCGTTGACGGGACGAATTTGCAGCCGTGGCCCGAAGTCCGCAAAGGCCCGAAGATTCTCATCGGCAGTTGGGCTGGCAGTATTTGGATTCCGCGCGCGGCGAAGGAGTTCGATGGCTGGATCGCGTCCGGTCACTACACGAATATCGACACGATGAAGGAAGGCCTCGAACGCTTCCGAGGCGAAGGCGTCGGCACCGCGGTTGCGGCGAATATCCGGGTCGATCTCACGAAACCGACAACCGATCTCGCGGGGATGCAGGGTTTCACCCTTGAATGCGACGCGGACGAAGCGAAAAGGCGTCTCGACATGGTGAGGGACGCCGGGTTCGATCACATCGTTCTCGTTGTCAACGAGGCCAGCGAAGAAAACTTAACGGCGATCCGGGCGCTCGCGGAATAAATCGTTAGCCGCGCTTTTCGCGCCATAGCGCGAGTTTTTCTTGCACCGGGCGGTCCGAAAAACTGAACAAGATCGTTTCCTCTGCCGCTTCATGGACGACAGGCTGCCAGCTGGGCACGACAAAAATATCTTTCGGACCCCAATCAAGATGCGTGCGGCCAATTCGGGTTTTCCCTTTGCCTTCGACGCAGACAAAGACCGTTGCATCGGTTGTCCGGTAGCGTTCCGTTGAAAACCCTTTCGGCAAGAGTTGGATAAAGGACCCGATGGTCGGCATGGCGTGCCCGCCGTCGTTTGGGTTCGTGTAGCGCATCTTGAGGCCGTGGCAGGGGTCCCATTCGTCCCGCTGCTTCATAGCTTCCAGGGCTTCCCGGGCGCGAGCATAGGGATAAGCGAACAACGGCGAGACCGGCGACGATGACTTGTAGTCGACCGGCAACATGTTGGCGCCGTAACGGGCAGAACTGTCGCCGTCCGGTGTGTCGATGGGTTGCTCGTCCTCGGGGTAACCCTCGGCAAAGGACGTGTCGAAAAAACGCACCAGTGGGATATCGAGGCCGTCGAGCCAGATCATGGGTGCATCGGATTCGTTGCCGTGATCGTGCCAGGACCAAGGTGGTGTGATGACGAAATCGCCTTCTTCCATGATCGTGCGTTCGCCGTCGACAGCCGTTTGCCCGCCGGATCCTTCCATAATAAATCGCAGCGCCGATTGACTGTGCCGGTGCGCGGGCGCCACTTCGCCCGGTAGAACGAGCTGCAAGCCCGAGAAAAGCGAAGTCGTGATGCGTGCCTCGCCGGCGAAACCCGGGTTCTCGAGTATTAAGACGCGGCGCTCGGCTTCCTTAGCGGAAATCAAGTTGCCGGCCTCCAGAATTCGTTCGCGCAGCATCGAATAGCGCCAAAGATGCGCTTGGCAGTCGCTCTTCGGCTCTTTGGTGATGAGCGTGCTGAACACTTGCCAAAGAGGCGCCAAATTGTCCGCGCGAATGCGTTCGTAATAGGCGAGTCGCTCAGGTGACTCCTCGGAGTTTTTGTTCATTCCGTTACCTCTCCACCTAGAGAATCTGGCCGCCGGCCTCGTCGACCCCGTTGTAGAGCCACGCCATGCCTTGATAGGCCTGCTCGGGCGTGCGGGGCGATAAGGTCATGTTACGGAGCTCCCGGGTCACGCCCTCGGCATGATAGACGTCGCCGTAGAAGCGAGCCGTCAATTGGAGGCGGCCCGTTCGCAGATACCGATGCGATTGATAGGCTTGGAACGCAGGCGTGTAATTACCGTCGTGGGCCGCTAATTGATGGGCGAGGCAAACGGCATCCTCAATCGCCATACAGGCACCCTGCGCCAGATATTGCAGCATTGGATGGGCCGCGTCGCCCAGCAGTGTGACCGGACCTTGGCTCCAATCCTTGATCGGTTCGCGATCGCAGAGAACCCACATACGCCATGACTCGATTTTACCGAGGAGCTCGAGAACATGCGGATGTTCACCAGCAAAGCGTTCGAACAGTTCCTCCGAATCGCCGAAGACATCCCAGCCTTCTTCGTATCGATCGCTGTGAAAAACCGCGACAAGATTGAAAATTTCACCCCGGCGTAAGGGATACTGTACGAGGTGGGTTCGCGGCCCCGCCCATAGTACGACCTCGTTCCATCGTAGATGCGGCGGCATATCCGCTGCCGGTAGAACGGCACGGTAGGCGATATGGCCCGAGACGCGAGGTGCGCCGTCGCCGATTAATTTTGCCCGGACGTTCGACCAAAGACCGTCCGCCCCGATTAAGGCTGCGCCTTCCAGCTTTCCGCCGTCCTCCAGTGTCACTGTGACCCCGTCTCCCGCGAATTCGAAATCTTCGACTTTGGCGGCTGTGGCCAGTTCGACATGGGCTTCCGCCTTGCAGGCATCGAGCAGGGCATTATGCAAGTCTGGCCGATAGGTGACGGCGTACGGATACGGAAACACGGCACGAAAGGCATCATCGTTGAGGGGCACGCGCGTGACGACTTCGCCATCCAGCGCGTCGCGCATGACCAAAGCATCCGGACGCACGGCGGTCTCTTCGATCGCGGTTGTCAAACCCAGTTGTTCGAACATCTTGAAGACGTTCGGACCCAATTGGATACCGGCGCCGATCTCGCCGAATTCGCGCGATTGCTCAAGCAACCGGACGGCGTAGCCTTTCCGTGCCAATGTCAGGGCGGCGGCGGCCCCGCCGATGCCACCGCCAGCGATCAAGATCGGTGCATCCGTCACGACCATCCTCCGCTTTCGATCCGGGCCATATGTGTCTCGATGATCGACGCAACCGCTTCCGGATGGGTCAATGGCGACATGTGTTCGGCATCGGGAATTATCACGTATTGGGCATTGGGCAAGGTATCACGAAGCAACTCCGTTACCCTGCGATCGGGTGCCGTTGTTTTTTCCCCGCAGACGACCGTCACAGGAAGCGATAGTGTGCGGCAATCGTCGAGGGATGTCGGATTTGCGAGGTTCGATTCGAAGGCTTGATACGTCGCTTCGGATTGGCCGAGAAAGCGCATCTGCGTCTTGTCCGGGAACCCGTTCCATGTACCCGCACCGTTGCGGTAATCGATAAAAAACGCCCAAGCGCCCCGCTCGTCCCCTTTTCTGATGCGGTCGAGAAAGCCGTGTGCGAGGAACTCATACTCGCCGAAGAGCTTTTTCTCGCCGGCTTCCGCCAAAAGGGGCGCGAGCATCGGCTCGATCAAGACAAGGCTGCGGACATTTGCCAACTCTCGCAGGACCATACGAACGGCGCTGGCGCCGCCGTAGGAATGCCCGACGACGTCGACGGTCGAGTCGGCGAGGCCGGCATGTGTCAGTGCCGCGACAACGAGGTCGGCTTGATCGTCGTGCTGTAGCGTTTCGTCCGAGTCCCAGCCGTCGGTGCCGCCATAGCCGTAGAAATCCGGTGTCAAAAGACGGCGTGCCGTGAGTTTCTCACCGGCCTTGCGCCACTGCGCGCCTGAACTGCCGCCGGAATGGAGCAGCAGCAACGGCGTGCCATTGCCATTGTCACCATAGTGAACCGCCGCATTTCCATATCGAAACTCGGGCATCGCCCCATATTCCGCCTGTCTTCGTTCTTACGAATGTTGGATGATCGGCGCGGGGTAGGCAAACGAAAGAGCATGAGGGAATATGGCGGAAGCCGAGATAGGCGCATCGGCAGGAAGCTCTTTGGAGGATCTCGCCGCCCGCTATGGCGCCGCTTACCCCTGGCTGGTCGCGGTCACCGTGCTCTCTGCGTTCTCGACCGCCGTCCTAACCAGTAGCATCGTTAATGTGGCGGTGCCTGATGTGATGGGCGCTTTCGGGGTCGGACAAGACCAGGTGCAGTTCATTGCAACGGCGTTTTTCGCCACGATGACCGCGAGCCTCCTGATCAGTCCGTGGGTCGTCGATAAGCTCGGTGTTCAATTAACCTTTTCCATATCACTCGTGCTGTTTGCCATTGGCTCGTTGATCAGCACATTCAGCCCGAACCTGCCGGTGATCATTTTCGGACGCGTCGTGCAAGGATTTGGGTCCGGGATCATGCAGCCGTTGGTTATGATGGCGTTGGTTCAGGCCTTCCCGCCGGAACGCCGCGGCCTGGCGATGGGATTATTTAGTCTCGGGATCGTCTGTGCGCATGGCGTCGGCCCGTATATGGGGGGGCTAACCATCGACGCGTTCCATTGGCGGTTCATTTTTCTCCTGCCTTTGCCGATCGTGGTTTTTGCATTCGTCATGGGCTTGTTGTTCCTGCCGTCCCGCGTCAAAGGGACGAACGCCTCGTTCGATTGGCTCGGATTTGCTCTCCTGAGCGTCTCCATGTTCTGTATGATGACGGTGATCGCAAACGGTCAGAGAGACGGCTGGCTCTCCAATTCCATATTGGTGACCTTCCTCATCTTCTTGACGACCGGCGAGGCCTTCATTCTCACGCAGATCTACGGCAAGACGCGAATGATGGAACTGGCGCTGTTCCGGTACATTCCCTTCGCGGCGGCGATCGCGATCTCGCTTGTTTATGGGCTCGTGAATTTCTCGGCGATATACCTCTATCCGGTTTTTGGGCAGCTCGTTCAGGAATACACCCCGTCTGCAGCCGGTTTCCTGATATTGCCGGGGGCATTGTTTGCGGTTCTCATCCTGCCGTTTACGGGACGGTTCGCGGACGCGGTACCCCCGCAGTTCGGAATCGGCTTGGGTCTTATCCTCTTCGGCATCAGCAATATTATTCTGGCCTCATCCGACATCAGCACGATGTTTTGGATTATTGCGATGCTGATTGTCTTGGGCCGGATCGGCTTGGCGTTCATGACGCCGTCGATGATGAGCGCATCGCTCAATACGGTCCCGCCCGAAAAGATCGGGGAGGCCTCCGCGATCGTGAATTTCATGATGCTTTTCGGTGGGGCGATTGGGATCAACGCATTGGTGGTCCTTTTGGATCGGCGCACGCAGTTCCATGGCGAGGCGCTGACGGCGACCCAGACCTCGGCCAACCCGGCGACGCGAGAGTTGTTGGATAATGTGTCGCGGCTGTTGGGCGAAGAAGGATTCGCTGAAGCCTTAAGGTCGCCGGTGGCACTCAACTACTTGGGTGACATAGTGCATGCGCAAGCGAACACACTCGGCTTTCAAGACGGCTTCGTTGCGATTGCTGTCGTTGCATTCCTGGGTTTGATTCCCGTCAGTATTCTTCATTTCGTGACCCGACGCGCGCGGCAAGCGCGATGATTGAGGAACGCACTCCACAAGCACGGCGTTTGATCGCACTCGGCCTTATGGCGGCTGGATCGACGGCGATCAGTTTCGGTGGTTTGGTAATCCGTAATATCGAGCACGCCGACGAGTGGCAGCTCGTCTTTTATCGCGCCATCGGAATGCTGATTTCGATCTCAATCATCTTGATGCTGCGTTACCGCCGGCACACCATCTTCCGCATACGCGATATCGGCTGGCCGGGTGTGATCGGTTCGCTGCTCGTCGCCACGGCAAGTATCAGTTTCGTTCAATCGATCACACACACCACGGTTGCGAACTCATTATTCATGCTCTGTGCCATCCCGTTTATCAGCGCGGCGCTCGCGCGTGTTTTTCTCAAGGAGGCGCTTCCCGGACGGACGGTTTTCACGATGGCGCTCGCCGCGGCGGGCATTCTTATTATGCTGGTCGAAGGGGTCGGTTCCGGATCGATGTTCGGCAACGCGATGGGCCTTCTGACGGCGGTCTCCTTTGCGACCTATGCGGTGATCGTCCGTTGGCGCCGTGAAATTGATATGTTGCCGGTGCTCGTCCTCTCGTCGGTGATCATCATTGTCTCTGGTGCCATCGTGACGGGAGGGGCCTTGGGCGTGCCGCTTCGAGATATCGTGCTCTGCCTCCTGTGGGGCGGCGTGCTGTCCGGCTTTGCGAACTGGATGTTTATCGTCGCGTCGCGGCAATTGATCGCCGCGGAAGTCACCTTGGTGATGCAGCTCGAATTCGTCTTCGGACCGATTTGGGTCTGGTTGTTCATCGATGAGGTGCCGACGCAACTCACCCTAATCGGCGGCTCGCTCGTCTTGGGCGCCGTTTTGTATCGCGCGATGGCTGAGTTGCGGCGTGCGAGCCCGGACTAAAAGATCGATATGTCGACCTCTTTCGACGTAATGAACTCCAAGAGGGCCGGCGTGCCGTTTTCCGTCTGCTCAATTCCGCGTTTGATGGCTGGGATAATATCCTCCGGTGCGGTGACCCGTTCGCCGTAGCCGCCAAAGGCCCGGGCCATCGCCGCATAGTCGCCGGAAATATCGGTGCTGCGGTACTTCTCTGTCGAAACCGGCATGACCTTGAGTTCGATCGCCATCGAGAAATTGTTCAGGAGGATGGATAGAATCGGAATCCGCTCGCGCACCGCCGTCTCGAAGTCCATCCCTGTAAAGCCGATGGCGGCATCGCCCCAAACGTTGATGCAAAGCTTGTCGGGACACGCCAGTTTGGCGCCCATGGCCAGGCCGAGTCCGTAGCCGAGTTGCGTTGTCTTGCCCCACCCGATGTAAGACAGCGGCGTGATGGATTCCCAGAAGGGCGAAATTTGATCGCGCGGACTGCCGGCATCATGCGTGATGATGGTGTTGGGCCGGTCGACGGTATTGTTTAGATCCCATAAGACCCGGTACGGATTGAGCGGCGCGTCCGGGCAAGTCAGCTTCGGCATCCATTCCGCCATCCAGGCGGCCTTCATATCGGCAATTTCTTTCTCGACCGCGCTGGTGTTCGGCGGCGTTTGACCTTGTGCCTTCATTTCCGCGATCAGTGCGTCGAGCGTGAGCGCCGCATCGCCGACCAAAGCGTGCTGGCTGACCTGATTCTTATTGAGATCCGTTGGGTCCAACGTCGCATGGACGATGGTTTTCCCTTTTGGCATGGTGACGCCGAAATTCGTCGATGTGAAACTGCAGCCAATTCCGAAGATCACATCCGAATTCTGCAGAAACTCGTGGACAGTGCGCGGCATTGAGCGTCCGCCGGAGCCAAGCGACAGCGGATGATTTTCCGGAAAGGCGCTTTTCCCCTCGAGGCTCGTTGTCACGGGCGAGCCCATCAAGAGCGCCAATTCCTTCAATTGCGGCCAGGCTTCCGCGTAGTGCACGCCTTGTCCGGCGTAGATGACGGGCCGTTTCGCTTCCATCAGCACCTTCGCCGCGCTCTTCACGGCTTCCGGGTCGGGAGCGCTGCGTGTGGTGTAGACCGGCGTGTAATCGATTTCGCCCTCGAAATCCTCACCGAAGATGTCCGTCGGCACTTCGATCAGCACGGGGCGGCCGCGGCCGTTCCGAAGTTGGGTGAACGCGCGGCGCATGATGTCCGGGATGTCTTGGACATTTGTGACCGGCTCGGTCGACTTCGTGACATGTTTGAAATTCAGCACCGAATTGAATTGCGGGTCGGTGTGGGCAATGTTGCGCGCATAGCCCATCGGCATGACTAGGATCGGTACGGATTCGCCATAAGCTTGCGCGACGCCGCCGAATGCATTCTCCGCGCCGGGCCCGTGCTGCATCAGAAAAACGCCGATTTTCTTGCCGCTGGTCATGCGTGAGATGGCGTCGGCCATGTGCAGGCCAATCCGTTCCTGTCGCACGATGACCGGACGGATGTCGGCCCGTGCCGCGAACTCAAGGATATGGTTCACCGGATAGCCGATGACGATTTCAACGCCTTCGCGTTTTAGAATTTCGGAGATGGCTTCGGCGGATTTCATCAGGACCTCCCAGTCGGGTTTTGCGCTCAGTCGATCGGAATTGCTCTGCTTAAATTGGTCTTTTTTATTTCATTAGCGAGTCTCAAGAAGTGTTCTATATTTCTTGCTAATGAAAGGTCTGGCGGATCTGGGCCTGTCGGACACCGACGATCAACGAATTTACCGAGGCGATCAGGACATGAATGACGCAGTCGTAGCCGGAGACGGCGAATATAAGTGGGTTGGCAAGCGGACCGTGCGGCCAGACGGGGTCGACAAGGTCACGGGGCGCGCGGCCTACGGCGCTGATTACAACATGGCCGGTATGCTCTACGGCGCTGTTCTCCGCAGCCCGCATGCCCACGCGCGTATCTTGAAGATCGACACGTCAAAAGCTGAAGCGTTGAAAGGCGTAAAGTCCGTGATCACGGCTGCCGATTGGCCGGAGATTCCGGATTCGGACAAAACCAAAGGCACTGCGCCGGTGAACTTTCAGCACTTGTCCGACAATCTGATGGCGCGGAACAAAGTCTTGTATGACGGCCATGCGGTCGCGGCTGTCGCCGCAACGACGCTGCGGATCGCAAAACAAGCCGTAAAGCTAATCGAAGTCGAATACGAGGTCCTGCCGCACGTGATCGATGTGCAAGCGGCGTGCGAGCCGGATGCGCCGGTTCTGCACGACAATTTGTTCACGGGCGGTATCGATCCGAAACCGACGACGCCTTCAAACGTCGCCAGCCGGGTTGCATTCGCCATCGGCGATATTGATGCCGGTTTCCAGGACGCCGACGAAATCGTCGAGCGCGAGTACACCACCAAGCCGGTTCATCAGGGTTATATCGAACCGAGCGCTTGCGTCGCGAACATGTCGGAAGACGGCACGGCAACCGTGTGGTCAAGCAGCCAGGGGCAATTCATGATCCGGCAGTATTGCGCCGGTTTGCTTGAGGTTCCCGCTTCGAATATCCGCGTCACGCCGGCAGAGATCGGCGGCGGCTTCGGCGGTAAGACGACCGTTTGGCTCGAGCCGCACGCACTATTGCTGTCGAAAAAAGCAAATAGTCCGGTCAAGATGACGATGACCCGCGACGAGGTTTTCCGCGCCTCGGGGCCGACATCGGGCGGCTGGATGAAGATTAAGATCGGCGCCAAGAAGGACGGTACGCTTGTCGCCGGCCAGGCCGAGTACAAGTTCCAGGCGGGCGCTTATCCGGGCTCCCCGGTGCAGTTGGCTTGTATGTGCGGGTTTACACCTTATGACATCGCTAATGTCTCCAGCGTCGGTTACGACGTCGTGGTGAATCGACCGAAGGCGACAGCCTATCGCGCACCGGGGGCGCCGATCGGTGCATATGGGATCGAGAGCGCGCTCGACGAGTTGGCGCAGAATCTTGGGATGGATCCGATGGAGCTGCGCCTCAAGAACGCGGCGAAACAGGGTACGAAAACCTCCTACGGGCCGACCTTGGGCGTTGTCGGTAATATCGAGACGATGACGGCGGCGATTGAGCATCCGCATTACAGCGCGCCGCTGGGTGAAAACCAGGGCCGCGGCGTCGCCTCCGCTTTCTGGTTCAATGTCGGTGGCGAGACGAGTGTTGCCGTCAGCCTGTTGGAAGACGGCACAGTCATGGTGACCTCCGGCTCCCCCGATATCGGCGGATCAAGGGCGTCGCTCTGCAATATGGCGGCGGAAGTGCTTGGCTGCGATATCGACAACGTAAAGGCCATTATCGCGGACACCAGCTCGCTCGCCTTCAACCGGCATACCGGCGGCAGCCGCGTTACCTTTGCCGCCGGCATCGTCGTGATCGAGGCGACGCGCGATATTGTCCAGCAGTTGCGTGAAAGGGCGGCGCTGATCTGGGACATCGATGTCGAGGCCGTGGAATGGGCGGACGGTGAAGCGCGTCCGGCCGGCCCGAATGCGGGCGAGTTCGAGCCGCTGACCTTGAAGGATATTGCCGGTAAGACGCTAGAGACGGGCGGGCCGATCGGTGCGCGGAAGTCGCAAAACGTGCAAGCGCCGGGACCGGCTTTCGGGACGCATATCGTCGACGTTGAAGTCGATAAAGATACGGGCCATGTGACGATCCTCCGCTATACGGCGGTTCAGGACGTCGGCAAGGCCGTGCATCCGAGCTACGTTGAAGGGCAAATTCAGGGCGGTGCGGCGCAAGGCGTCGGCTGGGCCCTCAACGAAGAGTATATCTATAACGATGACGGGCAGCTGGAGAACCCAGGTTTCCTCGATTACCGCATTCCGGTGGCTTCAGACTTGCCGATGATCGATGCGGTCATGGTCGAAGTGGCGAACCCGACGCATCCGTTCGGCGTTCGCGGCGTCGGCGAAGTGCCGATCATCCCGCCGATGGCGGCGGTTGCGAATGCAATCTATGACGCGGTCGGAGTCCGCATGACCGATCTGCCGATGTCGCCGCCGAAGGTTCTGGCCGCGCTCGACGATAAGTGAGCCGTTGATGGCGAAAGTCATCATCAACCGGGAGATCGCGCGTCAGTTCACGGACGGGCAAACCGAGATCGAAGTGACCTCGGGAAATATCCGCGCTGTTATCAGAGAGCTGGACGCGCGCTTTCCCGGCGTCGGTGACGTTCTGAAAACCGACATGGCGGTCGCGATCGATGGCGAAATCTATCAGCACGCATTGCTGGAACCGGTCGGTCCGAACAGCGAAGTCGCGTTCATACCCGCTATCGAGGGCGGTTAGAAAAATCACGTCGTTGCACATAAAGCAAAGGGAGTAGGCCATGAAGGCTGCCGTCATTACCGAGAATGGATTGGAAACGCAGGATGTTGCGCAACCGGAGCCTGGAGCGGGCGAAGTTCTGGTGCGGGTGAAAGCGGCGGGCCTGAACCGGGCCGATCTCATGGCCCTGCAGGGAGCACGCGGGTTTGCTGCGGGGGGCGTCGGCGGTCGCGAATTCTCCGGTGAAATCGCTGCTCTCGGGGAAGGCGTCACGGGGCTATCCGTTGGCGACCGCGTGATGTGCACAGGCAACGGTGCCTATGCCGAATATGCGGTAACCGTCCCGGCCCGGGCCTGGAAAGTTCCGGGGAATAACATGAGCCTGGAGCAAGCGGCGACTTTGCCGGTTTCGCTGCAGACGATGCATAACGCGATCGTGACGGCCGGCCGCATGGAGAAGGGCGATGCGGTCTTGATCCAGGGCGCCAGCTCGGGCGTCGGCATTCTCGGGATGCAGATCGCCAAACATATGGGTGCGCGGCTCGTCATCGGTACGTCGACCCATGAGGGGCGCCGGGCCAAACTGACCGAATACGGCGCAGACATGGCGCTGGATTCGAGTAGTCCCGATTGGGCCGATAAAGTCTTGGAGGCGACGGACGGCGAAGGCGTCGACCTGATCGTCGACCAGGTATCGGGCGGCGTCATGAACGATAATCTGAAGGCGACGCGAATCCTGGGGCGGATCGTCAATGTCGGCCGTCTCGGCGGCTTCAAGGGCGAGCTCGATTTCGATCTCCATGCGCTGCGTCGGATCGATTATATTGGCGTCACATTCCGGACGCGGAGCGAAGAGGAAGTCGCGGTGATCATCGACGCCATGAAAGCCGATCTTTGGGACGCCGTCGAGGCGGGCGAGGTGTCGATCCCAATCGACAAGGCGTTTCCCTTGGAGCAAGCCGGCGAAGCGCATCAATACATGAAAGACAACCAGCACTTCGGGAAGATCTTACTGACGGCCTAAGGCAAAGGTATGACGAAGCGGGTTCGTCTATCGAACGCTCAGGAATAAGGCGGCATAAAACCCATCAATTGGAATTGTAGTTGCTTGCCGCTCGGAATGTTGGTGGTGTTCAGATTGAAACTTGCACCGGTGGTCGCGTTGTAGGTGTCAATAAAGAGCCAATTCCGAGTCGTACCGTTCACATTGAGCGAAATCGTCGATACGAACATTTGTACGAGCGTCCCAATATCTTGATATCTCATGGTGCCGAGTAAATTGAGACTGGCGCCGCTGGTGAGATCTGCCGATTCCAGGATCAAGCGCTGATTTGACGCGCTACTTATCTTAACGCCAGCTGTAAAGTTGGTTGTCGCGTCGTTACCAGAAGGCGTGTTCTGAAGCGTGCTCGAAGCACCATTGATGCCTGAAACAAACGAAGTACTCACGTCTTTCGAAAGATTTAGGAAATTGTGTTGGAGTGTGCCGGCGGTGTTTTGAATGCGCAGCATAAACGCCTGCCATTCTCCGCCATTGAGGCCGAGCACGCCACCGATTGGGTCGTCGTTTCGGATCGCGTCGCGCAGGACCGAATGATTCACCGCTTTCGATGTTCCCGCGTCATTGACGTAGTACTCGTCGGTGTCGCTAAGCGATGTGATGTTGGTGAGCTGTGACAGCTTCTGGTCAGTCATGGGTTACTCCAAAAGCAAGAAATCGCCGGATTCGAGGAGAAGAAAGCCAGTCCCGTCTTCGAGCAGGAGACCACTCCCGTCGGTTGGGCCGGACTCACCTTCGCAGCGTTGCTCGGTTACACCGCGCGTCACCGAGTAGGTAACGGTACAGGTGACGTTTCGAAGCGTCGTCATTGGCTTAGTCGAAAACTGATCGTTCCCGACGTGTAGGCCGAACAATCGAAGCGGTACAGAACGTCCGCTTCCGGCTCGTCGCCGACCCGCTCCGAATCGCTTGTATAGGATTCGACAGAAACCCAGTTTCCGCCATTATCGAAAGAGCGTTGCAGCGCAACGGTGGCCGTGCCGAAGCCAGATAGGCTGACGTTGAATTGACCTAGTAACGCGATGCCGGGGGATTGTCCGGTCGCGTTGAATTGGCCCGTTAGGACTCGCTTCGTCGATGCGTTATCAGTTATTTCGACACCATTAAGAGTAAGAAATTAATATATTTCACCTATTAATTGTAATATATACATTCTTTTAATGTCAATCTATATAAAATTGCTGTTATTAGTGGTGTGTTTGGAGGAGCGTTTCAGAAGTGCTTGTTGCCGCAACTATTTCAATCGTTCCTCCAGCCGCTCGCACAGCGTCTCGATCACCTTGAGTCGCGCGTGGCGCTTATCGTTCGCTTCGACCAAGGTCCACGGGGAATTTTCCGTGCTCGTGCGACGGACCATCTCGTCGACGCAGCGTTCGTATTCGTCCCACTTTTCGCGGTTGCGCCAATCTTCATCCGTAAGTTTCCAGCGCTTATAAGGCGTCGCCTTTCGCTTCTCAAACCGCGCGGCCTGCTCATCCTTGTCGATGTGCAGCCAGAACTTGAGCAATAGAATGCCGTGCTCCGAGATTTGATCTTCGAACTCGACGATCTCGTCGAAGGAGCGCTCGTAAGTCGCCGCGTCGATCAATTGTTCGACCTTTTCGACCAAGAGACGCCCGTACCAGCTGCGATCGAAGATTGTGAATCGGCCGGCCCGCGAGACGCGCCGCCAAAACCGCCAAAGATAGTGATGGGCCCGTTCTTCGTCCGTTGGTGCGGCGATCGGTACAACTTGATAGTCGCGCGCATCGAGAGCGGCTGTCAGCCGGCGAATAGCGCCGCCCTTTCCGGCTGCGTCCCAGCCTTCGAAGGCCAGAATGACGGAGAGGTCCTGCGCTTTTGCGCGCCTGTAAAGTGAATGGAGACGCGCACGTTGTTCCTTAAGGCGCGGTCCGTAATCGGCGCGCGAAACGGTTTGCGATAAATCCAGTCGCGTTAGGACGCTTGAGTCTAGCGGCTTGCTTCGCTTGCGGATGCGGCGAGGTTTCCGTTTACGTTTATCGGCGGCGATGCGCTCGGTGACGGCCTGTTCGATGGTTGTCAGCACGGTATAGGCCCGGAAGGGGGGATCGGCCGCGTCCACAAGTCGCCAAGGCGCACCTGTGCAATCCGTCTGTTCGATGATGTGCTCCGCCGTTTCGATGAAACGGTCGTAGCGTTTCCAATTCTTCCAATCGTGCGCCGTAATCCGCCAATGTTGGTGGGGATCGTTTTCGAGTTTCCGCAACCATTTACGCTGTTCCTTTTTATTGAGGTGCATCCAGAACTTAAGGATCAACGCGCCGTCGTCTGCCAAGGTTTGCTCAAACTTCGATATATGCGCCAAGCGAGCGTCGAGTTTTTTCTGTCCGATGCGTTTGTAGACTTTGTCGATCAAGGGATCCGAATACCAGGCGCTCAAATAAAGACCGAACTGTCCTTTCGCCGGCAGATCGCGCCAGTATCGCCAAAATTCCGGCCGCTCCGCCTCTTCCTCCGACGGCTTGCCATAGGCGCGGGTGACGATCCAGCGGGGGTCCATCCATTCATTCAACAGTTGGACCGATTCGCTTTTTCCGGCGCCATCGACACCGGCAAACACGACGATCACGGGGAAATCGGCGTGCCGAAGCGACTGCTGCATTTGCACCATGCGGAGCCGCAGTTCCGATGCGATCTCGTTGAAGGCCGCCTTCGGCATCTTGGCATTATTCTCTACTCGTTCGAATAAGGACGTCATTGCCCTTGCCCTCGCGTTTATGAAATCCGGGCTGCTACGCGTCCGACATGTTCGATCGTCTTGAGCATTTCTTTCTGCTCGAGACCAATCCAGCTCATCCGGAGTATGAAGGTGTTTATGCCCAGGTCGTCTCGATAGCGGCAAAATTCGTCGGCGGCTTCCGATTCGTCGCCGACGATAAACCGGTCGGTCATAAAATCGTCGAATGCATCGGCGAAAGTGCGTCCCTTGTCACCGCTGCCGGCCGCACCCCAAGAGGCATATGCCTTATACTTCTCGAGCAACGTGTCCCGACAGGCATCGAGCGCTTCCGCCCGCGTATTCCGGATGCAGCACTCGCGTGTGATCGGCATGCTTTCGGGCATTGGGCGCCCGGCATCCATGCGGGCCTGGCGGAACATTTCCACGCATTTGGCGACCCGTCCCATACTGTCCGTCGGCGCCGCCATCCACGCATCGCCGAGGCGTGCGGCACGAGCGACGGCGGCGGGCACCTGTCCGCCAAGCCAAATAGGCGGGCCGCCCGGTTGTTTTGGCTTAATGCTGCTGCCAAGTCCGTCGACGGTGTAGTACCGACCTTTGTGCTCGACGTGATCCTCCGTCCATAAGCGCCGAATAACTTCGATCCCTTCCTCGAGACGGCCAACTCTTTGGCTCTTCGGCACACCGAGAGTCTGGAACTCCTCGTCTCGATAGCCCATGCCGACACCAAGGACGAAATTGCCCTTCGTAATCCAATCGAGGGTCGCTGCTTCTTCGGCGACGACAGCCGGGTTCAGCATCGATAGCAGAACGACGGCGGTCCCGAAGGTCATGTCCTCGCCCTCCGCCGCAAGCCGAGCCATCAACGGCATGACCTGCATCATCTGCATCGGTGCGACGAGATAGTGCTGTCCCATCCAGACCGAAGAGAAGCCGTTCTCGCGCGCGACCCGGACCTGCTCGATCATATTGTCTAATTCGCAGGAGATGTCGGCGCCCTCCGGCCATTGCGTCGATAAATACAGTCCGAATTTCATTGCGTCGCCTTTCCTGTAACCGGCTCGTGTTTTGACTCGATATAGTCCCCGCCCTATGGTCGATCTACAACCGAAACCCGAACGAAGTGGGAGGGAAGCCCGATGGCTGAAAAGATCCATCTGATAAGCTCCGTCACTTGACCCTGGGTCCAGCGCGCCGTGATCGTGCTGCGTACCAAGGAAGTCGATTTTGACGTCACCTATATTAATCTTCGCGAAAAACCGGATTGGTTCCTGAAAATCTCGCCGCACGGCAAGGTGCCTGTCTTAAATGTCGGCGACGACGTGTTGTTCGAGTCGAATGCGATTGCCGAATTCTTGGACGAGACCGTCTCACCGCAATTGCATCCGACGGACGCGATAAAGCGGGCCCGAAACCGGGCGTGGACGGACTTCGTCCCTGACTTCTCCAAAGGTCTCAGTGCCGCCTATCGGCGTGACACGGTCGAGGAGATGGAAGAAGGGCGCGCCGATGCCGAAAAGGTTCTCGGTAAGTTGGAAGATGCGATCAAGAACGAGCGCGGCAACGACGGTCCGTACTTCAACGGCGATACGCTTTGTCTCGTCGATGCGGCCTACGCACCGTTCCTTCAGCGTTTCATGATCGCCGAAGCGAAATTGAACACGGGCCTGCTCGATGGGTTCCCGCTGGTTCGGGCATGGACCGAAGCGTTGCTGGCGACGGATTTGGTCACCGGTTCCGTTGCGGAGACATTCGTGCCGGAATTCAAGGCATCCATGACGCGTTACGGCTATCACATCGGTACCTTGTTCGCCGAAGAAGCGGCCGCCGCCGCCGAATAGCCGGACAATATTTCGAACTTTGGAGACGGGCCGCGATACCGAGCGGCCCGTTTTCTTTTCTAGTTAGGCGGGCCGATCGCCGCGCAGGATCACGCGATGCATCACTCGGCCTTCCGCCATGTCGTAGTCCTTATGGGCGCGATGGAGAACCGCGCGATTGTCGCAAAACAACAAGTCGCCCAACCGCCATTTATGGCGATAAGTGTTCTCGGGCGTGATGACACGGTCTAATAGATCATTGATGAAGGTTTGACTTTCGTCGGGATCCCGACCGACGATCCGCTCGAGTTTCCCGGGATGCACGTAGAGTGCTTTCTTGCCAGTCTCCGGATGTGTGCGGATCAGCGGATGCACGGGCAGCGTGCCGAATTTGACCCGGGCTTCCTCGCCGATATAGCCGAAATCTTCGATCTTGTTGACCGTTTGAAGGTCCAACAGCGAGGCCTGCTCTTCTTGCGGAAGCGCGGTGTAGCCGAAATTCATGTTCGCGAAGCTGGTGTCGCCGCCGGACGCCGGCAAGTTGATGGCATAGAGGGCCGTGTATTTCGGCGGGCGTTCGTGATTGGTGTGATCCGTATGCCACGTGCGCGCGCCGAAGGGGATCACGCGGCCTTGCTTGTCGGGGGGCATTTTACTGCTGTCCAGCACGGCGATCTCGGGATGCTCATCCATTAAGGTATCGGTGAGATGCTGTTCCATCGTTTCGCCGAAGAGACGCACGGCCGCCAAAAGCTGTTTCGGATCGAGTGACTGGTCCCGTACGACCATGACGAGGTGGTCGAGGAGCGCCTGTTTGATCTCGGCCAGCTCCGCCGCCGGTAGCGGTTGCGAAAAGTCGACGCCCGTCACTTCGACACCAATATTTTCGGAAAGCGGTGTGATCGACACGGCCATGGTGCCACCTCTTTTTCCAAATTGTGCTGCTTATAAAGGTTGGCCGGATGACCGAAAGAGCAATCGATCAGGCGCCGCGCCGGATCACATAGGTGAAGACGCCGTCCGCCTCAGTGTGCTCGACCATTTCGTTCTCGGTCGTATTGCAGAAATGCGTGAAGTCGATCACGGAGGCCGGATCCGTAGCTTCCACGGTGAGGATTTCACCCTCTGCCATATTCCGCAGCATCCGGCGTGTTTTGAGCACCGGCAGGGGGCAGGCAAGACCTTTGGTATCGAGAAATTCGCTCATGACTAGGGCTTATTTAAGGTGCGGTTTGCAGCGTGAAAAGAGGAGGTCGGCATTTTTCCAGCTATTCGGCGTCTTCGAGCAAGCCTTCCGACTTGAGGACAGGGATGACGCCACCCGCTTCCGCGATGTCCAAGAGCGCTTGCGGTAATGCCTTTCCCGAAATCTCGCTTCCTTGACTGAGGTTCCGAACGGTGCCGGCCTGCCAATCGACGGCAATTCGATCCCCATCCGCGATGGTATCGATGGCGTCCGGACAAGGGAGCACGTGGACGCCGTAATTCACGCAATTGCGCAGACCGAGACCGTTGAACGTCGAGGCGATAATGCCGGCGACGCCGAGGCGCGCGAACACATTTCCGATCGGTCGCGCGGAGCCGAGTCCGAAATTCGTGCCGGCGACGACAATGTCGCCCGGCTGCACTTCATCGCTCCAGCCCGGCCGGTTTGCCGAAAAACAATATTTGATCTGCTCCTCGACCGGCAGCAAGAACGCCGCACCCGGCAAGATCAGGTCGGTGTTGATATCGTCGCCAAAGACCCACGCGGTTCCTTCAATTTGGAGTGCCATGCCTAGACCTCCCGCGGATCGGTTATGACGCCGCGGATGGCCGACGCCGCGACGGTGGCGGGCGAGCCGAGATAGATATCGGCCTCCGGGCTGCCCATGCGGCCCTGGAAGTTTCGGGTACTGGCCGTGATACAGACTTCGCCGTCTCCAAGGACGCCCATGTGACCGCCATAGCAGGCGCCGCAGGTCGAGTTGGTGACGACCGCGCCCGCGTTCATCAAGGTTTCGACGTACCCTTTCGCCATGGCCTCTTGCAGGACGTTCTGACTACCGGGCGTGACGATCATGCGCACGCCGGGTGCGACCTGCCGTCCCGACAGGATTTCCGCGGCAACGGCAAAATCTTCGATTCGGCCGTTCGCACAGGAACCGATGAAGGCCTGGTCGATTTTCGTCTCATTCAACGAGTTTGCCGGTGTCGCGTTGTGCGCCACCTTGTGCGGCAGAACGACAAGCGGCTCGAGTTCGGAAACGTCGATCCGGATGGTTTCCTCATATGTTGCGTCGGGGTCGGCGTCGACCGGCTCGTAGGCCTTCGAAGCGCGCCCGTCGAGATAATCCTTCAATACGTCGTCGTGACGGAACAGCGAGAATTCAGCCGACAGTTCCGCCGATAAGGTGGCCAGGGTGAACCGCCCCTGCATCGGCATGGCGGCGACCGCATCGCCGTCCCATTCGAGGTTCCGTCCGGGAAACGCACCATGTACATGTGCGATGTGATGCAGAATATCGCGCGGATAGACCCGCTCACCGAGTTCGCCGTCGAGGAGCAATTTTACGGTCGGGCCGACCATGTACCAGGCTTGGCCCTTGCAGAGCGCATACATCATGTCGGCGAGGCCCAGACCGCGCGCGAGGCAGTTCAGGGCGCCGGAGGAGCATGAGTGCGAATCGTCGCAAGCGAGCGTCATTCCGGGTAAAGCCAGTCCGTCTTCACCAAGGATGACATGGGCGATGCCGTGCCGGCCTTCGGCATAGAATTTTTCGATCCCGAACTTCTCGACGAATTCCCGCATACGCCGCATCGCATTGGCCGCCGCGATACTCGGCGCTGGTACGGTATGATCCGCGACCACGGCGATCTTGTCGGGATCGAAGACACGGGTCGGAGTTTGGTGGCCGCCTGTAATGCCGAAGACGATATCAAGGTCGACGACAAGGTCGAGATCCGCCATTACGATGTCGCCCGGCGAAACGTCCTTCGCGCCGGAATGCGCCGAGAGAATCTTCTCCGTAATCGTATGTCCCATGAAATCTAGCCAGCGTCGAAACGAAGGAACTTCATGATCGTATCCAGATCCTCGACCGTCTCGAATGCCGCCAGCAACCCTTGCAGGTCTTCTGCAGCCGCGTCGTCGAGCTTCCCGGATACGCAATCGATGTACTTCGCCTTGCGGTCGTCCGCGTCGAGCGGATCGTGGATCGTGCCGCGGGGGTGCGCACGTGTGGCTTCCAATACGCGGCCGTCTTTGAGGCGGACCGAAACTTCATGATCTGGCGGCGTTCCTGTCTTTTCGGCTTCTGCTGGGAAAGCTTCCATTGTGATCCGCGGGATCAGTTCCCGAATTTCCGGCCGGAAGACCACCTCCGGTGCGAAGTCGGCGATCCGCAAATGGTCTTGTACGAGGCCGAGGGCGACGCAGTACTGCATCGAGAATTTAGCTTCGCGATCATTTTGCGGGTCGTCGTAGGAGAGATTTCGCGCGTTCGAACTGCCGACCGTGGTGTGGACGCTTTCAACGTCGCCCGCTGAGAACCCGTGTTCGTTCCGTAAGTCAATGACGGCATCGAGGCACTTATGTGTGGAAGCGCAGCAAGGATGGCGCTTCGGTATCACACCATATTCGAGGATCGCGAGCTTGTCGCCGAAGCCGTCGAGTGCGTTCTCCCAACCGGGTGGGAAGTTGCCGCCGAACAGTTCCAGAAATCCCATTGGCGCTTCCAAGACTTCCATCCGTCCTTCGAGGCCAGCCTCGGCCAGTTGCGCCGAGGTGACGGCGTGCTGTGCGGCCAATCCGGCGTGGAACGATTTTGCCATGGAGCCAAATTGTGCTTTCGGACCGCAGGCCATGGAAGTGGCAAGACTCATCGCGTGCGCCATGCCAGCCCGATCGAGCCCAAGGAGGCGGGCGCATGCGCCGGCGGTACCAATTTCGATGATGGTCGAGGTTGAATGCCAACCGATGTTGTAGTGTGACCAGTTCACGCCGCGGCCAAGCGCCATCTGAATTTCGAATCCGACGATATAAGCGTCGATCAATTGCCGGCCGCTGGCACCGGTGAGCTCGCCAAGCGCCAAAAGGGCCGGCACCTGGACAGCCGATGTGTGCCCGAGCACGATCGTGACGTTGTCGTCGTAGTCGAGCGCGTGCGCGGCAGCCCCATTCGCCATGGCGGCCCATGGCGCGGGTGCGCCCGCCGACTGGCCGACCACTGTCGATGTACCGGTCCCCCAATTGGCGATCCCTTTGCGGGTCTTTACCGGACTGAGATCATCCGCGCCCGCAATCATACAAGCGATGGTGTCTTCGAACGCGCGGGCCGCGCGATCGACGGCAACATCCGGCCAGTCGGCGGAAACCTCTGCGGCCCAATTCGCCAAGGTTTCCAACACGGTTTCATCAGACGTACGTACTTGATCAAGTGCCATAGCAAGAATTCCAGATACGGGTTATGCGCTGTTTCAATAAGTATGGATCGCTTCCAGCTTAGAGCGAACCGATAAGTTCCAGATGCAGTTGTCCGGCAACCCGTTTTGCCGTCGCCACGCCGGAGCGATATGCGCCGTGAACGGTTCCGAAAGCGTCGATCGCATGCGCTTCGCCCGCGAAATACAGTCGCTCCGCGATAGGCTCCGACAGGATGCAACGCATGTCGGCATATCCGGGACGTGCGGTCGAGTAGCCGCCGCCGATATACGGGTCGACACACCAGTCGGTCGGTCGGACGCGGGTCACCGATTTCCGAATATCGGCGCCAAAGACATCGACAAGTTGCGACAGTGCGAAACTGGCCATCGCGTCTGTGCCTTCGTTGGCGATTTCTCTGGCAAACCGGCCGGCGATGAAGGCGATGGCGATGTTCTCGCCGAAGGGGCGGATCTGAAATCGTGCAATCTTGGGCGTTGAATGGAAGAAAAATAGATGCGCGTCCGACAGGCCGAGGACATCTTTGTCGAACGCGATGGCAATTTTCTCGGCACCGCCGAGGGGGATCTTCTCGAACGCTTCGCGATACGGCACCGGAATTGACGGCGAGAATCGGATCGCATCGCAGGCGAGCACATTGTTGGATACGGTGACGATCGCCGCCGACGCCTTGACGGTTCCGTCTGATGTTTCTAAGGCGACGCCGTTTGCGGACCAGTCGATCGCCTGCACGGGCGTTGAGAGCGTTACCGGAACGCCGCTGGCATATTCGGCCAGCAATTGCCCATAGCCGCAAAGGACCCGGGCGTTCCCGGTGTCTTCCGAATACCGATAATCGTCATGTACGGAGGATTCGTCCGGCTCCATGCCGGAAAGTGCGGCATACCAAGAATCGAACATGGTGCGATAGCGGAAATGTGGCGGTTGGGCGTCAGAGACCGGCTTATCTTGCGGGTCGAGTCCAAGTCTTTGAATGCGATCGAACACCAAGTCGCAATACGCGTCGTAATCGCGTTTCTCGAAGTCACTGGCCCAATCCTGTCCTGTCCAAAGCCATCGGTTCTCCGATACGGGTTCGAGCGGGATGTTCTGCGCGGACGCAAAGGTGGTGAAAAAGTTTCGACCTTGGTCGTGCAGCCAATGCGCACCGTGATCCCAGGCGATTCCCACGCTCTCGCTTTCGGTATAGGCGCGTCCGCCGATGCGGTTCTTCGCTTCGAGAACGTGCACCGAGAGACCGGCGTCGATCAGCGTGCGCGCGGCCGCAAGTCCGGCCGCACCGGCGCCAACAATCGCGACTTCAGGATCCTTTGCCACGCTTTTCTTTCTCGAATTTGTGAATCGCAGTGTTCGTCAGCATCTTGCCGTAGGCGGGATGGGTCCCCAATATACAAGGTGACCATTCACGCAGGCACGGGGTTCTTGATCATGTTCTTCTTTTCGCCGCACAAAATGCAGATGCCGACCGCCGACGAGGCTCTACCGGGACGGAGCGCCGAGATGCCGGTTCCGGCAAACCATTTCGTGAACAAGAATCCATTGAAGCCACCGTTCCCGCAAGGCACCGAGCAAGTCATTTTCGGCCTCGGCTGTTTCTGGGGTGCGGAACGGATTTTCTGGCAGACCGAAGGCGTCTTTTCGACCTCAGTTGGCTATGCGGCGGGCTACACGCCCAACCCCACCTATGAAGAGGTCTGTTCCGGGCGCACCGGGCACAACGAAGTCGTACTCGTTGTCTACCATCCAACCGGCGTTTCGTTCCAAGCGCTGTTGCGGAAGTTCTGGGAAGGGCATGACCCCACCCAAGGCATGCGGCAGGGCAATGATACCGGCACGCAATACCGCTCCGGCATCTACTGCTACACGCCGGAACAGAAAATGGCGGCGGAAGCCTCCCGAGATGCGTTTCAGGTGGAACTGTCCAAGGCGGGCTTTCCGGAGATCACGACGGAAATCCTCGATGCGCCGGAATACTACTACGCTGAGGATTATCATCAGCAGTATCTGGCCAAAAACCCGGGGGGCTATTGCGGCCTTGGCGGTACGGGGATCTCGTGCCCCGTGGGCGTCGGTGTTGCAGCGGAATAACCCGTTTAACTCGGCTTGATCATCGTCAGTTTCGGTTTCACCAAACCGAAAAACACACGCTCGCCTTCGAAGCGCCAGCCGAGATGGATGCCGCATCCCTCGCAATAGGCGATCAGCCAGGCGTGACCGTCGAACCAAGAAAACTCCGTTGTCGCTTCGCCGGCTGTGACGACCCCAGGCGCTTCCTTGAAACTTAGGACCCGAAACAAAATACCGGCCGGGTTAAAGAATGTGTGCTCATGTGCGCCGTCAACCGCAATGCGCCAATCGGTTCGCGTCACGAGGTGACCGCAGGCCGCGCAATAGAGTTCGTTTGATTCTTCATCGATTACCTCGTCTTCGACGAAGGTATCCTCGGCATCCTTGAGCATCGACTCACGTCCCAGGTGTGTTGTCGAAAAGCCATGCATGCAAACGCGCGGAGAAATGGTAGCCGCGCGCAAGTGCCGCTTCGCAAATCGCCGCTTGCGTTTCCTCCAAACGTGCCCGCGTCGCGCCGAGCGGCATGATCGTCGCGTCCCAATCCACACCGACAGTTCGGAACGCGTTTCGCGCCTGGGTCACCTCGTCCCATACCGCATCGCTGCCATCGACAACGAACTTGAGTTGGCCTGCATTCGAAAGCATCCGATAGGCCGCAACCACTTCCGGCCGTATCGCCGCATCCCACGCTTCGCCAGAGATCGAGAGTTTCGGACTGACCGACCAGAACCATTCGCGCGAACCGTACCCTTCGTAACGGCTGATTCGATCGGCCAAGTCTTGGCGCGGTGCCTGGGTCCCGTTGGTCTCGATCGTGATGTAATTCGGCAGGTTGTCACGGGCCGCCAACGCATCAAGGACGGCAACCAAGGCGGTTTGACTGAGCATTGGCTCACCGCCCGTCACGACCAGATGGGTGGCCTGACCGGAGTACGGATGTTGGAAAGACGGCACCAGCGCTTCAAGGCGGTCACAAATTTCGTCTGCCGTCAGCTCTTCCGAGAGATGCCGGTAGGCGGGGTTCCAGGCATACTCCGTGTCGCATCCCGACTCGAGGACGGGGAACTCCGCGAGACGCTCGACCTTCACCTCGCGCAGGGGCGCGCTGCCGAAGCCGCGGCATTGGAAATTGCAGCCCCAGAACCGCAGGAAGAGTGACGGCACGCCCGTATAGCGGCCTTCGCCCTGGACGGAATGAAAGATCTCCGAAATTCGGTACCGTTTCATTCCGTCAAACTGAGCGGCGTCTTAGCGCTTGTAAAGCCCCATGATGGTCGCCTTCTCCAAAGTCGTGAAGTGCAGGTTGAAGCCAACAACCGCGGGCATGATGTCGGCGGGTAGTTCCAGCTTCGTGTTAACCGCATGAACATTGAAGAGGTAACGGTGCGGGTGATCGCCTTCGGGCGGGCAAGGGCCGCCGTAACCGGGTGCGCCGAAATCGGTTCGCGTTTCAAGGGCGCCATCCGGCATGCCGCCCCCCAATGCCAACTCGCGGACATCCGCTGGAATATTGATCACCAACCAATGCCAGAAACCGCTACCCGTCGGTGCATCGGGATCGAAACACGTGACGGCAAAACTTTCAGTGCCGGCGGGTGGGTCGGTCCACGCCAGATGCGGCGATTGATTGTTGCCGGCACAGCCGAAGCCGTAACTCTCCGACAGGACATGATCGTTGGCGAGATAGTCGCCGTCCTTGAAGCTGTTGCTGGTGACTGAAAAGCCCATGGTCTCGGTGCTCCCTGTTTATGCTTATTGGCAGTCTTGGTCGGTTGTTTGATTCAACGTGGTGAATTCTACAAGGAATTTTCCGCTAAGGAAGCGGTAACAAGCGGCCCCTCTAACCTTAAGGCTGCCCTTCGATGTCTTTCATGCCTTCGGGCGTTGGCACCCAGCCTTGTCCGCTTTTCGTCCAGACCATCGCCGTTGGTTTCAGCCAGCTCGTGTCGTCGAGCGTTCCCGGTTTTAGCGTGAGGACGCCGTCGAGGTAATGCGGTGTATTGTGAATTCGGACCCCGCAGTCGGGACAGAACACGGCCGTATTTTCATTTCCACTATCCGCCACTCGGACAAAGCTTTTGGTCACGCCGGAGATCTTGAGATCATCCTGTCTGACGAGCATCGACATGCCGAAAGCACTGCCGGATTGCCGTTGGCATTCAGTGCAATGACATGCGATCAGTCTGATCGGCTCGCCGGTCAACTCGTAGCGGACTTGGCCGCATTGGCATCCGCCGGTATAGGGTGCTGGCATCCTTTAGCTCCTCTTTCTAATCAACGAGTTCGATGTCGTCTGGAATATCGAGCCAGTGCTGCTTGCGGCGCGCCCAGACCATGCGCTCGGGTCGAACACCGCTGGTATCGTCCAATGTGCCCGGCTTCAACAGATAAACGTCCTGGTCGGAGCTCGGAATATTGTAGAGCCGTACACCGCAATCCGGACAAAAGACGCCGGTCATCGGGTTGCCGCTGTCTGCGGTTCGCGTATAGCTTTTCGGCGTCCCCTTTACCCGCAGGTCGCCGCTTCTTACCCAAAGGGCCATGCCGAACGCACCGCCCGATTGCTTCTGGCATTCCATACAATGGCAGGCGGTGATCTTGAGCGGCTCGCCGATGATCTCGTAGCGGACACGTCCGCACTGGCATCCACCGGTCAAAGGGGGCGACATCGGATCCGACCTAGAACGCGTCGAGGAAACCGGCGAGCGCTTCATTGAAAGCTTCCGGTTTTTCGAAATTCGGCAGATGTGCGGCACCGGGAATAACGGCCCATTTCGCGCCGGGAATACGATCCCGATAAACCTCCATCCGCGCGGGCGGGGTTGGGGCGTCGATCTCGCCCGCAATGACCATTGTCGGCACTTTTATGTCTTCGAGGCGCTCGTCATAGCGCATCCGGTTCAGGGCTTCCGTCGTATAGGCGTAGCTTTCGACCGAAAGTGCGGTGATGCTGCGCTCCAACTGTGCGAACTTCTCCGGCTCACGCGTCGCGTAATCTGCCGGGAGATAGCGCGCGAGGAGCCGTTCTGCCGCCAGGCCCATCTTACGCTCGGAACTCCGGAAATCTTCAACATAGCCCCTCATGCGCTCCAGGCTGCCGTCCGGCATCTGACCTTGCGTCGCAACGAACGTGACGCTGTGAAGCCGGTCTGCATGCGCAAGTGCCATTTCGTAGGCGATCATGCCGCCCAAGGATTTGCCGACGTAATGCGACTTCTCGATGCCGAGCTCGTTCCAGAGACCAAGAATATCTTGCGCGAGATCGGCGAGGGTCATCTCTTCCTTTATACTGCCGAGGGCCGTCCCGCCATGGCCGCGCAGGTCCAGCGTCAGAACGCGAAACCGGTCTCGAAACGCGGGAACCTGTCCGGCCCAGGTTTCAAGGGTAAACGATTGCCCCGGTACAAAGGTGAGCGCGGGGGCGTCGTCCGGGCCGTCCAGCGTGTAATTGGTTTCGAGACCGTTCACATTGATCTTCGGCATGGCATGTTCCTCTGGGCCCGTTATCGGATTTGTCGGCCGTCCGTGTTTTGTAAATCTTGTCGCGGAGAGAACTAAGGCGTGGAAAAAGGATGTCAGGGGCGTTAGGTCTTTAATCTTGCCTCCCGAACGAATACAGGAACGAAGGGAAACCCAATGCGGGCTGTTTTGGTTGAGGAATTCACCGAGTTCGAGAACCTGAAGCTGACGGAATGTCCGGAACCGGAAATGGGGCCGAAACAGGTCCGAATTCGCACGCAAGCGACAGGGATCAGTTTTGCGCTGAGCCTAATGGTGTCGGGCCGTTATCAGCGGAAACCGCCGTTGCCTTTCGTCCCGGCGGCCGAAGTGGCGGGCATCGTGACGGATGTGGCCGAAGGATGTGAACGCATCAAGGTCGGCGATCGCGTGTGTGCCGTTCTCGATTGGGGCGGTCTTGGCGAAGTCGCCGTGGCCAACGAAGTCAATACGTTCAAAATTCCTGATGGCCTCGAATTCAATCAAGCCATCAGCTTCACGAATTCCTACGCGACATCGGCTGCCGCGTTGACGTGGCCGCATCTCTTGCGGCTCGCGGCCGGCGAGACATTACTCGTGCACGGCGCCGCCGGTGGGGTTGGGCTCGCGGCCATCGAGATTGGGAAAATTCTCGGCGCAACTGTGATTGCCACGGCCGGTTCGGCCGCGAAACTCGACGCGGCAAAAGAGCATGGTGCCGATCACGTCATTAATTACCGGGAAGAAGATTTTCGGGCGGTCGTCAACGATTTGACGGATGGTATTGGTGCGAATGCGATTTACGATCCGGTCGGTGGCGACGTCTTCGCGCAATCGCTGCGCTGTGTCGCACCCGAGGGGCGGATCATGCCGGTCGGTTTCGCCAGCGGGACCATCCCGCAAATCCCGGCCAACATCCTCTTGGTGAAGAACATCACGGTAACCGGTCTCAATATGGGGTACTACATCGGTTGGAGTCCGGACGACGTGCGGTATGAGAAAGCACCGATCATTCATCCGCTCATGCAACAGATGTTCGATTGGTTCGAAGCGGGGAAGCTCAACCCCCGTATTTGGAAAACGTACAAGCTTGAGGATTTCCAAGACGCCATGGCGGCTGTCCTGGGGCGCGATGCGATCGGTCGTGTCGCTGTTGTGATGGACGAAGAAGCGAAGCGTCTGGGCCACTAGTCGATTTCCGCCGCTCCCATAAGGAATAACCATGTCGAACGAAACCCAGCTCTTCTCGCCCTTTTCTATCCGCAGCGTCACGCTTCCGAACCGCATCGTGCTCTCGCCGCTTTGTATGTATTCCGCGAATTCCGGCATGGCGTCGAGCTGGCAGTTCGCGCATTTGAGCACCTTCGCACGGGGCGGTGTCGGTTTGGTATTCGCCGAGGCGACGGCGATCGAGCCGCGCGGTCGAATTACCCCGCGTTGCCTCGGTATTTGGACGGACGAGCAGGCAGAGGCCTTGAAGCCGACAACGGAGTTTATTGCTTCAATGGGCTCGGTGCCGGGGCTGCAGATCGCCCATGCGGGTCGGAAGGCTTCGGCGGCTCCGCCCTGGGCGGGTGGCGTGCCGCTTGAAATTGGAGATACCGCTTGGGGCGATCCAGGTTGGCAGACGGTGGCGCCCTCCGCGGTACCGCTTGCCGATGGGTGGCAGGCACCGCACGCCCTGAGTGAGGTGGAGATTGCCGAGACCGTCGAGGCGTTTGCGGCGAGTGCCCGCCGGGCGCTTGTGGCGGGTTTTAAGGTGCTCGAGATTCACGGCGCGCACGGTTACCTGATTCACAGCTTCCTTTCGAGTCTCAGCAATCAGCGGAATGACGCCTACGGCGGTGATCTTGCCGGCCGAATGCGATTTGCGCTTGAAGTGACCGACGCCGTGCGGGCCGCGTGGCCCGAAGAACTGCCGCTCTTTTTCCGTCTTTCGGCGGTCGACGGTCATGGATGGGAGATTGAAGATTCTATCGCGCTGGCCGCCGCACTGAAGGCCCGCGGGGTCGACGTGGTGGATTGCTCGGCGGGCGGCATCACGGGCGCCCCGGCCTTCCGCGCGCAGGATGACGGGAAACCCTTGCCCAAATCTGGGCAACGGCCCCTGGGTTTCCAGGTTCCCTATGCGGCGGCCATTCGAGAGAAAGCGGACATCCCGACGATGGCGGTGGGCCGCATTGTGGATCCGCAACAGGCGGAGGATATTGTCGTGGCGGGGAGCGCCGACTTGATCGCTATCGGCCGCGAGTTGATGCACGACCCGTTCTGGGCCCTACATGCGGCGGAGGCGTTGGATCAACCGGATGCTTTCGCGCTTTGGCCGGATCAATATCGCTGGGCTATCGTCCGACGGGCGGAGCTCGGACAATACGAACGAACCTAGAAGCCGCCTAAAACGCACCGTGCCGGCCCTCGCCACCGACAAAACGGCCGGCGCCGGATTGAAAGTCTTGTTCGAAAGCGGGCTGACTGCCTTCGATCTCACGCCGAATGGCCTCTTCTTCGGGATAGTCCCATTGGGTCATCGCCGAATATCGATCGGACAGCATGGCAAGCTGAGGGAAGGCGGCGAGTTGCGCCGCCAGTTCTTCCGCGGCGCGACGGGCTTGGCCCGCGGGAACGACGCGATCTGCAAGGCCGATGCGATGGGCTTCCGCGGCGTCGACTGGCCGGCCTGTCAGCAACATATCGAGTGCGCGACTCTCGCCGACGATACGCGGCAGTCGCACCGTGCACCCATTCGGCATCGGGCCGCCAAAGCGGCGGCAAAAAACGCCGAATATAGCCGTCTCGCTCACAACCCGCATATCGCACCACACCGCGAGCGCCAACCCCGCGGCAACCGCATGTCCTTCGACAGCCGCGATAACCCGTTTCTTGAGGCGGCGACGGGTGACGCCTCGATCTTCGCCGGCCCAGCAGAACCCGATCGAATCGCCGGATGAGAGTTCGTTCAGGTCCGCGCCCGCGCAGAAGGTCTCACCGACCGATGTGAACACAGCGACACGGGCGTCGTCATCCGCTTCAAATGCGTGAAACACGTCATGCAGTTTCTGTACGGTGGCCATATCGCAGGCATTGCGGGCAAAAGGCCGGTTGATGGCGACAGTCGTAACGGGTCCGTCGCGTTCGACGAGGACGGATTCTTCGGCGCTGCTGGTCACGTCGTTCTCCTTATCGATGGGACGCTTAATCGCGTTTCCACCCGGGTCAATGTTACTTGGTGTGGCGTTGCTCGGCTGCGCTGTTATCGGTGACGATAACGTCGCGCGGAAAGACGATGCTGACTTGCGTGCCAACCCCGACTTCGCTCTCCAGAATAAGCTCACCGCCATTCAGTTCCGTCAGGCTTTTGGAGAGAGACAGACCGAGGCCGGTTCCCTCATGCGACCGATCCGATTTCGATTGCGCCTGGCCGAACGGCTCGAGAACTTTGGTGATATCTTTCTGCGCGATACCAATCCCCGTATCGCTGACCTTAATCGTCAGCGGCCCTTCCACCGGAAGGTCGGCGGAGACCGTCACGCTTCCGCCATCAGGCGTAAACTTGACGGCATTCGATAGGAGGTTGAGCAGGATTTGTTTTTGTTGTCGCCCATCGACAAAAATTTTCGCCAAATCTGGCGGCAGTTCGACGCCGATTTTCAGATTCTTATTCTGTGCCCGCGTCTCGATCATTGTGATGCACGCGTTCACCGCCTCGGGCAGGTCGACGATAGACGGCATGACCGTTGCTTCACCTGCTTCGATTTTGGAGATGTCGAGAATATCGCTAATGACGCTCAACAGGTGGGTGCTCGAATTATAGATGTCGCCCGAATATTCGACATAACGGTTGCTGCCAAGCTTGCCGAACATTTCCGTCATAAGAATTTGCGAGAAGCCGATAATCGAGTTCAGCGGCGTCCGCAATTCGTGGCTCATATTCGCGAGAAACTCAGACTTGGTCCGGTTCGCCGTTTCGGCCTGCTCCTTCGCGTGGATCAACTCCATCTGGGAAATCTTCTGTTCCGTAATATCGATGATCTGAGAGAGAATGCGGGCTTCGTTCCCTTCCGTGAAGGGTAATGGAGAAATGCTGACATCCGCCCAGACCGTTTCGCCATTGGGAAGCAGAAAGCGTTTCTCGAAGCGGCCGTAAGGTTTATCGCCCGAGTTTAGGCTTTGTAGAATTTCCGTCGTCGTCTCGATGTCATCCGGGTGCGTGAGATCGATGACCGTCGAGCCTTCAAGTTCTTCACGGGTGACATGGAGCATGTTGCAGAATGCCTCATTGACGTATACCCGCTGCCCGCCTTCACTCTGAAGGCACATCCCGATATGCGAACTTTCGAAGATGCTGCGGAACTGCTCTTCTCGTTTTGAGAGCGATTGCTGCGTCATTTTGAGCTCAGTGATGTCCGCACTGAAGTAGCCAAGTCCAGTGGTGTCGCCGTCGGCGTTTCGGACGGGGAACTTGGTCATCATTTCGGACCGCAGGGAGCCGTCCGGCAAACTAAAGCTGCGTTCGCGAACCAGCGGCTCGCCGGTCTGTATGACGGCGCGGTCTTGCGCTTCGATCTCGCTCGCTTCTTCGAGGGCGGTTGGAACGTCTCGAATGGTCTTTCCGATTATCTCTTTCACGTTCATGCCGCGTGTTTCGGCAAAGACACTATTGGCAAGTAGGTAGCGGCCATCGAGACCTTTCAACGAGATCTGGGCCGGCGCATTGTCCACAATCGATCTTAACAGTTGCTGGCGTTGTTCGAGTTCGCGCTCAATGTTGTACTGTGCGGTGATTTCCGTGCCGGTACCGGTATAGCCGCGAAACTCGCTGTTCTCGTCGAAAACCGGCTCGGCACTTATGCTCAATGTTCTGAGCACGCCGTCACTGCCGTAAAGACTATAGATAAAGTCGCTATAGGGCCGCTGGGCTTCGACGTCTTCTCGGATACGGTTCCATTTCTCAACGTCGCTTTTCTCGCTCTCAGGGAGCCGGTCGGCGAGAAACTCCTCCCGCGTCTTGCCAAGGGTTTCCTCAGCGGAGACTCCGCATTTTCGTGCGTAGGTATCCGAAATAGGAGTAGCGCCCGTCGGCGTCCGTTTCCCAAAGCCAGTCCGATGACATGGTCGCGAGTTCATCGAAGCGGTGCTGCGCCTCCAATCGCCGGTCGCGCTCCAATTGCCATTGCCGACGATAGTAGACCCCAATGCCGATCAGCACTGCGATAACGGCGAAGGCAAAATAGGTCATTAACATCGGCTATTCGCTTTATTGTACGGCCCTACGACTAGGGTCGAAATTGGATAACAACTTCTGCAGAATGTCCACGCAAATGATCAATCTGAAGTGGGCAAAGTCGAAAACACCATAGGGGCTAATTCGTCTGCATTTCGACCGGCCCAATCCCGATCCGGAACCTGTTCGAGTGATCGATGTTGCGCTTCTTCCAACGCCAGTGATGCCGCATCGAGGTCGATATTGAGCGGCGTACCGTTTTCGACAACGAGTTCCCCTCCGACATATACGTCTCGAATCGCCCGGTCGGCTGCAACGTAGATCAAACTGCGTAATGGCTCGCGAACCGGCATCATCGACGGGTGGCGGAGGTCGACCAATACAAGGTCGGCTTTCGCGCCCTTCGACACGCGGCCGATATCGTCCCGCCTTAGCGCTTTCGCGCCGCCGATCGTCGCGGCATTAAAGATATCTGCGGTCTCGAGGTCATCGACCGTGCCGGCAATCGTTCGGGCATGGTTCGCGGCGCTGCGCATTTCCTCGAGATAATTGTGCGGATACGTGTCAGTCCCGATGCCCATGTTCACGCCGGCGCGAACATAGTCGCCGAATGTTCTGAGCGTGATGCCTCGCCTTAGGAAGACGGTTGGGCAATGGGCGACCGTCGCACCGACATCGGCCAAAAGGCCGAGGTCCTCTCGTGTTGTCCAATGCAGCCATGGATGGTGATCAAGGAATATGCCGTGACCGATGATCGAATGGTCGCCGAGAGCGCCGATCTCGTGCAACCAGCGGATCGGTGTCTTACCGTGCCGTCGGATCATTTCGTGGAACTCGGTCACGCTTTGCGCGGCATGGATCTGGAAAGGTAGGTTTCGGCCCTTCGCATGGTCGTAGGCTTGTTCGATCAATTCGGCACTGCAAGTATCGACTTGCGCCGGACAGACCATGCCGGAAAGACGGCCTGATGGATGTTGGTTCGCGAGGTCGATTTGCCGTCTCGCTTCGGCAAACGCCTCCTGACCGGCGCCTTCATCCCAATCGTATTCCAGGGAGTGCCCATCGCGGGTAAACCATCTTGCGTCGCGGAACATCGGCGCGGCGACGGTACGAATGCCGCTCTCCGCCAATGTGTCGAGCCAACCGTCGAAGGGAATCGATAGGTCCGCGACCGTGGTCACGCCGCTCATCAGGAGTTCCGCCATCGCAACGCGCATGGCCGCCATATTGCCGTCGCGGTCGTTGACGAAGACGGTTAGGAACTCGTAGAGCGAGCTGTGCCAAAACCCCGGACTGCGGGTCTCGTCGGTGAGGCCTTTGCGCAGTGGCTCGCTCGTTGGATGGGTGTGGATATTGACCAGACCCGGCATCACCATGAGATGCCGCCCGTCTATCTCGGTGCTCGCCTCGCCTTCGTAACGGTCGCCGACGGAGAGGATTCCCTGCTCGTCGAACGCGACATCGGCATCTCGTAAATACGTATGCGATTGGCTCCCCTCGTCCCAAGCGACGACCCAATCGGCACGGCGGACAACGGTCGTCGTCATTGCAAATGGCCGCGCAGCCAATCGGCGATTTTCGCATACTCCGCCGCGCCGCCCGGTCCGAGCAAACGTGCCCGCAAAAACCCGTGGATCATGTTCTCTGCACAGTGATAGACCACGTCGTTTTCGGCGGCGCGCAGCTTATCGGCGTAGATCTCGCCGTCGTCGCGAATGGGGTCGTGTTGCGCCGTGTGGACATAAGCCGGCGGCAGGTTCGAGAAGTCGTCGGCGATTACCGGGCGCGCATATGGGTTCGCCATCTCGCTATCCGGGATGTACATCACGCGGTACTTCTCGGTGGCGGCTGTCGTCAGACCCGGCGCGTTGGCATTCTCCTCGTAGGAACCGCCGGACTGCTCGAGGCCCGTCCCCGGATAGATGAGCGACTGGGCGACGATCTTCGGACCGCCGCGGTCGCGGGATGCAAGGCACGCCGCCGCGGACAGGTTGCCGCCGGCGCTGTCTCCGCAAACCGCGATACGGCCAGGGTCGATGCCGAAGGCGGTGGCGTTCTCGGCGACATAGCAGAGCGTGCCGTAGACGTCGTCAAAGGCGGCGGGAAAGGGGTGCTCGGGCGCAAGGCGGTAGTCGACGCTGACAACAACGGAATTGGTGTCCTGCGCGACACCCCAGGCGAATGTATCGGAGCTGTCCAGATCGCCCTTCATGAAACCACCGCCATGCGAGTAGATGACGCAGGATGCGTTTTCATTGGCACCGGCCGGCGTGTAGACGCGGACGGTAACGGCGCCGTGCGGCAGCGGTAAGTCGCGATCTTCGACCTTCATGTCGTCCGGGTGCGGTTGTGACAGTGCCTGGCTATAGGCCGTCCAGGCCGTCCGTTGCTCGGCGATGGTTTCCGCCGGCCCCGCATTGGCACGTGCGTCGAGCATTGCTTTCATATCGGGGTGGAGCGTCTTTCCATTGACGATCAGTCCGTCGTTCATGTTTCCGTTCCTTCGGTTTGGCGCCCGAACCAAATGGACGGTCGCACGCAAGTCACAAAGAGAAACACCAATAGACATGTGCCGACCGCAATAAACGTCGACTGAAAAGCGGCTAAAAAGCTGGCATTCGTATTCATTCCGCTCGCCGCATGGTGGGTCGAGAATGCGGAGAATGCCCAGGTCAAAAACGATGCCGAACACACGACACCGATCGTCCGGGTGAGTAGTGCCAAGCTGCCGGCAACGCCGCGTTCGCTGACCGGCAGGGTGCCGGTAACCGTGCTCATATAGGAGACCTGAAACAAACCAATTCCCAGACCCGAGAGGATGAGCGGCGCGGACATCGCCCAGATGCGGGGTGTGTCATCCCAAAGACCGACAAAGATCGACGAGAGCCCGACCAATGCGATCCCCGCGAACGCCATTCGATTTGCCGCGAACCGGCCGATGAGCCAGCCGCCGGCCGGTGACGCCAGCATCGTCGCGATGGCTGAGAGTGCGAGAACAAACCCACCGAGACCGACCGAAAACCCGGAAACTTCGGAGAGGTAGTACGGCACCAGAAGAAGAATGGCGAACCCGGTGAGGTTGACCGCAATGCCCGCGAGATTAAAGACGGCAAAGGGCACATCGCGGAAGATTCGCATGCGGATCACGGGCGAATTTTGATTTCGCGACCGCCGCATATAAAGCCATGCCGCGCTCCCGGTCAGCACAACCAAGATTGCGAAAAGGAGCGGTGTCTCTCCGGCGTGCTGTAGTTGGGTCACGGTCAGCAGGAGTGCCGAAACGGCGATGGCGAGGAGGGCCGCGCCGAACGTATCGAAGGGTTCCGCGTCTCGTTGCCGGGAAGGTTTGGGTAGGATGAAGACGAAGAGGAGTGCGAGCACAGAGATGGGCACCCGGAACCAAAAGACTGCCGGCCAATCCCAAACCGCGACCATCATGCCGCCGATCGATGGTCCCAGAACCCCACCGATGCCGAACATCATCAGGTAGATACCGAGGACACGGCTTCGGTATTGCTCGGGAAAGAGCGACGTCGCGATAGCCGGTCCGCAACTCAAAACAAGGCTGGCGCTGATGCCTTGGGCGACGCGGAACGCGAGGAGCCAGCCGAACTCGGTCGCCGTGGCGCAAAGGACGAACGTGATGGCGCTGACGAGAAGACCTGCCGTGAAAATAAGTCGATGACCGAACAGGTCGCCGAGTTTTCCGAAAACAAGCATCAGGCTGCTATAGGTCAGAACATAACTTACGATGACCCAACGGATATCTTCGAGCGGCACGCCGAAGGCCCCTGTTATGTAGGGGAATGCGATGTTAACCGAGCTGTCGAGCGGGCCGACCAAAGTGCCAAGGCCAAGCACCAAAAGCCCGAGATAGCTGCGCGCGGTAATCGGCATTGGGAATCCGATGATAAGGCGAGATGCGAATTCGCCGGTGAGTGTATCGAAGCAATCGATATAACGCGAACCCGGCGTCGTGGAATGCTGATCGGCGAAATTTGCAGGAAAGCTTGACCCGGGCGATGGTCCGTCGAGATCAATGATGGAGTATGGATTTCGAAAGGGAGACGTCATGGCGGCGCAATTCGACCTGACGGGACAAAGAATCGCGATCACGGGTGCGGGGGGAGGCATTGGCTCCGCAACGGCCAGGTTGGTGGCGGAAATGGGCGCCGATGTCATGCTGTCGGATATCGACGCGCCGCAGCCTTTGGCGGACTACATCGCCTCGAAAGGTCGTGAGGCGGCAGCGGCGGCGTTAGATGTGACAGATCGGAAAGCGGTTGAGGACTGGGCGGCGCAATGCGGTGCGGTTACGAGTTTGATCGACTGCGCCGCAATTTGTCCGTTCGACGACTGGGAGGAAGACGATTGGGATGCGGTGGCTGCAAAGGTCTTTAACGTTAATCTTCATGGCCCGTTGAATCTTACCCGCGTTTTCATGAATGGCATGATCGAACGTGGCAACGGCGGTCGGATCGCTCTCGTGGGTTCAATTGCGGGCCGGATGGGCGGCACCGCGGCGGCGCCGCATTACGTTATGGCAAAGGGCGGTATCCATAGTTTCGTGCGCTGGATATCCAGGCGTGGGGCCCCCCATAACATTCTTGTTAATGCTGTTGCACCGGCACCTGTGGCGACACCGATGACGCAGAGTCAGTCGTTCGGCCACATATCTTTTCCAATGGAACGTATCGCTGAAGCCGAAGAAATTGCAGGCCCCTTGGCCTTTCTTGTATCCCCCGCGGCAAGCTACATTGCCGGCGCGGTACTCGACGTCAACGGCGCAATGCATTTCAGTTAACCTCTGACAGGAGATTGAGGAAGTATGGACGATCCGATCGGCAGCCATCCCACGCGGGGCGAGCAACTGGATATCTTGGCGAGCATTGTCGCCGACAATGCAGCACCGGAAGACCGCATTCTCGATTTTGGATGCGGTACCGGCTACGTCGCCAAACTTATTTTCGATAAGCGCAGTGATCTCCGCTTCACCGGGGTGGACCTTAAACCGGAATCGCTGGAGGCCGCCGTGGAGAACTTGGCACCTCATGGGGACCGGTTCGACGGTTTTGCCGGCAATTTGGAATCGCTCGACGAGATCGGTATTCCGGATGGGCCGTATCGCTTTGCGATGACGGCGCTCACATTTCACGATTTGCCCGATGATGCAAAACAAGGCGTTATTTCTTTCGCCGCAGATCGGTTAACGCCGGATGGATACTTCCTGCTATACGACCGGCTCCGGTTGACGGAAGCGGGCACGTTTCCGCTGCAGAGGAGTATTTGGGCGCGGATCGAGCGGGAGTTCGGCCGCGGCATGCGAACGGCGGAGGATTTCGATCAATACGAGGCCGATATCGCGCCCAACAATCGGCCGGGCCGCTTAAGCGACTACGCCAAATGGTTCGCCGATGCCGGCTTGGTTATGCAAATACTACATCTACATGGTAATGTAGCCCTAATTGGCGGCGTAAAATCGGGCTAACGCCCGGCAAGAAAGGAAACGGCATGCCTGACTCAGCTGTGGATGTTGCGGGCACCCCGACAACCGAGGAAATGCTCAAGCGGATCGAGGATTTAGGTCCGTTTATCGAGGAATGCGCCGACGATTCGGAGCAAGAAGGGCATCTTACCGCGCGCCTCGTCGACGCGCTCCACGAAGCGCAGCTTTTTCGGATGCTTTTGCCGAAGCCGTACAACGGACTCGAGGTTACGCCGCCCACGTTCATGTAATCGATCGAAGCGATGGCGCGTCACGACGCGAGCACGGCGTGGTGCCTCTGTCAGCAAAACGGTTGCTCGATGTCGGCGGCCATCGCTCGCCCGGACGTCGCGTCGCTGATCTGGGGCGACGATCCTCGCGGTGCGCTGGCATGGGGGCCTGGCAAAGCCACAGCGGTCCCGGTCGAGGGCGGTTATAGTGTGACTTGCGACCTCTCGTTCTGTAGCGGCATGCATAACTCCACCTGGCTCGGCGCACATTGCGTGGTTTTGGAAGACGGCGAACCGCAGAAAGATGCGAACGGTAAGATCAAACTGCGCACGATGCTGATCCCCAAATCCGAAATCGAGATCAACTATATCTGGGATGTCATCGGGCTTCGCGCGACGGGCAGCGATGGCTATACGTTGAAAGACCACTTCGTGCCGGCCGAGAACTCCGTCCTACGCGATCGGGACGAGGAACTCACCTATCGCACGCCGCTCTACTTGTTCCGCCAGACCAATCTCTATGCGTGCGGCTTTTCCGGCGTTGCGATGGGCGTCGCCCGCAGCATGCTGGAAGCCTTCAAGAAACTCAGCGTCGACAAACGCCCGCGCCTCGCGAAGACGGTTCTGAAAGAGAATACGGTGGTGCAGCACGAGGTCGCCCTGGCGGAGGCAAAGCTCAATGCCGCGCGGCGATTCCTGATCACTGAACTCGAAGATATCTGGGCGACAGTGCTGGAGACGGAGACGTTGACGGTCGATCAACGGATGCGCATTCGCTTGGCGACGACCCACGGCATTCACGAAGCGAAAGAAGTCGCCGACCTGGTATACGACGCGGCGGGGGCTTCTGCGGTCTTCCATTCAAGCCCCTTCGAGCGCCGCTATCGCGATATCCGCACGGTCACCCAGCAAATGCAGGGCCGCCGGGCGCATTATCACACGGTCGGGAATTATTTACTGGGCGGCGAGCCGGACCTGTCGTCGGTTTGAGCCTCACGAAAGTTCCCTTATCCCATGCCGATTTCACAGGGAACCGGTCACTGGCGGGTTCTCGGACATGTTTGAGCTAGACGATGCCCGATCGCCGTGAACGAAAACTTCGACCTGGCAGGTGTCGCTGACGTTCATTTGCCGGGCGCCACGTTGTCCAAGGCCCAATATCGAGGGTCCCAATATTGCCAAGCGCGGGCCCATGCGAGTGAGCCATCGCGTTTCGTGTAGTTGCAAACGCGGGTTTCATCGGGGGACCGATTCTTCAAGCTCTCGTCGATCCTCAGTTGAGGCGACAGCGTCGGAGGTTTGTCCTTTTCGGCGGGTGGGAAGTGCTGACGGAATCCGCCGTGTTCTCGCGGTGAAGCGCAAGAAAGGCCGAAACGTTTGAACCTTGTGCGTTTGAGTGTGGCGGGATCAAAATCGTCATATGCCAAGACGACGTTTTTCCACTTCCCCATTGTTCGGTCGGCGAAAACGGGTGGCGTCGTGAACAGGTCGTCGATCCATTCTAGAAGGCTTCCGCGTGGTGCGGCCCTATAAAGGTTTGTCTCTGTTTCGTCGGCGATGGGATGGAGCGTTAAATTGTAGAAACGTAAATGGTCGACGGGCGCAGACAGATCGAGCCGCCTCAAGGCTGGAAGACAGTCTTGCGGGTTCGTTTCGCAAGTGACCCGATGCCGCAGCAGCGGCTCCCACATAAGGCGGAAATCCCGGATGCTGTTGGCCGCGGCCATAAACACGATGTTGTGGTAGGGGAGATAGGGAAAATGGAACAAAATCTCGTTCGTAACGATCGCCCCCATGCTATGCCCGACGATGGTGATCCGGGGCGGTTTGACGCCCGTCGTCTCCGCACAACTGGCGGAACTCGTAAGCTGCGCATTTCGCGTTTTGGTGCCGCACATTTTGTTCTGTAGCATCGAGAAAAATCGATAAAGAATTCCATGATTGATGTCATTCTGCGGCTGCGAGTCATTGGTTTTGCTGCCGAGCGCCTCTGTTTTTCTGCGAATTCGTTCTCCTTTGTTGTACCGCAGAAAGTCATCGATTTTTTCGCTTTGGAAGAGGCTGTGCGGGCGGCGAAACGTGAACCGTGTCCGTGCAAGCATGCTGTTCCATGCCTGGAGTCCGACAGGTTCAAGGACCGGCACTGTGAGCATGCGCGCAGGTAGCGTCGCTTGGAAAAGAGCCGTCGATCCAAAGGTCAGATCTTGCTCGATATCGCGGCCGCAAAGGAAATTCGCGTCATTTGCAGTCTTGCAGATCTCGTCGAAAGGATCGGCTTTTCCTTCCGCCCGCTCACGGACGTTTGTTTCGGCGTCGTCGTACCGGGCGCCTGAATTTATATAGGCGCGAGGGGCCCCGGTCACACTGGTGGCCAGATCGGAAAATATATCGAGAAACCCGGTTAAACTATTGAAATCATTATCATAAGCCCCTTGGTCGTAGCGATAGATGCGGTCGAAGTATGTGTCGGGACCGCCCGAAGGCCAGCTGATAAAAAGCGAATGATAACGTTCCATGTCCTCTAAGCGACGGGTCCATTCGGGTGCTTCGTCGGTGAATAAATCCGGTTTAAAATTTTCAATATGTCCGATGTCGCGCACGGACTTGCCGATGGACCTCTCGTATTCGTTCAAGCCGCCATGGATAAAAATAAACAAGTGCTTGGGCGTGTCCCCCGAATGCCCGTCGTAGAGAGCCGAGATGATTTGATTGATATGTTCATCGGCAAGCTTGTTGTTTTTGACAATCCGAGCGACACAGTCTTCGAATTTTCCGCACGGACCCTCGGCACGAAGCTGCTCCCATTCATCGAAACCGAACTATTTGACCGAATTTTCATCATCGCACCCCTCGGCTCTTAACGTCAGCGGGGCGTATTCGCCGCGTGTCCCCATTGCGAGTATTCGTGTTTTTGCAAGGCCAAGATATTTTCCGACTTGATCGCAGGTGCTCATGTTTTTCTCTGGCGCCGAGGATCTGTCGACCAGCATGTTTCTCGGGATTTCGACGACGGGACTTCTGCCGAGAAGTTTGTCGGTTGAGGTTCCGCACCCGGCGAGCCATAGTGCTATTGAAATGACGAAAATGCGGATACTGGAGGCGAAGTGAGAAGATTTCTCTGACATGTTCATTCAACTCATGATGTATGTTATTTAATTATATTCTTTTTTAATGAAGTCATCCCTTGAACACCGGCTCAGCGTGAAAATTGGGGGTTTCGTCTGAGCGCGAATCGCGTATGTTCGATTCGCGCTCATGACTCCGCCTGAATCAGATCTTTTCGCCGCGAATTTTGCCGATCTCGGATCGGCGTTGCACGATGCATTCGGCTTTTCCGAATTGCGATCCGGACAGCGCGAGGCCATTGAAGCGGTCATGGCGGGCCGGAACGTCTTGGCGGTTATGCCGACCGGCGCGGGTAAGTCACTTTGCTATCAACTGCCGGCCATCGTGCGTGGTGGTTTGACGGTTGTCGTATCACCGTTGGTCGCCCTGATGCGAGATCAGGTCGCGGCATTGCGGCTTAACGGGATCGCGGCCGCCACGATCAATTCGGATCTAAGCCGCGAAGAGAACGTTCAGACCTGGTACAAGGTACGCGATGGCGAAGTGCGTTTGCTGTATCTCTCGCCAGAGCGGCTGATGACCGACCGAATGTTGGCGGCGCTCGAAAAGCTAAACGTCGATCTCTTCGCCATCGACGAGGCACATTGTATTTCGCAGTGGGGCCCGGCGTTCCGGCCGGAATACGCCATGCTGGCCGATCTGCGCACTCGCTTTCCCGGTACGCCGGTCATCGGGTTGACGGCGACGGCGGATGGCGCAACGCGCGAGGATATCGAACAGCGCATGTTCGGCGGCGATGTTGTCAGTGTGATTACGGGGTTCGATCGTCCGAACCTCTCGCTCTCCGTGGCGCTGAAGAACAACTGGAAACGTCAGGTCGCCGATTTCGTCGAGGAACGGAAGGGCGCGGCGGGGATCGTCTATTGTCTCTCGCGGCGCAAAACGGAGGAGGTCGCGGTTATGTTGCGCGACCAAGGTCACAAGGCGCTCGCCTTTCATGCGGGCATGGACAGTATTGAAAAGGCGGCCATTCAGAACCGGTTCATGACCGAACCCGGCATCGTCATGGTGGCGACGATCGCGTTCGGCATGGGGATCGACAAACCGGATATCCGCTATGTCCTGCATACGGATTTGCCGGCGAGCCCTGAAGCCTATTACCAGGAGATCGGCCGCGCGGGCCGCGATGGGGCGCCAGCGGAGACCATGCTGTTCTATGGTCTCGACGATATCCGCATGCGCCGCGTCTTCATCGAGGAAGCCGAGACGTCCGACGAACATAAGCGGCGCGAGCACAAACGGCTCGACTCCCTAATCGCTTACTGCGAGGCGCCGGATTGCCGTCGGCGTATGTTGCTCCGCTATTTCGGCGAGAACGTTGAGGAAGCATGCGGCAATTGCGATGTCTGTCTCGATCCGGTGGAGACCACCGACGGGACGCTCGAAGCGCGTATGGTACTCGCCGCCGTGCAAGGGACCGGGAACCGCTTTGGCGTGGCCCACATTGTCAGTGTTCTTCGCGGCAAGCCCAACGAGAAGATCGAGCAGCAAGGGCACGACCGGCTTGATGTCTATGGTGCCGGTGCCGCGCGCAGCCAGAAGGAATGGCAAGGCATCATCCGGCAGATGGTTGCCTCCGGCCTGCTCGATATCGACGTTTCGGGTTATGGCGGCATCAAGATGACATCGACAGGCGCAGCGCTCTCTCGTGGCGAGGGCGAATTTCGGTGCCGTGCGGACCGAATTGCGAAGGCGCCGTCGCGCCGACGGCGGTCGGGAACCTCTGACATTGAAACTCTCGATTCTGCCGGTAACGAACTCCTTGCCGTACTGAAAGCAAAGCGGCTCCGTTTGGCGGAAGCGCGCGGTGTGCCTGCTTACGTTATATTCTCAGACAAGTCGCTCACCGATATGGCGGCGAAGCGGCCGGCGACGCGCGATGAATTCGCGGCGGTCTTCGGGGTTGGCGACGCCAAACTCCGCGACTTTGCCGATATCTTCCTGGAGACGATCGCCGCGAACTAGCTGCGCGGCTTATTCATCTGATACGTCAGATGTGTTTTTACGGCGGGCCATTCGCTTTGAATGATGCTGTAGCAGCAAGTGTCCCGTAGGGTTCCGTCCGCCATGACCTGATGGTTGCGCAGCACACCATCCATCTTCGCGCCGAGTCTTTCGATCGCCCGACGGCTCGCATGGTTGAAGAAATGCGTACGGAATTCGACGGCGATGCAATCGAGTGCTTCGAACGCGTGGCGAAGCAGCATCAATTTGCATTCCGTATTCAAGGGGCCGCGTTGCACCCGTTTGCGGTACCAGGTCGAACCGATCTCGACCCGCTTCGCCGCATGATCGATATTCATATAGGTGGTCATGCCGACGGCCTGCCCGGATGCGTTCTCGACAATCGTGAACGGCAACATCGAGCCGGACGCTTGGAGACCGCACCGACGGTCGATTTCGGCACGCATCTGATCGGCGGCCGGCACGCTCGTATACCAAAGATTCCAAAGTTCGCCGTCCTGGGTCGCCTCGGCCAGATCGTCGTGATGCGACATATCGAGCGGCATCAGGGTGGCATGTGTTCCGGTTAAGGTAACGGGTTCTAGCCAGGCCATGGTCTAAATCCTCAATGCGTTCGTTTTCGCGCGCGAACCTAAGGCGGAGATAGGCTCCAGCAAAGGACCAAAATACGAAAATTATAGGGGCCAAATAATTAGAAAGCGCTGCAGATATACGATCTATCCATGTGTCGACGGGCTTGGCATGAGGTGGAAACATTATCCTCACCCCGAACCAGCCGAGGGGTGAGGGAAGCTACAAGACCGCCGCGGCGATCTTTTCCAACTGGGCGCACATCTCGTCGTCGGTTTCGACCCATTCGGGGCGCACGATGACGCGCTCGGCGCCGGCTTCGTGAAGGGCGTCGAGTAAGGTTTTGTCTGCGGGCTGGCCGTACACCGTGATGCCAATCTCCGAAGGATTGCGGCCGGCATCCTGTGCGAGCGCGTCGAGCTCCTTGCGTTTCTCGGCGAGTTCTTCGGGTGTGACCCGGTTCGGCAGCCAGCCGTCGGCGTGCGCGACGATGCGTTCCAGGACTTTCGGCGCAGCACCGCCGATATAGATCGGAGGGCGCGGTTGCTGCTGTGGTTTCGGGAAAGACCGGATCGGCGGGAAGTCAAAAAATTCCCCATGATACTCCGTCTCTTCCTGCGTCCAGCACAGCTTCATGACGTCGAGGGCTTCGCGCGTCTGTGTCCAGCGGCGTGCGAAATTGCCGCCCATGAGCCCCGTCTCTTCCTTCAGCCAGCCGGTACCGATCCCGAAGATGAAGCGCCCGCCGCTGTGTAGATCGAGAACGGATATTTCTTTCGCGAGGAGCAGCGGATTGCGTTCGGGCACTAATGTGATGCCGGTCGCCAGTTTGATGGTGGATGTAACCGCTGACGCCCGGGCCAACGCGATATAGGGGTCGCTGAAATGCGAATAAGTCCAGGGAATCTCGCCGCCGGTCGCCGGGAAGGGGCTGACGCTTTCGACCGGCACCGCGGGATGCTCCGCGTACCAGATTGAATCGAACCCGAGATCTTCCGCCTTTTTCGTAATGATAGCGGGATCGAACGTGTAGGCCGGCAGGGGCACGGAGATGCCAACGGTCATTTTATACGCTCCTCTTGCGATACGGCGATTTTCCTGTCGACATAGGAATTAGGTCGAAAACAAGAGGTGCCGAGCCATATTTCGACCATACCCGAACCAATCAGCGGCGATAGGTGTTAGAAATAGACATGTTCGATTCTTCTCTCTGGTCCCCTGAAAGCGTCGCCATTGTGGCCGCTGTCCTCCTATTGGCTGGGTTCGTCAAAGGCGTGGTCGGCCTCGGATTGCCGACCGTCTCGCTCGGCCTGTTGACCGCGGTTTTCGGTCTGAAGGCGGCGATCGCGCTGATGCTGGTGCCGTCTTTTGCCACCAATGTCGTGCAAGGCCTCACCGGCGGGGCTTTGAAGGAGATACTCGGGCGGCTCTGGTTCTTGCTTGCGGTTGCCTGTGTGGCGATCTGGCTGTCATCGGCATTGCTCGCCGGCGGCGATACGGCCATCCTCTCTGCCATCCTCGGGTTGTCGCTGTGTCTCTATGGCGGGTTGAGTCTGACGCGCCCGCAAGTGCAGGCGCCTGGCGATAAGGAGAAATGGCTCTCCCCGTTGATCGGTGCGATCAATGGCGGTCTGACCGGTTTGACGGGCTCTTTCGTGGTGCCAGGTGTCTTGTATCTGCAGGCGCTCGGCTGGCCTCGCGACATTTTTATTCAGGCGATGGGCGTGTTGTTCACCGTCTCAACCGTTGCGCTCGGTGTTTCCATGACCGGCCGCGGTCTGCTATCCGCCGATCTTGGGCTGCTCTCTTTCGTCGGTTTGGTGCCGGCGTTTATCGGTATGTATATCGGTCAGAAGGTGCGCAAACGGCTGTCTGAAGAGCGTTTCCGCCAGGTGTTCTTCATCAGCGTTGCCGTTCTCGGCGCTTATATCATTGTGCGGTCTCTGCTCTGATGTTCGAGACCGAGGGATGGGTCTTTCGGTGTGCCGACGCGGGCGATGCGAAGGCGGTCCGGGAACTGGTTCGAGTCGCCTATGGCGGCTACGTCGCACGTATGGGGCGCGAGTCGAAGCCGATGACGGCCGACTATGATGCGGCCATTCGAAATCATCAGGTATGGGTGCTCTTCGATAGCGCGACGTTGCTCGCCGTCCTTGAGTTGATTGCCGAGCCGGACGCCTTCATTTTAGAGAACATCGCCGTTGCCAATGACCTGCAAGGCCAGGGGGTCGGCGGGCGTTTGCTGGCGTTTGCCGAGATCGAAGCACAGCGGCAGGGCTACGACGAAATTCAGCTCTATACAAATTCGCTGATGGGGACGAATGTCGCGCTTTACGCGGGGCGTGGTTATACGGAAACGCGCCGCGAACCCTTGGGCGCCGGCGAAGTCGTCTATATGTCGAAAAAGCTCAAAAAATAAGGGCGGCGAATTTCTCCGCCGCCCGTTCTCTTCGAATTCGAAGCTTGTGCTTATTCCAATGGCAGTCCTGGGTGGACGTTACGGGAATTCGCGATATCGATGAAATGCGGCGCCAGCGACGGCATCGCTTTGTCGCGGATCGTCTCGACCGTCCAACCCATGTTCTTATGAATCGTGCGGATTGGCCGCGGCTGGCTGTAGAGTGACAACTCCGCGCCGCGCTGGTGGAAAATCTGTCCGGTGACATGGCCCGCATCCTCGGAGGCGAGGAACGTGCAGAGCGGTGCGATGGCATCCGCCGGGCTAAGGCGCAGGCGCTCTTCGCGCTGAGCGGCCGCATCGGGGTCCTTCGGTGTCGGCACCGAGCGGGTCATCCGTGTGTCGGCCGAGGGACAGATCACATTGCTGGTCACATTCTTCGAGGTGTTTTCCATGGCGACAATGCGCGACAGGCCGGCGATGCCGAGCTTGGCGGCGCCGTAGTTCGCCTGGCCGATATTTCCGAGCAAGCCGGAGGTTGAGCCGACCATGATGATGCGGCCGTACTCTTGCTCGCGGAACAAGTTGATTGCGGCGCGTGCGGTGTTGAAGTGGCCGGTCAGGTGCACATCCATGACCGCCTGCCAGTCGTCGGGAGACATCTTGTGGAACATCCGGTCGCGCAGGATACCGGCCGGATTGAAGACGATGTGGCAGCCGTCGAATTCATCGCGCGCCTGCTGCACCATGCCGAGGCAATCTTCGTAGCTGGCGACCGAGCCAAAGTTCGGCGCGGCCTTGCCGCCGCCTGCCTTGATCTCGTTTGCGATCGTTTCAGCGGGACCTTGCTCACCGCCTTCCCCGCCGCCGCCGACGCCCGGATCGTTGACGATAACGCTCGCCCCTTCTTTCGCCATTAGCTTCGCGACTTCGGCGCCGACCCCGCGGCCCGAGCCGGTGCAAATCGCCACGCGGCCATCCAGAATGCCCATCATGTATCTCCCTAGCTATATGTGTTGGTTGTGAGCTAAGAAGGAGATAGAGCGCCGTTCGGGTGGGACAAACGGGAATTGCGATCGGTCATGCTTCGACGGGCCCGGCATGAGGCCATTGTTCCACCGCCTGACCCTGAGCTTGTCGAAGGGGCGGGTTACAAGTTCAGGAATGCGCCGCCGTTGGAGTGTATCGTCTGGCCGGTGATGTAGCTGGCGCCCGGGCCGACGACGAAGCGGATGAGGTCGGCCATGTCCTGCGGCATGCCCATACGGCCCAGCGGAATATCCTTGCCTTTGAGGCCGAGGGGCGCCGTCGGCGCGGACGAGGGATTGTTCTCCCGAACCGTATCGTAGGTTCCGACCACAACTTGGTTGGCCCGAATCCCATAGGGCGCGAGATCGAGCGCCAAGCCGCGGACGAATGCATTTAAACCCATCTTGGCGGCCATGGTGTGCGAACGTGTCGCGGCGCCGCGCGTCGAGGTCATACCCCCCACACCGATGATCGCGCCGCCACCGCGCTCTTTCATCGAAGGAAGCACGGCTTTCGCCAGATGGAACATGCCGTAGATCGAGATGTCGACCGTGGTCGAAAAAGTCTCAAGGTCCATGTCCTCGAAGCTCGTGTTATTCCGCACGGCGGCGTTGTGGACCATAATATCGATACCGCCGAATTCCTTGGCGGCGGCGGCCGCCATCGCGTTAACGGCATCGGGATCGCGCACGTCGGCCATGAAAGGAATGGCTTTGCCGCCCGCAGCACGAATACCTTCGACGACCTCTTCGCAAAGATCCTTTGCCTGAACCGAGTTGATCACCAGGGCGGCGCCGGCGCGCGCCAACTCTTCCGCCGTCGCGCGGCCGATGTTTCGCGCACTGCCGGTGACGATTGCCACTTTGCCGTCGAGTTCGTTCACCATGTCGACCATCTGTTCACTCCCGTGTTCGTTTGTTGCTTTAGGTGCGAGGGCGGATTCGCAGAATTGATATTCGTTAAGCTAGTTCGATCTCCCGGACGGGACGACCTCAATTCCGGCGAAGCGTTTGACGACGCTGGCGAGCTCCGCATCGCCGACCGGCCAGCTCTTTATATTGTCCATCTCGAACTTCGCGCCCCGCCAATGCTGGTAGATTTTGACGAAGGTCGTACCGACTTGATAGAGCGCCATCGCGGTGATTTCACCGATACCGGGACCATAACCGTATTTGGCAGGCCCTTTTGGACTGTCGAGGCAGAAGATCAGCATTTGAATGCCGTTCTCGGTCGCGTTGAAGACGCGGTTCTGATAGTTCGTCTCGCCGCAAACCGGCCGCCAGATACCGACGGATTGGGCCGTGAACTGATCGAGCGTGAGTTGCGGTGACTGCTGCACAAACACGGCAAAAAGCCGCTTCCATTCGGCGAAGCTTGTGCCTTTCGGTACATATTCTCGGATGAAATAAGTACCACCGTCATGTTCGCGAGTTTCAGATTCCGTTTCGGTATTTGCCGTCTCTTGCCAGCTTGGCGCCGGCAGTTTCACGTTGGCACCATGTATCTTCAGCTCGGTGAAGAATGTCTCCGCGTCGAAAGAGTCGGCGATCGCCGGGGCTTGGATGCCGACCAGCACAAGGCCCAATGAGATGACGCATAGCGTTTGACGGATGACGAGCATGACATTCCTTCCATAGAGAGGCAGGCGCCACGATAAGCTGATTTGACGGGAAGGAAAATTCACTTCCGCAGACGGTGGAAGCGGATACTAGTGGTTTCCGGTATTGGGCCGCCTAATTGACTTCTCGATTTATCGAGCTTGATTGAATTGACCCCTGCTGGCTAGTGTCATTGAACCATGACGACACCATCACCCTTCGAACTTGGCGAAGATCAGCGTGCGATCCGCGCCCTGGTGCGTCGCGTCGCCGAAGAGAAAGTCGCGCCCCGCGCGGCGGAGATCGACGCGACCGGCGACTACCCTCAGGATATGTATGACCTGCTGACGGAACTCGGCCTCTTTACCTTGCCGTTTCCGGAAGCCTATGGCGGTGCCGACAGTATGCTGTCGTCCTGCGTTGCGGTCGAAGAGTTCGGTCGTGTTTGCTACAACACGGCGTATTTACTCGTCGTCCAATGGACGCCGTTCGGTACAATTCTCGCGGGCGGCACAAAAGAACAAAAAGAGCGCTTTCTGCCGGGCCTCGCCAATGGGGACTTGCGCGCGGCGTTCTCGTTGACCGAACCGCAAAGCGGCTCCGATGTCGCTGGGATCAAGACCCGGGCGACACGCGTTGACGGTGGCTACAAACTCAACGGCGGCAAGATTTGGTGCACGAATTCGGCTGTCTCCGACTTTATCGTCGTTGCCGCTAAGACAGGCGAGAGCGATGAGCGCGGCGCCGTCAATTTCTTTATCGTCGAGAAGGATATGGACGGGTTCAGCGTTGGGCGAAAGGAAGACAAGCTCGGAGCGCGGGGTGTGCCGTCCTCCACTATTTTCTTCGAAGACGTTTTTATTCCGGAAGAAAACCGCCTGGGCCCCGAAGGCGAAGGCTTCAAGATTGTGATGGAAGCGCTCAACAAGTCCCGGCCGATCATCGCCGCCCGCGGCGTTGGGTTGGCGCAAGGGGCGATCGATCACGCGCAGGCCTTTATCTCGGAACGCCATGCCTTCGGACAGGCGGTGAAGGATTTTCAGGGTGTGCGCTGGATGCTGGCGGATATGCAGATTCAAACCGAAGCGGCGCGGGGCCTCGTCTATAAGGCGGCGGCCGCGGTCGATGCAGGGCTGGAAGGAAACGATTTGGCGATCCAGGCGGCCATTGCGAAATGTCACGCGACGGATACGGCGATGCAGGTCGCGACCGACGCTGTACAGCTTTTCGGTGCGTCGGGCATTTCCAACGAATACCCGATCAACCGATATTTTCGCGATGCGAAAGTGCTGCAAATCGTCGAAGGGACCAACCAAATTCAGCGGAATATCATCTCGCGCATTATGTTGCGGTGAGCGAGGCCGCGCGGATGTCTTCTCCCAAAGCCGGTCTCATTTGGATACTTGCGATGCTGACGGCCTTCGGGCCGATGTCCATCGACATGTATTTACCGAGTCTGCCGTCGATCGGCGACGAGCTTTCGGCGACGACCGGCGATGTCCAGCTAACGCTCAGTGCGTTCTTTATCGGGTCGGCGGTCGGTCAGTTTGTCTATGGGCCGTTTCGGGCGCCGGCCCGTCCTGCTGTTCGGGATCGTGCTTTATATCGCGACCAGTGCGCTCTGCGCTTTGAGCACCAATATCGAGGCGCTGATCGCATTTCGTTTCTTGCATGCACTCGGTAGCGGTGCCGGGATGGTCATTGCGCGGGCCGTTGTGCGCGACCTCTACGACCGGGATGGCGCGGCGCGGGCGCTCTCCCTGATGATGCTGGTGATGGGGATTGCACCAATGCTGGCGCCATTGCTTGGCGGACAAATTCTTGTCCTTTACGGTTGGCGGGCGATCTTCTGGTTGCTCACCGGTTTTGGGGCGATGTGCCTCTTGGCGGTCCTGTTCGGACTGCCCGAAAGCCATCCGGCGGACCGCCGCATACGCTCCGGCGCGATCGATATGCTGCGGGGCTTCGGTACCATCCTGCGAAATCGCATGGCATTCGGCTGTATGTTGTCCGGCGGACTCGCGTTTGCGGGCATGTTCGCCTACATCTCCGGGACGCCCTTCGTCTATATCGAGTACTTCGGTGTCTCGGCGGAGTATTACGGGTTTCTCTTCGGCCTCAATATCGCGGGGATGATGGGCTGGGCGGCGTTGAATGCGCGCTTGGTGGTCCGCCGCGGTGCGCAAAAAATGATGGGAGTCGGTGTTATCCAGCTCGCCATTGGCGGTCTCCTCTTGGTCGGTGCCGGACTAACGGGCGCGCTTGGGATCGCCGGGATCGTTGCCGCGCTTTTCATTTATATAAGCGCGCTGAACGTTGTGGCGGCGAATGCACTGGCGCGGGCATCGGAGCCCTTTCCGGCGCGCGCAGGTGCCGTCGCCGCCCTCTTTGGAACGCTGCAGTTCCTTTTGGGCGCCGCTGCCGGCACGGTCGTCGGGCAGATTCACGACGGCACGCCCTTGCCGATGACAGCGGTGATTGCGGTGTGCGGGACGGGCGCCCTCTTGGCGTTCTTCTGGGCCGGGCGTCAGCCTGCCGACTGATCGACGATCGCTTGACCGAGCGCCTCGAATTCGCCGGCCCGCGGGGAGGCGGTGCGCCAGACCAAGCCGATTTGCCGCGACGGATTGTCCGCCAAGGGGATGAGACGAATCCCGCTTGCCGCCGAGACCTCCGCGTCGACGGCGAGTTCCGGCAATAGGGTGACGCCGATCCCAGCGGCCACCATTTGGACCAAGGTCGGGAGGCTGGTCGCTTCAAATTGGGCCCGCGCCCGCCCGGGATTGAGCATGCAGGCGTCCAGTGCGTGACCGCGCAGACAATGCCCTTCTTCCAATAACAGCAACGGCTGCGCCGCCAAGTCGGCCGGCGTGATTACTTTTTTCTCCGCGAAGGGGTGGTTCTGGGGACAGGCGAAGATGAACCGGTCGGCCAAGAGTTCGCGCGCCGCGAATTCATCGATATCATAGGGTAATGCCATCAGGGCGGTGTCGATCTCGCCGCGCCGGAGCATGGCGAGCAGGTCTTCGGTCTGGGCCTCTTTCAAGTACAGCTTCAACGCGGGGTAAGTGCCGGTGAGACCCGGCAGAATCCGTGGCAGCAGATAGGGGCCGATGGTCGGAATCACGCCGAGCCGCAAATCGCCACAAAGCGGCGCGCTCTGCGAGGCACAGAGGTCCATGATGTCTTCGGCATCTCGGATGAGAACATGCGCCCGAGCGGCGATGTCCCGGCCGATCGGCGTCATCAAGACCGTTCGCTTCGTGCGTTCGGCAACCGAAACGCCCAACAAGTCCTCGAGATCGCGGATTCCGGCGCTCAGCGTGGAGGGTGTCACATTGCAGAGATCCGCAGCTTGGCCGAAATGTTCGGTGTCGGCGAGAGCGGTTAGATACTCCAGTTGCTTCAAGCTTGGTAAGAGTTTCATGAGCGTATGATAATTCGGAAAAACCGAATAGAAAATAAAATATAGATCGTTTCACAACATAAAAGAAAATCGCCATCTTCCTCTCAAGGCGGCCGTCGGCGCCGCGGAACAGGAAAGGAAACGGCGATGGATCAGAAAATCGATATCGGAATAGACGATGAAAGCCGCCAGGCGATTGCGGACGGACTCTCGCATCTGCTGGCCGATACCTACTCCCTCTATCTGAAGACCCATAACTTTCACTGGAATGTGGAAGGCCCGATGTTCAGTGCGCTCCATCAGATGTTCGAAGAGCAGTACACGGAACTTGCCGTTGCGGTGGACGACATCGCGGAGCGAATTCGAGCCCTCGGCATCGCGGCACCCGGATCCTACACGGCCTTCTCGCGGTTGACGGAAATCGAAGACGAAACGGGCGTGCCCGATGCGACCGGCATGCTGAAGCAACTGGTCAAAGATCAGGAAACGGTGGTGCGCACCGCGCGGAGCCTCATCCCTCTGACGGATGCGGCCGGCGATGAGCCGACTGCCGATCTGGTGACCCAGCGTATGCAAATTCACGAAAAGACGGCGTGGATGCTGCGATCCATGGCGGCCTGACGAATCAAAGGTACAGCGACAACCCATTCAATAGGAGATCACGATGTCAAATGCGACGGAAACCCCCGCCGGCAAATGCCCCTTCGGCCACGATGCCGGTAAAAGCTCGGCCGGCAACAGTGGCACAACGAATAAGAACTGGTGGCCTAACCAGCTGAACCTGAACATTCTGCGCCAGCATTCTTCGCTGGCCGATCCAATGGGCGAAGACTTCGATTATGCCGAAGAATTCAAGTCCCTCGATCTGGATGCCGTGAAGCAGGACCTCGTGGCCCTGATGACGGACTCGCAGGAGTGGTGGCCGGCCGACTACGGCCATTATGGCGGCCTCTTCATTCGCATGGCGTGGCACAGCGCGGGGACCTATCGCACGGCCGACGGCCGCGGTGGCGGCGGGACCGGCAACCAACGGTTCGCGCCGCTTAACAGCTGGCCCGATAACGGCAATCTTGATAAGGCGCGACGGCTGCTCTGGCCGATCAAGCAAAAGTACGGTCGCAAACTATCCTGGGCGGACCTGATGATTCTGGCGGGCAACTGCGCCTTGGAATCGATGGGTTTTAAGACCTTCGGATTCGCCGGCGGCCGGGCGGATATCTGGCAGCCGGAAGAGGATATTTACTGAGGTGTCGAGCAAGAGTGGCTCGGCGACGAAAGGTACACGGGGGACCGTGACCTCGAGAATCCGCTGGCGGCGGTGCAGATGGGCCTGATCTACGTGAACCCGGAAGGCCCGAACGGTGAGCCGGACGTTCTCGCCTCCGGCCGGGATATCCGCGAGACCTTTGCCCGGATGGCGATGAATGACGAGGAAACGGTCGCCCTCGTGGCTGGCGGACACACCTTCGGTAAAGCGCATGGTGCGGGAGATGCCGCGAATGTCGGCCCGGAGCCGGAAGCCGCCTCGATCGAGGAGCAAGGGTTTGGCTGGAAAAACGATTTCGGGGCCGGCAATGGCGGCGATACGATCACGAGCGGTATCGAAGGGGCGTGGACGTCCAACCCGATCAAGTGGGACAACGGATATTTCGACGTTCTGTTCGGATACGACTGGAACCTCGTCAAAAGTCCTGCAGGCGCCTGGCAGTGGGTCCCGGTTAATCCCGACGAGAAGGATCTGGCGCCGGCCGCGCACGATCCCTCGAAGCGTGAAACCACGATAATGACAACGGCCGATATGGCGATGCGCATGGACCCGGCTTACGGGGCCATCTCCAAGCGCTTCCACGAAAACCCAGACGAATTCGCCGATGCATTCGCCCGGGCGTGGTTCAAGCTTACGCACCGCGATATGGGGCCGCGCAGCCGTTATCTTGGCAAAGAGGTTCCGGCGGAAGAATTGCTCTGGCAGGACCCGGTGCTGGCGGTCGACCACCCGTTGATCGACGAAGCGGACGCGACCGCTCTGAAAGCGGAAATTCTGAAGACGGGTGTGTCTGTGTCCGATCTCGTGACGACGGCGTGGGCATCCGCATCTACATTCCGCGGTTCGGACATGCGAGGCGGTGCTAACGGAGCCCGCATCCGCCTGGCCCCACAGAAGGATTGGGCCGTAAACCGGCCGGACCGTCTGGCCACCGTCCTAGAGGCTTTGGAGGGCGTGCAGTCCGCTTACAATGACGGCCAGTCCGACGGCAAGAAGGTCTCACTAGCAGACTTAATCGTCCTCGGTGGCGGTGCCGCTGTGGAACAGGCGGCGAAAGACGCCGGACACGATATAACGGTTCCTTTCACGCCGGGTCGGACCGATGCGACGCAAGATCAGACGGATGTGGAGTCGATTGGCGTCCTCGAACCGGAAGCCGACGGGTTCCGAAACTACGCGAAAGCGAAGTACACGATCCCGGCGGAAGCGATGCTGGTGGACAAGGCGCAATTGCTGACGTTGACCGCACCCGAAATGACGGTCCTGGTCGGCGGCCTCCGCGCTTTGGGTGCGAATGCCGACGGTTCCGCCAATGGCGTCTTCACCGACCGACCGGGTGTTCTCAGCAATGACTTCTTCGTCAATCTGCTCGATATGGCAACGGTCTGGACACCGGCCTCCGATGGCGACGTGTTCGAAGGGCGCGACCGCAAGACCGGCGAGGTCAAGTGGACAGGTACCCGCGTCGATTTGGTCTTCGGTTCCAACTCGGAGCTCCGGGCTTTGGCGGAAGTCTACGGGTCGGGCGACGCGCAAGAGAAGTTCGTTCAGGACTTCGTGGCGGCCTGGAACAAGGTCATGAACTTGGACCGTTTCGACCTGTCGTAATTCAGATGTGAAGGCGGTCTCCTTCACGAACTGGGGCGGACTCTTTGGGTTCGCCCCTTTTTTTATGCCCGTTACTCTTGCTGTGTACACGCGTCGCTGGAACAATGGTGGGATCGATACAGCCGAGGGAGATTCGTCATGAGCACAAACGACATTCGTGTGATCGAAGGGCCCGAAGCCTGGCATGGCAGCGAGCTCGCCGAAGACAGTCGCTGGCGCGTGTATCTCGACGACAGCGACATTGCGGAGCTGGAGAGTGCCTTGCAGAACGCCAAAGAGCGCGGCCTGGCCTGGCGCGATATGAAAGAGGCATCGGATTTTCCGCTGAAGCGGTTCTCGGAAAAACTCGCCATGGTCTCGGCGGAGCTCGAGGATGGTTGCGGCCTCGTCAACATTAAAGGCTTTCCGGTCGATCGCTTCGATGATGAAGACATTAATCGGGTTTGGTACGGCATCGCCCTTAATCTCGGGACGCCGATCTATCAAAATTATCGCGGCGAGTTGCTGCGCGATATTATCGACGAGCAACAGGACACGGACGCGGCGAATAACAACCGCCTCTTCGCGAAGGATGGCAGTGTCTTTCATTCGTCGCGCGCGCGCACGGCCAGCAATGGCCCGCTTCGTTTCCATACGGATCGCGCCGATGTCGTGGGGCTGTTCTGCGTCCGCCAGGCGGCGGCGGGCGGGCTCTCGAAGATCGCGAGTTCGGTCCGTGTCAACAACGAGATCGTGAAGCGCCGGCCCGACCTCGCGGCCTTACTCTACGATGTCGTCTACCGCTCTCGGCACGGCGAAGAGAAAGACGGGTCACAGAATATATACGGGATTCCCGTCTTCGGTGTACGGGACGGTAAATTCACGAGCCACTATTCCCGCACCTATGTGGAGGCCGCGCAGGAACTGGACAGCGTCCCGGAAATGTCGGACGCGCAGTGGGAGGCACTCGATCTCTTGGCAGAGGTCGCCGAAGAAGTCTGCATGGAGATGATGTTCGAGCCGGGCGACATCCAGCTCATCAACAACCATGTCATCTATCACGCGCGCACGGCGTATGAAGACGCGCCAGAAGGCGGCCGTTGCCTCAAGCGGATTTGGCTTTCGATGCCGAACAGCCGCGCCTTGCCGGAGGACCAGTCAATTCTCTGGCGCAATGTCGATGCCGGCGCTCTGCGCGGCGGCATCGTTCAAGCATCGTAAGGCGTTTATTTCGACAGTTGCGCGGACCAGGCGTCCAAGGCGGCCATCAGATCGCCGAGACGCTCGGCGGTCGCAGCGTCCGTGAGCTTGCCGTCCTCGAACAAGTTGCCGGCGCCCGCAATGAAGACCTCCGGCTTATTGAGTGGCCGCATGTCGAGGAAGATCATCACTTGGCGGAGATGATACTGCGCCCGCATTGTGCCGGACGTCCCGGGTGAGCAGCCGAGAATAGCGACCGGCTTACCGGTGAACGGATGGTCCGGCGGGCGAGACACCCAATCGATGGCATTCTTCAAGGTGCCCGGAATGGAATAATTGTACTCCGGCGTTGCGAACAGAAGTGCGTCGGCTTCGCGAATCTGCGCCCGCAGCGTCTCGACCGCCGCCGGAAAGCCGTCTTGATAGACGTCGTCGTTGTAGATCGGGATGCCGGACAAGTCGGCAATTTCAAGCGACACGCCGTCAGGTGCGTTCTCGCCTGCCGCCTGCAGGGCAGCCATGTTGATCGAAGCCTTTCGCAAGCTTCCACAAATACCCAGGACTTTCGTATCGGCCATCTAATTGGCTCCTTCCTCGTCGATTTCAAATTTTCCCGATCCTAACATCTCGAACCTTCATGGACAGTCCGTGCTTGGCGAGATTTAATGGCGGCAATCAACGAATAACAGGAGACCAGGGCATGGAACTGGGCGTTTTCTTTTTCGCAACCGACTACTCAATTGATATCGCCGAACTGGCGGTCGAACTCGAACAGCGGGGCTTTACGACATTGCTGCAGCCGGAACACACGCATATTCCGGCGAGCCGGAAGACCAAGTGGCCGGGCGGCGGCGACCTGCCGCGCGAGTATTACTGCACCTACGATCCTTTCGTGGCATTGTCTTTCGCCGCGGCGGCGACAAAGACCCTGAAGATAGGCACTGGTATCTGCTTGTTGCCGCAGCGGGATCCGATCGTGACAGCGAAGAATATCGCCAGTATCGATAAGCTCTCGGGCGGGCGTTTCGTGTTTGGTATTGGCGGCGGTTGGAATCTCGACGAGATGGAAAACCACGGTGTTGAGCATAAATCCCGCTTCCGGCAGATGCGCGAGCATGTCCTGGCGATGAAGCAACTCTGGACCGAGGAGACCGGCGAGTTCCACGGCGAGTTCGTAAACTTTGACCCGGCCTATGCCGAACCGAAACCGACACAGCGGCCGCATCCCCCGGTCATCTTAGGCGGCGAGACCGATCATACGTTGAAGCGGGTCGTCGAGTATTGCGACGGTTGGCTGCCGCGCGGCCGCGGCGGGTTCGATCCCGCGGAAGCGAAGCAGCGTCTGACCGCGATGGCGGAAGGCGCGGATCGAGATCCATCTTCTTTGTCGATCACGGTTTTCGGCGCACCGGCGGACCGAGCGGAACTCGATAAGTACCAAGAGGCGGGAATCGATTGCGCATTGCTGCAAATGCCGACGGTCGATCGGGATGCCTGCATGAAGCGTCTCGAGGAGATCACGCCGCTGGTCGGTTAGGAGAGACATCAAAATAGAATCGGGACGGGAGGCCTGAGCGATGACGATCACACATTTCAAAAGTGTCGACTGGATCGTCGCTTGGGATGCGGCACGCGAGAGCCACACCTATCTACGGGGCGGCGACTTGGCGTTCGACGGAAACACGATTTCCTTCATCGGGCGCGAATATACGGGTGATGCGGATACCGTCATCGACGGGGCGGGGCTCTGCCTCATGCCGGGCCTTGTGGATATTCACGCCCATCCAGCGACCGAAATCTTCTATCGCGGCCTTCGCGAAGATCACAGCGTGCCGGAGCATTACATGACCGGCCTTTACGAGCGGTCTTGCGCCTATTCGGCGCATATCGACCGGGCACTGTTGCCCTATGGTGCAGAGGCGTCCTATGCGGAGTTGATGTCGAGCGGCGTGACGACCCTGGTCGATATTACGTCGCCTTATCCCGGTTGGCTGGATGTCATGGCGAAGAGTGGGATGCGGATGTTCGCGGCCCCGACCTTCGAGACATCGCGTTGGTATCGCGACAACGTTCACCAGCTCAAGTTTGAAGAAGACATTCCGAAAGGTGAGCAGGCATTCGCCCACGCGCTGGATGTAATCGAAGAAGCGCGGAGACATCCGTCGGGCCGGCTCGATGGGGTCGTCGCGCCGTCGACGATCGACAAAGTCTTGCCGGATATGTTGTCGGAAAGCCGCGCCGAAGCCTCCAAACGTGGCTTTGCTTGGACAACCCACGCGAGCCAAGCGGTGCTCGAGTTCAATATCATGGTCGAACGCCATGGCGTGACACCGGTTCAATTCCTGGCCGAGCGCGATCTTTTGGGCGAAGGCACGATCTTGGGGCACGCGATCGTACCCGATAGCAGTTCCTGGACCGGCTGGCACAGCCGGGACGATATCGAACTTCTCGGCGACAGCGGGACCGGCGTGGCGCACTGTCCGACCCCGTTCATGCGCTATGGGACGACGATGGAAAGTTTCGGTCATTACATCGACGCGGGGGTGGTGATGGGGATCGGAACCGACACGATTCCCCACAACTTCATCGAGGATATGCGCTCGGCCGCCATTCTCGGCCGCGTCGCGGAACACGACGGCAATACGGCTTCGACAGGCGATGTGTTCCATGCCGGGACGGCGGGCGGCGCCAAAGCGTTGATGCGGGACGATATTGGCCGCCTCGCGGTCGGCGCAAAGGCGGATATCCTGGTCGTCGATTGTATGCATCCGATGATGCTGCCGGCGCGCGATCCGGTTCGGTGCCTGCTGCACAACGCGGCCGACCGGGCCATCCGCGACGTTTATATCGATGGGCAGCAAACGATGCGGAACGGTGAGATCCTGACCCTCGACCGGCAAGGTGCCGCCGAGCGAATCGTCGAAGGCCAAGCCCACATGGAGGCTGCCGTCCAGGCAACGGACTTCCTGGGCCGAACCAGCCAGGAAATTGCGCCGTTGTCCTATCCTGTGACGGACTTCGATTAAGCGCTACATCACTGGTACCAACATTGAGAGGGAGCGATGCCATGCGGGTCGTGACATTAAAGGATATTCCGGAGATCGATTTAGGAGAGGCCGTCCCCATTGAAGGGTGGACGGGCGGTGAAGTGCGCCGCTCGCGCCAGAACATCATCGAGCCCGGCGAGTCCGAAAACTATAACTGCAGTGTCGTGAACTTCACGATGGGATCGACAACCGGGTGGCATACGCACGACTGCGATCAAATCCTGGTCGTCGTGCACGGCTCGGGCATGGTCGCCACCGAGACGGAAGAGAAGGAAATCAACGTTGGCGACGTTGTGCACATCAAAGCGGGCGAAAACCACTGGCATGGTGCAAAGGCCGACACGGTGATGGGCCACATAACCGTGACCTTGAAAGGCAGCAAGGCGGTGTTTGCATGAAACTCGGCGTCAATCTGATCAACTTCGGCCCTGCGGCGGGCCCCGATACATTTCGACAGTGGGTAAAGGTCGTCGAAGGTCTCGGTTATCACTCCATCATGATCTCGGATCATATTGCGATCACGAAGGACGTGGCGACGAAATATCCAGCACCTTTCTACGAGCCGGTCGCGACCTTGGGATGGCTCGCGGGGGTAACCGAGAAGATCGAGATCGGGACCACCGTGATGATCGTGCCCTACCGGAACCCGCTCGAGACCGCGCGATCGCTCACCAATATCGATCACTTGAGTGGCGGCCGCCTGATCTTCGGCGTCGGGATCGGCTGGGCGGAGGAAGAGTTCGCCGCCCTCAAACTGCCGTTTCGTCAGCGGGGTGCGATGACCAACGAATTCTTGGCCGCCATTAAAACGCTTTGGACTGAGGAATCCGCAAGTTTCGACGGTAAGTACGCGAGCTTCAGCGATGTCAGCACGGCGCCCTTGCCGTTGCGGAAACCGCACCCGCCGATCTGGGTCGGCGGCTCGAGCGATGCGGCGATGCGCCGGACGGTTCGCCTCGGCGATGCCTGGCACCCGATCCGCTTCGATGAAAACTGGCTGCGGAACGAAGGTATCCCGCGACTGCGGCAAATTGCAGATGAAGAAGGGGGAGAGATGCCCGCTCTTTGCCCCCGCATTCGCTTGCGGATTTTCGACTCGCCGCTAGATGATACCCGAACCATGGGGAACGGCACGCTCGACCAAATACGCGGCGATCTTGCCTCGCTCGAGGAACTCGGCTGCGAACATGTTCTGCTGGATACCTACTATGACGAGGTCGAAGCGACGCGCGATCCGGCGCCGGCGTTCCGAACGGTCGCGGAAGTCGCGGAGAAACTGTTCGATCTATCGAAGGGAACGGTCCGCTAGACTACCCGTCGAACCAGGCGCGCCAGGCGTTCCATGCCGTGACGCGAGCCGCCATCATAACGTAGCCGTCGGCATTCGGATGCAAGCCGTCGGACGCTCGCAGACTGGCATGCCAGTCGGGATCGTCGACGAGATCGCTGAAGAGATCGAGATACGGCACGCCAATTTCGGCCGCTTTCTTGGCGAAAGCATCGCTGTAGGTTTTGATCATCTCGTTGCGGAAGTCATAGATAACCCCCGGGAGACGGTCGATCGGCATCATGTCCTCGATCACCGGTGTCGGGCCGACCCAAAGCGCCGGGCCGACGGATTTCGCGGCATTGATCATCCGCGAGATACGATCCAGGGATTCATCCAGCGGAACCCGTAGTCCGTCGGTGGTCGCGGTCTTTTCGTGTGCGCTATCGTTGATGCCGATCGCCCAAACCGTGGCGCAGTTCATCTCGGGCTTTAGGCGCGCGTTCACTTCGATGTCCCAGCGGTGTTCGACCAGCGCGGACGTATCCGCCCGGATCCCAAGGTTGTAAACCGTTACGTCATGGCCCTTCGCGGCTTCCGCCTGACCGACACGATAGGTCCAACCGAGTAAGGTCTCGTCTCCCGTTCCGTGCGTGATGCTGTCACCGACAAACCCGATGCGAATTTGAATCATTCCGAACGTCGCTCCTCGTTAAATCCGGACATTAATCTAGGGGGCGATCAGCCGCCGGCTACACCCAGAGTGCCGATGGCGATGCTGACGGCCGCCTGCGTCGGATCGATCACCGGTACGCCGAGAGCGTCTTCCAAGGGGGCTCGATGTTTTGCCATCCCGGCACATCCCATGATGATGACATCGGCGCCGTCTTCGTCTCGAAGCGCCTGCCCAACCGCCGACATGCGGGAGAAAGTATCGGCACCACCTTCGACATCGGCGACGGAAAGGCCGAGGGGGCGGTCGCCGGCGCAACGTTCATGAACCAGGCGTTCTTGCATATGCCGTCGGTGGCGAGCGATGGAGTTGGCGAGGATTGAAATGACGCCGAACTGGCCGCCGCGTGTGAGCGCAGTCGCAATCGCACATTCGGCGATGCCGAAGACCGGTCGGTCGGTGATATCGCGGCAGAGGTGAAGGCCCGGATCGCCATAGCACGCGATGACGAACGCGTCCGCCTCGTTGTCGGATTTGACGTATTCCGCGAGGAGCGGCGCGACGCGTATCGAATCCGCCTCGCTTTCAATGCCGAAGGGGCCGCCTTCAAGGGTAACGCAGTCGAGCTGCGGTCCTCCGTCATGTCGCATTCCATCGAGGGCTGAGGACATGCTTTCGGTCACGGCGGTATTCGAATTCGGATTGATGATGCGCAGGGTCTGGCTCATCCGACGGCCTTCGACTCTCTCAGGTTCGAGACTGCCGCATCGTCCATATCGAGCCATTCTTTCAAGACGTCGTCGGTGTTCGCGCCGACAGCGGGCTCCAGTTGGATCGATGGGTCCGGGCTGCCGTGAAACCGCAATGGGCTCGCGGGCAGCACGACTTTGCCCATCTCTGGATGATCGATGTCATGCAACATACCGCGTTCGTGCATATGCGGGTCGGCGGTGACTTCTTCTAAATTGCGCACTTGCGCGGCCGGCACGCGGTTCTCCCGCATGAGGCGGGCGGCCTCCGCTTTCGGCAGGGTGCGGGTCCACGCTTCGACCGCTTCGTCGACGATATCCTCGTGTTCGGCACGCAGCGCTTGCGTCTCCAAGCGCGGATCTTCTTTGAGCTCCGGTCGGCCCATCAGATCGCAGAGGTTCTGCCAATGCGCTTCCTGAACGCAAATGATGGCCACGTGACCGTCGGCGCATTGATAGACGTTGTACGGCGCAGAGCCGTTCGTCGGATGCCGGTTGCCGCGGCGTTCCGGATGCTTCCAGCCGTTACGATGCAAGCTCGTGATATTGCTGGTCAGGATCGGGTAAACCGCTTCCTGCATGGCCACTTCGACGACCCGGCCCTTGCCGGTGACCGAACGTTCGAAGAGCGCCGTCATGATGGCGGCGTAAAGATGCACGCCGCCGGCGAAGTCGCAGACCGCCAGGCCGGCTTTCAGGGGCGGGCCGTCTTCCGGCCCGTTGATGCTCATCACGCCGCCGATGGCCTGGACGGTCAGGTCCATCGCAAGATTGTCCTTGTCCGGACCGGAAAGCCCATAGCCGCTGCTCGAGCCGTAAATAAGGCGCGGATTCTCCTTCAACAGCACATCCGCGCCAAGACCGAGCCGATCCATAGCGCCCGGCGCGAAGTTTTCGAGCAGGATATCCGCTTCCTTCACAAGATCCTTCAGCAACTGTTTGCCGTCCGGATGCTTGAGGTCGATCGCCAGGCCGCGTTTGTTGGTGTTGAGCATGGTGAGCGAAAACGGGACGCCGAGACCGCCCCGCTTCCGCAGGACTTCGCCGCCCAACGGTTCGATCTTCACGACATCCGCGCCCGCATGGGCCAGCAAGAATCCGGCATAAGGGCCGTTATAAATTTGCCCAAGGTCGAGAACCTTCACGCCTTCGAGTGGCCAACGCGGTTGTTCGGTCATATCTACCCCTTTGCGCGATCATGCTTCGACAGGCTCATGCTTCGACAAGCTCAGCATGAGGTATTGTGTTTACGGTGCTGCCCCGAGTCCTTCATCCTGAGCCTGTCGAAAGACGCGGGGAGGCGCGCATCGCTAGCTCAGCGACTCATTTAAGATGTCGCGGGCGATGACGTGTTTTTGAACCTCGCTCGGGCCTTCGCCGACGCGACGTATGCGCATCTCACGAAACCAACGCTCAAGCGGCAGGTCCTTGGCAACGCCGAGACCGCCGTGAATCTGCATTGAGCGATCGACCACGCGGAAGCTATTTTCGCTCGCGACCAGTTTTGCGATGGCGGACTCGGTCCGGAATGGCTCGCCTCGGTCCGCTTTTGCCGCCGCATCGAAAACCAGGAGTTTGGCGGCCCGGATATCAATTTCGTTCTCAACCAGCATCCATTGAATGCCTTGACGGTGAGCAAGCGGCGCACCGAAGGTTTCGCGAATTTTAGCGTATTCGGTCGCCATTTCGTGTGCCTTGATGGCAATACCGAGACATTCGGCCGAATACGGGACGCGTTGGCGCGACAGCCGGTCATTTGCAATTGCGAAACCGCCGCCTTCCTCGCCGAGGATATTCTCGTGCGGGACGCGCAGGTCCTCGAGCTGAATCTCGGTTGCGTATTTCGCGGAGCGCAAGGTATGCACGACGCGGCGGACGTTGAAGCCTTCCCATTCCGTCTCGACGATGAAGGCGGTCACGCCGCTCCGCCCCGGCCCGCCAGTACGTGCGAAAAGCAATCCGTAATCGGCGCGGTCGGCGCCGCTGATCCAAAGCTTGGTCCCGTTCAGAACCCAATGGTCGCCGTCGCGGACGGCGCGGGTCTGGATGGCACGGCCGGGATCGCTGCCGCCCGAGGGCTCGGAAAGGCCGAAGAATACTTTCTTTTCGCCGCGCAGCATCGGGTAGAGATATTTTTCCTTTTGGGCGTCCGTGGCCTCGAACAATTGGGCCTGGCGCGCCCCGCCGAACGCGTAATAGCAAGGCGCATAAAGGCCGGCGCGATGCTGGCTGCATTCGATGGCGATCAAGCAGCGTGTGACGAGATCGATATCGGGTCCGCCGTACTCGGGCGGCGTGTCGAGCCCATGCAGCCCCATCTCCTTGGTTTTCTCGACCAGTTCCTCGAGTTTCTCCGGCGGGACTTCGTCGGCGTCCGGGTCGAGGGTATCTTCGAGCGGGACGATTTCCTCGCGCACGAAGCGGCGAACCATATCGACAATGATGCGTTGCTCGTCGGTCAGGGCCAGGTCCATTGAATTATCCTTCTCTTAACGTCAGCCGCCGGGGCGCAGGCGCCCTAGCATTCTTGGATCGATATCGGTGTTACCGACCGGCAGCGCACCGTGATCGTGCTGATAAGCTTGCAGCAGTTCGGCGTGCCGCGTGCGGTAGGCCATGTTGACTTCATAACGGAATTTGCAGGCGCCGGCGGGCGGGTCGGCAATGGCTTTGCGCAGCTCGCCCTTGATCCCAAACAAGGTGCGGGCGTCGGCCACGCCGATGTAGACGATCTCGTCCGCATCGTCGGCCAATTGATAGACGCCGAGATGAGCCGCCACGGTCTTTAAAGAATCCTCGGTGAGCGGCGCCCAGGGTTTGTCCATGCGTACCGGCATGTAAGTCTCCTCAAGTTCCGGTGAAGTTCGGTTGCCGCTTCTCGACCTTCGCGGCGACGCCTTCCTTCGAATCGTTGCTTGTGCGTGTCGCTTGGACCATGGCGTCCACATCTTCATGGGCCACGCCGTCCCGGAAGGCGAGCTGGCGGACGATCATCGCCTTCATGGCCTTCAGCGAGAGCGGCGCGTTGTTGGAGAGGCGCCGGACAATTTTTTGGACTTCATCCTCGAGTTCGTCTTTCGGCGCAATCCTGGCGATCAAGCCGCGATCGTACATCCAACGCGCGGGCGTCGGATCGCCGAGCAGCAATATCTCGCGTGTCCCGACGGGACCGCACACTTCCATCAGCTTCTTTGCCAGGAACCAAGTCGGCGCAAGCCCAATTTGGGCCAACGACATGCCGAACATGGCGTCCTCGGATGCGATGACGAATTCGCAATGCAGCGCCAATTCACATCCGCCAGCAATCGCCGGGCCTTCCACCACGGTCACGATGGGCAGCGGATGAACCTCCATGGCATGAAAGACGCGTTCTACCGGACTTTCGCCGGAGGTCACGCCTATCGCCAGGCGTTCCTTCAAGTCGACGCCCGCGCAATACGTTGATCCTTCGGCCCGCAAGACAATCAGCCGGTCCGCCGGTGCCGGCTCTGCGGTAAAGACGTCGTACAACGCATCGAGCATCGCCGTGTCCATGGCGTTGCGTTTTTCCGGGCGGGTCAGGGTGACGGTTTTTACCGGCCCGTCGACCTCGACTCTTACTCTTTCGCTCATCGTCGTTCCTTATCCAAGCCACTGGGTGCGCTTCTATCGATATGGCGCAGTGACGCGGATCGACGATAGGGAAAGTTGAGATACGCGGCGTATTCCCGGATTACGGCGAAAGGGAGATGCCTTCATAGCCTTTTTCGACAACCTCGTCGCAAATCTTCTTATAGGCCTCGACCCCGCCGACATAGGGCATGAATATCCGCGGCTTGCCGGGAATATTGGCGCCCACATACCAGGAATTCGCCTGCGGATAGAGCGTGGAATTGGCGACTTCGTTGACGTGCTCCACCCACTTGACCTCGGCGTCGGCCTCGGCCTCGGCACGGTTGATACCCTTGGCGCGCATATTCTCGATGCAGTCGGTGATCCAATCCGTGTGCTGTTCGATGGAGAGAATCATCTGCGACTTCACGCCCGGGCTGCCCGGGCCGGTGATCACGAACATATTCGGGAAACCGGAAACCATGATGCCGAGATAGGTTTTCGGCCCGTCCTTCCACCGCTCCTTCATGTCGGCGCCGTCGGACGTGCGGACGTCCATCTCGAGGATGGCGCCGGTCATGGCATCGAACCCGGTCGCGAAAATGAGCGAGTCGAGCTCGAATTCTTCTTTCGTGGTGCGAAGGCCGTTGGGCGTGATTTCCTCGATCGGCGCGCTCCGCACGTCGACAAGGCTCACATTGTCGCGGTTAAAGGTTTCGTAGTAGCCGCTATCCAAACAAATCCGTTTCGTGCCGATCGGATGATCGTTCGGGCAGAGCAACTCCGCCGTCGCCGGGTCTTTGACGATGTCGCGAATACGTTCGCGGACGAAATCCGACGCGGTCTTGTTCGATTCTTCGCTCAGCAGGAGGTCGGTATACGAGAACAGGTAGCTGATCGTTCCGCCTTCCGCCCATTTCTCGTGATATTTGGCCTCGCGTTCTTCCGGAGTGGCCTCGATGGCCCCTTTCTCCGGCGGTGGATACCCGGCGATACCGAACGGTGTGAAATAAGCTTGTTCGCGTAACTCCCGGTACTTCTTCTTATGCGCGGCGCGGACGTCTTCCGGCAGCGGCCCGTTGCGCGCGGGTAGGCTGTAGTTTGCCGTGCGCTGGAATATCGTCAGGTGCTTCGCTTGTTGGGCGACATGCGGGATGATCTGGATCGCTGTTGAACCGGTTCCGATGATGCCGACCCGTTTGCCGGAGAAGTCGACCTCTTCCTTTGGCCATAAGCCACTGTGATACCAATCGCCCTTGAAACGATCGACGCCCTTGAAATCCGGTACCCGCGGCGTGGAAAGATTGCCGACCGCCATGATGCAGTATTGTGCGCGAACCTTTTGGCCTTCCGTCGTCTCTATCGTCCAGGTATTGGCGTCCCGATCGTAGAAAGCGGATTTGATGCGGGTCTCGAACTGAATGTCTTTCAGCAGGTCGTAACGTTCCGCCACGTGGTTTGCGTAGCGTAAAATATCCGATTGCTTGCTGTACTTGTCCGGCCAGACCCATTCCTGTTCGAGTTCCGGGTCGAAGGAGTAGGAGTATTCCATACTCTCGACGTCGCAGCGCGCGCCTGGATAACGGTTCCAATACCACGTGCCGCCGACACCGTCGCCCGCCTCGAAGACTTTGACGCTGAGGCCTAAATTACGAAGTCTGTATAGGGAATATAGCCCTGCAAACCCGGCACCGATAACGACGGCGTCGAATGTTTCAGTCGATTGATCGGACATGCTTTCGCTCTCGAAATACTCGGTTACTCAGTATTTGTAGTTGCGATTCCGGATTTTCCAAGTGGCGCGATTCAGTTCATCCAGGAGCCGCCATTCACATTGAAGGCCTGTCCGGTGACATGGCTGGTCTCGTCGCTCGTGAACCATATGATGGCCTTCGCCACGTCGTCCCCGCTGGTCAGACGGCCAAGCGGGATGACATCGCCCATTTGTTTCTTCGCCGTCTCGAAGTCGACGCCCTCACGCGCCGCGAAATCGTTCGTCTGACGCACGTACATTTCAGTGTCAACGGCCCCGGGGCAAACGCAGTTGATCCGAATGCCGTCCTTGGCATAGGCCATGGCGAAACTCTGCGTGAGTCCGAGAACACTGAACTTCGATGCCGAGTAGGCGGCGATATTGGCGTCACCGCGGCGCGAGGCCCGCGACCCGACCGTTACGATGCTGCCGCCACCGCCCTGCGCGCGCATTTGGCGAACGGATTCGCGTAGACACAGGAACACGCCTGCGACATTCACCTCTTGTATACGCATGAAGGTCTCAAGCGATATATCGAGCGGATCGCCTTTTCCGGCGAGTATGGCGGCGTTGGCGACCATCGAATCGATCCGGCCATACTTGTCGACGGCTTGTTCTATGAGGCGTTTGACGTCTGCCTCTTTGCTGACATCTATCGCAACGGCAATCGCATCACCGCCCGCATCCGCGACTTCGGCGGCCACCCGGTCGAGATCGGGCGACGTCCCTTCGATGTCTCCGATGGCATTGTCGCTGCTCCCCAGGTCCGCCAACACCAGTTTTGCGCCTTTTTCCGCATAACGGAGTGCCGCCGCCCGTCCCACACCGCGCGGTCGTCCGACACCCGTGATGATGACGACCTTTCCTTCCAAATCGCTCATGTTCCCCGCTCCTCGTCAAACCGATTTGGTTACTAAGCTAAATCGGGTCCGGGGAATGAGGAGTGAGCGGCCTCCGGGATATACCCTCGCACTATTCGTGCGGCGTCTATCTTATAGGCAGTCCGCGCCGGCTTGGGCGCAGTCTTCGTCCTCCTGGGCCGTACCGCCGCCGACGCCGCAGGCGCCGATGAGTTTGCCGTCCCGGAAGATCGGCACCGCACCTTGGCCATAGAACATGTGATCGCCTTCCGCGTGCGCGATGCCGCGCAAGGTCGGATGATTGGCGCGTTCCGTCAGATCGCCGCTAGGCCGGCCAAAGGCCGCGGATGCCATCGCCTTACCCTGGCTGCCGAAACTGCCGGCCCACATAGCGCCGTCCATCCGTTGGAAGGCAACCAGACGCCCGCCGTTGTCGCAAACGGCGATGTTCATCTTCGCGCCGATCTCTTCTGCTTTTGCAATCGCACCTGCGATGACTTTGTTCGCATCGGCCAAGTTGATTCCCATTGCTCGTGTCTCCCTGTCATTTGCCAGATTTCGGCGGTTCTAACCTCGCCGCATCGGTGCGGCGCACCATTTCTATGAGTAACTCTAGGCCGATCGGTTAAATCAGGCGAGCGAATAAGATCATGGGTAAGACGCTTTTTGAAAAAATCTGGGACGAGCATGTGATCGTCGAGCGCGAGGACGGCGATGTCCTGCTCTATATCGACCGTCACCTGACGCACGATCTGCATTTTCGGACGTTTGGGGCCTTGAAGGCCGCCGGACTCTCGATCAAGGAACCCGACAAGCTCTTCGGTGTCCCGGATCACAGCGTGCCGACCACGGCGAAAGTCGTCGACGATATTCCGCCGGGCGAGATGCGCGAAGCGGTCGAAGTCTTGGCGGCGGCGGCGGACGAGATGGGGTTCGTCCATTACGACATGACCGATGACCGCCACGGGATCGTCCATGTCGTCGGGCCGGAACAAGGTATCACCTTGCCGGGACTGATCCTGGTTTGTGGCGATTCCCACACGTCGACGCATGGGGCGCTCGGCTGTATCTCCTTCGGCATCGGCTCGACGGAAGTCGGACATGTCATGGCGACACAGACGTTGTGGCAGCGTAAGCCGAAACAAATGCGGATTAACATCACGGGCGAACTTGGCTTCGGTGTCAGCGGCAAGGATGTGATCCTGGCGATCATTCGCGAGATCAGCGCGGCTGGCGGGACCGGCTATGCCATCGAATTCGCCGGTTCGGCCATCGAGAAAATGTCGATGGAGGGCCGCATGACCGTTTGCAATATGGCGATCGAAGCGGGGGCCCGGTCGGGCATCATCGCGCCGGACGACAAAACGATCGAATATTGCAAGGGCCGCCCGCTGGCACCGGCCGGCGCGGATTGGGACACGGCGGAAGCTTATTGGCGGACGCTGCCGTCCGATGCGGATGCGGTCTACGACAAGGAAGTGACGCTGGATGGAGATGCCATCGCGCCGATGGTGACCTGGGGGAACAGTCCGCAATGGGCGCTGCCCGTCACGGAGGCCATCCCCGACCCCTCGCAGGAAAGCGATCCGCTGGTCCGGGCCGATATGGAGGCGGCGCTCGACTATATGGATTTGAAACCCGGTATGGCGATATCCGATATCAAAGTCGATACGGTCTTTGTCGGGGCCTGTACAAACAGCCGGATTGAAGACATGCGTGCGGCGGCGGCGGTCGCCAAGGGCCGGAAGGCGCAGATAAGGACCTTGATCGTGCCGGGCTCCGGCATCGTGAAGAAGCAGGCGGAAGCCGAAGGCCTCGATAAGATCTTCGTCGAGGCCGGTATGGAATGGCGCGAGCCCGGTTGCTCGATGTGCGTCGCCATGAACGGCGACATGCTGCAACCCGGCGAGCGCTCGGCCTCGACCAGCAACCGCAATTTCCGGGGGCGTCAGGGGCTCGGCAGCCGGACCCACTTGGTCAGCCCGGCGATGGCCGCGGCGGCATCGGTTACCGGACACTTCACGGATGTTCGCAAGCTCAAGGAGGAGAATTGAGATGGAAAAGTTTACGACCTTTGCCTCCGTCGGCGTGCCGATCGATATCGCTAATTGCGATACCGACCAAATCATCCCCGCGCGCTTCCTGCGGCGCGGCAAGGACGACCCCGAGTATTCGAAGTTTCTGTTCCACGACCTGCGCTTCAACGAAGACGGCACCGAGAAGGACTTCGTCTATAACAAGGAACCTTTTCGGTCCGGTCGAATCTTTGTCACCGATGTGAATTGGGGGTGCGGCTCGTCGCGCGAGAACGCGGTGACGGCGCTCGCGGCCAACGGGGTCCGCTCCGTCATCGCGCCGAGTATTGCCGACATTCACTATAACAATTGCATCAAGAACGGTGTCTTGCCGATTCGTCTGGCCGACGAGGATTGCAAGACGTTGCGCCGGCAGCTGCGCGACAACCCGGGGGCGGAGCTGGCCGTCGACCTTGATGCGCAGAGTGTCACCGGCCCCGACCAGACGACCTACGCGTTCGAGATCAACGCCTTCGACAAACATCGCCTGTTGAACGGTCTCGATGACGTTGGCCTGACGATGGAGTTCTCGGACAAGATCGAATCCTTTAAGGACGGCTATCGTGCGAAACACGGCTGGGCCTCCTGATGGCGGACCTCTATGGCATGGACCCGGCGCGGATCGAGCGTTTACGCAGCCCGGAACGGCTGGAATATTTCGACCCGGCCAAAATCTGGGATGCGCTTGATCCCGATCCAAGCGTGACGCTCATCGATATCGGATCGGGCGTCGGCTTCGTTACCTTGCCGTCCGCGCGGCGTTACCCGCAGGCCACGGCGGTCGGTTGTGATATCCTGGAAGGAATGGTCGCGCTCCTGAAGGATGCGGCTTCAGAAGAAGGCCTCGGGAATGTCGATGTCCGCCATATGGAACCAGGCGTCGTGCCGCTGGACGCCGATTCGGCGGATATCGTTGTGATGGCGCAGGTCCACCACGAATTGGACGCGCCGGCCCCGCTCTTGGCGGATTGCGCGCGTATTCTCCGGCCGGGCGGCACGATCGCGATCGTCGATTGGAAAGATGAAGACAACGGCAAGAGCCCGGCCGCGGGCCGTCGGGTCCCGCCGAACCGGATTCGGGCGGAATTGACCGACGCCGGCTTTCGGGACATCCAGTCACATGAGATTTATACGTTCCATACGTTCTTGAGTGCTACGCTGCCCGCGTAACTGTTTTTGCTTTGCAAGGAGAGAACAATGAACGGCGACCACGACCACTTCATGGGAATTGCGCTGGCGGAATCGCAAAAGGCGGCGGCCGCGGGCAACTCGCCGGTCGGCTCCATCATTGTGCGCGACGGCGAAGTGATCGGTGTCGGCCAAAACCGTGTGACCAGCGATAACGATCCAACGGCGCATGCGGAAGTCGACGCGATCCGTGACGCTTGCACAAAATTCGGCACGACCGACTTGAGTGGCGCCTATTGCCACACCTCGATGGAGCCGTGCCCGATGTGCTGCTGGGCCATTAAGGCGGCTGGGCTCGCCGGCATGGTGATCGGTGCCCGGCACGCCGATCTCGCCGATCTTAGCCCGCCAAATAAGCAATATGGCGGATACACGGTTGAAGCGTTGAACGAACTCGGGGAAGCCGGCCTCGATATTGTCACGGATGTCCGCCGTGACGAATGCGTGGAAATGCGCCGGGATTGGATGTTGAACGCGAACTAGCGGTAATCTTATCCGGAACGAAAGTCTGTTCAGAGAAAATAAGGAGTAGGGAACATGGCGAAAGAAGACTGGGAGTTTTCGCATAATTTGGCGTCGGAGGCGGAATGGACCCCCGGCTTGCGGGAGATTTTCGAGTACCGCGATTTGGGCATTAAGTCTGCGACGAAGGGCGATTACGTTGCGCATATTGTGCGCTCGAAAGGGTCACCCGATCCGGATGAAGTCCAGCACTGGCATGTTCACCACTGCGATTTTCAATTCGTCATGGTCCTCGAAGGTTGGGCCGAGTTCGAATATGAGGGCCAAGGCGTGCGCCGTATTCAGAAAGGGGATGTGATCAACCAACGGCCTGGCATCCGACATCGCGAAATCGCTTGTTCGGAGGACTTCCAAGTGTTGGAGATCGTCTCCCCGGCCGATTTCGAGACGGAAATCGTCAGCGCGCCGGAAGGAACGGCGGAAGCCGCGGAATAGCCGCGACGAAGGCAGGCCGGACTCATGAAACTTACCCTCTTTATCAATGCTGAACATAAGGAAGGCGATGATCTCGCACGTCGATTTGCCGAACATACGGAGCAGGTTCGGGTCGCCCGCGATGTGGGCTTCGACGGTGTCGCCGTCGGCATGCATCTTTCATACGGTTCGTCCGCCTGGTTTCCGCCGCTGGAGCTTCTGACCAGCCTTGCGCCGGTCGCCGAAGGCATGTCGCTGGCCAGCAGTATGCTGATCTTGCCGCTGTTCCATCCCCTCCATGTGGCGCAGCAAGCCGCCTATCTTGATATCGTCTCCGGCGGGCGATTGATCCTCGGTGTGGCGCCCGGCTGGACCGAGGACGAGTTCAAGGTCATGGACCTGAACTACAAGACGCGGATCAGCCGGTATGTTGAAGGCCTGACCTTGATCCAACGTCTGTTTGCGGAAGAAGAAGTCGACTTTCAAGGCAAGCATTTCACGGCCGAAGGATTGAAACTGTCGATGAAACCGATCCAGCGGCCGCGCCCTGCGATGTGGTACGGCGGCAGTGTCGCGAAGGCGGTGGCGCGGGCGGCAGATCTGGCGGATCCGACACTCGGCGACAGTTGGGTGGCGTCCTCGCATCTCGTCGGCGATGTGATTACAAAGCAGGCTGGCGTTTTTCATGATCGCCTGGACGAGCTCGGCAAACCGCGCCCGCAGGAGTTCCCCTTGTTACGAAACATTGTCGTTGCCGAGGATCGGGAGACCGCGTTGCGCGATGCCGGACCGTTCCTTGAGGCCAGCTATCGGATTTTCGGGCAATGGGGTCTCTTCACCGGACCGGTCGGTGCGGATAAAGAGCAACTCGATATCGAGGAGCTGATTGCGGGCCGCGTCATTATCGGCTCGCCGGAAGAATGCGCCGAACAGCTTTCGGCCCTCAAAGCAGGAACCGATTTCACGCGCCTGGTCGCACGGGTTCAGTGGCTTGGCATGGATCAAGACATCGTCCTGCGCACGATAAAGCTGCTCGGAGAAGAGGTGGCGCCGAACGTGGGTTGATGATGCGCGAGGCATGCCAATATGTGAGATCGGTCACTTTCTGATCAGATTTTGGCTGTATAATTCGCAACATGTCTGAAGAAACATATAAAAAGCCTTTGGTTCTCATCGTTGACGACGATGAGGACATCCGAACGTATCTCGCCGCGCTGATCAGCGCGGATGCGGAAACGGTCGAGGCTGCCGATGGCGATAAAGGAATTTCGCTCGCGAAGTCGCGCCAACCCGACCTCATTTTGCTGGACCTGATGATGCCCGGAACGGACGGGTATCAGGTTTGCAAAGCGCTCAAGAACAACTCGGCGACGCGGCACATTCCCATCGTTTTCATTACCGCGCAGGCAGACCGTGCGTTCGAGGCGGCAGCGATCAAGATGGGCGCGATCGACTATGTCGTAAAACCCTTCGATACGGATATCGTCTCCGCCAAGATTCGCAACTATCTCACGATGTTGAACCAAGGCGAACGTCTGCCGGGTGCCATTCGGGGCGGGTCGCGCCGTCTTGTCTTGCCGGTCGCCGCCGCGGTTCTTGTAGCCGGCCTCGCCGTCTATGCCGGCGTCCAATTGCTGCCGGAGAACGGGGCGCAGGAATATTCCGAACAGGCGGCGAGCTGGGAAGCGACCAAACCGTCCCCCGCGCCCGCACCCGCGGCACGAGCAACGCCGCCGCAAACGGCGCCCTCATCGCCCACCGCGATGGCGCCGACGAACGCGGCGGGCGGGCAGACTCAAGTCGAGACGGCGGCGCGCTCCGGCAAGCTTGATTTGACGCAGGAACAGGTTGCCGTCACCGACCTGAAACATGCGCGCGCGCCGGGCCGTTATCACTGGGTCCGTCAGGCGAGCTGCGGTGTCGTTCCCTTGGTCGAGTGGTGGCAGAACATCACGCCGTCGAGCATGGCGCTCTATGTGGATTGACATCATAACGGGCAGTGGGAGCCGTATGTCACGAAGTGGCAGAAGCACCTCATCCGAACCGAAAATACCTTGGCCAAAAACGGAGCAATGAAGGCTCCGAACGACACCATTCTAAAAGGACCCGCGTTGCGGGAATTTGTCGCGAAACTGCGCAAACGTGTCGATGTGGTCGAATGCCTGGCACGGGCGCGGGAACGTCTCGGTTCGACCGCGCAGTAGTCTTGCCGCTACAATCGGGCGATATGGAAACGATCGGCCCTTATCGTGTAATACAACGGCTCGGCGGCGGACGGCACACGCGTGTCTTTCAGTGCGAGGCCGACGGCGCCCATTACGCCGTGAAGCACTTCACACCTTCCGAACGTCGCCGGAAGCGCGAAATTCGCCGCCGGCGGCCTGATCCGCTGGCGGACTGGAAACGGACGTTTGAATGGGAAGCCGACTTGCTGGCCACGGTTGAGAGTCCGGCTGTCGTGCCATTGGTCGGTCGCGGCGAAGATCAAAACGCAGCCCCGTATTTTGCAATGCTGTTCTATCGAGAGAGCATTGCCGAAAAGCTTTGGGGTACCCGCATTCCACAGATCAAATGTACACCGCTTGGGCCGGCTCAAGCCGTCGCGATTTTGCGGGATATCGTGACGGGTGCGCGCGACCTGCATCGGGCCGGCATCGTCCACCGGGACCTGAAACCGCAAAACGTGCTGTTGACGGCGGATGGGCGGGCCGCAATCTGCGACCTTGGCCAGGCGCAATTTGACGTACACGGCGTGGCCGAACCGATTTCGAACCCGGGAACCTATCCCTATGTCGCACCGGAACTGCGGAATGGCGCATCTGCGGTCGATGGCCGGGCCGATATCTATGCCATCGCATTGATCGGGCATTTAATGTTGGCCGGGTACTTGCCGGAGAACGGGACACCGCTCCGCGACACAGATCATCCGCCCGCCCTTATCCGCTGGATCGAGGCGGGATTGGACTCAAACCCGGCAAATCGTCCGGAAGTGTATCCCGAAAATTAGGCGGCGGATAAGATGCGCTTGCCTTTCCGAAGCAAGGGCAAAGGTTCGCCCCAATCGCCGATTGGGATCGTGTGCGTGACCAGACCAGGTTCGCCGACACCGGCATCCGCCATCCACAGATGCAAAGAGAACGCAGGCGGTTCGCCGGCAACGGAAAGAATGCGCTCTTCACCCATCTCCAACGCGAATGGGTAACAGGTTGTGGGCGAGGCATAGCCGATGGTGCCGCCGAATTGACAGGTGAATGGACGGTGCGCATGACCGGCAATGAGGCGCACGACCTGCGGGTGCCGGCGTAATATCGCCGCCAATTCTGCACCCCCTTCCACAAGGCCGTTGCTGGTCGTTCCCGTCATGCCGGAGCCGAACGGCGGGTGATGCATGGCGACGATGGTCGGCTTGTCCGGTGCTTCGGCAAGTGTCCGATCCAACCAATCCTGGCGCTCCGCGCAAAGACCGCCCGTCACCTCATCCGCGCGGACGGAGTCGCAACAGACAATCCGGACCGGGAAGTCGTCTATCGTATAGTGCAGGAACGTGCCGTCTTTCGGCATCCAGTCCGTATCGGAAAAAGCTTCCCGGAAGGGCGCGCGACCGTCGTGGTTTCCGGGTATGGCGTAGAAGGGCGCCTCTAAGTCCGCGATCAGTTCCCTGAAATAACGGTATCGCTCTATCGAGCCGTGATGCGCCATATCGCCGGTATGCAAGACCATCGCGGGTGCCGGCTTTATCCGGTTGATCGCCGCAACCGCCGCGCGCAGATTGGCGGCCGTATCGAACCGCTCGTACGCGAGGCTGCCGGGCTCCTCGATATGTGTATCGGTGATTTGCACGATGATCATTGCGGCGCGCTCCCTCTCTGCCCCTGTCGAAGTTCCAGCGGTGCACGGTGGTGGATGAATCTTCTTCTTGCCGTAGCATACCGAACTGCTTACCTAGCATCCAATCCGATAATCGGACTTTGAGGAGGTTAAGCATGTCTCATCCGGCATTCGAGAGTGGGTGCACTGCCGTCATTACCGGTGCGGCGAGCGGGATCGGGCTCGCCACCAGTAAGAAGCTGGTCGCGCTGGGAATGAACGTCTGCATGACAGATATCACGGAAGTCGCGCTTGAAGCGGCGGCGCATGAAGTCCGTGCGGCGGCATCCAAAGACGGTCAGGTGATGGACGCGACGGCGGATGTTTCCGACTTACAGGCGATGACCGAGCTGGATGCGGCGGTCCGTGACCGGTTCGGTGATGTTTCCTTCCTCATGAACAATGCGGTCACGCGGCTCGATGCGAACACGCGGGAGAACCCGGATGCCTGGAACCGGACCGTTGCGGTCAACATCATGGGTGTCGTCAACGGCGTACTGGCCTTCGCGCCGGCGATGACGGCGAAACCCGCGCCTGCCGTCATCGTCAATGTTGGTTCCAAACAGGGGATCACCAATCCGCCCGGCAGCAAACCCGCCTACAATATGGCGAAGGCGGCGATCATCAATTACACCGAAAGCCTGCAGCACGAGTTGCGGAATATCGATGGGTGCGCGGTCAGTGCACATCTCTTGATACCGGGATGGACGACGACCGGCTCGCGTGAGCATCAGCAAGGTGCTTGGCTGCCGGATCAGGTTGTCGACTTTATGCTCGACGCGATCGTTGGCGGCCGTTTCTATATTTTGTGCCCGGACGACGAGGTGACGCCGGAAGAGGATCGTCGCCGTGTTCTATGGGCGGCGGGCGACATTGCCGATGACCGGCCGCCATTATCGCGCTGGCACCCGCAATTCGGTGACGCATTCAAAGCATTCAAGGTGTAGGGTGATGAGTGAACAATTGACCGTTCTTCTGGCCGGCCGGATGTCCGAGCCGCGCGCCGAATGGCTTGCGGAACAACTCACCACGGATTGGCGTATAGAGGTTTGGTCAGAAGACGAACCGTTCGAACGCTTCGCTGAGCTGATCGTCCAATCCGATGCGATGGTCGGTGGTCGGATTAAGGGCGATTGGCCAGCCATCCCCAACCTCAAACTCTATCAAGTGCCGTTTACGGGTTACGAATTTCTGAAACCCGAAGACCTGCCGCGTGGCTGCACGCTCTGCAATTCCTACGGTCATGAAGTGGCGATCGCCGAGTTCGTCATGGCGGGTATGTTGGAGCGCGAGATCGGCCTCTCGAAATATGATCGCGAGTTCCGCGAAGTGGGATGGAAGGGCCGGGTACCCGGCATCGGGCCGAGCCATGGCGAGCTGTCGGGTAAGACCATGGGGATTGTCGGCTACGGGCATATCGGCAAGGCTGTTGCCGCGCGCGCGGCGGCCTTTGGTATGCGCATCGTGGCGGCGAATCGGACCGCTGGCGACGCCCCGCCGCCGCTTGACGCGCTCTATGGGTTGGGCCAGCTCGATACTTTGCTGCAAGAGAGCGACTATGTCGTTGTCACATTGCCGACGGCACCGGAGACGCGTGGGCTGATCGATGCGGCCAAATTCGCTCTCATGAAATCCGATGCGGTGATTGTGAATGTCGGACGCGCACCGGTCATCGCAGAGGAAGCTCTCTACAATGCGTTAGCCGAGAAGCAAATCGGCGGCGCCTTTATTGATGTTTGGTATGGATATCCCACGCCGGAAGATCCGGAATGCAAGCCTTCGCGCTACCCGATTTGGGAGCTCGACAACGTCATCATGACACCGCATTGCAGCTCACGCAGCGATGAATCTCGTGAAAGGCGTTGGCTGACCGTTCCCCGAAACCTTGATCGGCTGGCGAAAGGCGAGCCGCTCGACAATGTGGCGTTTCAAGGGACGGCCTGAGCGGCGCACGCGGCGCTAACGAGGGCGGTCGTCGACGTTCAGGAAGACGCGGCCGCCGGACTTGTCGAATTCGGGCGCGACATAGGGTTCGCTTAAGACCTCGTCGACGATCTCCCCGAGCGTTGCGCCGACCGTTTTGATGTTCGCCTCGTCGCAGGCTGCCTTGATTGCGGCCAGGACGTCACGGTAATTGCGTCCGACCCGGCTCTCCGGATCGGCGAAGTCGTAATCGTTATGGGTCAGCATATTGATGCAGGGGATCGCCGGATCGCGTTCGCGAAGCTGAGCAACGATGTTCCGGGCCATTTGCAGATAATCGAGCCCATCGAAATCCGGCCGCAGGTCCCAGTAGAATTGCCGGCCGTCCTTTTCGTTCAATTGGGACGTGTCGACCGAGATCGGCATATTGGCGAATTCGAGCGGGCCTTCGAGAAGGCGGAAGTCGGGGTGGCCCCGATGCGGGTCGAGCGGCGCACCGGCCCAGACGGCGTGTTTGTCCGGAAAGACGCGCCCCGGCAATGAGACGGAGCCGCCCCGGAAACCGAGATCGGCGAGGACCCGGAATAGGGAATCGTTCGCCGAAAGCGTCCCTTGGCGGAAATATCGCGGTGGCACACTAAACGCCTCGCGCCACATCTCGATCGCGCGTGAAAGCATCGCCCGCGCCTCCGCTTCGGATAGGCCGCCGAACTCGCATTGGAAATGCGAGTCGAACCGCCAGGCGTGAATATGAAGACCGAGGCAATGGCCCGCCGATTCCAATTCTCGGAACATATCCGCCTGCGCGACAGCCGTTTCGGGATGGACGAAGAATGTGACCGGCCAGCCGTATTCGGCCGCGATGTTGGCGTAAGCGCGGGTCCAGATCTCCGCCATCTGGAAGTTCGGGGGGCCGCTCGCCACCGGGTCCGTGTCGGCGGTCGGCCGCTCACAATCCATTGTGACGACGATCTTAATCTCTTGCATGAGCATCTTTCCTTGCGCGACGGCGACATAATTAGCTTACCACACAGTCAACGAGATCGGAGGTATTCGAGATGCTCCTGAAGGACAAAGTCGCATTGATTACGGGGGCGGGCGACGGTATCGGCAAGGCCATCGCCATCGCCATGGCGGAAGCCGGCGCGCAGGTCATTGCCGCCGATATCGACATGGCCGCGGCCCAGGCGACGGCGGACGATGCGTCGAAGTACCAGGTGAAAAGCTTGGCCTTGGAAAAGGATGTCGGCGACGTGTCCCAGATCGACGCGATGATTGCGGAAACGGTCGCGGCATTCGGTCGCCTCGATATCATCGTCAACAATGCCGGTGTCACGCGGCGCGCGTATATCATGGACCTGACGGAAGAGGACTGGGATCGCATCCACCGGGTGAACGCGAAAGGCGTCTTCTTCTGCCTGCAGCGGGCGGCGCAACAAATGATGGAGCAGGGCGGCGGTTGTATCATCAATATCGCCTCGATCGCGGGGCGCGGTTACGCCGGGACGTCGAATGCGGCCTACGCGGCGAGCAAAGGGGCGGTTATTGCGCTGACCAAGACGGCGGCACAGCAACTCGGCCCGCACAACATCAACGTCAATTCTGTCTGTCCCGGTGTGACCATGACGCCGCTTGGCGAGCGCAACCGGGTCGTCCGCGCAAAAGAGCAAGGTGTCAGTGTCGAGCAGGCGCTAGAGAACACGATCAAGCCGATCCCGATCGGCCGTGCGAACGATCCCGCGGATATTGCCGCCCTTGCCGTCTTCCTGGCATCGCCGGGTGCGCGCAACATCACCGGACAATCCTATAACGTCGACGGTGGATTGGTGCCGAGTTAGGCGTATCTCGTTCATCGAAGACAGCATTGGAGGACAAGACATGAAAGCGGGATTTATCGGCACCGGCAGCATGGGAGCGCCGTTGGCGGCGAACCTTCTAGATCAGGAAAAATCGCTTGTGGCCTACGACATCAATCCGGAGGCGACGGTAAAGCTCGCGGAGAAGCAAGCGCGGATTGTCGACTCGCCCGTCGCGGTAGCCGATGAGTCCGATTTGGTCTTCGCTTGCATGCCGAGCATCGAGAGTTTCCGCACGGTCATAGCGGGCGATGAAGGCGTCATTCACGGCAAGCAAATGAAGACGTTCGTCAATCTCGGCACGATGGGCACGGAGGCGGTCGCCGAGATGGAGGAAACCCTCGCGGCAAAAGGGGTTCCGATGCTCGACTCGCCGATAACGGGCGGCGTGCAGCGGGCGTGGGATGCGGATATCACAGTGATCACCTCCGGCCCACAAGCCGTCTATGACGCGGTTGAGCCGTTCCTCAAGTCGTTTGCCCGAGATATCCACTATGTCGGCGACAAGGTCGGCCAAGCGCAAATCGCCAAGGTCTGTAACAACATCATGTCCTTCACGAACATGGTGATTGGCCTCGAGGCCCTGACATTGGCGTCGAAAGGCGGCGTCGATCCCAACAAAGTTTTGGATGTCATCAATTCCGGATCCGGCCAGAACAGCGCGACCCTGACGAAGATTCCCAATTTCGTTATGAAGGGGAACTTCAACATGGAAGCGCCAATGCACATCATCGCCAAGGACGCGATGCTGTGGCGGATGGAATCGGAGCGTCTGGAGGTGCCGCAAGGCGTTGCGAGTGCGACCTATCAAACGATTCAACAAGCTTTGGCGATGGGTCTGCGCAATGGCGATTTGAGCGAGATCGTCAAAGTGATCGAACGCGCCGCCGATACCGAGATCTCGAAATCGGCGGACTGAATGCGATGACCGACCGCGCGCTTTACTTCATCTCCGGATCGCCGCCCTGTTGGTCGGTGATGCTGGCGCTCGAGGTGAAGGGGCTGTCTTACACGCCGCAGCGGCTCGATAATCAAAAGCGGGAGCAGAAGAGCCCCGAATACCTGGCCATCAACGCGCGCGGCCAGGTGCCCACGCTGGTGGAGGGAGATACCGTCGTCTGCGAGACACTGGCGGTTCTGGCGTATCTCGATGCGGCATATCCCGCACCCGCACTTTTCGGCCGCAACCCCGACGAAACTGCACGGATCTGGCAGGCGATCAGTGTGTGCGACGGGAATTTACGCGGGCCGGTGGGCGATATCTCGCGGCCGCTTTTTCGTGGGAAATCGGTCGAGTTCGCGGAACAGATCAAATCGGCGTCCGACAAGGTCCGAAGCGAACTTGATTTGTTGGAAGCGCAGCTGTCGGAAACGCAGTGGCTGGCCGGCGACGCCGTCAGCGCGGCGGACCTCATGGTGTTTCCCGTCGTTATGCAACTCGCCCGAGCCGTTGCGCGGGAAGCGGCCCTACCGCTCGACTTGGCGCTTTACCCCTATCGCGAACATTTCCCGCGTATCGATGCGTGGTGCGATCGGATCGAGGCGCTGCCCGGGTTCGAGCGGGCGTATCCGCCGCATTGGAAATAGCCGCCCGACAATTCCGTTCACCTCTCGTTAACGAAGTTGAGTCTACCATGCCGTCTGAACAGGACTGCATGGAAATCCGATGGACTTGCCGGTCGAAGCAAATCTGTGGGGCGAGACAACCTTCGAGGAGAAAGGGCGTGAGGCGGTCGCGTCGCCGATGCTCCTTTCGGCGTACGACCTGTGGGTGGCAAATCTACGGGGCCGCACGCTGCCGTCGCGCGCGGATTTTGATCCCGTGGACATGCCGAAACTGCTGCCGCACATCATTTTGGTCGATGTCGAGAATCCGGGACCGCGGCTGCGTGTGCGGCTGTCGGGTACAAATGTCGTAAACGTATTCGGCGGGGATTATACCGGGCAGTATCTCGACGAGATCGATTTTGGCGATGCGCGGCAAAAAATCCTGCACGACTATATGTTCGCGGTCGATGCCAAACGGCCGCTGTTCTCGGACCATAAATTCCGGCGCTTGAGCGGCACCTATCTCAATATCGAGCGTGTGATCCTGCCGCTGTCGGACAACGACGACTCCGTCAATATTCTGATGGCCGTTCTGAGTTTCTTCAAAGCTTGATCAGGCGGTCGCTGCCATATCACGGGCGTCGAGAACCGCCTGCGCCCACGCTGCGGGTCGTTCCTGCGGGATATTGTGGCCGACGTCCGCGAACTCCCGATGCTCGTGCGGACCGGTGAAGAATCGGGCATGGCCGGACGTAGAGCGAAGTGAGACACCGTCCGAATCCCCGTCGATCGTGATGGCGGGAACGGTGATCGACGGCTGCGCAGTCAGCTGCGTTTCGATATGCGCGACTGCGGGGTCGCCCGGTACCAAGCCGTAACGGTGCCTGTAGGAATGAATGACCACGTCAACGAAATCCGGATTGTCGAAGGCATCGGCGCTCTGTGCGAAGATTGCGTCGTCGAAACCCCATTTCGGCGACCAAAGGGACCAGCAATGCCGAATGAGGTCGCGGCGGTTCTCGGTGAGACCGCGCCGACCGCGTTCCGAGTGGAAGTAGTACTGATACCAATACGCGGCTTCCGCGGCGGCGGAGGCCGGTTCCATGGAGCGCGCGATATTCTGGATGTTGTAAGAATTGCCGGAGACCAGTGCCACGACCCGTTCCGGCCAAAGCGCGGAGACAACGCAACAGCCTCGCCCGCCCCAGTCATAACCGCCGATCACCGCGCGGTCGATTTCGAGCGCATCCATAAGTGCGCGAAGGTCTGCGCCGAAGGCTGCCTGTTCGCCCGAACGCGGCGTCTTGTCCGAAAGGAACGATGTTCCGCCGTAGCCTCGCATGTAGGGGACGATGACCCGTGCGCCCGCGTTCGCCAGGATCGGTGCCACCTCTGCATAGGCGTGCACGTCATACGGAAAGCCGTGCATCATGAAACAGGGCCACCCGTCGGCATCGCCGTATTCCCGGTATTGAACCCGTAAGACTCCGGCTTCGATCATCTTGACGTCCATTCCGCCTCTCCTAAGGTAAAACTAACCCAGGTGTAAAAATTGCCTCGAATATCGGCGGGTGATCAAGCGGATTGGATGATTGCGGTCAAGGCGATGAGTACGACAGACACAGATCGACACAATAGCGTCGACCCGAACATTTGGCATTACCATCCGAAGGTGCCGATCCCGCAGGGCGGAATCTTTCGCCGTATCTGGGATCCGGTCTTCGTATTGAAGGGAATCGCTCTGTCCTGGTTCGGCCTATATGTCCGCGGGCTCGCCTTAGGCTTGATTACTGTTCTTTGGCTCACCGTTCTCCCGTCGATGGATGAGATCGCCGCCGCCGGCACCCTTTGGATTGGGCAAATTCTCCTGGTCAATTACGCGCTGATGCTCGCTTGGGCCGGCGGTTTGCACCTCTACCTGCATCGCTACGCGAAGCAAGGTCGGTTCTTGAAGTTCGATACGAAGCCGATGCGGAAAGGGCCGCAATACACCTTCGGCGATCAGGTCTACGACAATATGTTTTGGACATTGGCCTGGAGCGTGCCGATCTGGACCGCGTATGAATGCGGTCTGCTCTGGCTATTGTCGCAAGGGATGATCCCCGACAATAGCTGGGATCAGAGTGCGCTTTGGTTCGTTTTGCTGTTCGTGCTGATCCCCTTTGTCGACAGCACGCACTTCTATATGACACACCGTTTTCTGCATTGGGGCGGCGTCTATACCCATATCCACAGCGTGCATCACCGAAACGTCAATGTCGGTCCTTGGTCGGGGATGTCGATGCATCCGATCGAAAGTGCAATCTTCCTAAGCCCGGTGCTGATTCATCTGTTTTTGCCGTCGCACCCGATCCACATCGTATTTCACATCACCTGGCTGTCGCTCGGACCCGCGACGACCCATTGCGGTTTCGCCGCACTTTCGATCGGCGGGAAAGAATATCCCCGTCTCGGGGATTTCTTCCACACGCTGCACCATCGGTTCTTTGAGTGCAATTACGGCAATTCCGAGGTGCCGCTCGACGATCACTACGGCAGTTTCCACGACGGCAGCCAAGCCGCGACCGAGCGGATCAATCAACGGTTCAAAGCGTTGAGGGAAGCCGGTACGTCTTAGACGTGTTCGAGTTCGACTTCGGCTCCCGGGATCGGCGAGCGGGAGAAAATGCCTTCCTTGCGGACCGCCTCGACGCCGCCGAATTTCTCCATATGGATCGCTTGATCCGCTTTGCTGCGCGCGTCTACGGCTGCCGGGTCGAGAATTTGCCGGAGTCGAGACTCCAACATGTCCGCGCTCGGGTGAGACCCGCCGTCTTTGAGGAGATCGTTCTCTTCCAACGGATCGACCGATAGATCGAAAAGTTGGCGGGGCATATCCACGTGATAGATCAGCTTGAGGTCGCCGTGGCGGAGCGCGAAACCGGAATTCCGGCTGCCCATCGCGTGGTACTCGGCAAAGGCGTCTCGGACGGTCTCGCCACCTTGGATCGCGGGCCAAAGCGACGTTCCGGGCAAGTCTATATCTTCAGCGGCTGTTTCGGCGCCGACCGCCTCGACGATCGTTGGGAATAGGTCGACATGGGACGCGAGTTGTTCGACGACCCGACCTTGCGGGATGCCGGGCCCCGCCATTACCAAGGGAACACCGATCCCGTGTTCGTAGTGATTGGCCTTTCCGAGGATACCATGATGGCCCGCCGCTTCGCCGTGATCGCTGGTATAGAGGACCCGCGTCTCGTCGATCAGGTTGAGCGTTTCCATTTCCGCCAACACGCGGCCGATCTGCTCGTCTGTATGGGTGATGAGACCGCAATAACCGGCAACCACACGGCGCACGAAGTCTTCACTGAAGCCGTCCTGCAAGTGGTTCATCCAGGCTAGGTATTCGGGTGCGGGGTGTTTCGGGCGATCTTCGGGCCGCCACTGAATCGGCATTGGGACATCCGACAACGGGTACATATCCCAGAACCGCTGAGGCACCTTAAAGGGCGGATGCGGGCTCGGGTATGAGACGAGCAAGACCCAAGGTTTCGCCGATTTAGCGCGCGCCTGCAGCCATTCGATCGCCTGGTCGGTAATCCGTCGGTCGTAAATCTGATACTCTGCCTCGCCCGGCACCGAATCTTCATAAATGGCGCGATGCGCTTGCCGCCGCGGGACCCCGTCCTGCGTCGCGCGCAACAACGAGCTCAACGCCCCCTTCGCTTCGACAATGTGCATCGTGTCGATTTCTTCACTGAAACCGTTGTCGTCTTCGGACGAACGGAAATGCAGTTTGCCGATGGCGGTCATCTCGTACCCCGCATCGCGGACCCGGTGATGCCAGGTCGGGACGCGGCCGTCATAGGCGAGCGCGTTGTCCCAATAGCCGGTTTGATGCGGATAGCGGCCGGTGGCAATGGCGGCACGGGACGGACAGCAAAGGGGACTGGTGCAATAGGCGTTCTCGAACCGGACACCGCGTTGGGCGATGCTGTCGATGGCCGGCGTTTTGACCATGGGATGTCCGGCGGCGCCCACAAACCGCCGATTGTGGTTGTCGGACAAGAAGATGACGAGATTTGCGGCTTGGGTCATCGTTTTGGCTTTCTTGAGATCAGTCTGCCTGACGCAGGATTTCGCGTTGGGTCTTGCCTTTGTATTCGGTGCGGTAGCGGCCGCGCCGCTGGAATTCGGGGACCATCAGGTCGACGAATTGGTCGATAGCGCCCGGCGAATGGATCGGCGTCAGCATGAAACCGTCGCCGCCGACCGTTTCGAAGAAGGCTTCCATCTGGTCGGCAACGCTCTTCACCGTGCCGACAAACTGGGGCAAGCCCACCCCTTGGCCATGCCGGTGCGCGACCTCGCGGAGTGTCATGCCGCTGCCGTCCGGTTTTAGAAACCGCGTCCGCATGCGGTGCAGTTCCGGCTCCGTGCGTTCCGTCATGTCGGCGTCGAGCGGGATTTGTGACAGGTCAAAATCGAGATGGGCCGAGAGGATCGTCATACCGGCATCGAGCGGCACCAATTCGTTATGCTCTTCTTGCAGTTCGACCGCATGCGCTTCGCTTTCGCCGATGATCGGTTGCGCTCCGAATAGAATGCGGCAGTGATCCGGATTGCGGCCGATCTTCTCCATGCGGCCTTTGACCTGGGCGAAATACTCCGCCGCGTTTTCCGCGCGCGGTTGGATCGCGAAAATGCCGTCCGCATATTTGGCGGCGAAATCCATCCCTTTCGGCGACGTGCCCGCCTGTAGGATCGCGGGGCCATTCTGCGGCGAGTGGACGACATTCAAGGGGCCCCGGGATTTAAAGAAACGGCCTTCGTGCTCAATCCGCCGGACTTTTGAGGCGTCGGCGAACACCGCGCCTTCCTTGTCCAAGACCACGGCGTCTTCGTCCCAGCTGTCCCACAGCTTGCGGCAAACTTCCATATATTCGTGCGCCTGGTCGTAGCGGGTATCGGCGTCGGCGCGTTCGGTGCCGTAGTTGGCTTGCTGGTTCCGGTTGATCGACGTCACGACGTTCCAGGCCGCCCGGCCGTTGGTTAGGTGATCCAGCGTGCCCCACATCCGCGCGGCGTAGAACGGATGTTGGTTGCTGGTCGAGAAGGTGGCGCCGAGGCCGATTTGCTTCGTCACCGCGGCGAGCCAACCGAGCAGGACGACCGGATCGTGTTCCGGCGCTTGCGCGGCGTAGCGCAGCGCCGGCTCAAGCGAGCCTTTAAATGTGTCGGAGATGTAGTTGAGATCCGCGAAGAACACCATGTCGAACAACCCGCGCTCGCAGGTCTTCGCAATATGCTGGTAGAGTTCGGGTCGGGCCCAATTTTCCTTGGTGAACTCGGTCTTCGGGTGACGCCACATGCCGAGGCTGTGATAGCTCGGTCCATGCACCAGGAACTGCGCGAAATGCATTTTCTTCTTTGCCATAATCGGACCCTAGCGTCTCTCCCGGACATTGCAACCGCGCGAAGCGCCATAAATCTTTACGCATGAAAGTGGATAAGAAAGCGCTGGTCGCCGGGGCTTCCGGCGTTGTCGGGCGTTGCCTTGCTGAATATCTCCACAGCCTCGACGATTGGACGGTGATCGGCCTCTCTCGGCAGCCGCCGATCGGCGGTAACGATGTGCCGCGTGTCGATGTCGACCTTAGCGATCGCAGGGATGTGCAGGCGAAGCTCGGTACGCAAAGCGATGTCACGCATATCTTTTACGAGGCGCGTTTCGACCATGTCGAAGGTACGCCGGAGCCGATCGATACCAACGTCGCGATGTTCCGAAATCTTATCGATACCGTGGTGCCGATTGCGACGAATCTCGTGCATGTCCACACCGGCAGCGGTCATAAGAACTATGGCCTGCATAAAGGGCCCGCCCGCACGCCGGCGCGCGAAGATGCGCCGCGATACCCGGGACCGAGTTTTTATTACGAACAGGAAGACTACATCCACGCTTTGCGAATGGGGCAGGCTTGGTCTTGGTCGTCCGCCCGGCCGACCGGGCTCTGCGATACGGCGCCGGGCATTACCCGCAGCATGATCAGTCTGATCTGCGCCTACGCAGCGATCCGAAAGGAGCTGGGCCTGCCGTTCAGTTTTCCCGGTACCGAAGGGAATTATCATGCGCTGTATCAATGTACGGAGGCGCTGCAGCTCGCGAAGGCGACAGTTTGGATGGCGACGGCGCCCGCGTGCGCCAATCAAGATTTCAACATCACCAACGGGGATTTATTCCGGTGGTCGAACCTTTGGCCGAAATTCGCCGACTATTTCGGCATGGCGTTGGGGCCGGTCGAGACCGTCGATCTTGCGGATTATATGGCGGACAAGGAAGCGGTCTGGCAGCGGGTCATCGAAAAGCACGCCCTCATCCCGCAACCGCTCGAACGGGTGGCGATGTGGTCTTATTGGCGCCACCTTTGGACGCCCGACTGGGATATCGTCTCTTCGATGACGAAGGCCCGCCAGTTCGGCTTTCACGACATCGTTGATTCGGAAGCGATGTTCTTCCGTATGTTCGACCACTTTCGCGCCGCTAAGGTGTTCCCGTAAGCGCTGTTAAAGGCGCGCGAGCCGGGGTGTCCAACCGCCGATCAAGACTTCACCCGGATGTTCGGGCGGGGCTAAATGCGCCAGGCCCAATTCGTCCAACAGGGCCCAGGCAAGGCAGATATTGGAGCAAAGGAACGGCTTACCCGTCCGGGCCGTCAGTGCCGCCACGGCGGGGAGTGTCGCCATGCCGGAGCCGGTGACGACAATGGCGTCGGCCTGTTCGGTCTCGAGCGCTTTCGACGCTTCCAGCATGCTTTCCGTCCGCAAGCCGTAGATATTGACGGTGTCGGAGGTGTCTTCCGGCATCGAAGCCACGGAGACCACTTCGTAGCCCTTGGCCGACCAGTGCGCTGCGCTCAATTCGGTCAGCCAGCTGGGGTAGGGGCTGAACAGCGCCAGGCGTGTTGCGCCAAGCCGCTGTAAGGCCCGGTGGATGGCTTGCGACGACGAGATTATCGGATAGCCCACTTTCTCCGACATGGCTGCCAATCGCGCATCCTGATCTACATCGGGCAAATAGGCCGTGGCCGTGAAGGAAAACCCGAAGGCATCGATCTGCGCCTTGCCATAGGCCTTTAAGCTGGTCTCAAGGTTATCGATATACTCGTAGAAGCGGGCTCGCGCATCGTCCGCTTCGCCGGTCAGCCGTGTTACCAGCATGCCGACCCCGTCGGGCAGCAGCGCTGAAAACTCGGCCTCGACCACTGGGTTGGTCTGCGGCGGGGCGACGCCGATCAAAGCGTGGCGGGCATATTCGCGGTCGGGCATACTCTGTTCTCTCTGTTTGTCTTTACGGTCGGCGATTGCCGAGGATATCTCAATGGAACCGCTACGTCCCTTCGAACTTCATGTGCCTGACGAAACCTTGGACGAAATCCACCGTCGTATCCGCACGTTCCCATGGCATGAGATGCCGGCCGACGGCGGTTGGGAATATGGCGCCAACCTCGCGTATATGAAAGCGCTTTGCGCGTATTGGCTTGATGGGTTCGATTGGCGCGCGCAGGAGGCGGCGATCAATCGGCACAATCATTTCATCGCGGAGATCGATGGCATCGATATACATTTCATGCACGAGAAAGGCAGCGGATCGAACCCGATGCCGTTGATTCTGAGTCACGGTTGGCCTGGCACCGTCGTTGAATTTCTTGATTTCGTCGAACCTTTGGCCCATCCGGAACGTTTCGGAGGCAAGGCCGAAGATGGGTTCGATGTCGTGGCGCCTTCGTTGATCGGGTTTGGATTTTCCGGCAAGCCGCCCCGCCCCTTCGGCCCGCGCAAGATGGCAGGCTATTACAACACGCTCATGACGGAGGTGCTGGGCTACGACAGCTATATGGCTCAGGGCGGCGATTGGGGCGGGGCGATCTCGAGCTGGCTTGGCTTTGATTATCCGGCGCATTGCCAGGCGATCCACGTCAACATCATGATCATGCGGACGGCCGATGGGCCCATCGGTGCCGATGAAGAAGCCTGGGCCACGCGCTTCGAAGCGGAACAGGAGATGGAGAACGGGTATCGCACTCAACAAGCGACGAAGCCGCAAACCCTCAGCTACGCGATGATGGACAGCCCGGTTGGGATTGCCGCCTGGATCACTGAGAAATTCAATTCTTGGTCCGATACCGTCGGCGACGATGTCGAGAGTGTGCACAGCAAGGACACGCTTTTGACGAATATAATGGTCTATATCGTGACGCGTACCTTCAATACCGCATCCTGGATTTACTACGGTCGCCGCGAAGAAGGCGGGCGCGTCATGTCGCCCGACGGCAAGCGCGTCGAGGTTCCGACCGGCTGCGCCCTCTTCCCGAAGGAGCTGCTATCCTGGCCGCCCCGCAGTTATGCGGAACGTATTTATAACGTAACGCACTGGCGCGAATTCCCGTGCGGTGGCCATTTCCCGGCGATGGAAGTGCCGGAGCTGCTGCTGGAGGATATCCGAACGTTCGCACGGACGGTGCGGTAAGGCGTCCGACTGTCATTCCAGGGCGCAGCAATGCAGCGAACCCGGAATTATGGCCTGAGCGATTCTTTGTGGGTTTGGCGAACCAAGCGGGTCTCAGGCAAAAAATCCGGATAACGCTCTGCGTTTCCGGAATGACAAGAAGTTGGGAAGCTTCGTTCTCTAAAGCCAGCTCAATCTTTCGGACCAGCCGCCGATCAAGCTTTCCCAGGGTTGGTGGGGCGTCGCCAAATCCGCGATCCCGAGTTCGTCGAGCAGCGCCCAAGCGAGACAATTATTCGAGCAGAGAACGGGCTTGCCCGTCCGTTCGAACAGCGGGCGAATGGCGGGCAGGACCGGCATGCCGGTGCCGGTCACGACAACGGCATCGGCCGACGCCGTCTCCAAAGTTTCCGAAGCGCGAAGGAAACCCGCGGAATTCAAGCCGTAGATATTTACCGTATCGGAGGTGTCGTCCGGCATGGTCCCCCACGAGACGATCTCGTATCCGAGGCCGGCCCAATAGGCCCGGCTCGCGGCCGTTAACCAGTCTGGATAAGGACTAAAGAGCGCGATCCGTTTGGCATCGAGGCGGTCCAAGGCCCGCCGGATCGCCATGGCGGACGACAGAATGGGAATACCGCGCGCGTCAGCGGCGGCGCCCAGCGTGTCCGCCTCGTCGGTCCCGAACAGATACGCCGTCGCCGTACAGGCAAACCCGATCGCGTCCGGTTGCGCTTTGCCGTAGGCGGCAAGGCTCTGGGGGAAGTTTTCCAAGAACTGATGGAAACGTGTCTTCGGGTCTTCCGCTTCACCCGTCAGCCGCGTGACCAGCATTCCGACGCCGTCCGGCATCAAGGCGGAATATTCCGCCTCCACCACCGGGTTCGACTGCGGCGGCGCGATACCGATCAACGCGTGGCGGGCATACTCGCGATTGGGCATGATGGCGTCTCTCCCGACTTCATTCCCGCGCAGACGGGACCTTAAAACGACGTGCAAACTTACTGGATTCCCGCCTTCGCGGAAATGACGGCACATGGGAAATAGACAAAATGGCTAATTTCTGTTATGAGATGTGCCGTTCTTTGACATTGTGAATCTTAACGAGTCCCGTCGGCGCATCGCCGTCGGTCGAAACAGCGGTACGCTATTACCCCATTTCCCGGGTGCATGGGGTTGTTCCTCGGAAAAAATGTATGCCGGGTTCGCCCCGCCCCTGGAGACGCTCAGGGTGGGCCGGTTTTCTGACGAAGTGCGCGCCCTCATGCTGAAGCCTGTCGGCGCATGAGGACGTTAGCAGCGTGCAGATGCTAACCCGCCACCAGCTCTTGCGCTTCGTCGAGGCTCACCTTGCGTTGGGCGAGCAAAGCCACGGCCATCGGATCCTCGTCCTGCGGGATCGCCAGCGGGTCCTGCGGGCGCAGGCGGTGGTCGATGACCATGCGGGCGAGGATCAGGCGGCGGGCGTCTTCGCCTTGCGCGCCGAGCTTGGCCCCTTCGCGGGCGAGCAAGGTCGCGCTGGTGATATGGTAGAGCGCGTCCGATGCCTTGCGCGCCAGGGTCTCGTTGCCCGACGTGGCGATCTCTTCGGCGACCGCAAGCGCGCGCTCCGCCGTCGATTGCAGCGTGCCGCGGAACTGCCCTGGGATATCCGGGGTGTCGGCGGCCAAGTCTTGCAGCGTTTCGCCAAGCGCCTTGTGCGCGCCGACTTTGGCAATGGCGCGGGTCGTGACGTCCAACGCGTTGATGTTGGAGGTACCTTCCCACAAGACGCCGAGATGGGCGTCGCGGACGAGGCGGCTGTTGACCCAATCCTCGATATAACCGTTGCCACCGCGAATCTCCATGGCGCCGGTGGCCACCTGGATATTGTCGCGGCAGGTGCGGAACTTGAGGAGCGGGGTGAGGATGCGGAGCTGCTCGATTGCGTGTTCGTCCCCGGTCTCAGCGAGTTCCAGCTGTTGGCCCGTATACATCGCCATGGACAGCGCTTGCTCCGTCGGGACCATGATCTTCATCAACTGACGGCGCAGCAGCGGCTTCTCGATAATGATCTCGCCGAAGGCTTCGCGGTTGCGGGCGACGGCCAGGGCTTCGTTGAGGCAACGGCGCATCATCGCCGCAGCGCGCACGCCGTGCGAGAGGCGCGACATGTTGACCTGATCCATCATCTGCTTAAGGCCCGGGTTCTTGCCTTCGCCGACTTGGCCCAATGGATAAGCAACCGCGCCTTCGAAGACGATCTCGCCGGAGGCCATCGACTTGGTGCCGAGCTTATCCTTGAGGCGGACGATGCGGTATTTGTTGCGGCTGCCGTCGTCGAGGCGGCGGGGCAGGGCGAAGAGGCCGAGGCCGGCGGTACCGGCGACGGCACCTTCCGGGCGCGCCAGCAGCAACGCCACGTCGCCGTCGGCGCAAGAGCAGAACCATTTGTCGCCGTAGAGGCGCCATTCGCCGTCTTCGTACTTGGCGGTGAGTTCGATCTGGCCGACGTCGGAGCCGCCGGTTTTCTCCGTCATGAACTGCGCGCCTTTAAGGATATTGCTCATGTCGTTGGAATGCATGCCGGGCAGGAAGCGGTTCTTCGTCGCTTCGTCGCCGTAGCGTTCGATCAGCATGGCCGAGGTGTCGGTCGCCGAGATCGGGCACATCAGGCCGAACTCGGACTGCACGAAGAGATATTGGAAGATATATTTGGCGAGCGGCGGCACCTTATCCTGCCAGCCGAGCACGCCGGGTGTGCGGGACATGCAATGGATGCCGAAGTCGCCGAAGCCGATCTGCTCCATCTCGCGGTAGGAAGGATGGAACTCGAGCCAATCCTCATCGCGGCCGAACGGGTCCCGGGCGTGAAGGACCGGCGCGTGCTTGTCGGACATCCGGGCGAGTTCGTCGAGCTTACCGCCGGCGATTTCGCCGAGCCGGCTGTAATGCGGCGTCATATGCTCGCGCAGGGCTTCTGGCAGATAAAGTTTCAGCAAGCCCTGCAGGCTCTGATCCATCTCAAAGAAGTTCTGGCCGTGCGTATCCGGCGCGATCCAATCGGAGTTGGTTTGCTTTTCTTTGAGGTCTTCTGCGACAAGCAGGTCGTTCATGGCGATGATTCCCTAGAGCACGTGATGTTTGCACGGTTTTTAGCCTCCGTGGGGTTTGCCCCGCAACCGATTAATGCGTAGAGTTGAGTGAGTTTTAATCAATCAAGATCAAAATGGCCCGTCGTCTACCGCCTTTAAATGCGCTTCGAACGTTCGAAGCAGCCGCACGTCACGTGAGTTTCATTCACGCAGCGGAGGAACTAGCCGTAACCCCGGGCGCGGTCAGCCGACAGGTAAAAGCCTTGGAGCAATGGTTGGGTGCGCCGCTTTTTCGTCGGGCCCACAAACAGGTGGCGTTGACGCCGCTCGGGCGCTCGTATCTGGAGGCTGTGAGCGCGCCGCTTGAGGATATCGCGCTGGCGACCGACCGGGCGACACGGCGTGAATCGTCCCGTCCCTTGGCAATCTATTGCTATCCGACGTTCGCGCTGCGTTGGCTGGTGCCGCGATGGGGCCGGTTCTACGACGCGCATCCCGAGATCGATGTGCAGCTGACGACTTCGCTGCAGCCGGTCGACTTTGCGCGGGACGATTACGATGCGGCCATCCATGTCGGCGACAGTCTGGACGCGCAACCGGGGATGACCGCCGTGAAACTGGTCGATGTCGACTTGATCCCTGTCTGTAGTCCGGACGTGGCGCGCCATCTGACCTCGGCCGAAGATCTCGTCGATGCGACCTTGTTGCATGACGCGCCGCGCCCGCATGATTGGGAACGTTGGCTCCTCTTCGCCGGCGTTGAAGGGGTCGACGCATCGGCAGGTCCGCGCTTCGACAGTCTCAACCTCTCGATCCAGGCGGCGATCGGGGGCGTTGGGATCGCGATTGCGATTCGGGCCTTGGTCGAGGACGAATTGGCGGAAGGGCGGCTCGTGCAACCGTTCGGTCCATCGCGCCTTTCGAGCCGGCCGTTCTATTTGAATTATCCGTCACACCGCGCGCGGGACAGGCGACTTGCCGCTTTCGAGACCTGGTTGCGCGGTGAGGCCGCAACGTTAGAGCAGGAGAAAAAACAATGAGTGCCGTTCCAGCTCCGGTCCGCGATGTCGAGGATATGATCCCCGCCGATTGTCATGGCATGAACTTCTACGAATTCGATCCGGCCTTTCGGGTCTTGTTAGAACACTATATGGCGCCGGACCTGCACGGGCATTTGGCACCGCACTTGGATCGCCTCGGCGCACTTGCGGGCGGACGTCTCGACGAGTTGGCGCGGATCGCCGATCGGCACGCGCCGGTCCTGCATCCGCGCGACAGCTTCGGACGCGACGAAGATTGGATCGAATACCATCCGTCGTATCGCGCCATGGAGAAGATCGCATTCGACGAATTCGGGCTGCACGCGATGAGCCACCGGCCGGGCGTCCTCGATTGGCCCGAGCCGATGGGGGCGCTTGCGAAATACGCGGTAAAGTACCTTTTCGTGCAAGGCGAGTTCGGGCTGATGTGCCCGGTCAGTCTGTGCGACACGGCGGCGTTCATGGTGAACCGATATGCCGCGCCCGAGATCCGGGATCGTTATCTGCCGCGCATGACCGCCGAGACGCGGGAGGAGATGTGGACCGGCACGCAATTTATGACGGAACAGATCGGCGGTTCCGATGTCTCGAAACTTGAAGTGGAAGCGCGTTTCGAGGACGGTGAATGGCGTATTCGCGGCGACAAGTGGTTCTGCTCGCATACGGACAGCAGCATTATTCTGATCTTGGCGCGCTCGGGCGACCCAGCGTCGGGCAGTAAAGGCCTTAGTCTTTTCCTGGTGCCGCGCTGGCTGGAAGACGGGTCGCGGAACGCCTATCGCACATTGCGCCTGAAACCGAAGATGGGCACCAAGTCCATGGCGACGGGCGAAGTGCGTTTTGAAGGGGCCGTCGGATATCTGCTTGGCGAAGAAGGGCGCGGTCTGCGCCAGACCATGGATCAGGTCAATCTCAGCCGGCTTTCCCACGGGGTACGGGCCGCGGCGATGATGCGCCGTTGTCTGAACGAGGCTTTGACGGACGCGCGTGGCCGGACCGCATTCGGCAAATCGCTCGATGCGCACCCGCTGATGGCCCGCCAACTGCTGAAGATTATGCTCCCCACCGAGCAGGCGCTTTCGGCGTTCCTTTACACCGCTGCCGTTATGGAGAAAGCGGACGCAGGCGACGAGACGGCGGCGACGGTGCTTCGGCTTTTGACCCCGTTGATCAAATTCCGGGCGTGTCGCGACAACATTCCTGTCGCGACAGCGGCGATGGAAGTGCGCGGCGGCAACGGCTTCATCGAGGACTGGGTCAACGCACGGCTGGTGCGGGACGCGCACACAGGCGTGCTTTGGGAAGGCACGTCTTCCATCGTCGCGTTGGACGTTGCCCGCCGCGCGGTCCCGCAGGTCCAAGCCCATAAGGCTTTGGGTGCGGCGATGCATGGTTTGCTCGACAGCAGCGACGGCGTGCCCGGGCAATTCGGCGGCGAGCTTGCCGGCATGGTCGACCGTGCCGTCGGATTCGCTGATGAGGTTGCGCGCGAGCCGGAAAGCGAGGCTTTCTCGCGGCAGGCGACGAATGCCCTCTATCACGCGATGACCGCCACGCTCCTGGCCCATGAAGGGGCGATTATGGCCAAGAAGACCGGCGACGCGCGCCGTATGTTGCTGGCACGCCTTGTGATCGATCATCGCATGCGCCCGCACGATCCGATGAGTTTGGACGGCGGTCGCATCGAACGAGAAGCCGGCGCGCTTCTTCTGCGGGATGCGCCGGTTTCGCTGGAAGACGCGGCCCGCGTTCTGGCAAGCTAAGCGCTTCAGTAAGGAATCTCATCTATGCGGACGACAATCCGGAACGGCACGGTGCTGGCCTGGCAAGGTGAACGGCACGAGGTCTTGAAGCGTGGCGAGGTCGTTTTCGAAGGCAATGAAATCACCTTCGTCGGAGAAGCCTATGAGGGCGCGGTCGACGAGGTCGTCGATGCCACGGGACGCCTCGTGATCCCGGGTCTGATCAACGGGCATCTGCATGTCACCGATACGCCGTTCACGAAAGGGTATCTCGAAGACACGGGGAGTTCGGCCAATACCGCACAGGCGCAGAATTTCGTCTCGCTCTACAAGATCTTGCCTGAAGTTCGGCACGCGACGGATGGCGACGCGCAGGTGGTTGCGGCGGAATGCGCCTTCGCGGAGTTGGCCCGGACCGGCTCTACGACCGTGGTCGAGCTCGGTTACGACTACGAGGTCGGCGGCGACGGCGACATCGTGTTGACCGAACGGGTAGCGGATGTCGCGGGTAAGATGGGCCTGCGCTGCTATTCCGGCCCGCGATATCGCACAAAACATTATGGCTATGACGGCGACGGGCCTGTCTTCTACCGGGATTATGACGGCCGCGGTTGGCCGCGCTTCGAGAACTGTGTCGACTTCTGCGAACGTTTCAACGGTCGCTATGACGACCGGCTCCGGACGATGTTGGCGCCGGGACAAGTGGATACCTGCGACGCGGATATCCTGGAAGCGACTCGGCAAGCCGCCGACCGCACGGGCCTCCCCATTCAGATCCACGCAGGACAATCGCCGAACGAATACCAAAGGGTCCTTTCAACGCAGGGCAAAACGACGGTCGAATACCTGCGCGACACGGGGCTCCTCGGTTCCGACTTCATCATCGGCCACGGGCAGTGCATGACCGCCGACGGCGATATGAACAGCATGTCCGCAGACGAAGTGGCGGCGCTGCGCGACAGCGAGACGAGCATCTGCCACTTGCCGTGGGTCAAGGCGCGGCGCGGCGGCGTCATCAACTCGATCCAGAAGTATCAAGACCTCGGTATCCATCAATGCATCGGCACGGATACCTATCCCTTCGATCTCTTCAACGATATGCGGTTCGGCGCGGTGGTGTGCAAGATTGTTGAAGCCTCGGCCGAGGCGGCGCTATCGGAGGACGTCTTCCGCATGGCAACGGTCGGTGGGGCGGAAGCGCTCAATCGTCCCGATCTCGGTCGGCTGGCTGTCGGCTGTAAAGCCGATATTGTGACGGTCCGCATCGACACCCCAAAAGCCGCACCCGTCTACGACCCTTTCAAGTTCCTGGTCCTCACCGCAAGCGGCGACGATATCGACAGGGTGATTGTCGACGGCCGGACCATTGTCGATGGGGGTGAGGTTCTCACCCTCGACGTCCCGGATGCTGTCCGCCGCCTCAACGAAGCCAGCGAGCGGGTCTGGGCCCGGCTGGACCTATAAGCGGAATACAGGAGTTCTCATGACAGATCGCGCTTCCAGATTGGCTCGTGCCCGGGGCTACCCCTATCCCTATCCCGGCCGGTCGTATGTTTGGCAGAGGGGAGACGTGACGGATTTCGACCACGGTATGACCGAAGGCCGGACGGCGGTCTTGGCTGTCGGTTCGAACCGCGCGCCGAGCCGTCTCGATCAAAAGTACATCGGCAAATACGAAGTGCCGATTCCGGTCCAGCATGCGCGCCTCAAGGACTTCGATATCGTCTATGCGGCGCATCTGACGCGCTATGGTTCGGTGCCGGCGATGTTGCAACGTGCCCCTGGCACGACCGTGGAATTGGCGGTGACGTGGCTTGATGACGAGCAGCTCGAGATCATGCATGCGACGGAAGGCGGATATTACTACGCGGAAATCGAAGGCGTCGATTTGACCTATGACGACGGTACGCGCGCGGACAGCGTGCACCTCTACGTCGGTCGCGAGGGTCATTTGGTGCACGAGGCGCAACCCGTCGCCTTAATCGAAATCGACGGAGAGGACCGCCCGCACGCGGCGCGGAATACAGCGCAAGTGTTGGAGATTGTGCATCAGCGCGTGGCGCCCGATATGCCGCACGATGATTTTATCTTGCGGGTTATTGAAGACACGGGATTTCGGCGCGATTGCTCCATCCAAATGTCTGAGGATGCCGTGCCGTTCGACTATCCTTACGCCAAAAAGCCGGGCGGATTGATCGACTAACGCTAAGACGTTTCCGTCTTTACGACACCGTCGTCGTAGAGCGTCTTGATTTCTTCTTCGCTGTAGCCGACCTCGCGCATCACTTCTTCATTGTGCTCGCCGAGAAGCGGCGTGACCTGGCCCGCCGGCACGTCGGTATCGGCAAAGCGGATGTATTGGCGGGCGAGGCGTAATTTGCCGGCCCGGGCGTGATCGTGCGCCGAGACCATGTCGTTGGCGGCTGCGTGCGGATCGTCGAGGAAGTACTCGCTGTCGCCGGACTGCGCTTCGAGCGCCGGTACACCGGCGGCGTTCAAAGACGATAACGTTTCGGCCAGGGTCCGGTCCGCAAAAGCGGCCGTCATCTGCTCGGCAAAGGGCGTCGCGTTGGGATGAACATCGGTCGGCTCTGCCGACGGTGCCTCGAGGTCGGCGAGCGCGCATAAGGCGGCGCGTTCCGTCTCATCACGGGCCGTGACGTAAACCCAGCCGTCCTTCAACCGGTAAAGGCGGTGAAAGGGGTTGAGGCCATATTGTTCTTTATCGGCCAGCGGCCGCTCCGGCTTGCCGGCATAACGCGTGAACCAGGGCGAACTGAGCAGCACCGCGCTGTTTAGGAGATTTCCGTCGACGCGCTGCACGGCACCGGTCCGGGTCCTGGCAAAGAGAGCAAGGATGGTGCCGAGCGCCCCCATGGCCCCATTGGTGTAGTCGGTCGGCGCCAATTGTGCAGGGAAGACGGGTGGATTCTCCGGCCCGCCTTGCGCCCGTTCCATCCCCATCAGGGCTTGCGCCAACGGATCGATCCCGGGCCGTTTCGAATAAGGGCCGGTCCAGCCGTAGCCGGTAAGGTGCGTCTCGATCAACGTGGGATTGATCGCACTGCCGATGCCCATGCGTTCCGTCGCGTGCGGCCGCAGGTTCGCAAGCAAGGCATCCGCTGTGGCCGCCACCCGCTGCACGATATCCTTGCCGGCGTCCGTGCTGGTGTCGATCGAGATCGAGCGTTTGTTGAAATTGATGTTGTAGAAATAGGTACGACCGATCGGGCGAGAGAGGTCACCGGTCAACGGCTCGAGCTTGATGACGTCGGCACCGAGGTCGCCGAGCAGACGCCCGCCCGTCGGACCGGCGATCAGATTGGTGATCTCGAGGATGCGGACGCCGGTCAGCGGCAGAGGATCCGGTCCGTCACCGCTCGGCACGCCACCTGTATGCGGCTCCGGATAGTCCGGCGGCAAGTCATCGTACGCGTCGGCGATATCCATCCGCGGCCCTTTGAGCCGTCCCGGCATTTCGCTCAATTGGATCGGCACACCCATTTGATCGACGGGACCGACAGCGGGATCCTTAAGTGTGACGACCATCTCGTTGTGTATGATTTGCTCGTCCGTCATGCCTTCTTCTGTCAACCGGGCCGGGGCGAAAGGCACGTCGGCTGCTTCGAAGTCCGCCGCCCACTCGGCTTGGGGCCGCGTTGCGATGATATCGGCGATGATGCCGCGAAGTTCCATCTCCGCGTCTTTCTCGCCGCCGCGGCCTTGATCGAATCGCTCTTCCTGGATGAGCTCGCCGATGCCCATGATCCCGGCGGCAATGGCCATGAAACGGACGTGAACGCAGCCGAGCTGAATGTACTCGCCGTCGCTGCAACGATAGACGCTATAGAAGGGCGCGCTGCCGGAAGGGTGTGTTTGAAACGTGTGTTTTGGGATGTGCTCGCCAAGGACTTTCGGATGATAGAGCAGCGCACCCGCCATCATTGTTGTCTCGACTGCGCGACCGCGGCCTGTCGTCTCCCGTGCCAGCAGCGACGACGCGATTCCAAGGCATGCGAGCAAAGCGCTGCCGACCGTTGGCAACGGGTGCACGACGTGCACAGGTGCAGGCCGGAACCCGGGCATGCCGCCAAGCACACCCATGCGTGCAAGAACCAGATCGTCGATCGGCGGCTCGTCCTTCAAAGGGCCGCGTTTCCCAAAAGCGGTGATTGAGCAGCTGACAAGACGCGGGTTCAGGCTTCTCAGCCAGGCGGCGTCGACCAACGTTTGGCAGGGCGAACTTGGCGCGAAATCATCAATGAGAACATCCGCACCTTTAACAAGACGGCAAAAGAGGTCGGCATTGTCTCGGTTCTTTGCGGCGTCATTGAGATCGAGCTTCAACAGCTCCTTACCGCGATCCCAAACGATAAACCCGCCGTCGCGCATCGTTTGATCGTTTGGAGCGACGATGCGTACGACGCGCGCGCCGTGGTCCGACAAGAACATCGTCGCGAGCGCGGCTGGCGCGCCGGTACTGAGATCCAGAACTGTAATGCCGTCGAGTGTGCTTGCCATGTTGCCTCCTGCAGAAAAGCAAAATGGCGCATCCGAACGCAGTGTCGATAGGGACTAGGCTTTTTGGCGTGCGGCAGCTTTTCGGGCCCGATATCGCCGGACGAAGGCGAGGCTCCAAATATAAGAGACCCAACCGCTCAAAATCGCCCAGGGAATACATCCGACGATCATTGCGGCGCCCGGGCCCTTCAAAATCGTCGAAAACCACCCCGATGTTGCTTCCCAATCGCTGAGGCTCACATTCTGCCAACCGTCGATCAACTTCAGAAAAACCTCGTATCCCGCCAGATCATCGAAGCGGCCGAGCATAAACTGGCCGGTCATGAAAAAGAGGTAATAGAGGGGCGGCAAGGTGAAGATATTGGAGAGCCATGTCCAAGCCAGGCCGTTCACCAGATGAAAATCCCAATTGAAGAGTTTTCGTGTAATGACCCAGTTCGCAAAAACGATCGGCATTTGGATGCCGACTGTTGGTGTCATGGCCCAGCCAACACCAATCATCACCCCCCGCGCCGTATGCTCTGGCGCGTGCCGACTCCGCTTCAACGGAATGACGAGACGATAGCGCAGCATTCGCGTGAAGCGTTGCCAAAGCGTATGTTTTCGATCTCGTGTCAGAACGGGGCTCCGCGCGTTTCGACGGGGGGGAATGTGTGGCGCGTCCGCGATTAATTCAAGCGGACATTTTCTCTTCGGCAAATGGATCCGCGTCGTCCGGTAGCGTGTAGATCGTGATTGTCTCGCCGCGACCGCGCAGTTCGGCATCGTGGCGCGGGAAATCGGACAGGTCGACGCCGGCGGTTTCTGCTGTGGCTGCGGAGACAACGATACCGCATTCGAAGTCTTTTGTCAGACTCTCGAGGCGCGCCGCGACGTTCACGTTGTCGCCGATCGAGCTGACGATCGGTGTCGTCGGTGGCCCCATCGAGCCGACGATGGCATCGCCGCTATGGACGCCAACGCCAATTCGTAATTTGCGGCCGAGTTCGCTTTCGAAGCTGCGATTGAGCCGGTCCATCCGGCGATGCATTTCAACCGCGCCTGCAATGGCTTCCCGGCACCCGGCTTCGTAGCCGCTCTCCAACCCGTAGAGCGCCATCAGGCCGTCGCCGTTGAATTGCGCGTAGTGGCCGTTCGTCAATTTTAAGGCTTCGGACATCTCAAAAAAGAACCGGTTCAAGATCAACATGACATCATAAGGCATGCGATCCTCGCCGAGTTTCGTCGAGCCGCGTAAATCGACGAACAAGATGGCCACTTGGCGTTCTTGTCCTTGAACCCCGCCTGGCAGTCGACCGTCGCGGGCCGTCGCGTTCGGCGGCAGAAGGGGGACAATCGAAACGTCGCGGCGCGGTCGCGCTTGGCAAGCCAGTCGGACGTCGACCGGCGCGGTTATACGGCCGAGTGCCTTGGCTTCGAGCTCCGACGGTTTATCGAGGTCGGCGAGGCCTTGGGTGACTTGAACCCGGCAGGTCGTGCAACGTCCCCGCCCGCCGCAGACGGAAGCGTGTGGAATGCCGGCCGTCTGGATGAATTCCAAAATCGTCGGTCCGACGGGTCCTGACATCGATTTCCCTTCCGGATACTTGATCCGAACGACGCCATGCCGATTCCGGTACAGACGACGTAAATAACGAGCGACAAACACAGACGCCAGGATCGCGAGAAATATCCCAATCTGGAACGGCATGAAGTCGAGGATTGCCTGTAATTCGTCCTGCGGTGCCTGTGTCAGACCCATGCGCGTGCCGGTCAGCCATCCCGGTGTGGCCGCCATCCGTTCGACCAGCTTGCCGGCCTGTATGAATCCCAAACATCCCAGCAGAGGAATGACCACGGCGAGGGAATAGAACAACGCTTCGCATTTCTCGAACATCGGTTTCACGCGAAGCCAAAAATGGAGACCCACGCACAGATGGGTCCACACGATGAAAATGAGCGCGGTTTGTTTCCAGAAACTGAAGTCGTTCAACCAAAGAAAAGACAGCGAGTAGTAATATGTCGCTTCGAAATCGAATATCGCCGGAATAACGCGCGATCCGACGACGTGTTCCATCAGCAGGAGCGGTACAAGCAGGCCGAAGGCCAACTGGATCGCAGCGGTTGGCCTCAGGCGCAAATGGCTTCTTTGGTAGAGGGCGTATAAAGCCAAGAGAAAATGGATCGCGATGGAGCCGTAAAGAACGACCACGCCCGGCGGGCTCTGCCAAATGGCGGAATGCACCTTGCGATAATTCTCCATCGCATTGATGGAAACCAACCCGAGCGCATGGTTGATCAAATGCGAAGTTATGAAGACGGCGAGCGCCAATCCGGTATAGAGGCGCAAATCCCTTGCTGAAAGGTGAAACCCTTTCTTCGCCTTTTCCTCCGACATCTCGCCTCTCAATCGGTTGGATGCTTCACCAAAGTTGCCCGGCGGCCAGCGCTACCGCAATTATAAGCCCGAGCCATTTGTTCGACTTGAACTTGGCGAGACAGTCTTGCGGATCGTCGATATCGAGCTTCACAATCTGCCAAGCGAACTGCGCGGCACCGAGACCGACACCGACATAGTAAAGGACATTCATGTCGGCGCGAAGGCCGGCACCGATAAACATAATGAGAGCGGTACAATAGAACCCCGCGACCCAATGGGTCGTCCGTCGCCCGAATAGAAGCGCTGTCGACCGAACGCCGACCAAGGCGTCGTCTTCTTTGTCTTGATGCGCGTAGATGGTGTCGTAGCCGAGAGTCCAAAAGAATCCGGCTGCATAGAGGTAATACGTCGGTGCATCCAAAGTGCCATGAATGGCCGACCAGCCAACAAGCACGCCCCAATTGAAGGTCAAGCCGAGCCAGGCCTGCGGCCAGTAGGTTATGCGCTTCATCATTGGGTAGAGTGCAACCAACCCAAGCGATGCGATGGCAATGAGGATCGTGAAATTATTGAATTGGAGAAGAATGAGGAGGCCGGTACCCGCGAGTGCCGCCATGAAAAGTGCCGCGGAAAAGACGCTGACTTCGCCGCTGGCGATCGGGCGGAGAGCCGTTCGTGCGACTTTGGCATCGTAATCGCGATCGAGAATATCGTTCCATACGCAACCGGCGCCGCGCATGACGAACGCACCCAATGTGAACAATAAGGCAAAGTTGATGGACTGTACCGCATCGCCGCCGCCCGCCGCGGCAAGGCCCCACCAGCACGGCAGCAGGAGAAGCCACGTCCCGATCGCCCGGTCGACGCGTGCCAGCGTCAAATAGGGCCAGGCGGCCTCCGGTGTCAGGCGGAAGATCCATCCCTGCGTCTCGATGTCGCTTCGATGGTTGGGTCGATCGGTTTTCGCGCCCTCTGACATAAGCTAAGTTTGCCGGATACGGTTGGGGCCGACAAGCAAGGGAACAATGACGGTGACGACAGGGGTGCGTGCGAGATTGTATGTGGATCAGGCGCTCGACGCGGGCCGGTCCGTCGATCTTAGTGCCAATCAATCGCACTATCTTAAGCATGTTCTCCGGTTGGGGCCTGGCGCGGAAGTCGCGCTCTTTAACGGTAAAGACGGCGAATGGCGGGCCCGTATCGAAACCATTCGCCGGAATGCCGGTTCGCTGGGGGTGGAAACCCAGATACGACCGCAGATCACGGAGCCGGATTTATGGCTCCTTTTCGCACCTATAAAACGTGCACGTCTCGACATGCTTGTACAGAAAGCGGTCGAACTTGGCGTCTCACGACTTGTCCCTGTTTTGACGGAACGAACGGAAGTCAAACGCTTGAACGCAGATCGACATCGATCGAACCTGATTGAGGCAGCGGAACAGTGCGAGAGAATGACACTGCCGGAGATCGTCGAGCCGCGTCCTATATTGGATGTGCTCTCGGATTTTCCGACGGGTCGTCGACTGCTTGTATGCGCCGAACGCGGGCATGCCGCGCCGATCAATCAGATACTTGAGGACGATACCGGCGAGGCGGACCGTTGCGCCATTCTGTGCGGGCCCGAAGGTGGGTTTGCCGAGACGGAACTTGACGCGTTCCAGAAACTCTCTTTTATAAGGTTTGTGAGTCTCGGGCCCCGCATCCTGAGAGCGGAAACCGCTGCAATTTCGGCGGTTACTTGCTGGCAGGCGGCACTGGGTGATTGGCGAAGGCGTCCGCCGGATCGGGATTCGACTTAATTTTGCGGCGCCGTAAGAACGGGGAAAAGAAATCCCATGGCCGCTCCCTCTCAATCCGGCGGTGAGCCGATTACCGGCAAAGCGCAGCTCGTTGAATATCTCGAAGGCGGATGTAAGCCGAGAGAGCAATGGCGGATCGGTACCGAACACGAAAAATTCGCATATGATTTGGGCGACTTCAGCCGATTGAAGTATGACGGCTCGCCGGGTATCGCGGCCTTGTTGGAAGGGCTGATGCGGTTCGATTGGGAGCCGGTTCGCGAGGGCGAAAACGTAATCGCACTTCGCAAGCCCGACGGTGCATCGGTATCGTTAGAGCCAGGCGGTCAATTCGAGTTATCCGGCGCCATGCTGGAGACGATTCATCAGACCTGCAACGAAGTGCACACGCATCTGGACGAGGTGAAGACGGTTTGCGAAGAGATCGGTGCCGGCGTCCTTGGCCTTGGCTTCGATCCGCAGTCGCGGCGCGAGGATGTCGGTTGGATGCCGAAAGGCCGCTATAAGATCATGCGCGAGTACATGCCGAAAAAGGGCAACCACGGTCTCGATATGATGCTTCGAAGCTGCACCGTTCAGGTCAACCTGGACTACGCCTCTGAAGCGGACATGGTTCAGAAAATGCGGGTTAGTCTCGCACTGCAACCGATCGCAACCGCCCTTTTCGCCAATTCGCCCTTTGTCGAAGGCAAGCCGTGTGGATACGAGAGTTTTCGCAGTTTCGTCTGGACGGATACGGATCCTGACCGGACCGGGATGCTGCCCTTCGTCTTCGACGAAGGTTTCGGCTTCGAAGCGCACACGGATTATGTCCTCGATGTGCCGATGTATTTCGTCTACCGCAATGGCGAGTATATCGATGTGAGCGGCGAATCGTTCCACGATTTCATGGCGGGAAAATTACCGCAGGTCGCCAGCATAACGCCCATGATGGCGGATTGGGAAGATCAGTTGACGCTGCCGTTTCCTGAAGTTCGTTTGAAACGGTTTCTTGAGATGCGCGGCGCCGACGGCGGCCCGTGGCGGAGTCTCTGCGCGCTGCCGGCGTTGTGGGTCGGCTTGTTGTACGACCAAACCGCACTGGATGCGGCTTGGGACCTATGCCGCGATTGGAGCGAGGAAGAACGGCAATACTTACGGGACGAAACGCCGAAGACCGCGCTCGATACGCCTTTTCGCGGTCGGACCGTGTTGGATGTCTCACGCGAAGTGCTTGAGATCGCTGAGGCGGGGCTTAAGCGCCGCGGCCAAATGAACGGCATTGGCGAAGACGAGACGATCTTTTTGTCCGAGCTCAAGGAAATTGTCGGCAGCGGCAAGACGCGGGCCCGTCAGATGCTCGATGCGTATGAATCGCGCTGGGACGGCGACATCAATCGCGTGTTCATGGAGATGTCTTACTAAACGAGGCGCTTGCGCATAAAAATGCGCGCATAGCCGTTCTGTTCGCCGCGATGGGTTTCTTCCCAGCCCAGCGATTCGTAATAAGCGACATTCGCATCCATCACCACATGGGTATAGAGCCGGATTTCCGAATATCCCCGACGCCGGGCTTCGGCTTCGGCGAAATCGACGAGGTGGCGGCCGATTCTCTGCCCCTGCATCGCAGGATCGACCGCGACATTGTCGAGGAGAAGGTGATCCGCGGCTTCAATTAAGATAATGACGCCGCTTATGGATTCCGTATCCGTGGCGACAAACGCTTCATCATTCGCAATTCGCTGCGCGTAATCGTCGAGCATCGGGCCCGGCGGCCGGGCCATATGCGGCACGTATTTCTCGTAAGCGGCTTTCACGATTCGGACGATCGTTGAAATATCGGACGGGAGGGCCTGGCGGACCCTCATTCAACGGAAATTTCTTTGCCGGTGACCGTTAATTTGCGCAACACCCGGACATCGTTTCCGGCATCGTCTTTACCCCAATACTCGATCGTAATGGTATCGCTTTCCAAACGCGTTGCGACGTGATGATCGGGTTGCTCCAGGAATTTGCCGCCGTCGATGCGATAGTTCACGCGGGCACTCAGACAGGCCTTTCCGCGTTCAACGCAAACTTTTCCGGCTTGAAGCGTGACGCCGGTTCCGATCGATTCGGTGTACTTGCGTTTATGGAAGTATTTGTGTCGCCCATCGACGAACTCATAGCGCAGGTCCGCCAGCTGCAATTGGAGTTGCGCTGGACCTGAGCCAATTTGCTTGGCCGGCTCCTCCTCCTGACACGCCAGCAGCGGGATCACGAGGATCAGCGATATGAGAAGTTTTGGGATAGTCACCATACACCCGCTTAAGCGGATGTCCCTCCGACGGTCAGGCCGTCGAGGCGCATGGTGGGTTGCCCGACGCCGACCGGTACGCCTTGGCCATCTTTGCCACAAGTCCCGACCCCGGGATCCAATTCCATGTCGTTGCCGATCATGGAAACCCGGGTCAACGCGTCAGGGCCATTGCCAATAAGGGTCGCGCCCTTAACCGGCGCCCCTTTGCGACCGTTCTCGATGAGATACGCCTCCGTGCAGGTGAAGACGAACTTGCCGTTCGTAATATCGACCTGTCCGCCGCCGAAATTCACGGCATAAACGCCGTTCTCGACAGATTCGAGAATCTCACCCGGGTCCTTGTCGCCCGCCAACATGTAGGTATTGGTCATGCGCGGCATCGGTGCATGTGCGTAAGACTGGCGCCGACCGTTTCCTGTTGCCGCCATATCCATCAAACGGGCGTTCATGCGGTCTTGCATATAGCCGACCAAAATGCCGTCTTCGATGAGCGTCGTACTCTTGGTCGGCGTGCCTTCGTCATCAATCGAGAGGGAGCCGCGCCGGTCGTGGATCGTGCCGTCGTCGACGACGGTTACACCCGGAGACGCAACCCGCTCGCCCATCAGTCCGGCGAACGCGGATGTCTTCTTGCGGTTGAAGTCGCCTTCCAAACCGTGGCCGATGGCTTCGTGGAGCAAGATACCGGGCCAACCGGGTCCGAGGACGACGGTCATTTCGCCAGCCGGGGCCGGCACCGATTCTAGATTAAGGAGCGCCTGCCGCAGCGCTTCGTCTGCATATCCGCGCCAATTGTTCGGATCGAGGTATGTCTGATAGCCGGTCCGTCCGCCCGTCCCGTGGCTGCCGCTTTCCATGCGATCGCCATCTTGGGCGATGACCGCGATATTGAGCCGCACAAGCGGGCGAATGTCGGCCGCGCGGTAGCCGTCGGGCCGGATAATCTGAACCGTCTGCCACTCGCCGGACACGCTTGCCATGACTTGGGCGACACGTGGGTCTTTGGCGCGAAGATAGGCGTCGATCTCGCTGAGGACGCCGACTTTATCTTCAAAGGCGATATCGCCCAGCGGATTGTCTTCCGAATACAGCTTGGCGTTGGTGCCCGTCGGGGCGTCCGCGTACGTCCCGCCGTGACCGGACCGAACAGCTTTCACCGTCGCGCTGGCCCTTTTAATGGCTTCCTCGGACAATTCGGACGAATGCGCATAGCCGGCGGCGTCGCCGGAGATTGAGCGCAATCCAAAGCCTTGCGATGTATCGAAACTCGCGCTGCGAACCCGGCCGTCGTCATAGGAAATGCTCTCCGACTGGCAGTATTCCAGAAAGAGCTCGCCGTCGTCGGCGCCGTCCAATGCGTCCGTCGTCAGATCTTCAACGCGAGACCTGTCGAGGCCGGCTTTGGTGAAAAAAAGCTCGTCGGTGGTCGTCAGATCGGTCATACAGTTTTACCCATACCCTAATACCATCGCCCAAATGCGGCGTGATAACCGCCGGGGTGACTGACGGTAAGCTGTCCAAATATCGACAATAGACAACGTAATTAACGCCGGAAATTCAAGCTGCCCCGCGACAATTCCCCGTTAACCATTGGAGATTACAGAAATTCGCCATAAACGGCACGCAAATTTTAATAGCCCGTACCGCCGCTCGAATACATACGAATAACGTCTAAAGCTTGGCAATTTCAGGCGTTTTGCGACATAGTGTCGCTAGGGACGCGAAGGTATCGGGTCGATGCTATAAGATCGCTGTATCTTATGGCGTTGGCCATTGCATCTACCGGTCTTTGAGGTAGGTTGTAGTGACGCCTGCGTTGGAGGTTTTTTATATCGCCGTAAGGGTTTAGCGCATCGTGCGTTGGCTTCATCGATCTGAGGCAACCCTAATTTCGGCGTGTGTGGGAGAGTACAGGGTGAAAAGGCTTTTCGTAACGATTTCCGTCCTGATGGGTTCATTGTTTTCGGTAACGTCTTGGGCGAACGAACCAACTCCATGGCAGATTGGATTACCGCCGCCCGCGTCGCCGACGGCTGTGATGATTCATGATTTTCATGACATTTTGTTGATCATTATTACGCTGATCACAATCTTCGTTTTGGCGCTGTTGCTGTATACGTGCTGGCGCTTTCGGGAAAGCAAGAATCCGACGCCTTCCAAGACGACGCACCACACCGGATTGGAAATCGCCTGGACGGCAATTCCCGTCGTTATTTTGGTCGCGATCTGCATTCCTTCGATGAACCTTCTCTATTTCGCGGACAGCACCGATGACGCGGATATGACGCTCAAGGTCGTCGGCCATCAATGGTATTGGGAATACCAGTATCCGGATCACGGCAATTTCACGTTCGATGCGAATATGATCCCGGAAGACGAATTAAAGCCGGGCCAGAAAAGGCTGATGGATACGGATAACCCGGTGGTGTTGCCGACGGGCAAACGCATCCGCCTCTTGTTTGCGTCCGTGGACGTTATTCACAACTGGTCGATGGCTTCCTTCGGCGTAAAGGTCGACACGACGCCAGGGCGGTTGAACGAAACCTGGGTGCAGATCGATAAAGCCGGAACGTATTACGGTTTCTGCTCGGAGCTTTGCGGTGTGAACCATGCCTATATGCCGATAATGGTAAAGGCGGTGCCACCGGCTGAGTTCGCAGCCTGGGCCAAGAAGGCAAAAGTAGAATTCGCGCGGGTTGATGAACCCGAGACGCCAGCATTGCCGACCGTAAAGGTCGCGCAAAACGGCACATCCAAGTAAAGACGAAGGTTCGAGAGGTCATCATGGCTGAGGGTACAGCGGCACACGCGCACGGACACGACGATCACCATAACCCAACGGGTTGGCGGCGTTTTGTATATTCGACGAACCACAAGGACATCGGGACGATGTATCTTGTGTTCTCGGTCATCGCCGGTCTGATCGGCGGGGCATTCTCCGTCTATATGCGGATGGAGCTGATGGAACCGGGCGTCCAGTATATGACGCTGCCGGACGGCTCGCCGGACGGGCACCAATGGAACATGTTCGTGACGGCGCACGGCCTCATTATGGTGTTCTTCGTCGTCATGCCGGCGGTGATTGGCGGGTTTGGCAACTGGATCGTGCCGTTGATGATCGGCGCGCCGGATATGGCGTTCCCGCGCATGAACAACATCAGTTTCTGGCTCTTGGTGCCAGCGTTCCTCTTGTTGCTCGGCTCGGCGGTGATCGGCGGCGGTGCGGGTACTGGATGGACCGTCTATCCGCCTCTATCCAATACAGGCGGGTACGGACACGACGGGGCTGCGGTTGATATGGCGATCTTCTCGCTGCACTTGGCGGGCGCGTCGTCAATTCTCGGTGCCGTGAACTTCATCACGACGATTTTCAACATGCGCGCGACGGGTATGACCCTGCACAAAATGCCTTTGTTCGTGTGGGCGACTTTGGTGACGGCGTTCTTGCTGTTGTTGTCGCTGCCGGTTTTGGGCGGCGCCATTACCATGCTGTTGACGGACCGCAATTTCGGCACGGGCTTCTTCAAGCCGGACCAAGGCGGTGAGCCGGTTCTCTTCCAGCACTTGTTCTGGTTCTTCGGACACCCGGAAGTCTATATCATGATCCTGCCGGGATTCGGCATCATGAGTCACATCGTGTCGACCTTCTCCAAGAAGCCGGTCTTCGGTTATCTGGGGATGGCCTATGCGATGGTGGCGATCGGCTTCATCGGTTTCGTCGTTTGGGCGCACCATATGTACACCGTTGGGATGGACGTCGACGTTCGGGCGTACTTCACGCTTGCGACGATGGTGATTGCGGTGCCGACTGGCATCAAGATTTTCAGCTGGATCGCGACGATGTGGGGCGGCTCGATCCGCTTCGATACGCCAATGCTTTGGGCGATCGGGTTCATCTTCCTGTTCACCGTCGGCGGTGTAACGGGGGTCGTGCTGGCCAACTCCGGTGTCGACCTCGTTTTGCATGACACCTATTACGTTGTGGCGCACTTCCACTACGTCCTCTCGCTGGGCGCCGTCTTCTCGATCTTTGCCGGTATCTATTATTGGATTGGCAAGATGTGCGGCCGTCAGTATCCGGAATGGGCCGGGAAGCTGCACTTCTGGACCACCTTCATCGGTGTGAACCTGACGTTCTTCCCGCAGCACTTCTCCGGTCTCGCCGGTATGCCGCGTCGCTACATCGATTATGCGGACGCGTTGGCTGGGTGGAACATGGTGTCCTCGATTGGCGCATACATTTCGTTCGCGTCGACGATCTTCTTCGTCTTGATGATGATCTACACGTTGCGGGCGGGCCGCGTTGTTGGCGACAACTACTGGGGCGAAGGTGCGACGACGCTTGAGTGGACGGTGTCCTCTCCGCCGCCGTTCCACAGCTTCGACGAGCTGCCGCAGGTCAAGTAAGACCGATTGCGGCGGAGGATAGATTTTGACAGGTACCGCTTATCAAACCGTTCCGGCGCAAGGCGACGTCGGCGACTTTTTCGCGCTCTTGAAGCCGCGCGTTATGTCGCTTGTCGTCTTTACCGGATTTGCGGGATTGGTTGTGGCGCCGGGCGAAATCCATCCGCTGCTGGCGGCTGTGGCCGTATTCTGTATTGCGCTCGCCTCCGGTGCGGCTGGGGCGATCAATATGTGGTACGACCGGGATATCGACGCGGTGATGGAACGGACGCGTGAACGGCCCATTCCCACAGGCCGTGTCGAGCCGGCGGAAGCCCTGACGTTCGGCGTCATTCTCTCGGCCTTTGCCGTCATGATGATGTTCTTGGCGACGAATGCGGTGGCGGCGGGACTTTTAGCCGCTGCGGTTCTGTTCTACGTCTTCGTTTATACGGTGTGGCTAAAACGCCGGACCCCGCAGAATATTGTGATTGGCGGTGCGGCCGGTGCCTTTCCGCCGGCAATTGGCTGGGCGGCTGTGACAGGGAATGTCGGTATCGAAGCCGCGATCCTGTTTGCGTTGATCTTTTTTTGGACGCCGCCGCACTTCTGGGCCTTAGCGCTTTATCGGTCGCAGGATTATGCGGCTGCCGGCGTGCCGATGCTGCCGGTTGTTCGCGGTGCGCGGGCGACGAAGTGGCAGATGCTGGCCTATACGGTGCTGTTGCTGCCCCTCGCGCTGATGCCGTGTATCGCGGGGTTTGCCAGTTGGGTTTTATACGGCTCCGCCGCGGGTATCCTCAGCGGATTGTTCATCCTTAGTGCGTTGCACGTGCTAACGGACGAAACGGACCGTAGCGCAAAGCGCATGTTCGGGTTTTCGATTTTTTATCTTTTTGCGTTATTCGGCCTATTGGTTGCGGATAACGCGTTAGCGATGGCGGCCTGAGGGCGCGTAGGGATGACAGATTCGGTCATGAGCGACACGGGAAACAACGATCACGGCGCCGACGAGCTGCGCCGTAAACAGCGCCGGAAAAATTTGGCGATGCTGGTGATCCTGTTTGGCTGGGCCATCATGCTCTACATCGTGGCGATCCTGAAAATGGGAGGTGCCTCATGACCGAAGCGGCACGTAAAAACCGCCGCGTTGGTGTGGTCCTTTGCAGCGTTGTTGTTGGCATGGTCGGTATGTCTTATGCGGCCGTCCCCTTATATGATTTGTTTTGCCGTGTGACCGGTTACGCCGGGACGACGCAAGTCGCGGCGGGGCGAAGCGAAACGGTGACATCGCGGCCGATGAAGATCCGTTTCGATGCGATGGCAAACAATATCGACTGGGCGTTTCAGCCCGCGCAGCGACAGATAGAACTCAAAGTGGGCGAGAACGGTCTGGCGTTTTATCGCGCGACCAATCGGTCCGACCGGCCCTTGACGGGAACGGCGACATTTAATGTGACGCCGCTCAAGGTCGGCGCCTATTTCAGTAAAGTCGAATGCTTTTGTTTTACGGAGCAAACGCTCCAGCCGGGCGAGACAGTGGAAATGCCGGTCGCATTCTTCGTCGACCCTGAAATTGCAGATGATCCAAATCTGAATGACGTTAAAACTATTACGCTCTCCTACACGTTTTTCCCGGTGGAAAAGAAAAACCAAGATAAGGGCGAGCAAAAAGTAAGTGCCAACGTTTCACCTTCGGGCGAAACGCGGTCTATTCAATAGAAGAGCTTCCTGGAAGCGAAGAACGAGGAAACGAGATGAGCGCATCGACAGACGAACATAGCGGACACGGCCACGACTACCATCTCGTCGACCCGAGCCCTTGGCCGGCACTCGGCGCATTTGCGGCGTTCTTGCTGACCTTCGGCGTTGTCCTCTTCATGCACCCGGACATGTTGGGCGAAGGGCCGGAGCCCATGATTTCGTCCTTTGGTGCCTTCATATTCGTGCCGGGCTTCTTATTGGTTCTCTACACCATGTTTGTTTGGTGGCGTGACGTCATCCGGGAAGCCGAAGTCGAAGGGCATCATTCGCCTGTCGTGCAACTTGGCTTGCGCTACGGTATGGCGCTCTTCATCTGCTCCGAGGTGATGTTCTTCGTCGCCTTCTTCTGGGCATTCTTCGAATCAAGCTTGTTCCCGAAAGAATTCCCCTACGACCTCGCGGGGGGCGTCTGGCCGCCCAAAGGTGTCGAGACCTTCCCGACATTCGGCCTGCCGTTCATGAATACGCTGATCCTGCTGCTTTCGGGCTGCACGGTGACGTGGGCGCACCACGCACTGCGTGAAGGCGATCGTGACGGTCTGATCAAGGGATTGGGCTATACCATTCTATTGGGTCTGCTGTTCACGGGTGTGCAGGCGTATGAGTACGGCCATGCAACGTTTACCTTCACGGACGGCATCTATAGCTCCACGTTCTACATGGCGACGGGCTTCCACGGCGCGCACGTGATTATCGGAACAACATTCCTCATCGTTTGTTACTTCCGAGCGCAAAAAGGCCATTTCAAACCTGAACATCATTTCGGATTTGAAGCGGCCGCTTGGTATTGGCATTTCGTCGATGTCGTCTGGTTGTTCCTGTTCTGCTGCATCTATTGGTGGGGCGCCTAAGGCGCGCCCTCAGGGGCCCACACACATGACCGAGCCTTTTCCCCCCGTCGGACCGTTTTCGGCGGGGGTTCGGTGTCGGTGCCCGCGTTGCGGGGTCGGCCGCCTGTATCGCGGCATTCTTGCGTTAAACGAGACCTGCGATGCGTGCAGCCTGGATTTCAGGGCGGAGGATAGCGCTGACGGGCCGGCATTTTTTGTCATGTTTATCATCGGCCCGGTCATCGTTGTCTTAGCCGTCTGGTTGGAATTGACGGCACACCCCCCCATATGGGTGCATGGCCTTCTTTGGCCGCCGTTGGTTACGATCGGAGCAATCGGATTATTGCGGCCTTTTAAGGCAACGCTGATCGCGTTGCAGTACCGCAATCGTTCGGGTGACGGCGGTCAAGGTCAATTTGGGAAAAGCGAATAGATGTTCATACGACCGAAGCTGCTGCCGACCCTGTTTACCGTGCCGGCATTGATCGCGTTGATCGCCTTGGGAAGCTGGCAAATTCAAAGGCTCTATTGGAAAGCCGAGCTTATCGATAGGTTACAGGAGCGGAGCGCCGAGGCCCCCGTTGCCCTGCCGCGGTGGCTTGATGACGTCGAGGGTTACGAGTTTCGCCGCGTGGCGGTAACCGGCGAATTCCTACACGAGCACGAATTCTATCTGATAAACCGTTCGCTGAAGGGGAAGGCGGGATTGAATATCGTGACCTTGCTCAAACGGGCGGATGGCGGCGGGCACGTTCTGGTCAATCGCGGTTGGGTGCCCTTCGATCAACGCGATCCGAAGACCCGCCCGGACAGCCAACCAAAGGGCGGCGTGATCGTGGAAGGTATTGTCCGGTTGGCGAAAGGCCCTGGGTTCTTCATGCCGGAGAACGAACCGCACAACAACACCTGGTTCTATGTCGATCCGTCCAGTATGTCGGCGTCTGCCGGCCTTCCGCCGCTTCAACCGTACTATATTCTAGCAGCGAACAAGACCGATGGCGGTTTGCCTGTCGGGCACCAATGGCGGATCGACATCCGGAACGACCACCTACAATACGCGATCACATGGTTCGCACTGGCGTTCGGTCTTTTGGCGATCTATCTGCTCTATCACCGCCGACCCACGGGCAGTACCGACGAAGAATGAGTGCGCATTATCAGGAATTAGAGGCGCGGTTCCGTCGTCTTTCTCTCATCGGCGAGGCCGCGGGTATGCTCCGATGGGATATGTCCGTCATGATGCCGGACAAATCGAGTGCGGCCCGCGGCGAGCAAATTACCGCGCTTAAACTCATCGCTCACGAAACGCTGTCGTCAAACGAACTCGCTGATCTGCTTGCGGCAGCGGAAGATACGGCGGACGTCCTCGATGACTGGCAAACTCGTAATTTACAGCTCATGCGGCGTCGATGGGTGCATACGACCGCGGTGCCGGCAGATCTTCTCGACGCCTTCACGCGGACTTGTATGCAAACCGAGTCCGTTTGGCGGACCGCCAGACCCGATAACGATTTTGGCACAATTTTACCGCATCTAGAGACCTTGCTCGGTCTGGTTCGCGAAACGGCGACCGCAAAGTCCGAAGCGCTTGGTGTGCCGCCATACGAAGCCCTCCTCGATTTGTACGAGCCCGGCGGTCGGACCGCTCAGCTGGATGCGTTGTTCGACGATTATGCGGCTTTCCTCCCTCCGTTTTTGGACCGCGTCCTCGAAAGGCAATCGTTACGGCCTCAGCCGCGTTTGCCGGACGGCCCCTTTCCGCAGGGGCGCCAAGAAGATCTTTGCCGACGGATGGCCGAGGCCGTCGGGTTTGATTTCGCAACCGGGCGGCTCGACGCTACCTTGCATCCGTTCTCGGGCGGCATTCCCGAGGATAGTCGTATTACGACACGTTACGACGAGGCGGACTTCACGTCCGCGTTGATGGGGGTCTTGCACGAGACCGGACACGCTATGTACGAGCGTGGCCGTCCGGCAGATTGGCGCTATCAGCCCGTTGGTGACACACCGGGCCTTGGGATGCACGAGAGCCAATCGTTGATGGTCGAGATGCAGGCCAGCCGATCGCGGGCCTTCTTGGATTGGGCGGCACCGGTCATGCAGTCCGCATTCGACGGCAGCGGTGAAGGTTGGAGCGCCGATAATCTTTATCGCCTCGCGACTCAGGTCGCCCGAAGCTTTATCCGTGTCGATGCAGACGAAGTCACTTATCCGGCGCATGTAATCTTAAGGTATCGCTTGGAACGCGCCATGATCGACGGCGATCTGCAACCGAAGGATCTTCCCGGCGCCTGGCAAGATCAGATGAAACAGTTGTTGGCGATAAGCCCGCCCGACGATCGACGCGGCTGCTTGCAAGACATTCATTGGTACGACGGCGCGTGGGGCTATTTCCCCACATATTCCCTCGGTGCGATGGCCGCCGCGCAACTATTCGCCTCGGCGCGGAAAAGCGATAAAGATATCGAAGCCGGTTTGGGCCGGGGAGACTTCGTACCGCTGATGCGTTGGCTTCGAACAAACGTGCATAATTTAGGAGCGCGCTTTACAACTAACGAGATTTTGGAACGGGCAACAGGAAGACCACTCGATCCATCGGCATTCAAAGAACACTTAAAGACAAGATATTTGGAAGAAGCACAATGAACGACACAATGAGCGGAATGTAGAAGTTTATCGATTCGATGATTGAGATCGGTACCTTTTATGGGCTCGATTTCATACAAGCCATCCTGATCCTAATTGTCGGGTACTGGATTGCCGCGAAGCTTAGTAATTTGGTGCGCCGCCGGCTCGATCGCGTCGAAAAGGTCGATGCGACGTTAAAACCGCTGTTCGCGAATATGGTCCGATATATCGTCTTGATATTCACCATTATCGCGGTACTGGCGCAGTTCGGCGTTCAGACAGCCAGTATTATCGCCGTCCTCGTTGCAGCCGGCCTCGCGATTGGCTTGGCATTACAAGGCACGCTGCAAAATATCTCGGCGGGCATCATGCTGCTCTTTCTGCGGCCGTTCAAAGTGGGTGACGTTATTGAAACGGCCGGCCACATTGGAACGGTCGTCGAATTGGGCCTCTTCAGTACCGAGTTCAAGACCGCCCAAGGCACCTGCATCTTCGTCCCCAATGCGTCTCTTTGGGGCTCATCGATCATCAACTATTCGCGCAACGATACGCGCCGGATTGATATCGAAGTTGGCATCTCCTACGACGACGATATCGACAAGGCCCGCGAGACCTTGCTTGGCCTCATGGCGGCGGACGATCGAGTGCTGAGCGATCCGGGGCGCCGGAGACGATGGTCGTGGCGCTGGCCGACAGCTCGGTCAATATCAATATGCGCTGCTGGTCGAAGGGAAGCGACTATTGGGGTGTTCTTTTTGACCTGACGCAGGTTGCGAAAACGGGACTGGAAGATGCGGGCTGCATTATTCCGTATCCGCAGCACGATGTGCATATGATCCCGCAGAACAGCGACTAGAGACCGTTTTTATAGCGTCAATCGAAGTTGAATCAGCGCCAAGGGCTCGCCGTCGGGCCCTTGGCGCGGCTCGATCGCGTACGGCTCGAACCCGAGCTTCGGGTAGAGCAACAAGCCGGCCGTGTTGTTATTGAAGCAGGCCAGTTCCACGCGCTTAGCATTGTATTCATCGGCGGCGACATCAACCATTTCTTGGATCAAACGCGTCGCGACACCGCGGCCTCTAAAGTGGGGTGAGACGATGACGTTGCCGATACGGCATGACGTGCCTGGATCGCAGTCATAGAGGTCCGCAAATCCAGCGACGACACCGTCACACAGAACGACCGTCGGCGCCGCGCGTTGGTCGACGGCTTCTTTCAAACAAGAAAGCGATAGTGGGAATTGCGCCTTCGGCATGAAGAAAAGAGCTCCAAGGCATTGCGTGCGAAACCTCGGATGACCGGTAGATCTTCGTCGCGTGCCCGCCGGCAGAGTAAGGTCATGTTGGGCGATGTCCGCTGAAGGCTTTGTGGCGCGCTTGCTTGGGCTTGGCGCGGGGGATACGTTAGCCCGTCATCGGGGAGCGAGGAAAGAGTGCAATACATAAGTACACGCGGCGAGGCGCCAACGCTTGAGTTCGACGACGTTCTGCTCGCCGGACTCGCCAGCGACGGCGGCTTGTATTTGCCGGAGTCTTGGCCGCGTTTCGATGCTGCCGATATTCGTGAAATGCAGGGCCTCGAATACCCCGAATTGGCGGTTCGGGTCATGACCCCGTTTTTAGGGGGGCGGATCGAGCCTGCGGCGTTTGCCGGCATTGTCGAGGAGACGTTCGAAGGGTTCATGCATTCCGCCGTGGCACCTTTGAAACAGCTCGAATCCGATCTTTGGCTGATGGAACTGTTCCACGGTCCGACGCTGGCATTTAAAGACTATCCAATGCAGTTGATCGGCCGCCTTTTCGACCATGTTCTCGCGCGGAAGGGCGAGCGCGTGACGATCGTGGGCGCGACGTCCGGGGATACGGGATCGGCCGCGATCGAAGCATGCCGGGACCGTGAAGCGATCGATATCTTCATTCTGTATCCGCATGGGCGTGTTTCGGAAGTGCAGCAGCGCCAAATGACCACGGTCCCTGCGTCGAATGTCTATTGCGTGGCGGTGGAAGGGACATTCGACGATTGCCAGGACCTGGTGAAGGCGATGTTTGCCGATGCCGCGTTTCGGGAAACAGCGCGGCTGTCCGCTGTCAATTCGATCAATTGGGCCAGGGTCGCCGCGCAGATCGTCTACTATTTTCATGCCGCCGTGTCCGTTGGATCGCCGGATCGGCCCGTATCGTTTTCGGTGCCGACCGGGAATTTTGGGAATGTCTTTGCGGCCTATGCGGCGAAAGCCTGTGGCTTGCCGATCGATCAACTCATTATCGGCACCAACAGCAACGATATCCTAACCCGATTCTTTGCGACCGGCGAACTGTCCATCGGCAAGGTGAGCCAAACGATTTCGCCCAGTATGGACATTCAAGTCTCGAGCAATTTCGAGCGGTTCCTATTCGACCTCTACGGCCGCGACGGTACCGCACTGACAGAGGCGATGGCCGCGTTCCGGCGTGACGGGACGCTGACGGTCGGCGATAATCTACATCGAAGTGCCGCGGATACGATTTCAGCCCATCGGTTGGACGACGCGGAAACCATGGCCGAAATGGCGAGAACGCTTCAGGCGACTGGCGAATTGATCGATCCGCATACGGCAATCGGTGTCGCCGCGGCGCGACAATGCCGACGCGGCGATGCGCCGGTTGTCGCCCAGGCGGCCGCTCATCCTGCGAAGTTTCCCGATGCGGTCGAAAAATCGACCGGGGTACGACCGCAGTTGCCGCCGCACCTCAGCGATCTGCATGACCGCGAGGAACGCTTCACCGTGTTGGCGAATGACATTGAAACCATCAAAGGCTTTGTCCGCGAAAATATCACCCTTCAAGGTGCCGCATGAGCGTGCAGGTCTCTGTGCTTGAGAACGGCATGCGGGTCGTCACGGAATCGATGTCGCGTGTGGAGACGGTCTCCTGTGGTGTGTGGGTTGGCAGCGGCGCCCGGAACGAGCCGGCGGAAGTCAATGGTGTCGCACATTTGTTGGAACACATGGCGTTCAAAGGCACGGAACGGCGAAGTGCGCAGGATATTGTCGAGGAAATCGAGTCGGTCGGCGGTCATCTAAATGCGTATACGAGCCGGGAGCAGACGGCCTATTACGCAAAAGTCTTGAAAGAAAACACCGAACTCGCGCTCGATCTGCTCGCCGACATTTTGCAGCATTCGATTTTTGACGAAGAAGAACTCGAACGCGAACGTGCCGTTGTCATCCAGGAAATCGGCCAAGCGCACGATACCCCGGACGACCGCGTTTTCGATCACTTTCAGCTGGCGGCTTTTCCCGATCAGCCCTTGGGTCGTCCCGTGTTGGGCGGATCGGATACGGTCGGAACGATGCCGCGTGAGCGCATTATGCAGCATATGCAAAGCGGTTATGGCGGCGATCGAATGGTCCTCGCGGCGGCCGGTAATGTCGATCACGAGTCGTTTGTCGCCCATGCGCGCCGTTTGTTTGATTCGGTTCCGGCAAATGGCAATGTCGTAATGGAGCCGGGCCAGTATAGCGGCGGCGCACATTTGGAAGACCGGGATCTGGAACAGGTCCATTTGCTGTTGGGGTTCCCGGGGCTGTCCTACGAAGATGACGAGTTTTATGCGACTTCGGTGATGTCGACATTGTTCGGCGGCGGGATGTCATCCCGGCTGTTCCAAGAAATCCGTGAAAAACGCGGTCTGGTCTATTCGATCTATTGTTACCCTTCCTTTTATCGCGATTGCGGGTTGTTCGGCATTTACGCGGGGACGGGCCCTGATGATATCGACGAATTGATCCCAGCCATCTGCGAAGAAATCAAACGTCTGCCGACAACATTGACGGACCGTGAAATAGCGCGCGCGCGGACACAGTTGAAAGCGGCGACCATGATGTCGTTGGAATCGACCGGTGCGCGATGCGAGCAGCTTGGCCAACAAATGTTGATCTTCGGCCGGCCGCTGACATTGGAAGAGCAAGTCGGAAAAATCGAATCGGTCGGCGAAGAAGCGGTTCGCCGGATTGCAGAGCGAATCTTTACGGGTAAGCCGACGATTGCCGCAATAGGTCCCGTGAACCAAATCATGTCATATGATGAAATCGTCGCGGCGCTAGCGATGTAAAGCCGCGGCCCTCCGATGGGAGTTGCGGGCGGTGTTTCCCCTTTCGTTGTTCAGGCATGCAGGCACGGTCCTTCGGGGCGAGGAGATCTACATGCGCGCGCCGCATCGGCGCGACCAACGTCAATGGATGGATGTTCGTCGTTTGAGCAAGGACTTCCTGCAACCGTGGGAGCCGACATGGCCGGAAGACGGTGCGGAGAAGACCGCGTTCCGCCGGCGACTGCGCCGCTTTCGGCAAGATTGGGAAGACGGGACGTCGTACCCGTTCTTTATCTTTCACCGGGAAACGGATGACCTTGTGGGCGGGATTACATTGTCGAACCTGCGCCGTGGCGTTACGCAAGCCGGGACCATCGGGTACTGGATGGGCCTGCCCTATGTGCGGCGCGGACATATGGCGGAAGCGGTTGATCTGATCTTGGAATTCGCGTTCGAGGACCTCGGTTTGCACCGCGTCGAAGCGGCTTGTTTGGTGCACAACGAACCGAGCAGCAAACTTCTTCTTAAGTTGGGTTTTTCCGAAGAAGGTCTCGCGCGTCAATATCTCCGAATCGATGGGCGGTGGCAGGACCATCGGACGTTCGGCATTCTGCGCAGCGATCGGAAAGCGAAGAGCTGATTTCGACGGCTAGGCGTGTCCAGCCTCGCCAGACAGCAGGCTCAGATCGACGCCGATCTTTGCGATGGCGTGCTCCCATTTCGCGTCGTTATCCGCACCAAAGGTGAGGTCGGGGTCGGCCGGGACGTGCAGCCATGCGTTTTGTTGGATTTCGCCGTCGAGTTGTCCGGCTCCCCAGCCGGCATAGCCGAGGGCCAGCAAAAACTTCTCGGGGCCCCGGTTCTGCGCGATGTCTTGCAAGATATCGATGGTTGCCGTCAGCGCCATGCCTTCGGCGACCTCGATCGTACCTTCCTGGTTGTATTCGGCGGAATGCAAAACGAATCCGCGCCCGGTCTCGACAGGGCCGCCAAAATGTATCGGCAATTGCGGCGCAACCCCGAGACTTTCGATATCGAGTTGCGTTAGAAGTTCGGCAAACGACAGCTCGTCCGCCAGTTTGTTTACGATCAAGCCCATCGCGCCCTCTTCGTTGTGGACGCACATATAGATGACGCTTTTCGAAAATCGCGGATCACCCATTGCCGGCATAGCGATCAGCAATTGACCGGTCAGATAATCGGCGGAACTGAAGTCGGTCTCCATCTTGCAGACTCAACTCGTTAACAACAGGCACATCATTGCCTATATGATAGTAATAACGACCGCGTTTGGATAGATCGGCGGTGCAATTGTATTCGCACGCAATCGTGACCGATCGTGCGGTTTTTTCCTTGCTCGTATACTCTATAAAAACGGCGGTAATTGAAGGAAGTCAGTGGTCACATAATGCGATCGGTTACGTCATTATTGTTGTCGGCGATTTTATGGCTTGCCGCGGCTGGTGCCGCTGGCGCGGCCAGTGGAGATTGGAACCGCAACGATCATGTCGAGATGCGCCTTATCTCGGCGGTCTCTGGCGTGGGCGAGATGAAAACGATTCCGGTCGGCCTCCATTTCCGTATGAAGCCGGGCTGGAAACTTTATTGGCGAACGCCCGGAGATGCCGGATTCCCGCCCCGTGCCAATTGGTCGGCTTCCGAGAACGTCTCCCAGGTTGATATCCAATGGCCGGCGCCGAAAAGGTTTTCGATCTTCGAGCTGGAAACGCTCGGTTACGAAGATGAAGTCATTCTTCCGCTGAATGCCGCCGTCACGAAGCCAGGTGAACCGGTTAAATTCGCGGCGAATGTCGATTACCTCACCTGTAAGGACATCTGTATTCCGTACAGCGCGACGGCGACGCTGTCGGTCGGGGGCGGCGAAGCCGCTGCCTCCGAGTTTGCTTTTGAAATCGATAAGTACCGGGCCCGCGTGCCCGGAGACGGTGCGCGTCACGGACTGCGTATTCAGGACTTGCAAGTCGCGTCTGTAGGCGACGCGGTCGAGTTAAAGATCGTCGCCTCGTCGATCGAACGTTTTCGGGCGCCTGACGTCTATTTGGAAGGCCCGGAAGGGTCGTTTTTCGGTAAGCCGGTCGTGGATCTATCCGAGGACGGCATGACAGCCGTCCTTGAAGTCGGGGGCGGCGGGTTCGAGGAACCCGTGACGGCGTCTGGCGTGCCGATTACGGTGACCTTGGTCGATGGCGAACGAATGCTGGAAGAACGCCTGATCGGCAAGCCCAGCGGCCTCGGGCAGGCAACGGTCCCCACGTCGGATGAACATTCGCTTTTGGTCATTCTGCTCTTCGCATTGGCGGGGGGTTTGATTTTGAATCTGATGCCCTGCGTTTTGCCGGTGCTCTCGCTAAAGCTGCTCAGTGTTGTTGGCCATGGTGGGCAAGATCCGGCGCACGTGCGCCGCGGATTTATCGCCTCGGCTGCCGGGATTATCTTTTCGTTTCTGCTGATCGCCGGTGGTCTGATTGCTGTTCGATCGGCCGGGGTCGCGATCGGTTGGGGGATACAGTTCCAACAGCCGATCTTTTTGGTTGCGATGACGCTGATCCTGACGCTCTTCGCCTGTAATCTGTTTGGCTTATTCGAAATAATTCTGCCCGGCCGGCTGGCGAATATCGCCGGATCTGCGGGCGATTCTAATTCTCTTGGCGGTCACTTTATGACGGGCGCCTTTGCGACCCTCCTGGCAACACCTTGTAGTGCGCCGTTTCTCGGCACGGCGGTTGGATTCGCGCTAAGCCGGGGTGCTGCGGAGATATTGGGAATATTCTTCGTGTTGGGGATCGGCCTGGCACTCCCGTATTTGGCGGTCGCGGCCTTTCCGCGCCTGGCCACACAACTGCCGAAGCCGGGCAATTGGATGAATTGGCTGCGCCGCATCTTGGCGTTGGCTCTTATCGGAACGGCCGTGTGGTTGGTGACGGTATTGGCCGTACAACTCGGTATCGACGGCGCCGTTTCAATTGCCGCCCTCTCGGCCTTGATCGTCGCCGTTCTTGCGCTGCGGCGCCTGCCGGCCTCACGCCTTGGGCAGCACGCGGGTAAGGTTGCCGCCGTTCTCGGGCTCGCCGCATTGTTTGTCGGCGGATTTGCGACACCGCCGAGTGCACCATTGAGCGCGAGTGCGGCGGAATGGGAGAGGTTCGACGAGACCGCAATCGCACGGTATGTGGCGTCTGGAAAAACTGTCTTTGTCGATGTTACCGCGGATTGGTGTTTGACCTGCCAGGTGAACAAAAAACTTGTTCTCGATACAGCACCCGTCGCTGACTGGCTGGACGAGACGAATGTAATACGAATGCGGGCCGACTGGACCCGGCCCAATCCCGCCATTTCCGCTTACTTGGCGCGTTTTGGCCGCTACGGCATTCCGTTTAATGCGGTCTATGGTCCGAAAGCGCCACAAGGCATTGCCCTGCCCGAACTGCTGACGGATCGCATTGTGATGGGGGCCGCGGATAAGGCTGGGGCAGCCCCGACTCTAGCGCGCAAATAAACCCTCTCGCGACCGCTGGACTTCTTGAAATTGTTGCTTATGTGAAGGGGACGATGAGCCGTGCGGCGACGCGCCGCTCGGACGTTCTCTTGGGGCACTTAAAGGATAAAACGATGGCGATCAGTGTTGGTGACAAATTACCTTCGGTAACTCTCTACAAGATGGGAAGCGACGGACCGGAAGCGGTTTCGACGGATGATTATTGTGCAGGCCGCAAGGTCGTGATTTTTGGCGTACCAGGTGCGTTCACACCGACATGTTCTGCGCAACACGTGCCGGGATTTATGCAGAATGCCGACGCGATTAAGGCGAAGGGCGTGGACGCGATTGCATGTGTATCTGTGAATGATGCATTCGTAATGGGCGCTTGGGCGAAGGATCAAGGCACCGGTGAGACCATCGACATGCTGGCGGACGGAAGTGGTGAACTCGCTAAAGGGATGGATATCGAACTTGACCTCGCGGCGCGCGGGTTAGGTGTGCGCGGCAAACGCTTCGCGCTCGTTGCCGAAGACGGTGTCGTCAAGCATCTTGCGTTACAGGACGGCGGCGAACTCACGACGTCGAGTGCCGAAGAAACGTTGAAGGCGCTTTAGACGACCGTTTGTTGAATTTGCGGAATGCGCCCTCGGATGTTCCGAGGGCGTTTCTCGTTCGGGCTAGCGGGGCACGGCATTGCGTGCGAGGGCATCCGCGCGTTCGTTCTCTGGATGCCCGGCATGCCCTTTAACCCAATGCCATTCGACATCGTGGTCTTTCAGGGCGTCATCTAAATCCTGCCAAAGGTCGACATTTTTCACGGGCTTTTTAGCGGCGGTCCGCCAGCCGTTGCGTTTCCAATTGACGATCCACTTCGTTATACCGTCCTTAACGTAAGTGCTGTCGGTGTGAATTCGCACGCGCGCCGGTCGTTTAAGAGCGCGTAACGCTTCGATCGCGGCACTCAGTTCCATACGATTGTTCGTGGTCTCGGCCGCGCCGCCGGACAACTCTTTTTCGTTCTCGCCGTAGCGCAAGATCGCCCCCCATCCGCCCGGACCCGGATTTCCGCTGCAAGCGCCGTCGGTGTAGATGTCGACAATTGTCGGGCCGCCGGACATCAATCCAATCCGTATTCGCCAGGCGCGGCGACTTGCTGATGAAATTGGAGTATCGACAGATACTCGCGCGGGTCCTTTGGTTTCACCAGTGCACCTTCGGGATGATTCAGCCAGTCGTATAGCCGCGTTAAGAGGAACCGAAGCGCGGCTCCGCGCGCAATAACGGGTAGGGCTGCAATTTCCGCTTCCGAAACATCGCGTTCTTTGCGATAGGCAGACAACATGCGTTTGGCCTTCGTGATATTAAAGCTGTTGTCCCGTTCGAAACACCAGGCGTTCAAACAAATGGCGAGATCGTAAATAAGAAAATCGTTGCAAGCGAAATAGAAGTCGATGAGCCCGGAGAGGGATTGCCCCAGGAAGAAGACGTTATCAGGAAAGAGATCCGCATGGCAGATACCGACAGGGAGCCGTTCTGGCCAATTGGCTTCTAAGTAGTCGAGCTCACGCGACAGAATCTCAGCCAGGCCAGGCAATATCTCGTCGGCGCGTTCCGCTGATTCGTTGAAGAGCGGCCGCCACGCTTCGAGCGTCAAACCATTCGGCCGGGACATGTCGAACCCAGCGCCTGCCGTATGCAGGCGCGCGAGCGCCGTACCGAGCTCCGCGCAATGTGTGGCGTGTATCTTCTTTGGCCACATGCCGTTTAAGAAGGTTACGATGGCCGCGGGCCGTCCGCAGAGTTCGCGCAGTGCCTTGCCATCTTCTGCATGCAGTGGCGTCGGACACGGGATGCCCGCTTCGGCCAAGAACTCCATCAAATTCAAGAAGTATGGCAGGTCCTGAGGCAGTACGCGTTTCTCATACAGCGTTAGGATGAACTGGCCCTGCTCCGTCTGCATCAAATAATTCGTGTTTTCCACGCCTTCCGCGATGCCTTTGAACGACAAGACAGCGCCGATGTCGTAGTCGGCGACAAATGCTTCGAGATCTTCATCGGATACTTCGGTGTAGACGGCCATAGCGCTCCGGGTTCGACCCGTGACTCCTTGCTTATCGATGTACAAACCGTACAGGTTCGCTTGTCGCGGTCGGGCGCGTCTCCTAATATCCGGCTCAACAAATCGAGTGAGTGGAAACGACCTCGAATTCGCTCCGGCATATTACGTCGCAAACCGAGAAGGAAAAGACTTATGGCAGATCCGGTTGTCGCACAAAAAGCACCATTCGGTGTCGAAGTTGAGGAAGGTAAGAGTTATTGGTGGTGTGCATGCGGCCTTAGCAAGGAACAACCGTTTTGCGACGGTAGCCATAAGGGAACGGGAATCGAACCGTCGAAATATTCGGCAGAGAAGTCAGGCACGGTGTATTTCTGTGGTTGTAAGAACACCAAAGACGTTCCGGTTTGCGATGGCACCCACGCTAAACTGTGAGCGTGCGGACGTTGCGCCGTCTACGTAGGACTGCAGGTCTACTCTTTGTCATGACGGCAGTTTTGGCTGTTGGTGCTTGTGGCGGGCGGGGGCCTGCGCAAGGCGGTGGCCTCCTAAGCGGTGGGCTTTTCGGCGGTGGCAGCGAGTTGGGCGGCCTTGCTTGTCCCCGTGTCGCCATTCTTGAAGCGCCGAGCGAACTGACACGTTTCACGGAAGGTGTCAGTCGCGATATTTCGGATATTCTGTTCCAGTCAAAACTCGAGATAAACAAAGTTACCTGTGAAGTTGAAGAGAAGGCCGTTTATGTCACGGCTGACGCTCGTCTGAGCGTTGCGCGCGGTCCTGCGAACATAGATGGCAAGGCGCCATTTACTTTTTTCGTTGCCGTGTTGAACGGAAAACGTGAAATCATCCTTCGGCAAGGGTTTCCGGTGATTGTCGAATTCAAGGCGGGTGAGCCCAGAATTGATTTCGAAGACTCCGTGACGTTGGAAATCATTAAAGAGCCGGAAGTTGATGCTGCCACCTATACTGTCTATGCCGGCTTCGAAATGACTCCGGAAGAACTGCAATTCAACCGTCTCCGCCAGCGGTAGCCGGCGAACGCGCGCTTTAGTTGACAATTCAGTTCACGAGAGTAGCCTAAATAACGGTGGCGCAGGTTTGCCGCCAAAACGCCCGACGACCCTTGTGGGAGAGACCCGTGTTGAACACGGGAGCCGAAGGAGCAACCGCCCCGGAATCTCTCAGGCGAAAGGACCGTAAGGGGAGGGCACTCTGGAAAGAAGCGACGGTGTGTGCCGTTCGCTCACCGAAGGTTTAAGCCGGTTATACCGGTGAAACTCTCAGGTTCCACGACAGAGCGGGGAGGAGAGTCCTGGAGACAGGGCTGTCCTCAATTCGATCTGTTGGAGGAACCATGGCCCAACCATCGACGGACTCTGAAGCGGGAACCGACTCCAAACGGACCCCGCTATTCGATTTGCACCGGGAGTTCGGCGGCAAAATGGTGCCGTTCGCTGGATACGAAATGCCTGTCCAGTATTCTGAGGGAATACTGAAGGAGCATCAGCATACGCGTGCCAACGCCGGCTTGTTCGATGTATCGCATATGGGGCAGGTCGAACTCCTGGGTGAAGGCGCCGCGGTGCACCTTGAGGCTCTGGTGCCGGGAGATATTTGCGGCCTTGCGGAAAACGCGACACGCTACACCCAGTTTACCAACGATGGCGGCGGCATTCTCGATGACCTTATGGTCACAAATGCCGGGGACCGCTTGCTGCTCGTCGTCAATGCGGCATGCAGAGCGGCGGATATTCAACACCTTCGAGACGGTTTGCCGGATAGCATCGAGGTCCACGAATTGCCGGATCGCGCCTTACTGGCGCTACAAGGGCCAAAGGCGGCAAACATTCTGAGCGATCTGGGTGAAGCCGCGCTTTCTTCAATGCCCTTCATGTCGGTCGCCGAATGCGAGATATTCGGTGTCGCGTGTCGTGTATGGCGGTCAGGCTATACCGGCGAAGACGGGTATGAGATTTCATGCGCCGCCGCCGCCGCCGACGGATTGGCGCGCACGTTGCTCGCGCACGCCGATGTCGGTCCGATCGGCCTGGGCGCTCGCGACTCCTTGCGATTGGAAGCCGGACTTTGCCTGTACGGACACGATATCGATACAACAACGACGCCTATTGAGGCCGGCCTCCTTTGGTCAATCGGCAAACGCCGTCGTGAGGAAGGCGGCTTTCCCGGTGCCGATGTCGTTCAGAAACAAATCGCCGATGGTCCGCCGCGCCGGCGGGTCGGATTGAGGCCGGCTGGGCGCGCGCCGATTCGGGAACAAACAAAGATCTTTGATGTCGACGGCGCGGAAATTGGTGTGGTCACCAGCGGTGGATTCGGGCCGAGCGTCGGATCGCCGGTCGCGATGGGATATGTCGAGACACGATGTGCGAAGACGGGCACGCAAGTGGAGGCGGAGGTGAGAGGCAAGCGTCTCGAGGCTGAAGTCTGCAAATTGCCATTCGTCCAACAGAATTATTATCGAGGTTAGATAGGGGGAGAAGTCCGATGAGCGAAGTCAAATACACCGAAGACCATGAATGGATTCGTATCGACGGTGAGGTCGGTACAGTCGGCATTACGAATTTCGCACAGGAGCAACTCGGCGATATCGTCTTTGTCGAGTTGCCGGAAACGGGTGCGAGTGTCGGCAAAGGGGATCAGGTGGCGGTTGTTGAGTCCGTAAAGGCGGCCTCCGAGCTCTACGCGCCTGTTGGCGGGGATGTTGTCGAGGCGAACGGCGGCCTTGAAGACGCGCCCGATACCGTCAATGCGGATGCCGAGGGCGGCGGATGGTTCTTCAAAATTAAGATCACTGATGCATCCGAATTGGACAGCCTTATGGATGAAGAGGCTTACAAAGCCTTTATCGCCTAACTCTTCGAACTTGAAGCTGCTGGAGGTTTCGAACGATGTCCTCAATTGACCGGCCGATCCGTGATTTGGCGCAAACCGACGATTTTGTCAGCCGCCATATCGGTCCGCGCAATACAGAACTGAGCGAGATGCTGTCTGCAATCGGCCTCTCTTCGATGGATGCGTTGATTGAGAAAGCCGTTCCGGCGGCGATCTTTGATGGATCTCCAATTGACCTTCCGGAAAGTCGAACGGAAGCGGATGTTCTCGCGGAGCTTCGGCAGCTGGCGAACGCCAATAAACCGATGAAGTCGCTCATCGGTATGGGATATTACGACTGCATCACCCCGCCTGTCGTTTTGCGGAATGTCCTCGAGAATCCCGGTTGGTACACGGCCTATACCCCGTACCAACCGGAAATTTCGCAAGGTCGTCTGGAGGCGCTTTTGAACTTCCAAACGATGGTGGCGGATCTCACGGGGATGGAGATCGCCAATGCCTCGCTGTTGGATGAGGGGACGGCGGCGGCGGAAGCGATGACGATGTGCCGACGTGTCGGCAAGTCGAAGAGCGATAAGTTTTTCGTCGCAGCCGATTGTCATCCCCAAACGATTGCCGTTCTGAAGACACGCGCGGAGCCATTGGGCATTGAACTCGTGATCGGCGACCCGTTTTCGGACCTCGATACGGCGGACGTTTATGCTGCCCTTCTGCAATACCCCGCGACGGATGGTTCTATTCAGGATTACCGGCAAATCTCGTCGTCTTTGAAAGAGGCCGGCGCGATGCTCGTGGTTGCAACGGATCTCCTCGCATTGACCCTTTTGACACCGCCCGGTGAGTGGGGGGCGGACATCGCTGTCGGCAGTGCCCAGCGTTTTGGTGTGCCGTTGGGCTTCGGCGGACCGCACGCGGCGTTTTTCGCGACGTCGGATGCACATAAACGTGCGATGCCGGGTCGTCTGGTCGGCGTTTCCGTCGATACGCGCGGCCGACCAGCGCTCAGGCTGGCGTTGCAGACTCGAGAGCAACATATTCGCCGCGAGAAAGCGACCAGCAACATCTGTACGGCGCAGGTCTTATTGGCGGTAATGGCTGGCTGTTATGCGGTTTATCACGGTCCGGAGCGCCTGCGGACTATAGCGGAAAGGGTGCATCGATCGACCGCCATATTCGCCGCGGGCCTCGGACGGCTGGGGCTCACGGTTCAAACCGAAGGCTTTTTCGACACGTTGGTCGTCGAAGTTGATGACGCGGAGGCCGTGCATGCCCGGGCCCGGGCGGCCGGATTTAACCTCCGCGCGGTCGATAGCGGCCATGTGGGCCTGTCGCTCGATGAGAAGACATCGCTTGAAGACGTCGAAGCCCTGTGGCGTGTCTTTGCGAATGGCACTGTGCCGTTTGATGTGGCCGAACTCGACGGCAGCACGCCGGATGCCATACCGGCGTTTGGCCGCCGGCAAACGGTTTATCTCGATCATCCGATCTTCTCGCAGCATCACTCGGAAACAGAGATGCTGCGTTATTTACGGCGTCTTCAACACAAGGACATTGCATTGGATCGCTCGATGATCGCGCTTGGGTCCTGCACGATGAAACTCAACGCTACGGCGGAGATGATTCCTGTGACGTGGCCCGAGTTTGCAAATGTGCATCCGTTCGCACCGTTGGATCAAGCCGAGGGCTTGGTGCAATTGGCGGAGGGATTGGAGGCCATGCTGTGCCGGATTACCGGGTTCGACGCGGTATCGTTGCAGCCGAATGCCGGGTCGCAAGGCGAGTATGCGGGGCTATTAGCCATTCGCCGCTACCATGAAAGCCAGGGCGATACGGGCCGGGATATTTGTCTGATACCGAGCTCGGCGCATGGCACCAATCCGGCCAGCGCGGTGATGGCGGGCATGCGTGTCGTCGTTGTCGGCTGCGATGAGAATGGGAATATAGACCTCGCCGATTTAGCTACGAAAGCGGAAGAGCATGCGAGCGCTCTCGCCGCCTTGATGGTGACGTATCCGTCAACGCACGGCGTCTTCGAAGAAGGTATTGTGGATATCTGCGACATCGTTCATGCGAACGGCGGACAAGTCTATATGGACGGCGCCAATCTAAATGCGCTCGTCGGTGTGGCGCGGCCCGGACAGTTCGGCCCGGACGTCGCCCATTTGAATTTGCATAAGACATTCTGTATTCCGCATGGCGGCGGCGGCCCCGGCGTCGGGCCGATCGGTGTCCGCGAACACCTGAAGCCGTATCTGCCGGGCCACGCCCATTTACCAGGCGACGGCGCGAAGAACGGACCGGTTGCTGCGGCACCCTGGGGCAGTGCTGGGATTCTTGCCATATCCTGGGCCTATATCGCGATGATGGGGCGGAACGGGCTGCGAAAAGCGACGGAGGTCGCCATCCTGAATGCGAACTACATGGCGGCGCGCCTCGAGCCCCATTTCCCGGTCCTCTACAAGGGGAGCGCCGGGTTGGTGGCACATGAATGCATTATCGATGTACGTCCGCTGAAGGACTCGGCTGGGGTCAGCGTCGAAGATATTGCGAAACGCCTTATGGATTCCGGTTTTCACGCGCCGACAATGTCCTGGCCGGTCGCCGGGACTTTGATGATCGAGCCGACCGAAAGTGAATCGAAAGCTGAGATTGACCGCTTTTGCGACGCGATGATTGCCATTCGCGCCGAGATTCGAAAGATCGAAGACGGATCGATCGATCCGGAAAACAATCCACTGATGTTGGCGCCCCATACGCTCGATGACATCATTGGGGACTGGGACCGTCCGTATACTCGCGAGGAGGCTGGCTATCCGGTGGCAAGCCTCCGAGAGGATAAGTACTGGTCGCCGGTCAACCGTATCGACCAAGTATTCGGCGACCGGCATTTGGTCTGTTCCTGCCCGCCGCTTGAGGCCTATCAGGATGCCGCCGAATAGCAGATCAGAAGATATTTTCTTCGTCGCTGACCAAGTTGGTCAATGCGGACATATTGCTCCGTAAGGCTCGCCGATTGATCAACTTCGCCTGCGCCATGTTTGGAAAATCGGTGAAGTTGATGATATTCCGGCCGATCAATAGGTCGATGAGATCCTCCGTGATACGGGCCATTTCCATATCCGAGGCGTCAAGCTGACGGAGTGCGGCACCGTCTTTGTCGTCCTCACCGCTGCTGGGCATTGCAGCGTCCGACGCCTCTGGCGGTGCTGCGGATGCGACCGGTTTTTGTTCCTGTTTAGGTGGTTCGGGTGCAGGTGTGGCTTGTACTGGGGCGGGTTGGGATTGAGGTTGAGGTGGCGGTGTCGCGGTTTGACCGGGCATGTCGCCCGCCTCAAAGACCCGCGCATCGGGAAGCTCTTCCATCGCCCTTTCAGATGCCTCAATCGTCGCCTCTGGTTCCGGTGCATCAAAGGGGTCATCGAACAAGTCCGGCTCGACGATTTCCTCGGCCATATCTTCCGGCAGGGAAAAGTCTGTCTGAACTTGCTCACCCTCACCGGCTTCGTTTACGTCATCCGCAACCGGCTCGACGAAAGTGTTCTCTTCGCTCTCATATGAGGCATCGTCATAAATCGCTTCTTCCTCGTACGGGGGCGCGTATTCCTGTGTATCAACCGGGAAATCGGCATCAGGTTCCGGCGACGGCGTCAGGTATTCGACCGGTTCCGGCGGAGCGGGTGGTGTGGCGTCCGCAACCGATTGTGTTGGTGCTAAACCGAGGAACTTCAGCGGCTCGGGGTCATTGTTACGCACGCGTTCTTTCGCGTCCCGGCTGGGACGGTCGAAGACGGCGGAGATACGTCCGGCGGCGGTGCGTTTTACATAAGGCATCGTATTGCTGACCCGGCGTCAAATCGCATGAACGCATGGAGTCTATGGCGACTTGGCGCGGCTGACAACGCGCGTCAGGCGGCAAAAGAAAAGCCCCGCAACTTGCGGGGCTCTGACTGTTCAACGCGAAATGCGCGAACTTATTGCAGTTTCTGTGGGATTTCCGAAATCGATTTATCGATGAGCCGGCTGCCCTCGTCGCCCGCGAGTTTATCCGCCAGAAGTTTCTCGGAAGCGGCCATAGCCAAGTCGACGGCCATCGATTTGACTTCTTGAATGGCGGCAGCTTCGGCTTGAGCAATCTTCTCACGCGCCTGCTCTTCTTGCCGACGAACCATTTCCTTCATCGCTTCATCAGCCTCGGCGCGATGACGTTCGGCTTCTTCCTTGGCGCGCGCGACGATATTCTCGGCGTCTTGCAAGGCTTGCCGTTGTTGGCGTTGATAGTTTGCCAACAAGCTTTGCGCTTCTTCACGCAGTTTCTCGGCTTCTTCCACCTCGCGGCGAATCTCTTCGATCTTCGCATCGAGGCCGCCCATCAAAGCACCTTTGATAGGTTTGAAGACCGCGATCACGAAGATGACGAAAGCAACTGCGACCCAAAAGGTCGGATCCTGCAACATGATCAGGCTCCTCCGCGCCAGGAAGCGTTGACGGCACTCTGCACGTCGGCATCGGCAACGCTTGCGCCGGTCAAACGTTCGACCGCTGCACGTGTAACGTCGCCCGCAACCTCGGGGATCGTCTCACGAGCGGCCGATTGCTCTTCCGCGATGCGCTGCTCGGCGGCTTGCGTCTCTTCTGCAAGACGAGCGGCCGTCTCTTCCTGGAGTTTCGTTCGCGCTTCACCGATGGCCTGAGCCGTTTCGCGGTGAATGCCCTGGGCTTCCGCCGCCGCATCCGCGTGTGATTTCTCTAACGCGGCCAAAACGGTTTCGGCCTCCGTCCGCAGCGCTTCGGCTTTACCGAGGTCGTCCTCGATCCGCCGCTGCCGCGACTCGCGGACATCCACGATACGCGGCAAAGCCACTTTCCACACAACGAGGTACAAGGCCACGAAGGTGATCAACAGCCATACGAGCTGCGGCGGATAGGTCGATATATCGAGCTGTGGCATACGCCTACTCCCGGTCTACCGGGTTTTGCCCGTTAACCGAACAGGATCAGTAGCGCGATGACGAGCGCGAAGAGCGCGATGGCTTCAACAAGCGCGAAACCAAGCATCGTCATCGTGAAGACCTCGCCACGCGCGGCCGGGTTGCGGCCGACAGCGATAATGAACGACGAGAAAACGCTGCCGATACCGATTCCGGAACCGATCATGCCGATAACGGCAAGACCCGCACCGATGAGCTTTGCAGCTTCTGCTTCCATTGTGTTGTCCTCTTCTTACAAAGTGTGTTGTTCGACAAAAGGGTTTGTGACGCGTCCTAGTGCAAGTGGATTGCGTCGTTGATGTAGAGGCAGGTCAAAATCGCAAAGACATAGGCCTGCAAGAAAGCGATAAGGATTTCCAATCCGGTCAGTGCCACGACAAGGGCCAAAGGCAGCACGCCGAAGATAATGCCGAGCGCCGGAATAAAGCCGGCAATGACCTTAATAAGCGTGTGACCGGCGAGCATGTTCGCGAAGAGCCGGACCGAAAGGCTGATTGGGCGCGAGAGATAGGAAATGATCTCAATCGGCACCAGCAACGGCAGCATCACCACCGGTGTTCCCGGCGGTGCGAAGAACGAGAAGAAATGCATGCCGTGCTTTACAAACCCGAGGATCGTCACAAAGATAAAGATGACAATCGCCATCGCGAAGGTCACGACGATATGGCTAGTGAACGTAAAGCTATACGGCACCATGCCGAGCAAGTTACCCAGCAGCACGAACATGAAGAGCGTGAAGACGATCGGGAAGTATTTCCGACCTTCATTACCCACCGTGTCCCGCAGCAGCCCGGCGATAAACTCGTAAGACAGTTCGACCGCGACTTGCCAGCGGCCCGGTACGATGGCGCTACGGCGCATGCCCAGGACCAGGAATAATGTCGCGACCACAACGGTGATCGTCATAAAGAGCGATGAATTGGAGAACGATACGTCAACGCCGCCGATTTCCGCCGGGACGATCGGTTTCCAAACAAACTGCTCAAGAGGGCTCTGTCCGCCTTCTGCCGCCATGATGTATCCCTACTCGCTCCCCGTGCGATCCGATTTCTTGTCCGCGTTCTTCGCGTCGTAACCGGCCGCGTAACCATATCCGCTCATCGTGCGGAAAATATTTAAAAACCCTGCCGCGCTTCCCAGAAGGAAAAACACGATCATTAACCAGGGCTTCGTTTCCAGCCAGTAATCAAGCAACAGCCCGATCCCAACCCCGACGCCGACGGCGGAGACGAACTCCATACCAATCTTCAGCGCCATGCCGAGGCCGGCTCCGGCCCTGGTATCGCCTTCGGTTCCTTTCGTACCGGCCGCGGGACGTTGTCCACGGGCTGCCTTAAGCTTCGCGTCGAGCTCTTCGAGCGAGGAAGTTGGCGGCTCCTCAGACATCCTTCAAAGTGACCGATATGACGCCGAAAAGCGCCGAAAGCGGGCGCACCATAAAGGCCGTGTTTGGCCAAGTCAAGTTGCGGCATTGCGCCGCAGCATCGCCCGATTTCCGCGATTTTTCGTGCTTGGAGGCGGTTATGCCGAGTCGCGGATTTGTTCCGCGGTCTGCAAGTCGACGGAGACGAGTTGACTGACGCCTCTTTCGCCCATGGTAACGCCAAAAAGACGGTCCATTTTCGCCATGGTCAGGCGGTGGTGCGTCACCACGAGAAAACGGGTCTTTGAAGCCTTCGTGATCTCGTCCAAAAGGTTGCAGAAACGCTCGACATTGGCGTCATCCAATGGCGCGTCGACCTCATCCAGCACACATATCGGCGCGGGATTGGTCAAGAACACGGCGAAGAGGAGCGCCAATGCCGTCAAGGCCTGCTCGCCGCCCGACAGCAGCGACATAATCTGCAGTTTCTTGCCGGGCGGGCTCGCCATGATCTCCAGGCCGGCCTCCAACGGATCTTCCGCGTCCGTCAGCGCCAAATGCGCTCGTCCGCCACCGAATAAACGTACAAAAAGCTCTTCGAAGTGCTGATTTACCTGCTCGAACGCGGCGAGCAAGCGTTCGCGTCCTTCCCGATTAAGCGCGGAAATCCCCTGCCGAAGCCGTGCAATTGCCGCGAGTAGATCCTCGCGTTCGGTCTGCATCGAGCCAATTTGCTCTTCCAATTCAAGGAGTTCTTGTTCGGCCCGCAGGTTCACTGGACCCATATTATCGCGTTCGCGAATAAGGCGTTCCAGTTTGACTTCGACGACGTCGCGCGGCGGCAGCTCTTCTTCGGGATCGATTTCCGCGTCGGCCAGAATTGTCTCCGGTTTGCTGTCGAGACGTTCGGCAATGCGCTCTGCAACGACGTCGCAGTCCGACTTCGCTTGCTCGACATGCGCTTCGGTGCGGACGCGCGCTTCCCGCGATTCGCCGAGTGCCGCTTCCGTTCGCCGAAGCGTGGCGTCAGCTTCGCTCAGACCGTTTTCCATTTCCGCCAGACGGTCTGCCGCTTGATTCCTCTTTGTCTCTGAACCGGCAATCGTATCCATAAGGGCCGCACGTTGCGTCTCGATCTCTTTCGGGCGCGCGGCGAGTTGTTCTTTCTGTTCGGTTTCGGCGCCGCGCCGCGCTTCGAGTTCCTCGATTCGGCCGCGCGCGCCACCAACCCGCGTCTCCCAGGACGTGCGCTCGTTTGCGATCACCTTCAGACGCGCCTGGCGTTGTTCGGCCTCGTTCGCAATCCTGTCATGAACGCTACGGCGTTCCCGTTCGGTCGTACGGAGTGTCTCAATCTCCTCGCGCAATGCGCCGATCCGCTGGCGCGCTTCGACCGGGTCGGTCAATTGGGAGACGGAACTTTCGATGGCGACGCGCTGTTCCTGCGTTTCGGACAAGTCGGCCCGTACACGTTCAAGGAGCTCAGCCAGCGATTCGATTCGGGACCGGGTGCCGGCTGTTTCGTCCGCAAGCTTTGCATGGGCGGCGCGCGCATGTGACAGCGCATCGTATGCACTCTGCAGGTCGAAGCGGGCCTTGCGCTCCTGCGCAGCCGCTTCCTTTGCGGTTTCTTGTGAATCGATGTGGGTTTGGCGCGCGGTCTCGAAATTCTTTTCCACCGCCGCCAATTGATCGCGAATCTCCGCGAGTCGGTTGCGTTGGCTCAAGCGCGTTGCCGCGGTGGTCTGGGCACCGGCGGTAACGGTGAAACCATCCCAACGCCAAAGCGCTCCATCGCGACTGACAAGACGCTGCCCTTCCCGGAGGGACGCGTGCAAATCGCGGTCGATTTCGGACGTCTCGATGACGCCGATGGCGGCAAGCCGCCTTGCGAGCGCCGGTGGGCCTTTAACGAATGCGGAGAGAGGTTTCGTGCCCTCCGGCAACGGTGCAGGCGAGTCGACCGGCGGTAGCACATGCCAATGGACCGGCGCTGCGGTATCGATTGGCGCCGTGAGGTCGTCATCGAGCGCGGCGCCCAATGCCTTTTCGTAGCCTGGCGCGACGTCGAGGGCATCGATCAACGGTGGGAACAGGTCCGAGTCGTCCTCCTTCAGGAGGTCGGCCAATGCGCTTTCTTCCGCACGAAGGCGGTCGCGCGCCGATTGCGCATCCTGAAGACGTGCCCGGCGTTCGGCCTCGGTTTGCTCCGCGGCGCCTCGGGTGGCTTCGGCCTCCTCCGAGGTCCGCCGGGCGGATTCGACGGCGGCTTCCGCTTCCGTAACAGCCTTTGCTGTCTCTTCAAGAGCCGTGTCTTCACCCACCTCCGCGCTCAATGCCTCGCGTTCGCGCTGAAGGGTTTCGACCCGTTCGGTCAAACTGGCATGCCGACGTCCAAGCTCGTCGCGCCGGTTCAGCAAGGCATCCTTATTGGCCTCCGCCGCGGCGACGGTCTGAGTGAGTTCCGCCAGTTCGGATTCGCGGTCCCGCAATGTTGCGGCGATTTCTTCCATTGCGGCGCGGGCTTCTTCACGTCGCTCCGATTCGCCTTCGCGCGCCGCTTCGATTTCGGTGACTTCCGCATCCATGCGTTGGATGGCGGCTTCCGCGTCCGCTCCGAGCGATTTCTCACGCTCGATGTCGATGCTGATCTGATTGAGGCGTTGATCGACCGCGGCGAGCGCTTGGGCAATCCGGCCTTCTTCAGCCTCCAATTCCCGCTGTGCCACCAAGAGGCGCTGCAGTTCCGCGGCGGCCTCGGCTTCTGCCTGGCGCAGGTCCGGAAGCTTAGCGGCAATTTCCGCTTGCAGACGGGCGGCTTCACCTGCGTGCGCCGTACGGACGTTTACCTCCGCCTCGGCTTTGGTGAGGTCTTCACGCGCCGACTCGAGTGCGGTCGTCGCTTCCTGCCATCGCAAATGCAGCTGCATCGCTTCATGGCGGCGAATGTGACCGCCCAACCGGCGATATCTAGCGGCCTGACGTGCCTGGCGTTTCAATCCCTGGAACTGACCCTCAAGGGCGACAATAACGTCGTCGAGACGCTCCAGGTTCGTTTCCGCGGCCCGCAAGCGGAGTTCGGCCTCGTGGCGTCGTGAGTGTAGCCCTTTGATACCGGCCGCTTCTTCCAAGAGACCTCGGCGTTGCGTCGGCTTGGCGCCAATCAGCGCGCCCACGCGCCCTTGGTTGACCATTGCGGTGGAATGCGCGCCAGTGGCTAGGTCGGCGAATAAAAGCTGTACGTCGCGCGCGCGGACGTCGCGCCCATTTATCTTGTAGCTGGACCCCGAACCGCGCTCGATCCGGCGAATGACCTCAAGCTCGGCCTCGTCGTTGAACTGCGCCGGTGCATCGCGGTCGGAGTTATCGAGAACGAGAGCGACTTCGGCGATATTGCGGGCCGGGCGATCCGCGGTGCCGCCAAAAATAACGTCGTCCATCTCGCCGCCGCGCATTTGCTTGGCCGACGTCTCACCCATCACCCATTTCAGCGCTTCGACGACATTGGACTTGCCGCAACCGTTCGGCCCGACAACGCCCGAAATACCGTCTTCGATCTGGACTTCGACCGGATCGAGGAAGGATTTAAATCCGCTGAGACGTAACTTCTGAAAATGCACTTGGGCCGCGACGATCGTTTAGACGACGTTTCGACCAGATCCGCCTCACTTTGCCTTTTGGGAGAATACCTTTTCGAATTCTTCGTAAGGCTGCGAGCCGACGATCTTATGGTCACCGTCGATGATAAAGGTTGGCGTCGCGTTTACATCAAATTTCTTCTGACCTTCAAGTCGCTTTTCGACCAGTCCGTCGATCAGTTCCTGATTTTTGAGGCAAGCGTCAAAATCGGACGGGTTCAATCCGCCGAGTTTTCCGATCCGGGAAAGCTCGCCGAAGGGGTCCTGGCTGCGGCTCCAATCGGCTTGCTTTTGGAACAAAACGTCGATGAATCCGAAATAGCGTTTAAGCGGTGCACACCGGGCCATGACAGTTGCGAGAAGTCCCAATTGGTCGAAGGGGAAGTCGCGATAAATCAATTTCACTTTGCCCGTATCGATATAGTTTTTCTTGATTTTTGGCAGAATTTCAGTGTGAAACTGTCGGCAGTGCGGGCAGGTCAGCGATGAATATTCGATCATTGTGATCGGTGCATTTGGGTCGCCGAGAATACGGTCTTTGAGTGCTTCCTCGGTCGTCGGCGGTGCCGCGTGAGCGCTGACAGAGATAAAGAAAGCAACCGAGAGTAAAGTCGGAAGTAGAAATCGTTTCACGCCGTTCTCCTGCAAATTTGCCTGGGGTTCGGCAATCTGCAATTAGACGGCTGAGCCCGAAAATCGACGCGAGTATAAGGATGCAAATGTGGCAGCATCAAGGCTGCGAGACGGTCACTTTTTCGTGGATTCGCCCGACTCGGAGAGAATCGCCATTCCGAGCCGATTTAATGTTTGCCGCATTTCGAGGTCTTCGACCGCCTCAAGACGGTGCGCCAATTCGGATTGACGGGCAGGATCTACGCGCTTTTTCGCTCGGCGCGGCGGTTTCGGATTTCGTTTCTTGAGTGGTGCCTGCACAAGCCGGAGTTCCGCAACGGCCGCATATCCGAAATAGCCGTTAATGCGTTCGATGAGGCGCGGTGCCTCATGCTGGAGCTCAAGCGCCGCCACTGGCGCCACCCTTAGATGGAGCGTGCCGTCCCGGCGTTCGCCGCGCGGGAAGGTGAGTTTGTCGGGTTGGCAGACTTTTGCCTGTTCGGCGCCGATAATGGTTGGCCAATCGGTCAGGAGGTTCGCTTCCGCAAGGCCACGCTTGCCAAGGGCTTTGCGGGTCAGCGCAGGGACGTGGCCGGCGATCGCCTTCGGCGGACCGCCGCGCCTCTTGTCCATTTTACCGTCGCCTCGGTCATTCCCGGCCAAAATTCTAGCCCTTCCTTAATTGCGAATTATAGTAGCGTCATGAGCCCGAGAGACGCCACCCGCGCAAGCGAAATTCTCGATTGGTACGATCGTCATCGCCGATCCATGCCCTGGCGTGCCTTGCCGGGCGAACGCACGGCCCCTTATGCGGTTTGGCTGAGCGAGATTATGCTACAGCAGACCACTGTGGCGACCGTCGGGCCTTATTTTACCGAATTCCTTTCCCGGTGGCCGACCGTTGGTGATTTGGCAGCGGCCGACCTCGACGACGTTCTGCATTGCTGGCAGGGGCTAGGGTATTACGCTCGCGCGCGAAATCTCCATAAATGCGCCGGCGTGGTGTCGTCTCAATACAATGGCCATTTTCCGGAAGAAGAAGCGGCGCTGCTTTCGCTGCCGGGGATCGGACCCTATACGGCGGCGGCAATCCGGGCGATTGCATTCGATAAACGCGCGGTCGTCGTCGACGGCAATGTCGAACGGGTTATGGCCCGCCTGTTCCGGGAGACCGATCCGCTGCCCGACGTGAAATCGTCCTTACGCGAACGTGCCGATTCGCTGACGCCGGACGAACGACCCGGCGATTATGCGCAGGCGGTTATGGATTTAGGCGCGACGGTCTGCATACCCCGCCGGCCGAAATGCATGATCTGTCCGTGGGTCGACCATTGTCTCGGCCGAGATATCGCGGAAAGCCTGCCGGCGCGCCGTCCTAAGCCGGAGAAGCCGACACGCCGCGGTGTGGTCTACTGGATAGAGCGGCCTGATGGCGCGGTTTTGATCGGCCGGCGTCCCGAAAGCGGGTTGTTGGGCGGCATGATGGAGTTCCCGTCGACCGCGTGGCGCGAGGATATGGAAATCGAAGATATCTCGGATGTTTCGCGGCATGCACCGCTCGCGGCAACGCAATGGTCGGCAGACTCCGGCCTCGTTCGACACGGGTTTACGCATTTCCATCTCGAATTACGGGTGCTGAAGGGACGAGTCGGAGCGGGCACGCCTGCACCTGACGACATGTTGTGGTGTTCAATCGATTCGTTTGCCGATCAAGCGTTCCCAACGGTCATGAAGAAGGTCGCTGAAAAGGTCCTTCGTGGCGGTTAGGGAAATAAGCTAAACTCCGACAGTCGAATGGCGGCAATCGAAGGTAAAGCCATGGATGGGTTATCAACACGCGACGGGCCGAAGGTGGATTTCAAGCCTCGGCGATTGGGACATGTCAATCTCTACGTCGGCGATCTCAATTCCTCGACCGACTTTTATACAAACGTCGCGGGTATTGAGCTGGTGCGGCGAGAGCCTGGCATCGATGCCGTCTTCGTTTCCAACGGTAATACCCACCACGATGTCGCGCTCATGCAGTGCAAAGGGGGTGCGGTGCGGACGGGACGTGGCGGCTACGTTCAGGCGTCGAGTTTCCGGGGCGAGGTGTCAGGTCTCAATCACCTTGCGTGGGAAATGCACAGCGAAGCGGTCCTGGTCGATAAACTGAAGACCGGCACGGCGAACGGATTGGAAATCAAGTTCAGCGCCGATCATTTGATTTCGCACAGCGCATATATCGAGGACCCGGAAGGCAATTATCACGAGTTTTACGCCGACGCGACCGAGGATTGGCGCGCAATATTCAATCCGGAGCGCGAGGATTTGGTGACCGCGGATTGGGATTGGCAGAATATCGAAGCACCACTCGGACCGCTGCGGCCCGATCCGGAAGACAAACGCCGTGTAGAAGCGGCGTTGTTCCATCCACGGTGTGTCACACGCGCCGTTCTTGCCGTGGAAGACCCGGAACTTACCGATGTTTTTCTGACCGAGGTAGCCGGTTTGACACGGGTGGATGAAGCGGACGGCGTCGCCGCCTATTGTGCGGAGGTTACGGCCTACGATTTGCTTATCGTCCCTGCGGATACGGTTGCGCGACCGGGCCTCGTTGGGTTTTCGCTGATGGTCGAAGACGAGTTCGATTTGAAGCGCTCAATCTCGAGAGCGGAGAAAATGGAAGTGGACGTCGCCTCGGTGATCGACGCCAGTCATAAGAAAAGCGCTGTCGTCTACGATCCGGACGGTTTGGCGGTCGAATTCTATCATCCGAAGGAAGCGGACGGTCTTCGATATTTGCCGGAACCCGGCGGCGATCCGTTTTGGATCTTCGATTACTAGGCGTTTTCGATTCGCAGGCCTGCTTGGTGCAGGAGCGGCATAACGCGCTTTCCGAAGAAGTCGAGATCCGGCAGGAAATCGAAAAAATTGATCTGCATGCCATCGCAACCGGCTTTTTTTAATTTAATGAACCAATCGACGATCTGTTCCGGTGTGCCGACGAGATGCACGTTGCCGCCGACCGCCCAGTTGCTTTTCGAATGACCTTTCCATGAACTCTGATCGCCGCCCATGAACGTCGCGACGAAATTCTCAAGCGCGACGGGATCAGCTTGGTCCAGGATTCGATTGTATTGTGCCCAGGCTTCGTCTTCGGTTTCCCGGCAAATGACATGCGGGTTGATCATGATTTTGATGCGGCGCTTTTTCTCGCGCGCCGATTTGCGGATTTTCTTGATATGGGCGGGCAGCGTCCGGCACGCATCTGCCGGATCGGCGCCGCCCGGGCTGGTCACGAAAATGATGTCCGAGTGATCGGTCGCGTAGTCGATTCCGGCCGGCGATGAGCCGGCGTTGACCATGACGACGGAGCGGTTGACCGGCTTCGGTGCAACATAAGCTCCGTTCGTTTGCCACCACTTGCCCTTGAAGTTCAGTTCTTCGTCTTCCGACCAAAGCCGCTGCATGATGGTCGTGAATTCAGACGCCATTTCGTATCGCTTGTCGTGCTCGATGGGGTCGAGTCCGAACATGCGGAACTCGCTTTCTTTATAACCAGTGACGACGTTCAAGCCCCAGCGGCCGCCGCTCATGTGGTCGATCACCGCCCCATATTTTGCGAGGTGGAGCGGGTGCCAGCCATACAGAATATGAACCGTCGCGATCAGCAGCGCGTTCTTGGTTATCGGCGCCAGGCCGGCTGACGTAATAAACGGATCGATGGCGTTTTCGCGAAAGTTAATGTCGCCGCCGTAACCGCCTTTTCCCATCCATTGCGCCAAGGCAAACAGAATGTCGAAGCCAAGACGGTCGGCTTTGCGCGCGCACTTGGCATTGTATTCGAAGTCCCATGAGGTTTTGCGCGGCGCTTTTGACGGGCTCCACGCCCCTTCCTGATGCGGCATGAAGAGGCCGAGCATGAGGGGCTGTTGCGCGGCCCGTTCGAAGGCGGTCTTGGATCGTTCTTGTTTCATCGCGGCAGTCTAACAGAATGACGAAAGGGGCATAGAGTTATAGTAAGAGCCGGTGGAACCGGGGAAAGAGCCAGGAGGATCTAATGGAAGTTGGGATCGATGTCGGAATTTACGGTGCTTTGGCGACGCCTGAGAACGTTATCGGCCTCGCGCAATTTGCCGAATCGCGGAACTACCATTCGATCTGGCTCGCCGATCACATTGTTTTCCCAGCGAAGGTGGAGTCGCGCTATCCGTACAGTCCGGACGGTTCCTTTCCCGCACCCGACACGGACCCAATTCTGGAGCCGATCGCGACGATGGGCGTGCTGGCGGGGGCGACGAAGAAGGTGAAGATCGGCACCGCCGTTCTTGTGATGCCGTACCGGAACCCTGTCGTATTGGGCCGAATGCTGGCGACCTATGACGTGTTTTCGAACGGGCGTGTCATCCTGGGTGTGGGTAGCGGCTGGATGGAAGAGGAATTCAAAGCCCTTCAAACGGCGGATTTCGGCGCCCGCGGCGCCGTCACGGACGAGTATATCGATATCTTCAAGAAAGTGTCGGCCGGCGGAACAGTATCCCATGAAGGCGAACACTATCGTTTCGACCCTGTTCAATGTTATCCGGAATCGCTGCAGCGTCCGCATCCGCCGGTTTTGATCGGCGGTGTTTCGAATCGTGCGTTGCGGCGGGTTGCGGAGAAAGGCGACGGTTGGATATCGGTTTCGCTCGATCCCGACGACATCCCGGAACGACTCGATAAACTTTCCGAGCTTTGTCGGCGGAACGACCGCACGCTCGACGATCTTTGGCTCTGCCACAAGCTGTTCATCTCGATCGGGACGGCTCAGCCGGATTTGCGCGGGAACCGGAAAATGGGGACAGGGACGGTCGAAGAGATTACCGATGACCTAAAGCGGTTGCGGGACCACGGATACCGGTCGACGATCTTTCGCTATCCTGCATTCGATATCGCCGAACAGAACCGCCAGTTCGACATCTTGGCGGATAAAATCATGACGAAAATCTGAAGCCGCACGAGAAACGCCTTCAAGGATATTCCACCTTGAAGGCGTCCGCCGTTCGACGTCTTACTGAATGTTTAGTTCAGACCGTAGAATTCGACCGCATTGTCGCAGGTGATCTTCTTGATCTGCGCATCGGTCAATCCGGCGAATTGCTCCGCGATATATTTGGTCGATTCAGGCCAAATACCGTCGGTGTGCGGATAATCCGATCCCCACATCAACGTGTCTTCGGTGAGCAGATTGTTGGTGTTGACCAGCATCGGGCCGATAACGTCGTACTGGAAGGTCGCTTTACAATGGGCCTGCCAGTACTCGGACGGCTTGTTCTTCATGAGGTCGCGGAAGCGGTCCTCGAATTCGAAGTCCATCCGGTCGAGGGCGTAGGGCAGCCAGCCGACCCCGCTTTCGCCGAGCGACACTTTGATCTTCGGATAGCGGTCGAAGACGCCGGCACCGATCATGGCGGCGATGATGTGGATCAGCCCCATTTGGAACGCGGCGACACCGGTGAAAAGCGCGGCACGGCGAACCTGGCCCGAAGCCTGTTCACGGGCTTTCGGATCGGTTGTCGGGAAAGTGTGGAAATGAAGCGGCAACTCAACCTCGTTGACCGCTTCCCAGAGCGGATCCCAGCATGGATGCCACATCGGCTCCATATCCCACGAGCAGGACAGTTCCAGCCCGCGTAAGCCCATTTTGGCGCAGCGGTGGATTTCGTCGACCGCCGCGGGAATATCGCCATACGGCAAGCAGGCGAGGCCGATGTGCTGGCCTGGATAGTGGCTGCAGAAGTCGACCAGCCAATCATTATAAATTCGGAACATATGGATGGCGGCTTCCGGGTCCTGCATCTTCGAGGCAGAGCCGAGGATGCCGAAAATAACTTCGGCATCGACGCCGTCGCGTTCCATTTCCTTACGTCGCATGTGCGGATCGGAGACGCGTTGGATTCCGTTTTTGCCGTCTTCGAACATGCCGGTCTCGGCCATGATGTCGACGCGCTTATTTTGGCCCGGTACAAGCTTTTGTCCGCCGGGTCCGACGCCGTTCAAGAGGCCGAAGTTAGCCCCTTTTTTTGTCACCCATTGCGGGCCGTCGGGGCCGTCCTCGACATAGGGCATGCGGTCCTTCATATCAGCGGACGCTTCGGAGACGAACAGCTCCGGCGGCATCCATGGCATATCCAAGTGGCAGTCGGCAGAAACGCGATTGTATTGCATGGCGATACACAGCTCCCTTCGGGCGAAACCGTTACACGATGAACGAACTTAGAAAGTAATGTACCGCAGGACGGCACCTCGGCAACGGGTGCTGCCGTGTCCCAATAGTGCGAAGGGCTTACGCCATCTCCGCACGCAGTTTTTGGCGCAGGACATCGATCGGGACGTCTCGGCCGTCGCCCGGCAGGTGCCAAAAGGTCCAGCCATTGCAGCTTGCGGCGCCTTGAACGGCGGCTCCCACCTGATGGATCGAACCCCGATGGTCGGCGGCGATCAAGGTGCCGTCGGCACGGACTTTGGCGGTCCAGCGATGGCAATGACTGTGCAGGACCGTGCCCGGCTCAAGCAGACCGCGTTCGACGAGCCAACCGAAGGGGATGCGGGGTTCCTTCCGCTTCGATGGTGTCTGCAGCAAACTGATGTCGCCGGCCGCCGGAATTTGAGCAAGCCGCTTGCGGGCAACTTCGGCATATTCTGCTTCACGCTCCAGGCCGAGGTACTTACGGCCCAGTTTCTTGGCAACCGCACCTGTGGTGCCGGTGCCGAAGAAGGGATCCAGAATGATATCTCCCGGCTGCGTCGCCGCCAGAATGGCGCGATGTAGCAGGCCTTCCGGCTTCTGCGTCGGGTGCGCCTTGTCGCCGTCGCGGTTCTTGAGCCGCTCTTGGCCCGTGCAGATGGGCATGACCCAGTCGCTCCGCATCTGCAGGTCGTCGTTAAGGGCCTTCATGGCTTCGTAGTTAAACGTGTATTTCGAGTCCGCCGACCGGGCGCACCAGATCAGAGTCTCGTGGGCATTCGTGAAACGCCTACCTCGGAAATTCGGCATCGGATTGGTTTTGACCCAAACGACGTCGTTGAGGATCCAATAACCGAGATCCTGCAAGGTCGCGCCGACACGATAGATGTTGTGGTAGCTCCCGATGACCCAAAGCGTGCCGTCGTCCTTCAAGACGCGGCGGCACTCGTCGAGCCATTTCCACGTGAACTGATCGTAGGCGTTGAACCCGTCGAATTTGTCCCAATCCTCTTCCACGCCGTCGACCCGGCTATCGTTCGGCCGCCGCAATTCGCCGCTGAGCTGCAAATTGTATGGCGGGTCCGCGAAGACCATATCGACGGAACGGTCCGGCAACGAGGCAAGCAATTCGAGGGAATCGCCCAATAGAATCTCGTTCTCCAGAAGTACTCCTGAGTATTTCTTTGTATTATTCATGTAATTAGGATGATTCATTCGATTAACCCCGTCAACATGAAGAATTTGCCTAGTAATACTTCAATATACATGTCTATATATTGAGTCTAAGTATTCTTTACTCACTAGATGTTGTGAGCAGTTTCCGAATGGGGGCAAAGCTTTGCCGGTGCGCTGATGTGACACCGAGCTGCAAAAGTGCATTTTGATGCTCTTTTGTGCCGTATCCGGCGTTCCGCTCCCAGCCGTACCCGGGATGTTTTGCCGAAAGGTCGGTCATGATGTTGTCCCGCGTCACTTTTGCGACGATGGACGCGGCGGCGATCGACATCGACCGGCTGTCGCCCTTCACGATGGTCCTCACCTCGCAGGCTAGGTCTGGCGGACGATTTCCGTCGACCAAGGCGGTGGCCGGTGCACTGCTCAAGCCTTCCACGGCACGCCGCATCGCGAGCATTGTCGCTTGTAGGATGTTGAGCGTGTCGATTTCAGCCGCTGTCGCAATACCGACGCCAATATCCGCGACGGCCGCCAGGTCGGCGTAAAGCGCTTCACGGAGCGACTTTTTTAACTTCTTTGAGTCGTCGAGCTGGGTGACGAGGGACGTCGGCAGCGCGTCGCGCGGCAGGATCACGGCACCAGCGACAACGGGTCCGGCCCAGGGTCCTCGACCCGCTTCGTCAACTCCTGCCACCGGGGCGGCGCATTCGTCTTCTAATGCAAAATCAGGCATCGTCGGCGTCTCGCGTCTCCTGGCTCGCAAGCGACTTTGTTTCGCGTGCCCGCCGCCGCTGTTGTTCTTCGCGGAAACGCCGCCGTACTCTTTCAAGCGGAATTTCGATGCGGGTCATGACCCAATAGAGGGCGTCATAGATATTTCGGCTGTATCGGCGTGTATACCGCCATTCGCGGAAGTAGATCAGGCGGAGCAGGCCGCCAATGGTATTCATGCGCCGTGCGGCGCGATGTTGGACACGGCGTGCGCTGTTCGTCCAAACCGGGCTCGTTATCAGCGAGAGTACCGTCACCGCGACGACCAGGCGATAGAGATCGGAATCGATGATCGAGCTATCGATTGCGACGCCGCCGAGGATAAATCCGAACTCGCCGATCTGCGCGAGAAAGAGGCTCGAAAGAAATGCGTGCTGCCAACTTTCCCCCATTGCGCGAAAGATCACTGTATTCAAAGCGGTCTTGAAGATGGTGACGAACGCCCAAAGCAAGAGAACAAGGCCGATATTGTCCCAAAGAAAACGAAGGTCGACGAGCAGCCCGATCGAGAGAAAGAAAGTCATCAACAAGATACTCTCGATCGGCTTGGCCGCTTCGAATATCTCGTGGCGCTGATAGCTACTGCCGACGACAAGGCCGGCGAGGAACGCACCGAAGACGGCGGAAATACCGACCAGGCCGGCGACGGCCGCCGCGGCAAAGCACCAGGCGAGCGCGGCGACCGGCCGGAGGTCGACCCGGCCCAAGACCAGTTTGGCGAATGGCAAGTTGAGCTTCCGGTCGCGCGCCAAGTAACGAATGAGGAGGACGAGGAGGCCGACCGTCAGGAGCAGCTCCAAAATGACGAGGAAATCGAACCCTTCGCCTGTCATGCCGCCGAGAACAATCAGCATTGGCGCCACAGCGAGGTCCTGGGCGATGAGAACGCCGACGCCGATACGTCCGACACGTTGGCGGAGGGCACCCACGTCTTCCATCATCTTAACGCTCACAGCGGTACTCGAGAGCGCGAGGACAAAGGCAAAGAAGATGGCGTGGGTGATTTCCCAATTCAGGAAATGGCCGAGGATAAGCATCGCCACGAGGCTGACCGTAATTTGTAGCCCGGTGCTAAAAACCGCGATGCGCCACATCCGCCGAAAGCTTCGGACAGAGAGTTCCATTCCGATGATGTAAAGCAGCATAAGGACGCCAAGCTCGGCGAGCGCTTCGATCTGTCCTCGGTCGCCGACAAGGCCGAGGCCCGACGGCCCGAGCAGGACGCCGGCCAGGATATATCCGACGATGGCCGGCTGATTGAGGCGCGCCATCGCCATGCCGCAAAGTGTGGCCGCGGCAGCGACGACAGCCAGTCCTGTGAGTTCGATTCCATGCTCCATACTACGGTCAGCCTATCACACTGCGTTTTAGCGGCGGAGGGGAAAGCGGAACGCAAATTTCGCGATTCGACGTTTTTCGGTTAGACTGATCCCGCACATGATGAGGGAACGACTGAAAAGGTCTGGAGACGAGAAGAAGACAAAAACAAAATCGAGGTAGAAATGTCACAGGTGTTCATGGACTGCCCGACGACATGGAAACCCGTGTATGTTGGGCTCAATATGGAATGGAACCAACTGGAGGCGCTCGAGCCGGTCGCGACGGACCCGAATATTTCGAACTGTCCGCATTGCGGTAAATCGCATCGCTTCGAGAAGCGAGACCTCTACCTTCGCGCCGACGGTGGCGGCTAGCGTCAGCGTCTCAATCGGAAATCTTAAACAACTTCTAGAATGCTCGATACCAAAGGGTGGCGGACGACATCCTGCTTCGAGAACCGCAAGACTTTGACGTCTTCCAAGGCCTCGAGCCTCTCGCCGATCGCTTCGAGACCGCTGATTCCGGGCAATAGATCAGATTGATCGGGATCGCCTGTTACGACCATTGTCGAATTCCATCCGAGCCGGGTCAGCAACATCTTTATTTGACCGTAGGTGCAGTTTTGCGCTTCGTCGATGACCACGTAAGACCGGTTGAGAGTACGCCCCCGCATATAACCGACAGGTGCGATTTCGATCGTTCCTTCGGCCAATAATTTTCCAAGTTGTTTGCTGCCAAGCCGATCTGAAAGCGCGTCGAACAAGGGACGCAGGTAAGGCGCCATTTTCTCATGCAAGCTGCCGGGCAAGTAGCCGATGGATTCGCCGGCTTCCATCGCCGGCCGAGTCAGAACGATCCGCTGGACGTCGCCGGCCTCGAGAGCTTCGACGGCTTTGGCTATCGAAAGATATGTCTTCCCCGTGCCGGCCGGCCCTAGTGCCAACACCATGTGATAGCTGTCGAGGGCTTCGATGAAAGCGCGCTGTGTATCAGTCTTAGGGCGGACGTTCCGGACGTATCGCTGGTCCCGATGTTCGCGGGGCTCGCTGCCCGGGCCCATTTCCCAGGGTCTGACATCCGCGTGCAGTGCACGGACATTGCTTTGTTTCGCGACGGAACGGCGGGCCGACTTCTTGGGCATCTGGACCTCATGTTTGTTTTGGGAATTGCCAGGAACGAAAAATGCAGCCGCGAGGGCTGCATCAATGAACTTCGGGTGTGGGCGATTGGGCGCACGGTTCGGTGCGCGGGACCACTTACAAAGGGTCTGACAACAGGCGTCATATTTACCTTTCGTCAGGATACGATAACGAGATGCTACCACATCTTGCGGTCGGGTGTCAGAGATTACGCATGATCTAGCAATAAAAAGCGACAAATTGATGACGGAGACGCTTCAGTCCTGATTCAGCCCGAGCTCACTTTGTTTCTTCTTGGTCAGACCCAGCGAAACAATGCGATAGGATTCCTTCAGGTATAGCTTGAGGTCGGCGTCCGAGAGGCCTGGTTTCGCATAGTGCTGGATCCATTTCATGCCCCGCGACGCCAGGTAGGGTGCGGGTCGCAAGCCGAGTTCTTCTTGCAGCATTTCGTGCGCGATGTCGGATGTTTTAAAGGTGAAAGCCGGTTCCTCCTCCGCCCATCCGCTGATGGCGAAGACCTTACCGCCGATCTTCCAAACGTCGGCACCACCCCATTGCACGACGTGTGTCGTATGCGGGAGTGACTGACAGAACACGTTGAATTCTTCTTTGGTCACCGGATCCGGACCTTATTCCTCGGGCTCCGTCGTGAACATCAACGGATGACCGGCGCGCTTACCTAAGTCGGTCGCTTCCGTCGCTTTACTCTCTGCGACGTCCTTCGTGTAGACCGCGACCACGCCGGCACCCCTCGTGTGCGCCGTAATCATCACGCGATACGCTTGTTCTTCACTCATCTTGAACACCGCTTTCAAGACCATGACGACGAACTCTCGCGGTGTGAAGTCATCGTTTATCAGGATGACCTTGTGCATTTTTGGGCGTTGCGTCTTCGGCTTCGCCTTGGTGCGGGGTTTGGTGTCGAGATCGCTCATGTCTGTCCGAATCTTTATCCGATCATTATAGCACGAATGACGTCGGATGATCTGAATCAATGCATGGCATCATTGATCGAATAGACACTCAGCATTCTTTTGGGACGGAGGGTCTTATGACATCGGAAGAATCTTTGGAAATCGAAACCGTGGCCTCGGTGGCTGCGACCACCGACTCAAAGCCTGGCGAAGAATCGATGGCTGACAATGTGTCTCCTTTGCATCATCTCGCCGAGTTACGTCACGATCCGGATGCGATCCGTCATCTTTTTGAGTCCGGGGAATACTCCTACAAACGAAAGATCAGCCGACGCGACTACGAAAAGCACAAAGTCGAATTACAGATCGAGTTGCTGAAGGTTCAAGATTGGGTCAAGGCGACTGGGCAGAAAGTCGTTATTCTGTTCGAGGGGCGTGATGCAGCCGGCAAGGGCGGCACAATTAAACGCTTTACCGAACACCTAAATCCAAGAAGCGCGCGTGTCGTCGCGTTGGAAAAGCCGACGGAAAAAGAACGCACACAATGGTTTTTTCAGCGTTATATCGCGGAACTGCCCGCTGCCGGCGAAATGGTTCTGTTTGATCGTTCCTGGTACAACCGTGCAGGCGTCGAACGCGTGATGGGATTTTGCAGCCCCAATGAATATCTTGAGTTCATGCGTCAGACGCCGGAAATCGAGCGAATGTTGACGCGAAGCGGCATTCTCTTGTTCAAATACTGGTTCTCGGTGACACAGGACGAACAGTTGCGCCGCTTCAAATCGCGCGAAAAAGAACCTCTGAAAAAATGGAAACTCTCGCCAATCGATCGCAAGTCGCTGAATAAGTGGGAGGATTATACGGAGGCGAAGGAAGCGATGTTCTTCTATACCGACACCGCCGACGCGCCATGGACCATCATCAAGTCGAACGACAAGAAACGTGCGCGTCTCAACTGCATGAAACATTTCCTGTACTCGCTGCCCTATGCGAAGAAAAACCGCCGCATGATCGGAAAGCCAGACCCACTGATTGTTGGTTCAACTAATCATGTCGTCGAACGCAGTGAACATATCTTAGGTAAAAGCCTGCATCCTGAATTGCGCCGATCTTGAGACGGCCAAACGACAAGCGCTTTATTGAGCCCGCGCAATCGCCTTTGCGTTCGCGGCGCCGGCTTCCTTGGCAACTTCCTTCACGGCATCGGTGGCGATTTTAACGATACACTTACGGTCGCAATCGTTCGGAATCACGTAACGGCGCGGCTTGTCCGTCTCGAAAGTATTCAGTTCTTCCTTGTCCGGAACGGTGTAGGCGCTCGATTTGAGTTTTACTTCGACAAGCTGCGATTGCGAGCGTTCGATGACGGCGACGAACAACTGCAGCGTGACCATGAACTGAACGGGCGGGGCAGCGCGCTCCGAAGCATTCTGCCAGATTTTGAGGTTGTTTCCGCCTTTGGGTTTGAAGCTGCCTTTCGGCAGCACTTCTTCGGCGCCCTTCGGGGTGACTTTGCGTTTTAAGAGCTCCTGAGCGACCGCGACCAAAGCTTTCCGGAATACGGGGCTTCGTCGCGATTCCGCGCCCCGGGCGGATTCGTCCGAGACGACGAGCGCCGAAACCTCTTCGGCAAAGCCGGGGCGGATTCCCGCGACGAGAAGTAAGCAAACAATTAGAGCCGCCGGCCGCACCGATAAAGTCATCATTCGTCTCCGATTTCCGCGCCCGCACAGGGTATCGCGTGTCACGGCCCGGCGTAAAGGCGATCGCAAGAGGCCGCTGCCTGAACTAGAACAAGGCCAACTGGTCGCCCTTTTGGGGCGGTCGCTCGAACTGTTCGAGGTCCAGGTCGAGCGATCGTCTGTCCAATCCATATTTTCGTAAGGCGAGTTTGAATCTTTGGTTCAGTAGGTCGGCGTAGGGACCGGAGCCGACAGCTCGCTGACCCCAGCGCGAATCGTACATCGCGCCGTCGCGGGTTTGCCTGACAAGACTGAGAACGTGATCCGCTTTGTCCGGGTAGTGCGTTTCGAGCCACTCCTTAAACAGGTCGGCGATCTCAAGCGGCAGGCGAAGCAGAACGTAACCCGCACCGCTAGCGCCTGCCTTTGCGGCGGCTTCAAGGATACGTTCCAACTCCATGTCGTTCAGCGCCGGGATCATCGGGGCGGCAAGAACACCTGTTGGAATACCAAGCGCCGCGAGAGTGCCGATGGCGGCGAGACGCTTCGGCGGCGTCGGGGCCCTCGGCTCGAGTTTTCGCGCTAAATCGCGATCCAGCGTCGTAACCGACAGTGTCACGACGGCCATACCCTTCTCGGCCATTGGTGCGATGATATCCGCATCTCGTAAGACCAAATCGGATTTGGTCACAATTCCGAACGGATGATTGTACTCCGCCAATACTTCGAGGATGCGGCGGGTTAGTTTTTGCTCGCGCTCAATGGGTTGATAAGGGTCCGTGTTCGTGCCGTGTGCCATGACGTCGACCTGATA